>JABIHH010000081.1 GCA_018649725.1 Rhodospirillaceae bacterium | reverse complement strand
CTTAAGAAGACCAGAGAAAGGGTAGTACAAACGGTAGTACATTTATGCCTCTTTACAATGGACTCAGGGATTCCTATGTTGTTGATTCAATTGGATACTCGTGTATCAATGGAGTTCTTGAGGGTCACCTAACTATCTCAGGGGTCACCATTTCACATGAACTTCACCTGTAACACATTGGTATTCATACAGTTTTAATTTATGCCTGTATGGAGGTAGTTTCATTAGACATGACACCCCTACTCATCCATTTAGATAAAACTTCAACAGGGTATCCAGTCCCGTAACTCTCCCCTATTCCACCGACTGACCAACCTCCTAGACGATCCATAATATCATGAGGACATTCAACAGCACGTAACCTATCCCTAATACTATGTCTAAATGAATGAACGACACAGCCATAAGGTACCCGTGATGATAACCACTTGTTTAATGCTGCACTCGCAGAATTAGACTTACAGCCACTCTCACTGCAGTACCGTGGAAATAAGAATTGTGATTGTGTTGCATTCTGAGCTTGCTTGATCGCCCATAGTGCTTGACCAGCTAACGGAACAATTCGTTCACTACCTTTTGTCTTTAATCTTCGCCAAGGATGTACTTTCAAAACAATGTGAGGATATTCATGATCGAGATACACATCATCTTTAATCAATCCTGCAGCTTCACTTAATCGCATTCCCGTGTCACTGATTAATGAAATTAACCACCTGGCTTCATCATCATGTTGCTGGCATTCTCTTTGAACAGAACGAATAACAGGTACAGGAATTGGCTTTCTCTTGGTTTCAGTGTTCAGCTCATGTTCACCGAAGTACATACCAGAAAAAGAATTGATATCTTTCAGGCCACATTCCCTATTAGTGAAGTTCACGATGGTACGAAGT
The DNA here is from genome assembly GCA_018649725.1 of Rhodospirillaceae bacterium. Classification (GTDB taxonomy): domain Bacteria; phylum Pseudomonadota; class Alphaproteobacteria; order Rhodospirillales; family UBA2165; genus TMED23. The sequence continues at coordinate 17,415 of JABIHH010000081.1, read as the reverse complement.
GTGTTCAATTGCTTCTTTACAGTGGCATTATTTAAATTTCTATCAATAAGGTGATCACGCAATAGGTTCGCATCCTTACGTGAATACATATCGATAGGTTTATCAGCAACTAATTCAAACAAGTTATTTACAGTACGATCAATAGCCTGTGTAAAGGTCTTGGGACGAGAGACACCTTTAATACGCAGGTATATATCCTTTGCTTCAGACATCAGTGGAGCGGATGATTGACCCCTAGCCTCATAAGCTTGCTCATGTAGAAACTTACGTAGAGGACTATCGTTTCTTCTCCACCGCAACGTCAACCACTCTTCATCTAGCTGAGAAGCCAGAGAAGCTGATTTAGTTTTAGCTAGCTTTGGTGACTTTGTTCGAAGAGATAACGTAATTTTTGATGATCTGTAACAATCTTCCAGATCTTTTGGAACACGACGTGAGAAATAATAAATATCCCTTTTTTGATAACTATAAGGGACTAAATTGACCTTCCACATGTACTACCTCCATACAGGCATAAATTAAAACTGTATGAATACCAATGTGTTACAGGTGAAGTTCATGTGAAATGGTGACCCCTGAGGCTTATGAACAAGCCCACCCGGAAGAACTCCACCGCCTAACCCGCGGCATGATCCGCGCCTCTAGAGCCCTCAACGACGACTTCGAAAATTTCCGTAAAGTCTATGACCACAACGTAACGGTTCCGGTTGCCGACGAGGACATTTACGATATCTGGAAAAAGGAGCGTGATTCCAGTGGCTTTGCCATTGATGGCGAGCTTTCCGAGGAGCATTGGCAAAAACAGATGGGCTTATTCTATGAGCTAAATCCGGACCTGCCAAAAATCTCCAGAAATGACGTCATCGCCGAAAATTTTGTTGCCGACGCTTTAGAACAACTCGGGGCATTGTCAGGTTAACTAAGGGGCATCAGCAAGCCTTGTCACGTTAAATTACTATTTCAATTTTATTCGCATTATTTAGTGGATCGACGCTCGTTCCACCAACCATATTTAGCGTCAAATTTGATTGACGAAAGTTAACGTGACAATGCCGTGGCTGGCAGCAACAAGCAGAATTATTGACAAATTTGCATATAAAGAAAAAGAAAGTCTATGAAGTTCCGATAGGATATAATGGGCACACTTATGGCGAGGGTAAGAAAATTGCGGCTATGGATGTTTTAGTGTGATATGTGCAATCATTCGTTTCCGTATCATCAAATGAACAGTCAGTAATAAGAGAAATAATAATTTCTAGGGTTTTTGATGTTATGGCTTCTTTAAAATCGAATTCGAACATCGAGAGTTCATTATCATGATTCGCATTCAATCGGCATCTGGCATTACGTTATACCTTCTATGCACAGTTCTATTCATTGTCTTGGCCTTATCGTGCTTGGGTATTGCTGTGACGCCCTATGAAAGTTTGAGGGCGTTATTTGATGCGATATCTCCAGATGGTGACGCATCCGGGTATTCGCGGGCTTTTCATAACCAGATTTCCACGCGGCTTTTTGGCAGCGGTACAGTCCTGGGCATTATTGGCGCTCTCTTTCTAATATACATAAAAATAACACACCGTTTTTTTGGTGAATTAATTGGTGATTTCCAGGTTTTTATTACTCATTTTAGCCGGTCTTTCCGGCGCTATTTTCTGGCCCCACCACTCATCTATCCGATGGCAATATTGGGTATCACGGTTTTTGGCTTTGTCCTTCGATTTCATTTTATTGACGGGCCTTTATTTCATGATGAATCGGCTGATTTTCAGTCGATGTGGATATTACCGTTGCATAAAGGTTTAACTTACGGACCGGCAGCGTGGCAGCATCCAATTACCATTTTACTCGGTCATATATCTTACGTTCTATTTGGTGATTTTAATTGGGCAATTCATCTGCCGCATTTTATCCTTGGCTTTCTCACAATCCCTTTAACTTATTGGTTTGGTTGTGTTCTTGGTAGTCGTCTTGCTGGATTAGTTGGTGCTGGATATTCAGCAGTTGCATGGCCTCTAGTGGCATATTCTGTCAATGGTCGTGGTTATGCCGCAGGTACTTTGGCATTTGTCGCCATGCTTGGATTGGTTTTGTACATTGTCAAATACAACAACCGTTTTGCCTGGGTGATGCTGTGTTTTTGTGCTGTCGTTGCGCTATTTTCAGTTCAATCAATGATTTTTGCATATGGTAGCACCATCGTTTGGTTGAGCGGTTTGGCGTGCTTTTCTAAAGGCCGAAGGTTTGATCGAAATTTCTGGAATAATTTTATTCTTTTTTGTTTGGCGTCATTTTTCATGACCTTACTTGCCTATTCGCCATTTTGGATCATGAATGGATTCGAAATGTTAATTGGTGGCAAAAAAGTGCTCGAAGGCGCTTCAAGTTTATCAATTGGAAATTTGAGCGGATATATAATCGCTGCTATTTATCAACTTTGGTCCCGCGATACACTGCTCATCTTACAAATCGTAACGGCCCTTGGCTTTATCGCTGCTCTAATTGGAAGTTGGCAGGCACGAATTTTCGTTATTGCCGCAATTGCCGGAACTTTGCCGTTGTTTATTCTGATCGGTGAATTCAGACCACCTGCTCGGTTATGGAATTATCTTATTCCCGGTATGGGAGTTGTTGTTGGGTTGGGGCTGGAATACTCGACCAGTTTTCTGCGAAAAAAAAATAAGGGTCTTACTAGTTGTTTGGTTGTTTGTCCCGATTTTATTGGCGACAATTGGATACCGTACAGTGACAACTAACTCTGTGGGTGCCGGCCTACACTCCCGGCCAGTCTCTGAGGCCTTGCTCCAAATATTGCAGAAAGGCGATATATTGTTAGGAGACGGAATTACTCCACCGACAAGACAATATCTCAACCGCGCATTATCAAAGCGGGGCCTAAAATTTCATCTTGCAGAAATGCATCCCGTATTGGATGGCTATGGCGGACGAATATGCCAACTTGAAGGCTGCCTTTCAAAACGGTCCAATCGGTCTTATCTGGTCACGAGAAATTCGGTTAAGAAGAGTATTGTCTATTTTAAAGCGATTAGAGAATCAGAACCAAATATAAATAAAGCTAGAATGATTGAAGAGATACGAAATATTAAAATATTTGCCTTTGAGAATTAAAAATGCCAGAGGCAGGCTATTTTACGAAACCTTTTAAGATGAAAATTGTAACGGGCTTGGACATTATATTTAAAACATGGTCACATTAATCCCGTGGTGACGGTATATCCAATGCGTTAACTTCGTTAATGCAGGAAATATTTTATCACCGACACCGCTTTCCACCCGATATTATTCAACATGCCATTTGGCTATGTGCGCGATTTACGCTGAGTTATCGAGATGTTGAAGATCTTTTAGCGGAACGCGAATCAAATATTTCTTACGAAACTGTTCTACGTAGATTTCTGAAATTTGGACCGGCAATTGCCCGTAATCTGAAACAATCTCGTCCAACCCAGGCGTAAGGCTAAGGCAGCTGTTAAATTGATGCGTAGGCTTATGAAGAATCAGGGTTTCGCGCCAACTCGAGTAGTAACGGACAAGCTCAGATTGTATCACGTTGCGTTTCGGGAAATTGGCTTAACGGCAGCGCACATTGATGATAAACAATCCAAATGCAACGATTCAAATCACCGGGATCGGCTCAGCGATTTTTAAATATTCAATCCGCAACTTACAACACCTTCTACCTCCACCGACATTTCCTCAATCGAACTATTTTCAAGAAATATCGCACCGAGGCATTTGGCGTGTGAAAAGGTACCAGTGCGGCGGCCTAGAAAAAACGTTACGGGATTCGTGTGCCGATGGCCTGTTGACGTGACAATGCTAGGATTACAATGCGAAGTTAGAAAGATCTGAAGATATCACCCTTGATCACGGTCAATGTGAATACCCACCTATGCCCCTATTTTTCGGACTGCTCATTTAACCTTGGAAAATATTATGGATGCTCAGCCCAACGAAACTCAATCACCGGAACTTACGAAGCTTTTTGAAGAAACAACTTTTGGAAAGTACAAAATCACCAACCGGGTGAAATACGGTGCCTGCTGTGTGTCTAACTTCAACAATACGGACGGTAGTATCACGCCGAGAGAGCTCGCCCGTACCAAAGTAATTGCCGAAACCGGCTGTGGGATTATTACCAATCAAGGTGCCTATCCGGACCCGCTCGGTGAAGGCAAAGCCTATTACACTCAAATCGCACTTTATGATGAAAAATTTATTCCACAATTCGAGACCATCGCGCAATATATCCATGACAACAACGCCTTGGCGATCCAGCAAATTCTCCATGCCGGACGTTATGGCGGCATTGATCTCGGCTACTGCGTTCAGCCCTCCGTCGTGCCGCAAACGCTACCTCATTTTCGCCCACCCCGGGAAATGACCAAAGAAGATATCCGCGAATGTATCGCTCACCACGCCCACTCTTCAGCGCTTGCTATCAGAGCCGGATTTGATGGCGTTGAGATTACCAGTTTCATGGGCTATTTGCTGGCCAATTTTCTCTCCAGCTTCACCAACCAGCGGACTGACGAATATGGAGGATCGGTTGAAAACCGCGCGCGTTTCCTGGTTGAACTCATCGACGGCATTAAGCAAGAGATCGGCGATCACCCTTTAGCAATACGTCTCAACGGCGCCGAGTTGATGGACCAATGGGGCGGCAATACGGTTGATGAATGTTTTGAAATTATGCACATCGCCGCTGATGCTGGTATGGATATGCTCAGCCTGACCGTTGGCTGGCAGGAAGCGCCGGAAAGCTCCATTGGCCGCGACGTCCCACCCGGTCACTGGAATTACCTGGCGCGCCGGGCCAAAAAAGAGCTGCCCGACATGCCGCTGGCTTTTGGCGGCCGCTTGCCTGACCCGGTGATGGCAAATGAGTGCATTGAAAATGGCGACTTTGATTTCTGGGAAGTTTGCCGCCCGCTTTTGGCCGACCCAGAATTGGTTCACAAGGCTAAAGAGCGCCGCCTGCACGAGGCCAAAGTCTGTATCGGCTCGCTCAATTGCCTCTCACGCTTGTTCCGCGATCTGCCCTATACCTGCACTGTCAACCCAGCCTTGGGCCATGAATATGAGCCAGAATATAATATCACGCCGGCGGTGACAGTTAAGCGGGTCATGGTTGTCGGTGCCGGCCCCTCCGGCATGGAAGCCGCTATAGCCGCCTCTCAGCGCGGCCACAAAGTGACCGTGTTCGAAAAATCCGATGTCATCGGCGGGGCCCTTCGCGGCTACGCTGCTAACGACCTCGCCCATCCTGAAGATCTCGAACAAATCGTTTCTTACTATGAAGTTATGGCTGTAAAACATAACATTGAGGTCAAATTTAACATTGCCCCAACGCCTAAGATGATGCGCAGCATGTTGCATGAATATGACGCGGTTATTCTGGCGACCGGTGCCATGGTAGATATGGCCTCGCTCCCAATCTCTGATGACGCGAACCTACTTGACGCTTTCGATGTCGCCAAAGGTAAAGTTGAGATTGAGAAGGGCAAGAGCATCGCGGTGGTTGGCGGCGGCAAGATCGGCCTGACACTCGCTGAATCTCTCAAAGACAAGGGCCATGAAGTTATTATCATTGATGAGCACAAACGGCTCGGCCATGATGTCGCGCCGACCTGGAAGTGGCGTCACACGTCTTGGGTCAAAGAGCTCAGCATCGAAACCGTCACCGGCGTAAAAGTTAAAGATATCTCGGCAGCCGGCGTTACAGTTTTGGACGCTGATGGCGAACGCCTGGTCGAAGCTAATGTCATCATCGCGGCTTCGCCCATTCGGGCCAATCAGGAACTGTTTCAGGATTTTCAGTGGATGGTTGATGAATTGCATGGCACCGGCGACGCCATGGTGCCGGGGGACTTAACGCTCGCGATCCTAAACGGCTATCGCCTCGGCTGCAGAATATAACCATGGACGCCCAAATCATTGATACAGAGGCTATTCTCGCTGATCGTGATGGTTGGCAGAAGATGCTCAACGGCTGCCCTAAGGCCTTCTCGACTATTGATCCCGGTGGGCGTATTGGCATTTTTGCCAATGGAGATTTTTCCACTTCAATCGCCAATCTCGATGGCACCATGTTGGTCTGGGATATCGCCGAAGATGGCATCGGCGTTGATTATGTCCGCTTCAAACGCCAGCATTTCCATCGTGCCAATGTTGATCTGTTGTTTGTCGTTGATGATGACACCTTGCAAATGCTGCATGGCGCAACCGAAGAAGTGCTAATCGAGGAATTGGTCAAGCGGGCCAACCATGGTCAGATCATTCTATTTTTCATGATTGGCCGCGATGATCTAGAAGACTATGGCTACTTTGATTTTCTCGAAGTTGTTGGACTATCCTTCTTGGGACCTTGTAGGTAGATGTTATTCACCAATCCCGCTGGCGCGCCTGAACTCGGCTGTAACGAATGCGGTTGCCGCTGGTTCGATCGGATCAAGAACGAGTGCTACGAATGCGGCTGGGAAGTGCCCAAGGACGAGATCAAAGCTTTCGCAGATGCACTCGAAGAATATTACAAGAAAACCGGCAACCCGCCCTAATCGAGTTTATTCAGCTGCATTGCCGGAAAGAGACTTGCGGCCTTCGCGCACATTCGTAATCTCATCAATCAAGCGCTCGGCGGCGTAATCGACTTCGTCCTCGGTATTGAAGCGTCCAAGGCCGATGCGCAGGCTAGCTTCAGCCATCTCGTTACTCAGACCAATGGCTTTAAGGACATAAGACGATTCTTCCGAGGCCGACGTACAGGCAGATCCTGACGACATTGCCAAATCTGGCAGCGCCGCCATCAGACTTTCCGCATCAACGTCCTCGATACTGATGTTTAAATTACCAGACACGCGATTTTCCATACTGCCATTGATATGAATGCCGTCCAGTTTGGTGGTAAGCCTCTCGAGCAAGTCATCTCGCATTTTTTCTAAACTTTTTGCCTCGGTTGGCATCTCCGTCACAGCAAGCTCGCAGGTTTTGCCAAAGCCAACACAAAGCGGCGGCGGAAGCGTTCCAGAGCGTAGATTTTTCTCCTGACCGCCACCATTGAAAACCGGTTCTAACCGGACACGCGGCTTATTGCTGACATAAAGCGCACCTAAGCCCATCGGTCCATAGACCTTATGGCCCGTTATGCTCATCAAATTGATGTTCATCGCTTTAACATCGAGTGGAATTTTGCCCAATGCCTGTGCCGCATCGCTGTGCAACAACACCTTGTGCTCAGCCGCCATCGCACCGATCTCAGCCATTGGTTGGATCAAACCAATTTCGTTTTGCACGGTCATAATCGAAATTAAAATTGTGTCTTCACAAATCGCCTTTTGCAATTCATCAAGATCGAACAGCCCATTCTGGTCGACCTTTAAATAAGTAACTCGATTGCCCTCTTTCTCCATTTGGAAGCACGTATCGAGCACACACATATGTTCAGAGACGCAGGTAATAATATGATTTTTCTTTTCGCGGTAAAATCGCGCAACGCCTTTGATCGCCAGATTATTGGCCTCGGTGGCCCCAGAGGTAAAATAGATCTCGCTTGCATCGGCACCAATCGCGTCGGCAATTTGACCGCGCGCCACCTCAACCGCTTCAGCTGCTTCCCAACCGTAGAAATGACTGCCCGAATGCGGATTGCCAAACTTCTCACCAAAGAAAGGCATCATTGCCTCGACGACGCGCTCATCCAGCGGCGTCGTAGCGTGATTATCAAGATAAACCGGCCGACCTTTTCTTTTCTCTAGGGACATACTTACTCCATGGTTAGAGATCAATTTTATCCCTTCCGATCCATTGGGGAAAGACCAGAAGAGTTATGAGGGCACGCGTACGTTACACTTTAGCCGCATGCCGGACAGATCCTTAATCTGAATGCTAGAGTAGCGACATGGAGTTTGGTCGATATTTTTTTATATTAGGCACTTCCAATGTCCGCTTTCAGATGCAAAGCGGACCCTTTTTGCAGGTGCCTACAATGTCTGCTTTTAGCCAACAACGGGCATTGAGAGGTTTTTGGATAAGAGTATGTCATGCTTTATGATGAAATATATTGATCTTGATTGCAGTCTAAATTCATGTGGCCCAACGGAATTCCAATCCAGTGAATTGCCATAAGCTCTTAGAAGGTTTCATGTAGATAAACTGTCGCGCAATGTGTACTGTTTTTCTAATAAATGCTTAAAAAACTAGGTACGGCAGGAAGTTGAATTTGAAAAATATATTCTCATCGCTTGAGCTAGCAGATATTGCTGACCGCTATAGCCTGAACTATTTCGATATTGGCTCTCGGGGTGGTTTTCAAAATGATCTCCACTCGCTCGCTTTTGCCGTCGAAGTTGTTGGTTTTGAGCCTGATCCTATCGAATTCAAACACTTGCTAACAATATCGCCCGAACCGTGGAAATCTATAAACTATTTGCCGTTTGGCATAAGTGGCCAATCTGGCGAGCAAAATCTTTATATCCCGACAGACCCGCAATCGGCTTCTTTGATGAAACACAATGTCGCGATTGGCGAAAAATTTGATAAACCACAGTTTTTTGAGGTTGATCGAATTGAGAAAATCCAAACGCTTTCTCTAAATGATGCTCTTGAAAAGACGAAGTTCAAATCGATCGATTTCATGAAGATTGATATTGAAGGAGCAGAAATGTCGGTATTCAAATCATCGCCTGAGGTGATGAAAGGTGTTCTGGCAATCAAAACTGAAATTTCTTTTCTTCCATTCCGCGAAGACCAACCTTTAGCCAGCGATATTGATAATTTTCTTCGCCATGCCGGCTTCGAGCTTATGGATATAATCGAACCAAGCCATTGGCGTCGACACGGGTATTTAATACACCCATATTATTCTACAGAAATGCCGCCTTACTCAAGAGCACAAATCGTGCAGGCTGATTATTTGTATTTCCGTAATCCAGAAAGTGTGGGTGGAGATATCACTAAGCTTTTAAAGTTGTCTTTGATAGCACTTTCCTTCGGCTATTTCGACCATGCATTGATAATTCTGGAACTTCCGGAGGTCGAGAAATTTTTGGACTCAGAATTTAAATTATCGCCGATTGAAATCGTTGCGCCGGCGTCAAAAATATATGGCCGCAAAGCATTCTATCAACAAGGTCGAAACTTAATCCCGTTCTTGAGGTATATGAAGAACCTGCTGAATTGATATTTTTTTTAATTCTGAAATAACGGCTGTTGGAGTTTAAAAATTCAATTTTCCGATATTTTTATTCTAGATCTCGAGCTTGGTCGATATAATCGTTTTTGGTCATAAATTCTGTGTCTACCACGCGACGTTCATCATATATGCTTTGATAAAAACCACACGATGCGCAGACATCGTTAAAATTGCCGATTTCGTGATCTCTGACGATCCCTATCCATTTCTCATTATCAGGTGTATGAATTGAAGAAAGCGAGGTCAAATTAAGGTCTCCCAAAAGCAGGCTACCGCGCGGATCTCGGCAAGCACAGGCATTAACCTTTCCCTCAGCTGTGATCTGGACGCTATCAAATGGTAGACCACAGGGACCTTTTTTGTACAAGTGTTTCCCATCTATCAAATCCATTTCGATGTCGGCCACGTCGCTTTCGCCAATATCCCCGCCCCAATTATCAACCTGAGAACTCAAACCAATTTGCACTCCAGCCTGGCGCAGTTTTTCGATGATTTCCAGTAGTTCGTTTTGGCTGCCCTTGTTAAACTGGAAAGAACGGTAAGTGCGTATGCTAAGGCAAATGTTTAGACCAGGAGGTTTCTGAGAAAAAAGCGACTCTAAAGTTGTTAAATTCTCGACCAGCCGGTCGTATTGTTCTTTACCCCTTCCCGTAATATTGCAAAAACTTTCAAAGTCATGCCCATAAATACTTACTTCCAGATAGCTTATCTTCTTTAGGGCAAATAGAGATTTTATTGCTACGTTATTCGCGCCAATAAAATTGGTATAAAATTGGTAGGTTTTTATCACACTGTTTTCAATATAACGCAGGCGTTCGATTGCATTTTTGTCCATGAAAATTTCTCCATTGATCGGAGTCAAGACAATACACTCAAAGCCCATTGCAGCCGCTTGATCAATGCTGCTCCTGAATAAATCTTCATCCATGACGGTTTTGGGGTGAAGATTTTTCGGATAAGTACAAAACTTACATGCCAAATTGCAATAGCTGATGGGCTCGATAAAAAGACGCTTGCGGGGATGAGGAACGAACGACCGTCCCAATAACTTGTTTTTATTGATAAAGTAGAAGGAACCAATAAAACGTTTGGTTCGTTTGAACCAGATTTTGAGTCGGGGAATCATTAATTTTTCAGTTCGTCTATATTCAGCTATTTTTACAGTGCCCTCATTCCGTATTGAGGTCCAGCTTTTCAGACCCAATCTCTATTTTTCAAATGTCTGCTCTGGCTCAAAAGCAGACTCTTTTGCCTGATATGGTTTATGGGCATTGTCACATTAACTCCGTGGTGACGGAATATCCAATGGGGCCGTATGGCTCTATGCTCGGTTCACACTACGCTATCGGGTTATAGAAGTTCTTTTAGCGGAACGCGGATTAGATGTTTCTTTTGAAACTGTTCGTCGATGGTTTAAGAAATTTGGACAGCCAATAGCTAATAACCTGAGACACTCTCGTCCCACACCAAGCGATCATTGGTATCTTGATGAAATGGTCGTCGTAATTCGTGGCAAGAAATATTGGTTGTGGCGTGCCGTGGATAACGAAGGCGAAGTTTTAGATTTTCTTGGGCAACCCAGGCGTAACGCCAAGGCCGCTATCAAATCACCTGGATCAGCTCAATATTTTCTGAACAGTCAAACAGCAACTTACAACAATTTCTATCTTCAACCACACTTACTCAATCGAACTAGGTTAAAGCATTATCGAGCCTAGTCATTTGATATATGGAATTCCGCAGGTGCCAAGGCCTCGGAATAATATTACGACTTTCATGAGCCTAGTACCTGTCAACGTGACAATGCCTCATTGGCCGGCATCCATTCCTTTTAACTACCGTTCCCAACTGTCCGGCTCTCCCCGAAGCCAGGCGGCACCTTGTGCATAAAGTTCTTCTACTTTTCCGCCGGTTAATCCTGGCATATCGCGCTTCACATCGTAGCCCAGTCCCTGCTGAAAATAAGCCAAATGCTGATACCCCTCCGGATAACGAGCCAATATCTTTGGATCAAGACTAACCGCTTGAGAAGTATCCAGCGGCGTCATGCGGTCTCGCTCATAAATTGGCTGACGAAGTACAACGCCCCATTTATCATTTCGACGCTCAATCAAATCATAAAATCGTCCGGTACACACAATGTCGCATTCTACACCATGGACTTTCCCACGTTGCGAAATAGTCATCTTCGTTTGGGCGACAGCACGGTCTCCTTGAATGTCAATCATCGAGCCACCAAGGAAATGGAGAATGTAAATTCCTTTCTCAAATCCCTCGATACTCACTTTAATAAAATCTTCCACCGGACCATGAAACCAGGTGGCCATCATGCGCCCGTCATCCGTCCAAACGGTACGGAAATTTTCCCAATCAGCGGAATCGCGATACATCACCCATTTTTCAATAAGTTCCCGTACTTCCATCCGTTCAATAATATCTTTATTTACCATGTCATTCATTCAGAACTTATCTCCTCACAAGAATGGCGCTAAGAATCTTTCAGTAATTCTCGCGCGATAATCAATTGCTGAATTTGGGTTGTGCCTTCGTAGATACGATAGACTCGGACATCACGGTAGAATCTTTCGATCGGGTAATCTGCGACATAACCAGCACCGCCAAATATTTGGACCGCCCGGTCAGCGACGCGGCCGACCATTTCGCTGGCAAACATTTTGCAGCAAGCCGCCTCAGAAATGATGCTTTCGCCTTGGTCTTTTTTGCTGGCCGCGTCCAAAACCATGGTTCTGGCGGCATAGCTCTCGGCTTGGGAATCGGCAAGCATGGCTTGAATCAATTGAAAGGATGCTATCGGCTTGCCAAATTGCTCACGTTCTTTGGTATAAGCGACACATTCTTCGATCAGACGTTCGGCAACTCCAATGCTGCCAGCGGCAACACTCATCCGACCACGGTCAAGGACTTTCATAGCGGTTTTGAAGCCAATGCCCTCCTGGCCACCAATAAGATTTTCCACCGGTACGCGGCAGTCGTCAAAAATAACATCGCATATATGGGTGCCTTGCATCCCCATCTTTTTTTCCGGCTTACCAAAGCTCAGTCCCGGTGCAGCATTCTCCACAATAAAGGCAGAAATCGCGCCTGATTTTTCATCGGCAGCTCCGGTCCGGGCCATGACGGTAATGATATCTGCGTTCCGAGCATTGGTAATAAAACGTTTCCGACCATTGATGACGTAGAAATCGCCTTCACGCCTAGCAACTGTCGAAATTGAAGCGGCGTCTGAACCAGCTTCGGGTTCAGTCAAAGCAAAGGACGCGATAAATTCACCGCTGGCTAATTTGGGCAGATATTTATCCCGCTGGCCGTCCGTGCCATCCAGAACAATCCCCTGGCTGCCGATCCCAACATTGCCGCCGAAGCACACTCTGAACGCCGGTGACGTTCTGGAAAAAGCCATGATGAGTCGAACTTCTTCTTCATTGGTCAGCCCGAGCCCGCCAAATTTCTCCGGAATAGATATACCAAAAAGACCGAGATCTTTCATTTCCTCAATGACGGCTGCTGGGATGAGATCGTTCTCTGCAACTTCTGCCTCAATCGGCACCAGGCGCTCTTTAACAAAGCGTTCGACGGTATCTATGAGTTGGGCGAAAATATCAGGATCTAAAGCCATCGATTAAGCACTCTCGGCATATTGTTTTTTCAATTCATATTTTTGAACTTTACCAGCACTTGTGCGCGGCATGGCATCAATAAAGTAAATATGCCTAGGTTTTTTATAGCTGGCCAGATCAGTTCGGCAAAACGCGATCAATTCTTCGGCGCTGACAGCTTTGCCGTCCTGGCATTGGACACAGGCAGCAACCGCTTCGCCATAATCGCTATCCGGCACGCCGAAAACGGCCGCGTCCAAAACAGCCTCGTGTTCCATTAAAACAAGCTCAACCTCACGCGAGTAAATATTATAGCCGCCAGATACGATCATATCCTTGGCCCGATCGGAAAAATACAAATAACCGTCTTCATCTTGATAGGCGAGATCGCCCGTTCTAAGCCAGCCGTCGACAAAAACTTCTTCGGTCGCTTTCACGTCATTGAAATAAGCCCGCATGGTGATAAAACGTCCAGGCTCACCGCATCTAACAAGAATTTCACCGGGCGTGCCTAGCGCAACATCTTTAAGATCAGCATCCACCAATCGAACTTCGACGCCGGGTAAAACTTGTCCCATGGCACCCGGTTTTAATTCATGGTCCTCCGGCCTCATGCCAGTCACAACACCCGCCTCAGTTTGGGCTAAATAGGTATAGAGACCGACATGAGGCACGGCTTTAAAAAGCCGCGCCTTAACCGGTTCCGGAAAAACTTCGCCGGTTGTGACGATCAGGCGCAAAGTCGCCAAAGCTTTCGGCTTGGCCTCTATAAAATCCATCATCATTCTGACGATTGTCGGCACACCGCTTAAGACGGTGACTTTTTCCCGGGCAATAATATCCACGGCCTCCGCTGGATCAAAGCTGGGTTGCAAGATCAATCGGCAGCCCAATTGGAAGGCGTTAACCAGCCGGGAAAATCCCGTGCGATGCGACATTGGGGTTGAGGCAAATATCACATCATCGGCAGTAAGCTCCCATTCCTGGGTACAAATCAGCCCACCAATCGCCAGAAGATTGGCATGCGTGCCGATGGCCCCTTTGGGCAGACCTGTCGTGCCGGAGGTGTAGCCCAGGACACAATCATCGGGCTGCACAGGCAGGCTCGGCGGCGGCGCTGGGTCGCCGGCGGCAACAAGGTCCGGCAACGAAATTTCATCGCTCCTCGAACTGCCGACACAGATGCTCAATATATTTTGCGAGCGGCTCAAGCTTTGCTTAACGCTATCGCGGAGATTGTCTGGAAAAACAATGGCGCTTGGTTCTGAATGGCCCAAAATGAAATCAATTTCTTTTTCGGCCAGGCGGGGTGACAGTGGCACAGTCAGAGCGCCGGTCTTTACAATCCCCGACAGCATTTCAATTAGCTCGATCCCGTTTGGCATCAAGACGGCGACCCGGTCACCAAGGGCAATACCCTTATCCAATAAAGCGTTGGCTATTTGATTGGACGTCTTATCCAACTCAGCAAAAGTGATCTGCCGGTCACCACATACGACCGCGACCTTATCGGGGATCCGCTGGGCATTTCCAGAAAGGATGGCTCCAAGCTTCATTGTACAGGCTAGCCTTTTTTGACCGGCTCGAGACCTGGGCGGTAGGACTTTTTGTCAATAAATTCCTCAATGCCACGATCACGCGTGCCGTCGCGGTCACTAAATTGCAGCGCTTTATTTTTTGTCATGAGGTAATCATAGGCGGTCCAAGTATCATCGATTTTTAGAGAGGCATGAACAGCCTGCTTGATTGCCGCCAGAACATCCGGACCCTTCGCCATCAGTTCATTGGCAAGTTTGACGGTCTCGTCCCGTAATTGATCCTGCGGCACAGCAATATTAGCAAGTTTCATTTCAACGGCCTGCTTGCCGTCAAAGGTACGTCCGGTCATCGCGTAGAGCATGGTTTCTCTAAATGACGTCGCATCCAAAAATACTTTGGTTACAAGGCCAGCCGGGACAATCCCCCAATTTACCTCAGATAACCCGTAAGTTGCCGCTTCATCCGTGACAACAAAATCGCAAGCGATGAGCGGCATAAAGGCACCGCCAAAGCAATAACCATTGACCATCGCAATAGTCACCTTGCGCGACCTCGACAGCAACTCCCAATTCCAATGGCGGCTTGCAGTAAGCGCTTTGAACTGAGCTTCCTCATTGCCATCGGTATTTCGGAAAAACTCTTTCAGATCTTGACCACCGTTCCAGCTTTCACCAGCGCCGGTTAAGACAATGACTTGCGTATCGGCATCGGTCTCCAACCCCATCATAACTTCTTCCATTTCGAAATGGAGCTGGGGGCTCATCGCATTGCGCTTTTCGGGTCGGTTCAAAGTGACCCAGGTGATGCCGTCACCGTTATTCTCAATTAGTACACATTCGAACTTTTTTGATTTGTCCATCTTACTTCCTTAAATTTAAGCGGCCGATTCTGAGGCCTTATTATTAACCAAGAATGCCTCGCCGCGTTCCAAAAAGTCACCGACAATGCCAACGAAGCGTTCCGGCTGGTCAACTTCGATGGTGTGAGCGGCATCATAAATATAATTAAAATAGATCCGCGGAATAGCTTCTTTCAAAATGCGGCAGGTTTCAATCGGAACGATCCGCTCTAGCGTGCCATAGACCAGCAAGGTTGAGGACTTAATCTCGCCTAAGCGCGCCACCAGCGCTTCATCAAGCGGCATACCGCCATGATAATGCAGCCGGACACTGTCTCGATTACCTCTGATCATCTCAAGCGGGCGATCGTCTTTGGGGCGCTTCTCAGGATGAGCAACCAAAAGCTTCATCAATTCATCTTGCGGCAGGGCGAGCCCGCCTTTGCCACCCGGACGAAAACCAGCCGGCGCTTCTAAAACCAACAGCTCGACCAATTGCGGATTATTGACAGCCAGCCAACAAGCATGCCAGCCGCCAAATGAATGCCCGATAACATCCGCGCTGCCACCAATTTCAGAATTAACAAAATCAGCGGTCAGATCAGCTAGGCTCGACATGCTATCGACGCCGTCCAAAAATTCGGCACCGTCATAGCCGGGCGTGATCGGCATATAGATTTTGTGATTGGCACTAAGTAATTCATGCGCCTTGGATTTCAACAACCCACCCGCTCCGTGAAGGTAGAGTACCGGCGAGCCTTCACCGCCAACGAAATAGGTCACTTCTCCTTTGTCGAGCGCAACTGTCTTTTTCTCGAAAATCATATTATTCTCTCCCTTACACATCTGCCATGGACATGACAGGCTCCGGGCCTTTTTCAATATCACGCACTTCAGGCGCAACAAAATCCCGGAACAGCTCCATCCCCTTGGTCACCACATCATTGGGAATATTACCGATTTTCATATTGGTATTGATCCAGCCAACACCGAGTTCCTTCTGCGCATGCTTGATCTGCTTCACTACAGTTTCCGGCTTGCCGCAAAGAACAGTGCCATCATGGATGGCTTCTTCGATGGTGCGCGATTTGGCTTTTTTCAGCCGCTCGACAAAAAACTCGCGGTTTTTCTCACTCTGATAAAATTTGGTTTTTTGCAAGACGATCTGCTGAGCATTGCGTTGCACATTCATCAAGGTTGAATTGAAATAATCAACGCCGCCCTTGAGCGCGTCAATCGCCGCCTGATCGGTTTCAGCAATGCAGGTGTGGAAAGTGATTAGAATATGTTCAGGACCAGGCTCCCAACCAACAAGGCGTGCTTCATCGAGATAGGCTTCAATGATCTCCCGGCCCTTGGCCAGGCTTGGAATAAAGTTGATGCCGAGCATGGCTCGATTGCGGGCTGCGTGGCGGGCAGATTCTTCATTGCCGCCTGACATCATGATAGGCGGATGGGGCTGCTGGATCGGACGCGGCCAAATTGAGACGGAACGAAACTGATAATGCTCGCCTTCCCAGCCGAACGGATCGGGCTCGGTCCACGCCTTTTTTATTAATTGCGTCGCCTCATTGAGACGAGAGCGAGATTCATCAGGGTTAAAATTATAAGCAATATATTCATGCGGGATGCCACGCATAAAACCAGTCATCAAACGCCCGCCGCTCAGCACATCCAACATGGTGTATTCCTCGGCAACCCGGATCGGATTGAGCAAAGGGATGAGATTGCCAAACATGCAAATCTTCGCCTTTTTGGTTTTCGCCGTCAGCATCGAGCCGATTAGATTGCAGTTATTCATCATACCGTAAGGACTGTAATGATGCTCGTTGCAGCCAATGCCGTCCCAGCCGCATTCCTCGGCATACGCCATGGTGTCGATATAAGTCTGATATAGCTTAGTCGCCTCGACCGGATCGAAATATGTATTTTTAACCGGCCACTCCTCTTCCGCGGCGGAAAAACTATCCCAGGGCATCAAGTGAAAGTAGGTAAAACGCATTTGGAGCCTCGCTCGTATTAATGTCCGGTTATTTCGGCGCGTACAATCAAGTTAACGGCTCGAACTTAAATTTTGAAAGACGTCTGTGTTTCCGGAACGAACAGTTCCTCCGGCGTGAGCTTGCGCCGGGTGACGCCCTGTTCATCACAGAACTGCAGAAAAGCTTCCAGCGTCTTGCGGCTGCCTTCAATGCCATAGGGCCAGTAGT
>JABIHH010000012.1 GCA_018649725.1 Rhodospirillaceae bacterium | reverse complement strand
CGCCGCGTTGCCAGCGATCCCATATCGCCGACTTCTGTTCACTCGTAAAATAAATACGACTTCTATTACTCATTTTAAACACTCCATCTTTCCAATTAAGATAAAGTGTTGCGTCGATCAGTTGAGACCACCGTCAAAAGCGGACTCTTTCACCTAATCTGAATATTGTCTGCTATCGGGGCAAAAGCGGACAGATTTTTGCTTTTAATAAATGTCCGTTCGACAAGGATTTGATTTGGCACTTGTCCGTGTTCAATTTGTTTGCTATTAACAGGTCATATTAAAATAACCATAGTAATAATTAATGGACATTTTTAATGGAAAATGATGAAAAAGAGCTTCCCGCGGGTGAATTTAAAGCGACGTGTTTGAAGGTAATGGACGACGTTGCACAAGACCGGCGCTCGGTCACGGTGACCAAACACGGTAAGCCAGTGGCGCGCCTGGTGCCGATCAAAGAACAACCGGGCTCGCCTTTTGGCTGGCTTAAAGGCTCAGTGACACTGGCCGGCGACATTGTTGGGGCGGGTTCCCAGCCGCAAGATTTGGCTGCTACTTAGAAATATGACAGGTGCTGGTATTAGATACACATGTTTGGGTTTGGCTGATGGCTGGAATTGAAGCGATGAGCGATGAGGCCCGCGCCGCCATTGAAACGGCTGCGGCAGATGGAGATGTGATTGTACCGGCGGCGGCTGTCTGGGAAGTGGCCATGTGGGAAAAGCGGGGCATTGTTGTTCTGGCACAGCCCGCAGCTCATTGGGTGCAAGATGCCGTTCGGGCACCTGGCCTTTCAGTTCAGCCCATGACATCGGAAATTGCTGTCGAAGCGGTGAATTTGCCGGGCTCCTTTAAAGGAGATCAGGCAGACCGCATGATTGTTGCCACGGCACGGCTCGCCGGCGGCACTGTCGTTACTCGAGATCAGCGCATTATGGATTACGGTCAGGCCGGGTATGTTGGGGTCTTGGCGGCTTAACTCAGATTATCTCAATCTGATAAAAGCCGTCGGCCCCAACGGACTGCACTTTCAAAATCTTCAGAGATCGGCATGTTCGCTGATTGTAAGGCGCCCGAAATCAAAGCCCCCTCAGCCAGGCCGAAATTTTCAACCAGCAATCCATCCGGCGCCTGTAGATTGTCACCATCTTCGCTGAGCGGCAGCTCGAATACGTGATGCAGTTTCATCAGCCGGTCGGTGTAGCTGTCGCCAGCCAAACTATAGCCGACAACCGGTCGGCCAAAACCCAGCATCAAACCGAGTTCCAGCGCGGTACTCACTTCCAAACTGGGGCCGCGGAAAGGCGAAATATTGGCGACCAGCAGTTTACAACTTTCGATCAGGTCGCGGGTTTGGTTAAAAATATTACCGGCTTTTGCAGCATCGCCGCTATAATCTCGGCCCCCTTCAAAATTTAATTGGGAGACACCTTCTAAACCATAGCGCTCACATATGGCTTTCTTATTGGCATCAATTTCTAACGCTTTGGGGTGAAAAATATCTGGGCCTGACAAATAAACTCGAGACATCGTCTTTCTTTCGGTTGTTTAAGCTGCCCTTGATATGGCGGTGCCAGACATGGTTTTTGGGGTGGTTTTCAAATTAACCGCATTTTGCTTTGGCAATGATGGGGAAACTCTTCGCCCGCTTGGCAAAGTAACAGGCATTTTCACCAGACCGGCGATCTCCGATGGCCCGGCATATGGTTTCGTTATCCGCTTCATCTAATGTAATACCGGCTATTTTTCCCTTGGCGTTAAAGGCAAATTCTAATTCCCATAAATCGGTCGAGGCGCCGAACTGCGCCAAGGTTGTTCGGTGGCGACCTTTGAGGCCATCACCCCGGCTGAAACAGCCAAAATGGGAAACCGGCAGCGCAAATAGTTGGTCGATTGCAGCCTGTTGATTGGCCGATTCTATAATCCGTCCAGCATCATTTTGCAAAACCTGCTCGCCATAGAGCCAAACACCGGCGCGATCCAGCAAGGTCGTTTTCTCCGCAATCATGGCAGAGAGATTAACCTTGGTGGATTCAGGATCATCGTTACGCAATACCTTGACCAGCGTGGCTAAAATCTTATTCATCGTGGCATTTCTCGGCGTCGATTGGCGGGCGTTCTTCTTATTTGGCAATGCCAATCTTAATTCTTTGAGGGCTGCTGTCTGGGCTTCATCGAGGCAATCGGTTTGATAGTCGATATCCTTGGCAAACCACGCATGGCGGTGAATAAGGCTCCAGAGCACGAGCGATGTATCCATGAGGCTAAGCCCTGCCTGTTTGAGTAGGCTGGTGCTTAAGTCGCGGCAGGTATCGACAAACCCTTCTCCTTCGTTAAGCCAAAAATTAACCTGGAGGTCTTTGTTGTGTAAATTTCCGTGGTGCAGAAATTGGTCAATCTCGCTGGATCTAACGATTGTTTGACCCTTCTCGTTCGGCAATAAAAATTTCGCTGGTCGAGCCGAAACGGTAAGCTCGATTCGGCCAGTGGAATTTTTAAGTGCCATTGCTCGGCCGGTCACCATTTTACCCTCAGGCCCAATATGCACTTGCCACAAATTGTCGTAAAACTTGGCACGGCGATTCTTCATCAGAGCGATCAACGCCGTGCTGTTATCGAAAAGCTTTTCGCGCTGGTCTGTTGACCATGGAACGGGCCCCGCCGAAAGTTGCTTGGCGAGGTTTAGAAGTTTGGAGATATCACCATTGGACGCTTTATCGTCGAGATAATGAATATCAAGTGCAATGTCAGTAGCGCCGCCGGAAGGTGAGGCTTCAAAGGGTAGGGCGATCCCATTGGCGGCATACACCAGCTCACCTTTTCTCAAAATTAAAATAGGGGCGGCGAGGGCCGGGAGGGGGGCTCGGACGTTTTCAGCTGTAACGACAACAAGCGAGGTGGGTTTATTATAAAATTGGTGCAACAAATCAGCGAATTTTTTGCCATCTGTGATTTTTACCGACAGCGCAAAATATTGATCAGACTCTCCTACATCCGTCTGCGAAGTTTTGCTGATGGTTAATTTATTAAGGGCGAGAGCTCCCGCTTGCTTAGATGTCAAATCAAAGACAGACGCTTGCTTTTGCCGCGCAATATCAGCTTGGCGTTTTGCCGTTTGTTCTCTAGCCAGATTTTCTTGTTGGAGGAACCAGAAATAGCCCGCACCGGCGATTAGGATGATTATCCCGATTAAGGCACCAACACCTGCTTTATTCACCCTGACCTCCCCCCGCCTTATCGATTTAGCGGCGTTATCCTATAATTACTGCTTTTTATTGTCGCTACGCTACCAGGAGTGGGATCAGGGTTCAATCTTCACAAATTGCCACTTGAATTTTAGGCCTGCAGATCAAATATTTATAAGATAGAATACGGCAAAATTAGATGTGCACATAAAATTTAGGAGAGGAAATTGGTGCAATCCAACACAATCAAAGGCGTTACCACAGTCGCTCAATTGGCAATCAATAAAATGATCGAGTTGGAGGTGCCTGCCGATCCGATCAATTATATGGTTTGGTTTCACTACTTTGCGGATTCTTATCCCGATTTGAAACGCACGATCGATGTCTTGTTGGACAATAATCAAGTGTTTGATGCTGAACAATGCGCCAAGATCTATGATCAGTATTTCTCCCTGAATACGGAAAGCGCTGTGCTTGATAATGTCTCAACGAATATGGAGCAGGTTATTCGCCAAGCGGTAAAGTATCTCGATGAGGCGGGCTCAAACGCAGCCGATTTTGGCGTTGTGTTGTCGGGGGCTTCTGGTGAATTGGCCGGGCAATCGGTACCGGACGGAGCGACCGAAATTATTGCCGGCGTTTTAAATGCCACCAAACAAATGGAAGAGCGCTCAAAAGTTCAAGAAGAACGCTTGGCCGCTGCGGCCTCTGAAGTCGCAACCCTTCGCAACGAGATTGAAGTTACCCGTAAAGAAGCAGCGACGGACGGGTTAACGGGCATTGCCAACCGCAAAAGCTTCGACATTAAACTCCGCGATACAGCCGCCAGGATGATGGAAGATGGCGAAGAAATGTGTCTGTTGATGATGGATATCGATTACTTCAAAAAGTTTAATGACAATCATGGTCATCAAAGCGGCGATCAGGTGTTGCAGTTGTTGGCTCATATTTTGAAAGATTGCATCAAAGGCCAAGATACCGCGGCGCGATATGGTGGTGAGGAATTCTGCGTGATTTTACCGCATACCACTTTAAAATCTGCAGTTCACTTAGCCGAGAGCATTCGCGAGCGGGTCGCCCGGCAACAAATTAACAACAAGGCGACCGGCGAGGATCTTGGCGCGATTACGCTTTCAATTGGCGTCTCTAAATATGATTTTGGCGAGCCCTTGTCGCAGGTTGTTGCTCGGGCAGATACGGCGCTCTATGCGGCAAAAAACCGCGGTCGCAACCAGGTGATATCCGAAGAGGCTGTTGGTTCTTAGTTCACATGGTCAGCAAATAATCCGCATTACAGAACTTTCCTGATTTTCTGTGCCATCTTTCGCCCTCGTTTCGTTGAGATTGAGGGTGAGTGGCGTATAATTTCAGCCTGCTCTAAAGAGATAAATGAAGGTGAAGGTTATGAGTGCTGAGACTCCCCAGAAGACAATGTCTGAAATCGCCGATGATTATGAAGAGGAAAAACTCCAGGAACTGGAGGATCGGTTGGTTGCCAGATCCTTGCTCTATCAATTGGGCGATGGGGCTCAACCCAAGCAAGGCAAGCGTGGGCGCTTAAAACCTGGTCAGCATTTGCTGATGGGCGATGATCCGCGTTTGCAGGAAATGCCGGAAAAACCAACCTTGCTGGATTTTGTCAGGCTGCGCTTTACCATTGGTGGGCAGGATCATCTGCTGCAAAGTGCCCGGCTTGCCGCCAATAACGGTGCGCCGGAAAAAATGGTGCTCGCCTGTTTACTGCATGATATCGCGGTCAGCGGCTTTATTCGCTCCGATCATGGATATTGGGGAGCCCAACTGATCGAGCCATATGTTGACGAGGAGGTGAGCTGGGCGATCCGCATGCATCAATGCGTTCGCTTTTTTCCGGATGAAGATGAGGGTTATGAATACCCGGTTGTTTATCATCGCATGTTTGGCGAAGACTATAAGCCGGAGCCCTACATCCTTGAGGAGTATAAGCGCGCCCGGGCTCACAAATGGTATGGCTCTGCCCTGATGATCTGTAAGAACGATCTTTATTCTTTTGATCCAGATGTCGAAGTTGGCTGGGAAGAGTTTGAAGATATTTTAGGGCGTCATTTCCGCGAACCAGAGGAAGGGCTTGGCAATGACAACACATCTTCGTCGCATATGTGGCGGACGCTGAGACGGCCCTGTAACGCCCTTTAATATAAAGAGTAACGCCCTTTAATAAAAAGAGTAATGCACTTTAATTGCTTTTGATCGACTTCCCTCTAGCGCTCGTTCCAAAAAAGGTATAGTTCTTAATTAGTTACAACTTTTTTAATTAGTGAATAGGTCATGGCTAGGCGTCGTCTCAGGCCGAGCCGCATTTTGATGCGGCTTCGGCGTATCATTCGGAACGATCAACTCATCTTATCCATTCTTGCCGTCTTTGTTGGCGCGGCGGCTGGTGGCGGTGTTATTGCTATCCGGGAATTGATCGATTTTATCCAAGGGGTCTTTCTCGCCGGTACGTCGGAAAATCTTATTTCTTCGGTCACCTCTTTGCATTGGGCGCAGATCCTTTTCGCACCGGCGATCGGCGGACTGATGATCGGGCTTTTTATCCATTATTTTATTCCCGGCCGAAAACCCCGCTCGGTTGCGAAAGTTATTGAAGCGAGTGCCTTGCAAGGAGGACGGATGAATTTCCGCGCCGGGATCGGCGCGGCTATCGCCAGCGCGGCTTCGATCGGTGTCGGCGGCTCAGTCGGCCGGGAAGGTCCTGCCATTCATTTAGGTGCAACTTTCGGTGCCTGGTTTGCCGAGAAGCTTCATCTCACCCGCTCATTGTCCCAGGCTTTGCTCGGTTGTGGTGCGGCAGCGGCTGTTGCGGCGTCCTTTAATGCACCGATTGCCGGCGCATTGTTTGCCCATGAAGTCGTGGTTGGCCATTTTGCCATGAGCGCCTTTGCGCCCATTGTGATCGCCAGTGTTGTCGGCACCATTGTATCTCGGATTTACTTCGGCGATTTTCCGGCCTTTGGCATTTCCGAGCAATCCCTGGCTTCGTTTTGGGAATTTCCAGCCGTGGTCGGGCTCGGCATTGCCAGTGGTTTGGTCGCAATCCTATTTATGCGCACGGCGATGAAAACAGAAGACATTATGCAAAAAGCACCGGGGCCGCAGTGGCTGCGCCCGGCCATCGGCGGCTGTTTGGTCGGCGGCATTGCGCTGGTTTTCCCGCAAGTACTGGGCGTTGGCTATGACGCCACTGATCTGGCGCTTAAAGTTCAATTGCCGCTGACTCTATTGATTGCTCTTATTTTTATGAAGATGCTGGCGACCTCGATTTGTATCGGCAGCGGTTTTGGCGGCGGTATATTTACGCCGTCGCTCATGATAGGTGCCATGCTGGGTGGCGCCTATGGCATCGTGGCGACTGACATATTCCCGGAGTTTTCTTCCGGCCCCGGCGCTTATACAATTATCGGCATGGGCGCGGTCTCAGCCGCCGTGCTGGGGGCACCGATATCGACAACCCTGATCATATTTGAATTGACGGATGATTATCCTTTAACGATTGCCGTGATGATCGGCGTGGTAGTTTCCAATATTGTTGCCCAACAATTTCTCGGCAAATCTTTCTTTAGCTGGCAGTTGGAACGGGCGGGGCTTGATCTCAAGGGAGGCTTTGAGACGGCACTTCTCCGCAGCATTAAGGTGCGCCGCCTGGTGGATCGTAACAGTGAGACCGTGCTGGTTGGCGCCGGGTTGCAGGAACTACGCCACAAACTTCAAGCGTCCGAAACCGGTGAACTTTTTGTGTTGAAAGAAGACGGTGAGTTATTCGGCACCATTACTTTGGCCGACCTCAGTGATGCGGCCTTTGATCACGATGTTGATAATTTGATCAATGCCGGCGATGTTGCGCGCGTTCACCCGCCGATCTTGGATTTAGATGATGATTTGGAAACCGCCAACAAGGTCATTCGCGATAGTGGTGAACATTATATTGGTGTTGTCGAAAATCATGAGACAATGAAATTCATCGGCACGTTGCATGAGACCGAGGTGATGGCCGCTTACAATAGGGCCCTCGTTGAAGCCCGCCATGAAGAACACGAAGGCGCGCATTAAGTTTTAGAGGGTCGGTTTTTTCTTCAGCCAATCCTGCCGGGACAGTGATTTAATCGAGAATTCTTTAATCATGGGCCGAGGATTAAGCCGGGGCAGAACGTTGAGTTTGATCACGTCTCCCGCTTTTCGCCCTGCCCAAAGGGTGCGGTAAAAATCTTCCTGGCTGCGGATTGTTTTACCATTTACGCCGGCAATGAGATCACCCGGTCCAAGCCCGGCTTTTGAAGCTGGTCCATCTTTCGAAACCCGATTGATAAAAACCCGTTCTCGCATTTCGATCGTGCTGGCGCCAATCCAAGGCTTGGCAGCACTTTGCCTCTGACCATGTTCCAGTAAATCCGCTAACACCGGTTTGATAACATTGACCGGGACAAACATATTGCCAGGCGAGTGCAGGGTAGGTGCCACCGCATTCGCAACAACAAGAGAGCCGATGCCCAATAGTTTGCCTTCTTTGCTGATCAAAGCAGCCCCTGAGTGAAAACTATGAGGCGGTACAGTAAATATTGCCTTTTCCAACAGATATTCCCACCCGCCCGTGAAAACTCGCCGGGAGACGACACGCGCGGGAATGACGGGTTGCGGGCCGCTGCGACTGGCGACAAGAACATTGTCCTGGAGGGTGGCTGTATTGGAATCGTCCAGGCGAAGTGGTTTGATTTTGAGTGGTTTTCTCATGCGCAGCAGCCCAAAGCCGCTCTCATGGTCATAGGCAATAATATTTGCCGAAGATTGCGTGCCGCCGGGACCTGTAATGATGACTCCCTCGGCCTCTAAAATCAGATAGCCAATGGTCAGCACGAGCCCTTCATTGTCGATGACAACCCCGCTGCCCTGTCGCTCGGTGCCTAAAAACCGCGCGGTGCGGGCATCTGCCGGCACGCTTGCCTTGATACCGACAACGGCTTGCAGGATGTCTTTTTCCAAAGCGTTTGCTGGCTTTGCGCTCAATACCAATTGAGCTAATATGGCAATTAGAACAAAAATGCGGAATGGATGGGCTTTCATGATGATTCTCCACAATTTCATTATTAGGTTTTATGCGATATGAAAATGCTCGGATGAATCGGTATGAATGTCAAAATATATGTTGAATTTACACGAGATTGTGTAGCAACGGAATTTTGCGGTTAGAGCGTTCTATAAAAGATGATAAAATTAATTATTCCAATTTGGATTTTAATTGCCTGTTCGAGTCAGGCCTTTGCCATTTCTTTTGATGAAGCGCGTCATCTCTTGGCACGCTCCGGATTTGGCTCCCCCTCTCCTCATGCGATCGAGAAAATTCTGCCACTTTCTTACGAGGCCGCGGTCGATCAGTTGTTAAACGGCGTTCGAAAAAAGGCAATGACTCCTTTGCCGAAGTTTCATACCAAACCGATGGACCGAAGAGACCGCAAAACGAAAGATATGGATGCCAAAACCAGGCGAGCCTATCAGGATCAAATTAATGAGGATCAACGACAGCTCCGCTATTGGTGGATCCAGGAGATGCTCGACACACCATCGCCGTTTACCGAACATATGGTTTTGTTTTGGCATAGTCATTTCGTCTCAGAAATTAACAAGGTTCGATTTTCCCAATGGGCGCATGAACAAAATGCATCCTTTCGGAAATTTGCAATTGGCGACTATCGAAAACTATTAATAGATGTGTCGATTGGCCCGGCGATGATGATCTATCTCGATGCCAGCAAAAACAAAAAGAACAAGCCGAATGAAAATTTTGCGCGTGAGATATTGGAGTTATTTACACTTGGTGAGGGGCAGGGTTACACTGAAGAAGATATTCGAGAATCAGCCCGCGCTTATACCGGATGGATGATCGATTCTGACACTGCTGAATTTGTATTTAAACTGTGGTCACATGACGATGGGGTGAAGAATTTTCTCGGGAGATCAGGCCAGTTTGATGGCATTGACGTTATTGAGATCATTCTCGAGCAACCGCGTGTGGCGGAGTTTCTGGCGGAAAAGCTGTGGCGCGAATTCGTTTCTCTGACGCCCAATCGAGCTGAAATTCTTCGCTTGGCGAAAATTATCCGAGATCACAAATACAATCTAAAACCGATGATGAGGGCGTTGTTCATGTCGCCAGATTTTCGCAACCCAAAAAATCGTGGCAGCCTTATTAAATCGCCGGTTGAGCTAACGATTGGAACTCTCCGTTTATTGGGTTTGAAGTCGACCGAGTTTAAGAAAATTTGGAACCACCAGAAACAGCTCGGGCAGGATCTGTTTCGGCCACCTGATGTCAAAGGCTGGCGCGGTGGTATGAATTGGATCTCTTCAACAACGACATTGCGGCGCTCTAGGTTTCTAAAAGCGGCGGCCAGAGGCGTTATGAAATTTAAAAAAAATGGTGAAATGTCGATGATGGAAAAGCAAAAGACACCCTTTGGGTTTGCTGATCCGTGGCCTTTGCAGAAGCGCGAACAGGGCAAGCCAGGCTATCTAAAGAAGCTATTTTTGGCGGTAGAGCCTGTTATGCAAAAGCGATTTGTTGGGAAAAAGCGCAAAGTTATTCGCAATCTACTGCTTGATCCAGCCTATCAGTTGAAATGAGAGACAGATGTTGAAACGGCGCGATTTCTTAAAATATTCATTGCTCTTGCCGAGCCTTGCAGGAAGCGGAATTGAATTGCTCACTTACCCGAGTTTTGCGGCTACCGGAAATTGGGCCGGAAATTGGGATAGAACTTTGGTGCTGCTAGAGTTTAAAGGCGGAAATGATGGGCTCAACACGGTCGTGCCATTTACGGATAAAAAATACTATGAAATTCGCCCAAACCTAGCGATACCGCCGGATAAAGTACTAAAAATTTCAGATAAGCTCGGATTCAATCAGGCGTTTGAGCCTTTAATGCCCTTGTGGGACTCCAAGGAAATGGCGGTGGTGTTGGGGGTTGGATATCCGCAGCCTAATCAATCTCATTTCCGCGGCATCAATATCTGGAACTCGGCTTCGGATGCCAAGACAGTTATTGAACAGGGCTGGATTACTCGTTTGTTTGAAGAGCAGGATCCGGGCCAGGAGTTTGCGGCTGATGGCATCAATCTGGGGCGCAATTCTATGGGCGTACTCGGCGGCAATAAAAACAAAGTTGTTACACTTGCCAGAAAACCGGATAAAATCCTTCGGCAGGCCGGACGGATTCAACTGAGCGATGCTGAGATGAATGAAGGCGCTCTTGGGCATATTTTAAAACAACGTCGCGATCTTCGTAGCGCCGCCGACACAATTATTGCCCAACAGATAGGACAGGTCGAGCTAACGGGGTTCTTTTCGGGATCGAGACTTGGCGGGCAGTTTGAGACCGCCGCCCGGCTTTTAATTGCCGGCGTCAAAGTTCCTGTACTCAAACTAATGATAACTAAATTTGACACGCATGCCGGCCAGGAGCCGCTACACGCCGAGTTGCTTGTCGATGTCGCCACCAATGTTGCCGCCTTTGCAAAAATAATGAAATCAAAAAACCTGTGGGATAAAGTCGCAGTGATGAGTTACTCCGAATTCGGCCGTCGCCCATTTGAAAATAACAGCTCCGGTACCGACCACGGCACGGCAGCCCCGCATTTTTTGTTCGGCGGTAAAGTTAAGGGCGGTTTCTACGGGGAACAATCACCGCTCGATGATCTGGAAAACGAAAATCTCAAATACCGCGTTCATTTCCGTGAAATGTACGCCTCTGTAACCCGTGAGTGGTGGGGATTGAAGGCAGGGTTTATTAAAGAAAAGCAACTTGGCTTATTTGCTTAAAGTGGGATTTGCTTTTAGCTGTGACTGGCGAAATGGCGTGATATACTGGCACGATGCCAGATCCATTTGAACTCTCCGAAGATATACCCGCCCCCAATGTGCCCGCCGGTCCGCCGCCATATCTGGCGGGGCTCAACGATGAGCAAATTCGGGCTGTTGAAGCCGTCGATGGGCCGGTGCTTGTATTGGCGGGTGCTGGCACGGGCAAGACGCGCGTTCTGACCACGCGGCTCGCCCATATTCTGGTGCAGGGTAAAGCCCGGCCTTGGGAAATCCTATCGGTGACCTTCACCAATAAAGCGGCGCGTGAAATGCAAGATCGGGTGGCGGCCATTACTGGTCGGCCGGTTGAAGGCTGGTGGCTCGGGACCTTCCACGCCTTGGGCGCGCGCATATTACGCCGCCATGCGGAACTCGTCGGACTTAAAAGTAATTTTACCATTTTGGATGCCGATGATCAGGTGCGCCTGCTCAAACAACTGATGGCGACCACCGAGATCGATGACAAAAAATGGCCGGCTCGAGTTCTGATGGGAGTTATTCAGCGCTGGAAGGACCGTGGCCTGACACCGGATAAAGTCTCCAATGAGGAAGGCTCGGAATTTGCCGAAGGTACATTGGTCGGGCTTTACCGGGATTATCAAAAGCGTCTGACTGAACTAAATGCGGCGGATTTTGGTGATCTATTGCTGCATTGTCTGACGCTGTTCACCGAGAACGGTGATGTCCTGCACGAGTACCAGATGAAATTCCGCTATCTGCTGGTCGATGAGTATCAAGATACCAATGTCGCGCAATATCTCTGGCTCCGTCTGTTGGCCCAGGAGCATAAAAACATCTGCTGTGTCGGTGATGACGACCAGTCGATCTATTCCTGGCGCGGCGCTGAGGTCGGCAATATTCTCAAATTTGAAAAGGATTTTCCAGGCGCGGAGATTATTCGCCTAGAGCAGAACTACCGCTCGACCCCCCATATCCTGGCCGCCGCCTCTGGCTTGATCGCTCACAATGAAGGCCGGCTTGGCAAGACGCTCTGGACCGGCATGGATGCGGGAGACCCGGTAAAAGTACGGGCTGTCTGGGACGGCGAGGAAGAGGCGCGCTCGGTCGGAGACGAGATTGAAGTCCGACAAAGCAAAGGCCAAAGCCTGGAAGAAATGGCGATTTTGGTTCGCGCCGGGTTTCAAATGCGGGAATTTGAAGAGCGCATGATCACCCTCGGCGTGCCGTATCGGGTGATCGGGGGGCCGCGCTTTTATGAGCGCCAGGAAACCCGAGATGCGATTGCTTATCTCCGCGTCGTCAACAGCCAAGACGACGACCTCGCCTTCGAGCGTATTGTTAATGTCCCCAAACGCGGCCTTGGCCAAGCAACCGTGCAGGCCGTGCATCAATTGGCGCGCGCGCAAGGCATGCCGATGTATGAGGCGGCCCGGCTAATTGTTGAAACCGATGAGATTAAACCCAAAGCGCGAACGTCTTTAAGCAATCTGCTAACCGATTTTGAGCGCTGGCGTTCGAATTTGGATAGCCTGCCCCATGCTGAACTGGCGGCGATTATATTGGACGAATCTGGCTATACCGATATGTTGACGCGTGACAAATCGCCAGAAGCGCCGGGCCGCTTGGAAAACCTAAAAGAGCTCGTCGCCGGACTTGAAGATTTTGACAATCTGCAAGGATTCTTGGAGCATGTCAGCTTGGTTATGGAGAACGAAGAAAACAAGACCGAAGACAAGATCAGCCTGATGACGCTGCATGCCGCCAAGGGTTTGGAGTTTGATACGGTCTTTTTACCGGGCTGGGAGGAGGGCTTATTTCCACATCAGCGCAGCCTTGATGAGGAAGGTTTGAGCGGGCTGGAGGAAGAACGCCGCCTGGCTTATGTCGGCATCACGCGGGCAAAAAAAGAAGCGCTTATTTTTCACGCCGCCAATCGGCGCATCTATAATCAATGGCAAAACTCTCTGCCGTCCCGCTTTGTCGATGAGTTGCCCGATGATAATATTGATCAGATGGCTGAGCAGGGTCTCTATGGTGGAATCGGTGCGCAAGCTGGCCTTCGGACGCCAGGTGCGGCAAAAGGCGGGCGGGACCTATCGGAAACGTTCTCCTTTGAATCGCCCAAAAAGCGCGGTCACGCCAGTGACGGGACCATCATTGAAGGCGAGGCTTGGTTGGTGCCTTCGGCCAGCGAGGACAGTAAATTTCAGCTTGGGGCCCGGGTCTTTCACCAGAAATTCGGCTATGGCAAAATTTTATCTTCGGATGGCAATAAGCTCGAAGTTGAGTTTGAGAAAGCCGGTACCAAAAAGGTAATCGACAGTTTTGTTGATCCCGCTTGATGAGCGCTGAATTTCTTTATCGAATTGCCTTTGACGTTCCGCGCGCGCTCGGCGATGCCTTTGCCGAAAGCCTAGAGCCTCATGTCTCATCGGTTTCCTGGATGGCCCAGGAGGAAGCGACGCTGGTTGAAGTGCAAGGTTTCAATGACGATGCGCCGGATGAGGCTGCCGTTCAATTGGCGGTTAGCCTGACAGCTGAAGCTCTGGACTTATCTGCGCCGACGGTTGAAATCTCCCAAATACCAGTGCGCAACTGGGTGCTCGATAACATCAAGCAATTCCCGCCGATCCAAGCCGGCCGCTTTTTTGTGCACAGCGCTGAGTATGAAGATCCCATTCCGCATAGCCAAATCGGGCTCCGGGTGCCGGCAGGGGCTGCCTTTGGCTCGGGCGATCACAGCTCAACCAAGGGCTGCCTTTTGGCGCTCGATAAAATGGATCACATGCCAGTTGGTGGGCCGATCCGCTCGGCCCTCGATATGGGCTGCGGCTCGGGTATTTTGGCAATCGCCATGGCAAAGCGCTGGCATATTCCAGTGGTGGCCTCCGACATTGATCCAATCTCAACCGCGGTTACGCGTGAAAATGCTGAGATCAATGGGGTTGCCCGATACGTCAGAAGCCTGTGCGCGCCGGGCTACCAACATCCCGATGTAGCGGCGGGGAGATATGACCTAATTGTCAGCAATATTCTAGCTCGCCCGTTAACGCGTTTGGCGAAGGATCTCGGACGGCACCTCAAACCCGGTGGCTGGGCGGTGTTATCGGGATTACTTATAAAAGATGCTAACCGTATTATTACGGCACACGCCTATCACGGCTTACGTCTCCATAGCAGGGTCACGCTTGGTGAGTGGGGAACGCTTATTTTAAGGAAAGCTATCTGAAAAAGACGATGGTCGCGCCAAGGCCTAAGAGTGTGCCCGCCATTGAGACCGCCCAGCGATACTCCATCGGGATAACGAGGCGTCCACAATAATTAGTGCCGGTGCCAATTGCCATAGCTAGCAAAGGCCACCACCAGGAACCAAAGAAAAAGCCCGCGACCAACATGGCGAGCGTTGCCATGCCGCCAACCCAGGCTGAAGCATCAAATAATACTGGCGTTAAGCCAAAAGACGGGAAGGCAATACCAGAATTAAGCACCGTTCGATGTTGATCGAAGCCGAGTGCAAAACCGATAACCGCCAGGACATACCATTCAAGCATGATCTTTTATCAATCGAGGGCTGCTATCATATCGTCAATATGGATGAATTTTTCCCACGGATGACCGTCGACGGCATTTGCTGTTTCGGCGGCTCTGATGGTTCCGACGTCGTCATGGGTGACAACCCGAACATTCCGCTCAGCCAGCATTTTATCGATGGCTGAGCCACCCGGCTTGCCGAGCTCAACGCCCTCTTTGTGCAAATCTTGCGTCAACAGATCAACCACACTTCTGGAATCTGGGCCATTTGTCGGGATTGTGCCGCTTGAGCCGCGCTTGGCCCAGCCGACAACATAGATGTTATCGCGCACCCGGCCATAGACATTGTCGATGGTCGCTCCGTCTAAAGGGAGGCCTTCCGGCGGGTCAGCGTAATAGCCGATAGCCGTCACGACAGAGCAGCAAGGCACATCAAATGTCTCGCCCGTGGCGACGGCTCGGCCATCGATGACCTCTGTGCGCTCCAGGCGGATGCCCTCCACCCGGTCGGTGCCGAAGATTTCTACGGGCGATGCATAAAATTGAAAATGCATTTTGACCGGCTTTTCGGGTTTATCCTGGGCCGCCAATTCACGGAGTGTTTTTAAATTCTTTTCCTTGATACCTTTTTCACGTCCCTCCAAATCGCCTTCAACTTCATCCGGGATTTGATCCGCATCGACGATGACTGCGCAGCGTTCTAGATCACGGATTTCGCCAAGCTCTTTCGGTGTAAAGCCAGCCTCAACCGGACCTCTTCTGCCAAACATGTGGACCGCCTCAATCGGCATGTCCTGAATGATATCTAAGGCATGCGCACTGATGTCAGAATCTCGCATTTCAGCCCGCGTTTTGACGAGCACGCGGCAGACATCCAATGCGACGTTGCCAATGCCGATGACCGCGGTCGCACCACCGTCCAACATTGGTTCAACATCAGCGTAATCCGGATGACCATTGTACCAACCAACAAATGCACAAGCGCCGGTGACGCCTGCCAGATCTTCGCCTGGAATGCCTAACTCACGATCATTGTAAGCGCCGATGGCATAGACGACCGCATCGTAATTATCTTTAAGCTCTTCGACGGAGAGATCACGGCCAATTTCGACATTGCCGAGATAGCGTACATTATCGAGACTCAAGGTGCGGTCAAATTGCCGGGCTGTGTTTTTGGTTTTGAAATGGTCTGGTGCTACGCCATAGCGTATCAAGCCAAACGGCATTGGGATTTTGTCAAAAACATCAACCGTGCAGTCAGGAAATTTTTTTAGCAAAGCGTCGGCGGAATACATTCCGGAAGGCCCGGATCCGACGATAGCAAAAGACGCGCTCATATTTGAATTAATCCCCGTTTATTACCGCTTGGTCCGCTCAGCGCTGTCAAAACAAAGCCAAGTTTATTGGTCTTTCCGATGTGCCTTAGAAATTATTCGCTGCTCATTATTTTTGGAGATTGTGACAAAACAACTGGTAGGTCAAGCACGGGTTTAGTGAATAACACCTGATACAATGTAATATTAATAGACCTGGTTCGTCAGCTTTTCACCTTCCCTGAATTCCATCAGGATCTGCCGTGTGAGATTGCTGCGATTGAGCCAGCTCTCTTCCGTATTGCCTGCCAGATGGGGCGACATGACGACATTTTCCATCGTGCAAAGCGGCTCACGTTCCGGTGCTTCGCCGCCCACTACATCAAGCCCGGCATTTCGGATGACACCGTTCTGCAAAGCGTTCACCAGCGCCGTAGTATCAACAACGGAGCCTCGGGCAATATTGATCAAGGTGCCGTCTGACCCCAGGGCTTCCAAGATCTCAGCGTTGACAATATTTCGGGTCGCTTCACCGCCTGGGCATGAAATTGCCAGGATTTGAACATCGCGCGCCAAGTCCAAAAGCGTTGGGCAATAGGTGTAGGGCACGTCTTCTCTGGCATTTCGATTGTGGTAGAAAACTTCCATGTCGAAAGCTGTGGCCCGTTTGGCGATTTCACAGCCGATGGAACCCAGACCGAGAATGCCGATTTTCTTGCCATTGACAGTGGTGCTGTGAAATTTGGGACATTCTTCATAAGCCTCATTTTCCCGCATGGATTTGTCATTGGCGAGAATGTGTCTGGAGACTGACAGCAGCAAGGCGAAGACATGGTCGGCGCAGCTCGCCGAATTGGTGCCGCGCGCATTGGTAACCTTGATGCCGCGCTCTTTGACCGCATCAACATCCAAGTGATCGAGCCCGACCGATTGAAGGCAAATCAAAGCCAAATTCGGCATTTGGTCCATCAGGGCCGCATCGATATAACGCGGTCCATCTGAGATGATAATACTGATACTTTCTCCCACTTCGGCCAGCAGCGCATCTCGATCCGGGACTTCTTCGGCGTAGTGGAGGTCAAAGTTCTCTGCCAGCTTTTGGCGATTTTCCTTATTGATGGGACAATTGACCAACACGCCAATCTTTTGGTTCACGTGACTAAACTTTCTCGATGACGATCGAAGAGCCTTGGCCAACACCGACGCACATGGTGCAAAGCGCGCGCTTGGCATCATTGCGTTGCAGCTGATACATCGCGGTGGTGACCAGCCTAGCGCCCGTTGCACCTAACGGATGGCCGAGCGCTATCGCACCGCCTTGCGGGTTAACGCGCTCATCGTCATCAGCGACATCAAGCTCCCGGAGGACGGCCAAGCCTTGGGCGGCAAAAGCCTCGTTCAATTCGATGATATCCATATCGTCCATGGTCAGGCCGAGCCGGTCGAGCAGTTTTTTGGTGGATGGCACCGGGCCGATACCCATAACACGCGGCGGCACACCACCGGCAGCCAAACCCAAAATCCGAGCTTTTGGCGTCAAACCATGTTCTTTGGCGGCCTCTTCAGACGCAATGATCAAAGCGCATGAGCCGTCATTGATGCCCGAGGAGTTGCCGGCGGTAACCGAGCCGCCTTCCCGGAAAGCCGGACGAAGTTTTTGCAAGCCTTCAATTGTCGAGCCGGAGCGGGGATGCTCGTCGGTATCGAAAACAATGTCGTCACCTTTGCGCTGCGGAATATTCACGGCGAGAATTTCTTCGGCGAGATTGCCGTTCGCTTGCGCGGCTTCCGTCTTTTGCTGGCTCCAAAGCGCCATCGCGTCCTGATCTTCCCGAGAAATTTTGAAGTCGGCAGCAACGTTCTCCGCCGTGGCACCCATTTCATCGACGCCATAAAGCTGCTTCATCTTCGGGTTTACAAACCGCCAACCCATGGTCGTATCATAAATCTCAGCATTTCTGGAAAATGCAGCATGGGCTTTGGCCATGACGAAAGGTGAGCGCGACATGCCCTCCACGCCGCCGGCAACAAAGATATCTGCATCGCCTGCCTTAATGGCCCGTGCCGCGCTGCCGACCGCATGCATGCCCGAAGCACAAAGCCGGTTAACCGAGACGCCCGGCACGCTATCTGGAATGCCTGCCAAAAGCAGTGCCATCCGTGCAATATTGCGATTGTCCTCGCCCGACTGATTGACACAGCCATAAATAACATCGTCGATCTTTTCCCAATCGACTGAGGAATTGCGTTCTTTCAAGGCCGTGATGGGTAAAGCCGCCAAATCATCGGTGCGGATTGAGGAGAGCGAGCCGCCATAGCGGCCGATCGGGGTGCGGATGGCATCACAGATAAAAGCTTCGGTCATAAATTCTATGCTGGTCTCAAGGACCAGTCCCTGGTTAGGCGTTGGAACGCGTGGATCGAATTGGGCGCAGTTTAGGGGACCAAAGCGGCTCGTGCAATTAACCTGAACAAATTGCCCACTAAAAGGACATCAAATTGACCGCTCCTATAAATGGTACTCGCGTTTAACTTTTATCTTTGTTGACCAAATGCCCCTAAAACCGCAACTATTGAAGGAGAATATACAGAGAGTTGGATGAATTTTTCTCGATTAAATAAATCTCGATTATGGCTGGTGCCGCTGATATTTGTGGCGGCAAATGCCGTTCTGTTGACTGATGGGAAGGCCCAAACTTCTTCTTTGGAGAAAGAATTAAAGGCGCTTGAAGAAAAGATCGACAGCTTGCCAAATCAGCCGGTCGACAATGATTCAAAATTAAAAGAAGGAAACTGGATTGGGCATTTTGCGATTGATAAAGAGAGCCTTGAGACCTGCACCCTCAAAATCGAAAATATTAAAGCAAATTTCTCGCGCCAGATTATGAGCCTAGATTTTGAGAATGAGGGGCAGGCAAAACGGCTCGATTTGCCGTTAGATGCTGAAAATAATTTCTCCGAATGGCAGCTGCTGACCATGCATTATGTCGAACATAGTCGTTTTCTGGATCGCTCGTTCAATATTAAAGGCCGGATCGCTGGCAATGTTTTATCGGGGACCTTTTATACCGAAGTGACCCGGGTCGGAGATAGTTGCAGCG
This sequence comes from Rhodospirillaceae bacterium, assembly GCA_018649725.1. Lineage (GTDB taxonomy): Bacteria > Pseudomonadota > Alphaproteobacteria > Rhodospirillales > UBA2165 > TMED23. The sequence continues at coordinate 26,308 of JABIHH010000012.1, read as the reverse complement.
GTGAGGTGTATTTTGTCAAAAAGGGTACGCTTGAAGCCAAAGCTTACATCGAAAAGCGTGACCCAAGGGTTGTTAAGTTAGAGCACAAATTGGCGCAATTACAAAAAGCGCAAAAATCCAAAATTCCAAATCAGGTAAAAACCCCAAAGAATTCAGATGTACAGATAGCCAAGGCTGTAGAGGAATTGATGCGGTTCAGGAAACTGCAAAAAGCCGAAGCGGCACGTCTGGCGAAGTTGAAGGCTGAATCGAAATCAGAAATTAAAAAATTGGCGGCGTTAAAAAAGGCCCAAGCAGCCGCTCAACAGGCCCAACAGAAAAAGCAGCGGGAATTGGCTTTAAAGCGCCAGCAAAAACAACGCGCCTCTCGATTGAAAATTGAAAAAGATTTTGGCCGGTATCATGCCCTGATAATTGGTATCGATGGTTATAAAAATCTTCCACGCTTGAAGACAGCTATTGCTGATGCCAAAGCGATCGCAACAGTTTTGCAACGTGACTATGGCTTCAAAGTGACAAAATTATTGAACCCGTCACGCGATCAGATATTGGACAAGATAGATGATCTTCGCAGTAAGCTTACCTTTGAAGACAATTTGCTGATCTATTATTCTGGTCATGGTCAACTCGACCAACAAGCAGATGAGGGTTACTGGCTGCCGGTCAATGCTAAAACGGATCGACGGTCGCGCTGGCTCTCCAATAACACGCTGTCTTCTGCGCTCCGGGCCTTTGAGGCCAAACATGTCATGGTGGTTGCCGATAGTTGTTATTCAGGCCGCCTGACGCGCGGAATATCCGTCCGGCCCCGCGCATCGCATAATCTGAAATTCCTCAAGAAACTATCTCGCAAAAAAGCGCGGGTGGTTTTGACATCGGGGGGACTAAAGCCGGTTGACGACGACAATGGCAGTGGGCATTCGCCCTTTGCCGATGCGCTCTTGAAGGCGCTCAGGGAAAATAAAGGTGTTTTTGACGGCACGTCTTTGTTTAAAAGCGTTCACCGACCAGTGCAGTTGGATACGCGAAATCAGGAACCGCAATATTCTGATCTACGTCGCGCCGGTCATGACGGGGGGGATTTTATTTTTGTGAAAGGCAACATTGATGCCCAATGATGAGCTGATTGATCTAGCTGCCAAAGTCTGTGTTCCGTGCCAAGGAGGTATGGATCCCTTAGGCGTTGACCAAGCCAACTCCTATTTGGCCAGCCTGCCTGGTTGGGAATTGCGCGAAAAAGCAACGCGCCTCTACCGTTCATTTAGGTTTGATGATTTCCAGTCTGCCTTGGATTTCGTCCAACAGGTTGGCGGGATTGCCGAACAGGAACGCCACCACCCCGACATTGAGTTAGGCTGGGGTTATGCAAATATTCTAATATTTACTCATAAGATCGATGGTCTGCACGAGAACGATTTTATTCTCGCCTCTAAGATTAATTCATTATTGGCCTAAAATCACCATCGGCTCCAGTTTCTCAATTTCCGGATCATAATCATTTAATTCAAGTATGACGCCGTTCGGGTCGCGCACAAAGACTTGATAGAGTGGGCGGTCAGCCAGCAGCCGATCCCAGTACGAGATCGAATTGTCTTTCATATATTGAACGAGATCGGCTGATTTTTCGACGGAGAGTGCGATATGGTCGTCCATGCCGGTCTCAACCATGTCATTGGTCTCCGCGCGTTGCCAATCTTTGGGCTTTTCTTTGCCGGCTTCATACGCCTCATCTTCCAAGCTGTTGGAGCCTTTTTCGACCAAATGGACAATGGCATTTTCCCCGGCATAAAGCCAATAGCCAACCGATTTCAGAGCGGGTCGTTTGCCGACTTCCAGGCCCAATAAATCGCAGAAAAATGCGCGCGTTTCTTCGAGCCGGTCCGTGCCGATCGAAACATGATCCAGTTTATTGATTTTCATTTTTAGCCCCCGTTTTTTTCTTAAATTTGATGGGAGTCTGACAGGCTACGGCCTTCTGTCAATATGATAACTTGAAGTTTACCGAGATACCGCGCTGCTTTCTTGACATGCCAGAGTTGGTTTTGCACTGTTAATTTGATCATTAATTAAATGGGGAAAATCATGTCTATTGAAGTTAAAGGGGAGCTTGACGTTAGCAGTGTTCCCGATATGAAGCCGGGGATGACGCCTCAGGATCGCAAAGCGATCTGGCTGCAAGTGGCCGATATGACCGAGCCGGAATTTGACGCCATGATGGCCGAAAATAAAGCGCGTCAACCCAATGTACCGGTTGAGGGTGGCGAAGCACCTGATTTTAATCTCGATGTGTTGGACCGGGAAAGTGGTCGGACCGGTGAAAAAATCCAACTGTCTGATCTCCGTGGTAAACCGGTCGGGCTCATATTTGGGTCTTACACCTGACCACCTTATCGTGATTGGGCCGTGCGCCTAAACGAGATTTACAACAGCTATCAAGATGATGTGCAATTCTTAAGCATCTATATTCGTGAAGCCCATCCGGACAATGGATGGCGCTCGAAGAAAAACATCCTCGATGGTATTCGTTATTTAGAGCCGACGACGGATGATGAACGGACGGAAGTGGCCACGATCTGTCAGCAAATGATGGATTTGCAGATGCCAATGCTGATTGATTCCATCGACAATGCGGCGGAGAGCAAATATATCTCCATCCCAATGCGGCTTTATCTGGTGGATGGTGATGGCAATCTCGCTTATTGCGGCGGCGAGGGTCCGTTTAACTTTAAACCGGATGAGTTTGAAGAAGCGATTAAAGCTCAAATCTCCTAACATCAAGCCTATCTAATAACGCGCCGCCATCTAGAAATTAAATTGATGGCGGCGCATTTTTTTGTGCGATTGACTCTCTCGGCTTTTATTAGGGCTGCCGAATGTGATATGCCATCGGCCTAAGATATGGATTTACATAATGGGAGTTCTTGATGAAGTTGTATGATTATTTTCGCTCTAGCGCCGCCTATCGCGCGCGGATCGCACTGAATTTAAAAGAATTGGATTATGAACATATCTCGGTTCATTTGACCAAAGAGGGTGGTGAGCAATTTAAATCTGACTATACAGAATTAAACCCGCAGAATCTGGTGCCGACGCTGATTGATGGTAAGGCTAAAATAACCCAGTCGATGGCGATTATGGAATATCTCGAGGAGGTTTATCCAGAGCCGAGTTTCTTGCCGGGTGATGCTGTTGATAGAGCACAGATCAGAGCGCTCGCTAATATCGTCGCCTGCGATATTCATCCGCTCAATAATCTCCGTATTCGGCTCTATCTCGTCGACGAGATGGATGTAAGCGTCGAAAATCGGGAAGTTTGGATGGGACATTGGGTGCGCAAAGGGTTCGAGGCTTACGAGAAGCTCTATGCCCAAGGTCCGACAGGCAAATTCAGCCACGGTGATCAGCCGAGTATGGCGGATATCTGTCTCATTCCACAAATGGCCAATGCGCGCCGTCCAGATCATAATATCGACGTCGCGGATTTTCCGACTTTGTTGAAAATTGAAGAAGCCTGTCAGGCACTTCCTGCGTTCGAGAAAGCCTTGCCGGCCAATCAGCCCGACGCCGAGTAGCCTTAAGCCGAGCTGGCTTTCACGTCGGTGAATTGGCGCAGGCGGTCGCCCATCAGGTTCAATGACAAAATGGTCAGGAACATGAAGGCTGCAGGCACAAAGGAGATGAAGGCATCTTCTTCAAGCTCTTCGACACCTTCTGAGATCATTTGACCCCAGGTTGGATCGGGTGGCGGAAGGCCAACGCCCAAAAAGGAGAGCGTGCCTTCCAAGGCAATGGTGAAGGACATGATCAGCAAGCTGTAGGCGGCCACCGGTACGATGACGTTCGGCAATAGCTCGCGGAATAGAATGCGAATATGGGATGCGCCTTGTGCCCGGGCGGCAACGACAAATTCGCGCTGCGCATAGAGCATCGTGTTGGCGCGGGAAATTCGGGTGAATTGGGGAATTGTGTAAAACGCAATCACCAGAACCAGATTGGTGAGATTCGCACCGGCATAAAACAGGATGGCGATGGCGAGCACGATATTTGGGAAAGCTAGGATCGAATCAATAAATATACTGACGGTGGAATCTACCCGTCCTCGGAAATATCCCGCACACATACCAAGGATGAGGCCCAAGCCCATGCCAATGAACGGTGAGGTGAAGGCGATTTTGAAAGAGGTTGCGGCTCCAAAGATAACGCGCGAGAACATATTGCGCCCTAAATTGTCCGTGCCCATAAGATGCTCCATCGTCCAAGGGGCGCTTAAAGCAGCATAATCTTGGCTCAAAGGATCAGGAAAGGTGATGAAATTCGTTGAGATGGTGGCGAGCAGACAGAGTGATAGCCAGGAAACAGCAAGCCAGAAAACCAGTCCCAGCTTACGGCTTTTTTTTACGCGGTCACTGGCAATTGCTGCGTTGCCTTTGCCAAAAAACGGAAACAAGCGCAGGAGCCGGAAAGTTTGTGCATTTTCTGCCATCGTTCTCTCCCTTACGCTCGTCTGGCGACGCGGGGATCAAGCACCGCATACATGAGATCTACAGCCAGATTCATGCCAACATAGACCAAGGCCACGAAAGTTATAACACCCTGCACCATAATCTCGTCTCGGTTATCGACCGAATTGATCAGCAATTGACCGACGCCAGGAATACTGAACAAGGTTTCAACCACGATCGAGCCGGTAATCAGATTCCCCAATTGAAGACCGAGTAAGGTGACATAAGAAAAAGACGACGGGCGCAGCGCATGATGGAACATTATATATGACGTTGTCATGCCTTTGGATTTTGCCAGCGCGATATAGTCTTCCTGAAGGGTGGTGATGATATCGGTCCTGAGAACCCGCATTAGAACCGGCACTTCGACCAGTCCAATCGTTAAGGCCGGTAGGATAAATCCTTCAATATTCCGCCAAAAATCCTCCTCCATCGCCCAATGGCCGGAGGATGGCAGCCAACCCAGCATAATGGCAAAGACCCAGATTAACATAGTACCGGCAATAAATACGGGTATGGCCAACAGGCCAAAGGCCCCCGTCGATATCGTTCGATCAAAGGTCGAATTGGCATAATAACCCGACATCACACCGAGCGGTACGGATATGAGGATGGCCAGTATTTGCGACATCACCATGAGCTCAAGCGATATCGGAATGCGTTGCCATAGGGCTTCGGTAACCGGCTGCGAGGTGACGTATGATCGGCCAAGATCACCGGTCAGCATATTGCCCAGCCATAACGCATAGCGCACAATAACCGGCTTATCGAGATTGAGCTCTTTGGCCAGAGCTAAGCGATCTTCCTCTGTCGGCGGGGCAGATTCTTCATCTAGCAAAATAGCGTCGACAAGATCGCCTGGCAGCAAATTCAGCATCATGAAGCTGGCGAAGGTAACAATAAAAAACACTGGTATCAGGTGAAGGAGTTTTAATTTGAAATATTGCATTTTCTACTCGCCTAACAAAGGAAAGTGGCAGGCGACTTGATGGCCAGGTTCAATCTCACTAAAGGCCGGTTCTTCCGCGGCACATTTTTCCTGGGCATGAGGGCAGCGGGTTCTAAATCGGCAACCGCTCGGTGGATTGAGCGGTGAGGGGATCTCGCCCGTTAAAGCCATGGCATTATCAATCGATTTGTCGCCAATTTCAGGGATCGTTGCCATCAGGCCTGCGGTATAAGGATGAGCCGGAGCCTCATAAATCCGCTCGGAGCTTGCCAATTCGCAGAACTTGCCGAGATACATTACCGCGACCCGGTCACTGATGTTTTTAACCACCGCCAGATCATGGCTGATAAACAGCAGAGTCAGGCCGTAGCGCTCTTTCATATCCTCGAGCAAATTCAAAATCTGCGCCTGCACGGAGACGTCCAGAGCAGAAACCGGCTCATCACAGACGATCAGATTGGGTTCCATGATCAAGGACCGGGCAATGCAAATACGCTGACATTGGCCGCCGGAGAATTGGTGTGGCCGCCGGTCCAAAGTGATGTCCGGATCCATGCCGACCGCGTTCAGAACTTCGCGTACCTTGGCATCGATTTCAGCTTTATTGGTCATGCCGGAAATAATTAAAGGTTCGGCGACAATGTCTTTCACCCGGCGTCGGGGGTTCAAGGAGGATACGGGATCTTGGAAAATAATCTGTAGGCGCTTGCGGATCGGACGCATATCGGTGTGGGTCAATTCCGTCAATTCCCGGCCTTCGAATTTAACGCTGCCCGCTGTCGGTGTCGGCAGTTGGATAATAGCCCGCCCTGTTGTCGATTTGCCGCAACCGGATTCACCGACCAGACCGAGGGTCTCGCCTTTGGCAATATCCATGCTGACATCTGATATGGCGGCAAAACGTTGGCCTTGGGTGACATATTCAACCGTTATGTCGCGCACTTCTAGGAGTGTTGCTTCGGTCGTATTTGTGGAATCCGGCATTATTGTACACCTCCACCGACGGCTTTATTTTGCAGTGGATGCCAGCAGGCAAAGGTGTGATCCGGATTATCATCCGACGTCAGTCCCGGCAGGTCGGTCTTGCAATCGTCTTGAACATACGGGCAGCGCGCATGGAAACGGCAGCCATCCGGCACGTTCAACAAATTAGGCGGCAATCCGGGAATGGCTTGCAGGCGGGTATGCGGCGGATCTGACAACTGCGGTGCTGAGTTCATGAGCGCCTCAGTGTAAGGCATACGCGGATGGGCAATGAGTTCATCGGTTGAGCATCTTTCAGCAATTTTACCGGCATACATTACCGCAACATCGTCCGTATAGCCGGACACAATGCCGAGATTATGCGTAATAAGCATGACCGACATGTTGCGCTTTCGTTGTTGTTCGCGCAGAAAATCCAGGATTTGCGCTTGAATTGTTACGTCCAACGCCGTGGTCGGCTCATCAGCGATCAGCAGTTTAGGTTCACACGCCATGGCGATCGCGATGGCGACTCTTTGGCGCATACCGCCGGATAAATGCATTGGAAAGCGGGTCAGCTGTTGTTCAGCATCCGGGATGCCAACCGAATCGATCAGTTCCGCAGCGCGTAAATTGGCGGCATTTTTATTCATGCCCAAACGCTTGACCAGCACTTCGGTGATCTGTTTGCCGATTTTCTTAACTGGATTGAGCGATGACATCGGGTCCTGAAAGACCATGGCGATTTCCCGGCCCCTGATCTCACGCATTTCTTTTTCAGGCAGGCTGCGAAGATCGCGGCCTTCAAATATTATCTCACCGTCATGCAGGACAGAGCCGTCCTTGGCTAAAATATCAATGATGGTACGCGATAGGACGGATTTGCCCGAGCCGGATTCGCCAACGATGCCCAGTGTTTTACCGCGGTCCAGCGTAAAAGAAACCCCGTCGACCGCATGTGCGACACCTCTAGGTGTATCAAAATGGGTGTAGAGGTTATTAACCTCAAGGAGGGGCTGTTCGGACATTTGACTATCTGGCATGTTCACCACCACGACGACAGTCGTGATCCTTAATGGCAGATAATGTTTTTAGTGTGGTCATATTTTTATGTTCCCCCCGGACATAGATTAGCTACGCCAGATTTTATGTTCTTAAATCTTTTACCACAGCGCCAATATTAATATTGGTTTTTATTATTATTTTCGGTTTTTTTGGCAAAGGCGGGGAATTAATTAAGAATTTCCACCACCCCTGTTACATACTTTTATTATCCGATTTATTATCTCAGGTTTAAACGAAATATAACTGGCTCTGTCAAGCAGCGCTAAGGCATTTCCGATGCCGAAAAAGCATGCCACCGAACACTTTTATTTTACCACATTGAAAATCCGGGTTATTGACATAGAAGATAAGATTGTTAGGGTGATAAACAATTATTGTGAGAGGCTTCGAGAAAAAAATAATACCTTGGCATAAAATTGCCGCAATTTTTTACCTAACATAATCAACAAAATGTTATTTGGGAGATGACCATGAGTTTAGCTAAATCAAAAATTATTGTTTCCGCAGCAGTGCTGGGCGCAGGCCTAGCTGTTAGTGGAAATGTGACCTCTACGGCTCAAGCGAAAGAGCTGAAACTAGCGCATTTCATGCCACCTGTTCACCACTTGCATAAAGCCATGTTTGCCCCTATGGCCAAAGATTTGGCTGCTGCGACAAATGGCAAACTGACGATGAAGATTTATTCTTCGGGCGCCTTGGGTAAAGGCCCTGTTCAGCAATATAAGCGAGTTGTTCAAGGTGTTGCGGATATTGCATTTGGTGTTCTTGTCTATACGCCAAGGCTATTCCCAAAGACCATGATTGCCGCAAACCCCGGTGTTGGCCGTACCAGTACCGAAGTAACTGAAAAAATGTGGAAAATCTACGACAAACATTTGGCGGATGAATACAAAAAAACCAAATTGCTGGCGCTTTTTGCAAATTGGCCGTCTGTTCTTATCAGCCGCAAGAAGCCAATTAAAACTTTGGCCGATATTAAAGGTATGAAATTACGGGTTTCGTCTCCTGCTGACGTGCCTTTGGTGAATTCTTGGGGTGCTGTTGGTATCCACATGTCGGTTACAAAAACCTATACGGCGATGCAAAACGGTGTGATTGATGCCATTCAAATCGCACCTTCAGCATTGCAACGCCCCTGGAAGCTTGCCGAGCCAGGCGAGTATGTCAGCCAGGGCGTTAAAGGTGTAGCCAGCCTGTTCTTCGTTATGATGAACAAACAAAGCTGGGATGGCCTTTCAAGTTCAGAGCAGGCTGCAATCTCTAAATTGACCGGTAAAGCAGCTAGTATCAAGGTTTCTACAACTTGGGGGGGGGCCGATAAAAAAGCGCTCGCTGCCGCAAAAGCTGGTAAGCAAATTCAACTGGTGACTATCGATCCAGCAGAAGCTGCTAAGTTCGATGCTGCTTCTGACAAAGCTGTGCGTGCTGCGCTAGCTAAAGCTGATAAATCCGGCATAAAGGCAACAGAAATCTACAATGCTTTAACTCAGTAATTTTCTCTGATTGATGAATTGTAGAAAATTATTGTGATAGATCAAAATGAAGACACGAACCACATGATCGATCGTCTTGATCATGTGGTTCGCTTTCTTGCGCTGTGGGTTGGGGTGCTCTCTCTCTTAGCTCTCACCTTAGTGACAGTTATCGATGTAACTTTGCGTACGGTTTTTAATTCGCCGATCCACGGTGGAGGAGATATCGCGCAATTTTTCCTGATCATCGTGGTTTCAGCTTCGATTGCTTATAGTGGCAGGTCCGGTGGTCAAGTTGTTGTCGAGTTATTTGAGAACGTTGCCAGCGAGGCGATCTTGCGCTGGGTAGATGTTGTCATCAAATTTATCGGCTTTCTAATGTTAATGGTGTTGTCCTGGCATCTTGTAATTAGCGGCATTGACGCGCTGGAGTTTGGCGAGTCGAGTGGTACATTACAGATTTCTTACGCTCCATTTATGTACACTGCGGCGTTTGGAATTTTTCTTTATGCAGTCGTTCTACTGGTAGAAATAATTCAGCTCATGCGTGGGCAAAGCATAGAATATGGTGGCGATTGACCAGCGTGTCCTATAGGCAGGAGTTTTAAATAAATGTCAGTAACGGCAATAGGTTTTATTGGCCTATTTTTCCTATTTTTATTTCTTGTATTACGCATGCCAGTTGCTATGGCGATGTTGGTTGTCGGTTTTGTTGGCACCTGGGTTGTTAATGGTACGGTTCCCGCCTTAACGTCGCTCAGTGGCGAGGCCTTCGAAATTATTTCTTTTTCCCAACTCACTGTGGTGCCGTTGTTTGTCTTAATGGGCAACCTTGCCGGTGTCTCCGGGATGAGCCGTGACCTCTATAATGCGGCCTATAAATGGATTGGCCATTTCAGAGGTGGTCTAGCATCGGCGACGATTGTAGGCTGCGCTGGTTTTGCGGCGATGAGTGGTTCTTCGATTGCCGCGGCTGTGACAATGGGACGCGTCGCTCTGCCGGAAATGAAACGCTTTAAATACAGCGATAGTCTGGCGACCGGTTCGGTTGCCGCAGGCGGCACGCTTGGTATTTTGATCCCGCCGTCAACCGGCATGATAATTTATGCCATCTTGACCGAGCAATCGATCGGTCGGTTATTTATGGCCGGTATTTTGCCCGGTTTACTCCTGACCGGTCTGTTTTTGATCGCGATCTATATCGTCACTAAAAGGAACCCGGAAAAAGGCCCCGCCGGTCCACGGGCGACCTTTAAAGAAAGACTAGCGTCATTACGGGCGGCCGGAACAATTGTCAGCGTTGTATTGATGACCATCGGAGGCATCTATCTCGGCTGGTTTACACCTGTCGAAGCGGCTGGTGTGGGCGCTTTCATGGTTCTGGTGATCGCGCTCTATCGTAAAGAATTAAATTGGCCCAAAGCCAAGTTTGTCGTGCTTCAAACGCTTCGCACGACGGCAACGGTGTTTATGATTTTGATCGGCGCGCATGTCTTTATTCCGTTTATGGCGTTGACCGAAATTCCAGAAGATCTGGTGACCTTCTTAGTTGGACTGGATGTTGGTAATCTTGGCGTTCTTATCATTATTCTCCTGACCTATATTGTACTTGGAACCTTCCTCGAAGGCCTGGCGATGCTGGTGCTCACCCTGCCGATTGTCTATCCGCTGATTTTACAATTGGGCTTGAGCCCGATCTGGTTTGGTGTGGTTGTGGTCATCGTGCTGGAGATGGGGCTGATATCACCCCCGGTCGGTGTCAACGTATTTGTCGTTAGAGGCATTGCGCCGGATGTGCCGATGGGCACGATTTTCCGTGGTATCTGGCCGTTCTGGTTCGCCATGGCAGCTTGTCTGGCAATTCTGGTGGCCTTCCCTGATATCGCTTTGATTTTGCCGAATACAATGTTCGACTGAACCAAAATTGATTTGGCAATTTTGACATTTATCAAATACGGTTAGGTTAATTCATGTCAGTTTTCCTTCTTTGAAAAAAGAAGGAGGGCTCCATGTCTGCTCAATCAATTGCCACCAGTAAGGTATCGCCCAAACCACGCCTCACTCATTTCGCTCTATTTGTCAAAGATATCGATGTAATGGAAAAATTTTACACCGACGTTATTGGCCTGACGCCAACAGACCGGGGGGCGTTTCCCAATCCGGATGTTGATGTCGATATGGTTTTTATGTCGAGCGATCCGAAAGAGCATCATCAGTTCGTTCTGTGTACGGGCCGCCCCGAAGGTATTGAGTTTCATCTCAATCAACAGATGTCCTTTCTCATCGAGAATTTAGCTGAATTGAGAGAAGTACGTGATCGTGCCAAGGCTGCTGGTGTCGAGGAAATCCGCTGCCGGACACATGGCAATGCCTGGTCGATTTACTTTCCTGATCCTGAAGGCAACGGTATTGAAACCTACCTACATACACCGTGGTATATCCCTCAACCGCATTCCTTCGAGTTTGATCTCGATATGACGGATGAGGAAGTTATGAAATTTACCGAAGAGCATTGCCGCGCTGATCCAGGTTTTATGATGGCCTCTGAGCGCGAAGCCAAGATGGCAGCAATGATGGGTCTCTAGGCGGTAAATTTTACTTATATGAATAAAGAATGATATTGAGCTTAAACACTAAGCCAGCTATTCTTGCGCCGGTCTTATTGCGTTGATTTTATTAATAATATCGCAACTTTAACCGCTTACAGGTTAGTTGGACATGACACGTATCGTAGCAATTGATGATGAACCCGCCATCCTTCAGGCGATGGGTGATTACTTGGAACATTTTGGTTTTGATGTTTCAACCCATGCCTATGTCGGATCCAATGCGGATGGGTTCACAAAATTTTGCCAGGAGCTACCGGAACAGCCTGATATTATTATTGTTGATTACCGGTTGCCGGGGGATCAAAACGGCACTCAAATCGTTGATGATATGCGCACCGCCTATGATAAAAAAATTCCAGCGATTTTATTTACCGGCGATATTTCAAAAAAAACCATCGGTGATGCTGAAGCCCGCGATCTCCATTTGCTCTATAAGCCAGTTCGAATGGAGGTCTTGCGCCAAACGGTCGAGGAAATTCTGGGCGGCGAAGCCGATTGAATTAAGCCTTATTTTTTTGCCGGTAAGCTATCGGCATAGCCCGGATTATCGATAAAGAATTTAACCAATGCCATGGCTTCGGCGTCATCCCATTCCGCGCCGCCTTCTAATTTTCCAACCTCCCGGCCTTGGCGATCAAAAATGAAAGTTGTTGGCATCGACTTAACGCCGAGCTTTCTCGCCGATTTGCTTTCCCGGTCTAGGTAGAGTGCTAGGTGCTTTAGCTTGAGGCGTTTAACCATGCGCCGCGCGATGGGCTTACCGCCGCGATCAATACTAATCGCAACAACGGTGAAATCCTTGCCGCCAAGCGCGGCTTGCAAGCGGTCAATTGAAGGTAGTTCCCGGATACACGGTGGGCACCATGTGGCCCAATAGTTCACCATCACGACCTTACCCTTAAAATCGGCCAAAGTGAGATCGTTGCCTTTGCTGTCTTTCCAGGTCGCACCATCACTGGCGGAGGGCCGGGGGAGTGTGCTGGGGGCAAGCTGAAAAACCTGCATCGCACCGGATAATTTTGGCCCCTTGGCATAAGCTATATTCTGGAAAGTTAATACGATTCCTATGGCAGCGACCGCCAAAACACGGCTGGTCTTAAATAACGGGCAACGCAATAAGCTGATCATAGGATCCTCAATTTTTTGTCCGCGACATTCATCCAATAAGTATGGCCTTAGAAAATAAAATGTGGGGTAACAGCTTTGTTGATTGTCGTAAAAAAAGCGTGAAGAACAACCTCAAAAGACCTAATCATCGCCCCAATCGACCGTTACACTACTATCCAAATCATTGGTCACCAGCATAATTTCGGCGAGCAGGCGATCTTCCAGTTGGTGATTGAGACCAAAGCGGACAATAACGCTATCATCCTTCACCCGGATGATGCTTCCAGATACCGCACTTAATTCTTCAACGTCGAGTGTCACCTGGTCACCGCGCTCAAAAGGCAGGGCGCCTTCTTGTTCAACCGAGTTGAATTTTATCGATAAGCCGCCGGCTGATATATCAATTGTTCTGCCAATATATTCTTTGTCGTTTTTTGAAATTGTAACCATGCCGTTGAACGAAACCCGAAGATGAGAACGCGCGTTTCTTATATGAGTGCGGCGGGCTTCCTTAATAAACACCTGCCAATCCAACAAACATTCCGCGAGGTCTTCACTAAATTCTTCACCCTTGCGCACCAATCTCACATCTTCTGGAAGATGGGCAAATATTTGGCTGTTGGGCTGCTGGCTGGATAAAACAGCCATATGAATAGATTTCGTTACTTGGATAGATCTGAATATCAATGCCAGCTCAACACCATTGATGTCAGCGACGTCATAGTTCGAAAAAACAATTAATGGATTATGTGTCAAAGCCAACTCAATGGCACGAATACTGGTATCAGCTATAAAAACTCGAAAGCCGCAGGAAGCGAGCTCATTGGCGATAATTTTGCGCTGAATATTGTAAGGCATCACCAGGATAACCGGAATATGGCGAACTTCCTGCTCTGAAAAAGCGGATTTATTGGGGCTTGGAAGCTTGCGAAGAATTTCAGCCGTGGCCTCATGGCCTGGATTTTTACCGGCTTCAAAAATCCATCGCATTTGGTCGACATAGAGTTGAATGTCGCTCAGCTGCTCAGCTGCCAAATTATTGGATGTCTCGAGATAGTCTTCCAGGCTATGCGATATTTCGGTGACGACCTGGAAGCCGTAACTACCAGCCGTGCCTTTTATGGAGTGAATTTGACGTTGGAACTCAACATAGATTTCTCGCCATTCTTCACCATCAAGCTCAAGCAGTTTCTCGATCAAGCCATCGACCATGTCGAGCTTATCTTGACTGTTCTCAATATATTCCAGACGCAGTTGCTCTAACACGTCTTCTAAATTTGTCTCTTGGTTCATTGGGGCTATCAGCTTTTTTTCTATTTATGAACTCTAATATATAAATAAGATATTATGTGGGTAATTTAAAGCGTTGTGATGCTTCTCAATTTTAGAAACTTGAACAAATTTTAACCCTATTCTGCCGAAAATGACGTTTCACACGTAATCCCACCCAATTGATCAACTGGAATTGGTGAGAATTGAAACTTAAACCCCGACTCAAACCTAAGCCATGCTTTGTCTATGTTCTCGGATCTTGCGGGCATCCCGATATTCGCACCTATGTCGGTTGGAGTAATGATCTCGAACAGCGTCTCGCCCGGCACAATGCCGGGACGGGGGCTAAATCGACACGCGGGCGGGAATGGCAATTGCTTTATGCGGAAAGCTACCTGACCCGCGGCGATGCCATGAGCCGGGAATGGCATCTCAAGCGCGATCGGAAGTTTAGAAAAACCTTGGCAGAGAGTTGGCGAATAGAGTAGGGCTAGGGGTGGTACTCACGAATTGGAAACCATGGCGTGAATTCAATTAAAGCAAATAAAATTGCCTTGCTTTGCCCCGTCCGGGGGCGGCCGGATTATCTTTATGACTATTGTGAAAGCATTGCCGAGACGGCGTCTCGGTTGGACCGTCTTGTATTGCAATTTTATGTCGATACCGATGATCCCTTGGCCAAACAATATCAAATGCTCGAAGCTGAATTACGCGGGCGTTATCCGGATAAATTTGAGATCAGCTTTCTCTATGGTGATCCGATCGGCACGCCGGGCGCGATCAATCAGATGGCTGCTTTGTCTGAGGCGGATATATTCATGATCTCAAACGATGATCTGAATTTTGTCACACCTGGATGGGACGCGCGGGTGGATCAGGAGGCGGCAAAATATCCCGATGGCATTTATAACATTTGGTTCAATGAAGGCTATTTCGGTGACATGTTGAGCTGTTTCCCATTTGTCAGCCGCGTCTGGTATGAAGCGCTTGGCTATGTCGCCCCGGTGTTATTCGAGCATTTCGTGGTTGATCACTGGATTCATCATTTGGGACGGTTCTTGAAACGCAATGTCTTTGTCGAAGATGTTGCGATCAGTCACCGCCATGCCGATGCTGAAAACAGTGGCCTGCAATTTGCCTGGCAGGAAGAGGGCTTTGCCAAACGCCGGATGGATCGCGATAACGCCGTCTTCGAGAAATCTGAGCACTATTTAAGGCTCGATGCGCAAATTCTTCAGCAGGTGATCGACGGTTAGGTCAGCACGGCCTTGAGAGCGTCTTCAACCCGCGCCGGATCAATTGAGAAATCCTGCCTATCATTTTCCACAGCGCCAATTTCGAACCAATATTTGTGACCCACCGCATTGGCCATGAACCAGTAGGCAAGATTTATATAATCAGCGGGATGAAACTCGATAAGGGTGCAGCCGGGCTCAGCAAAAGCGAAGTTTGTCAGCCCTGAACCAGCAACGCCGACAATGACCCCGGCATCGCTAAACTTTGTCACTTGATCAGCAAGCGTGAGCTCGCCGGGCGCAATTATCTCGAAGCCATTTTTCTCCAAGATTGGCAAGATGGCATCTTCATTGATCAGCCGCCGTGTTGCGGCATCCCGGCGACTTACATAGATTTTCTTTTCCCCTGGCCCCTTTTGCTCAACACCAAAGGCCTGGCGCAGGCGGCCCCGCACCCAATCGATCTGGCGCTTTGAATGTCCACCGGGGCCTAAGAATGACGGCACATAGAGCCGCTCAAAATCCCAGGTACCGCCGTCAAACTTTAAAATACGATCCTCAGAAATGCCAAAAGCTTTGAGCGAGTCGAGATGATACTGTTTGGCCCAGGCTGGGATGACAACTGGAAGATCGCGCAATTCTTTAAATTCATCTAATGCCCAAAGCCGGGGCAGGGTTTCCAAAATCCAATGGTGATAGCCCTCGCACCAGGGCGATGTCAGCAGCACACAGGGCTGCTCGATTTTTTTAGGTGGCCAGTCCAGCCGAACAGTGTTGATCGGTACCTCAAAGGCATCTTCTTTTATGGCAATGTTCAGATCGACCTTGATGAAATGTTCCATACGCTCAATCGGCATCGAGATCATGGAACGATTGTGATAGCTCTCATTAAAGAGCACGCCGTTTTGATTAAAGATAAAAGCGTAAGGCGTTGCGATCCTTGCTTGGCCAAGCGTAGCGATAAAGACTTCGTCGGCGCCATGGGTTTCAGCGTAGCGATGGGTCACCGGCGTATTTCGAACCAAATCCGCATCCGGGCTGGTCGCTAGATTGAGGGGGGCAGCGCACTCGAACTGGCTCGCCTCATGCATCTTTAAATAAAGATTGTTGGCGCCCGGATTAAAAAAATCCGCCTTGTTCCGGGCCGGCCAGCAAAAATCCTTGAGATCTGCAAAGTTGAAAGTTGCTGGCTGGTAGGAGGTCATGAGCGGCTCTAGCTGCGTTCCAGAATATGAAGACCCCAATCGCGGTCGATTAGATAGATCAGCCCATCATCATCCTGGAAGACGTCATTGGAGAGCGGCCGTTCCGCCCCTTTGGGGGCATCCGGTACATAATAGGCGACTTCTTTAGGCGCATGGGGGTTGGCGATGTCCATGATGCGAAGACCCTGCTCGAACCAGGCGACCGGAATTTCAGTAGAGCGCACAACCTCGACCGGTTGATGACAGCCGGTCATATTGGGAGACGGGATACCGGTCTCGAGATGATCCAGCTGAAAGCTTGAAAAGGCGCGGGGATTAGCCTTGTCGCCGATATCGTAGAGCCAGATGAACGCCGGACCCGCAGGCTCTTTCTTGGCGACATCTTCATCGGCCAGCAGCATCACATCCATGCCCTTGAGCTTGAACGGGATTGGCAGCGCGGTATGGGCCGGATGCGCATATGGCAGCTTCCATTCCTGGCGGGAAACACACACCGGATTGGCCATATCAGAGATATCCAAGATCGCCCAGCCAGCATGCCAATAGCTGACATAGAGAAAATCACCGTGGCGAATACCGTGATGACAGCGGAGATATTCGTGTGGAATATCGGCGACTTCGCCGCCCGCCTGCCATTGGCCCGGCCACCACCAGCGTCCGACTTCTTGCGGGTTGGTTGGGTCAGCCAGATCCATGATCATGCAGATATGGCCGATATAGCCTTCAACGGTCGGCGAGATATAGGCATAGCGGCCATCAAAAGTATAGCGGTGCACGCCTTCACCGGCGGTCTCCCAAAAATGCAGATGCTTCGGCTCATGCGGATTGGAGACGTCATAGATATTAAGCCCGCCCCGAAAGCCGGCACTGGGCTCGCCCATATAATCGATTGATTCGTAATTTGTGATCATCAGATCATTGGCGACCCGCACTTTGTGGGCATGCACGTTTTCATGAGAGCACATTATCTGATGGACGATTTTGGGATTGGCAGGGTCTTTGACATCAATAATCGTGGTCGCTTCGGGGCCTGCTGTGTGGCCAACATAGGCCGTGCCATTGACCACTTCAATTTGCCCGCCACCTTTGCAATCAACAAAGCCAACTTTTTTAATACCTTTTGAATCTGCCATTTTTTCCCCTTTATATTATTTTATGTATAATTATTTTTATAATTCAGCGAGCCTACATTCTGAGGTATATGATTGCAAAGAAACAAGTTGGCAAAGGCGAGAAAGATCTTCTTAAAACATCTGCAAAAATCCGTAACAATCTTTGACTTGGCCTCAGTTGAGCATTGTGGCAATAAACCCCTACACGCTATAGCAATCAGAGAAAAATGAGCCATACAAACACCGCCGCTATTGTGCTTGCCGCTGGGCTTGGCACACGCATGAGATCCAATTTGCCAAAGGTGCTGCACCCGATTGCCGGGCGCGCCATGATTTTGCAATTGTTGGCTAGCCTGTCTGAGATTGAGCCTGAAAGAATAATATTGATTCTGGGACCGGGTATGGAGGCCGTCAACGATGCTGTTCTTGCCGCAGGCTACAGCGTTGAGACAGTTATTCAACAAGACAGGCTCGGCACGGGCCATGCTGTCCAACAGGCGGAAGAGGTGTTGTCCGGTTATAGCGGCAACGTTTTGGTGCTTTTTGGTGACAGCCCCCTAATTACCCCAGACACCCTGGCAGACATGTTGGACGTACGCTCCGGCAGTGATGACCCGGCTGTTGTTGTGCTGGGCTTCCGTCCGTTTGATCCAAGTGCCTATGGCAGACTTGTTGTTGGTGACACTGGAAACCTGGACCGTATCGTCGAAGCCAAGGATGCCAGCGAAGATGAACTTGCGACCGAGATTTGCAATTCAGGCGTTATGGCAATTGACGGAAAAATCCTTTTCGATCTGACGGCAAAGCTTTCGAGCGACAATGCCAAGGGCGAATTTTATCTCACCGATATTGTCGGGCTCGCCAATGAGGCGGGGCGCAGTTGCACCATTGTCGAAGGTGATGAAGAAGAGCTGGTCGGTGTAAACTCACGCGCCGAGCTCGCTGTCGCCGAAACTGTCTTACAAGATAGATTGCGCGAAGCCGCGATGGAAAATGGCGCGACCCTCATCGATCCGAGCAGTGTCTATTTTTCCTTTGATACGCAAATAGGCCAGGATGTGACGATTGGCCCCAATGTGTTTTTTGGTCCCGGCGTCGAAATTTGTGATGGTGTTGAGATTAGAGCCTTCTGTCACATCGAAGGTACTTTTGTTGAAAACAATGCGATCATCGGCCCCTTTGCCAGATTGCGCCCCGGCGCTGACATTGGTGAAGAGGCGCATATCGGTAATTTTGTCGAAATTAAAAACGCCACTGTGGCCGCCGGCGCAAAAGCCAATCACCTCAGCTATATCGGTGATGCAAAAGTTGGCGCTAAGGCAAATATTGGGGCCGGCACGATCACGTGCAATTACGATGGTTATGTCAAATCCATGACCGAAATTGGCGCCGGCGCTTTTATCGGCTCCAACACAGCCCTTGTCGCACCGGTCAAAGTTGGCGATGGCGCAATCACCGGGGCGGGCAGTGTGATCACCAAAAATGTCGAGGCGGATGCTTTGGCGGTGACACGGTCCGAGCAAAAGACGGTCGAAGGCTATGCCGCCAAGCTGCGTGCTAAAAGGGCTAAAAAATAAATGTGCGGCATTGTTGGGATCATTGGTAAAAACGCGGTCACACCGCATTTGGTGGATTGTCTCAGACGCCTTGAATATCGCGGCTATGATTCAGCCGGCATCGCGACCTTGGATAATGGCGGCATTGAGCGCCGCCGGGCCGAAGGTAAGCTGTTTAATCTTGAGGCCCGGCTGGAAGAGCAGCCTTTGCCCGGCAATATCGGCATTGGCCATACCCGTTGGGCGACCCATGGTGTGCCCAATGAAATCAACGCGCATCCCCATGCAACCGGCAAAGTCGCGGTCGTCCACAATGGTATCATTGAAAATTTCCAGGACCTAAAAGATGAGCTGGAGGAAGCGGGCCACACTTTGGCGTCCGATACCGATACCGAAGTCATTGCCCATCTGATCACGCATTATCTCGAAATCGGCCAGTCTCCGGAAGACGCGACAGCGACCGCTTTGGCGCGCCTCGAGGGGGCGTTTGCCTTGGGTATTATTTTTGCCGGCGAGCACGATCTGATGATCGCCGCCCGTCAAGGCTCGCCGCTGGCCATTGGTTATGGTGACGGCGAAATGTTCATCGGCTCCGACGCCCTGGCTTTGGCGCCAATGACCCAGCGCATCACCTATCTGGAAGATGGTGATTGGGCGGTAATTCATAGCGAAGGCGTCGTGGTCCGTGACCAAGATGGCATCGTCATCGAACGCCCCATTCAGGAAACCGCAGTTTCCGGCGCGCTGACCGGCAAAGCGGGCCATGCCCATTTCATGCTCAAAGAAATTTATGAGCAGCCCCAGGTGATCGGCGATACGCTGCACAGCTTTTTAAACCCGGCAGATCAGACAATTACTTTGCCGGACCTGCCTTTTGATCTGGCAGATTTGCCCAAAATCACAATTTCTGCCTGCGGCACGGCGTTCTATGCCGCGCTCACGGCGAAGTATTGGTTTGAGCAAATTGCCCGGGTGCCTGTCGAAGTCGATATCGCTTCTGAATTTCGCTACCGAGGCATGGTGATGCCGGAAGGTGGCTTGGCGATTTTTATTTCGCAATCGGGCGAGACCGCCGATACCTTGGCGGCGCTTCGCTATTGCAAAGATCAAGGTCAGAAAATTCTTTCCATCGTCAATGTTGCGGAAAGTACCATTGCGCGTGAATCAGATGCCGTGCTGCAAACCTATGCCGGACCTGAAATCGGTGTCGCCTCAACCAAAGCGTTTACGACCCAGCTTACCGTGCTGGCCTGTCTGGCCATCGTGCTGGCCCGCGCCAAAGGCAGCATCAGTCACGAGCGGGAAGCCGCCCTCGCTGAAGCTCTGACCGAAGTGCCGGCCCGCGCTGCCGAGGTGCTCAATCACGATGAGCGCCTAAAAGAATTGGCCCAGGAACTTTCTAAAGCGCGCGATGTTTTATTTTTAGGCCGCGGCACCAGCTACGCCATTGCCATGGAGGGCGCGTTGAAGCTCAAAGAAATCTCCTACATCCACGCCGAAGGTTATGCGGCAGGAGAGATGAAACACGGCCCCATCGCATTGATCGATGACGGTGTGCCGGTCATCGTCATTGCGCCATCTGATGAATTGCTGGATAAGACGGCGTCCAACATGCAAGAAGTCATTGCCCGGGGCGGGCGGGTTTATTTCTTGAGCGATACGTCAGGCGCAAAAAAGCTCGGCGATCTGGCCGCCCACACCATCGCGCTCCCCGAAGTCGACCCCTTCGTCGCCCCGATCCTGCACGCCATCCCGGTTCAATTGCTGGCCTATCACACAGCGGTCGCCAAAGGCACCGATGTCGATCAGCCCCGCAATCTCGCTAAATCGGTCACCGTCGAGTAGTTCACAACAGTGAATTAAGTTCCAATTTATCTGACGAAGTATCCCACAACAGTGAATTAAACAATCGTTTCACCAGTTATCTCTGTTTTAGTGTTTCTGTGACCTATACATCATCATTTTTCGTTGATAGAACATTACGACACCAAGTGTTTTAAATACTTCACCTAGTTTCTTTTTATCCAAATCTTCATTTTTATTATTCACCCAAGAGGATATATCAGAATTTAAATTACGTACTTCACTGTCTACTCTGTTTCCATATTGTTTCGTTTTACCAATAAAACTAGTAATTAAACCTAAACGTAAGAAACCTTCATCCAACGTATTCTCTATCAGTTGGTCAATATCTTCATCTTGGTCATTGTCATTTATACTATTTATCAAATCATCGTATGTTTTCATCTATCTATTTAGGTGTTTAGGTATAACCGTAGGATGTGGGGTAATCGACTGAACACCCCATTAACCTAATTCTGAAATTAAATCCTAAATCTACCAGACAGACGAATGTGTAGATTTACACTGGATATAACCTAATGAACGAAACCTATGATATTCCATCCATCATTCTGACGATGGTATTTCTTGGTATCGTATATCACTGAACTAACCACACTCTTAATTTTAGAAATTTGTAGAGGTAGATGTTCAATGTAACTCTCACACCCTATGTGGAATTGGTCTTTCTTCTGTGTAACCATTTTCCTAACCGAACCAGTAACAGGATTACCAAATATTTAAATGAGAGGGGTATTCCAACTCATACTGGAAAGAAGTGGGGTGTAACTGGAAACACTGTATATTCAGTTTTGAAAAAATATAGAGAACGAATAAAGAGATTAGAACTATTGAAAAGAGAATACGAACCAGTGTGGGGAAAGATGGAAGTTAGGTGGGAGAAAGTAGTATGAAATTTATGCTGGTAGTTATTATCACGATGGGTTCACCAGTAATAGGTGAAGAGAAGAAAACCTTTGAACTCAGAATCCCTCAAGAGAACAAAGAGACTTGTGAGAAATCTGCACGGACATTTAAGTTCTCTCTACCCGTCATCTCTATGGACACAAGATGCGAACCTCAAAAGGATAATGAGGAACCAACCATTCAATCTACTTAAAGGAGAATGAATAATGAAGTTTGATTTATACACCAAAGTTGTAATGACTGTGATTGCAGTTTCACTAATGAAAATTGCATTTACTGATATGAGTTTAGTTAATTCTGTTTCTGCAAGTTCTGGAGATAAAGTTCATAAGATTGCAATTTGTAATAAGAGTGGAACAAGGTGTTCAAAAATAAGTAGTGGTTATTCTTTAAAGGTATCAGACAATTAAGAAAAATTAAGAGTGATAAACCAGAGTTAGTTATTACCTTTCAATCCTCTCTAAATTTGATTGCTACGAGATAAGCATTACCCGTTTCTTCATTCTGCCTTTGGACTTTAGATCTTGGGTAAATTCACGGAGATAGCGTTCGTTAACGTCGGGTTTGATGTCTGGGTGCAATTCAACGGTGCGAACATCCATAGATTTCTTCAAACCATCAGCAAGGCTGTATATGTCAGAACGCTTCATCAGCTTGCCGCTAGTACATCAGCCTGATGGCGTTTGATCTCACGAATAATTGATTGGCGAACAAATGAGGAGAGTTGCAAACCATTCAATTTTGAAATTTGCTTGGCTTGCTCGCTGAGTTCAGCAGGAAGCCTCACGGATAATGCAGCTGTTGGATTATTAATAGCAGTGGTCAATTTTTATTATCCCTTCATACATGCGAATTAAGATGAACTGGCGGTACCGATTTAGAAATCATTTATGGTGATCAGAAAACGATTTACGCCGCACTTCTATTTAGCGCGCAGAAATCCTTAACCTTCGTTTAGGTTAGATATTTTTCTGGATGACCCTAAGAAGCCGTAGGAAGAAGCCAAGAAGCCGTGGGGGTTTGGGGAAAAAATTCCAGCGGAAATTTTTGCTAGCTTCGGGTCCCCCCGAGAGATGATGTCTTAAAATTATAAACCGTCGTTGGGGGGAGATTACAGCGTCGTTTTGGCGTGAGATTTTTTGAGGAGAATATTGAGGCAAGTTAAGGTTCCATATCTGGCTTTTTCACATACTATTTAAAAACGTAGTTGGGAGATTGAGACGATGAGCACAACGGCGACAAATTTCGATGATGGCATTGCTTATGAAGCTTGGATGGGCAGATGGAGTAGAATAGTCGGGGAAAAGTTCCTTGAATGGCTCTCTCCTGCCGAGAAACTCAGTTGGCTCGATGTGGGATGTGGAAACGGTGCTTTTACGGAGCTTGTGTACGCTAAATGTGCTCCCTCTGGCATTCAAGGAGTTGATCCTTCCCAGGAACAATTGGACGTTGCAAATTCGAGAGCTTCATCAAAGACAATCGAATACAGAATAGGCGCAGCGCAGGCGTTGCCCTTTGATGACAAGACATTTGACGTTGTAGCGATGGCGTTGGCTATAAATTTACCACCTGACCCTAAGGTTGCAGTGGCAGAAATGTTACGCGTCACCAAGTCAGGCGGGACTGTGGCTACTTATATGTGGGACATTCCCAACGGTGGAATCACTATGGAACCAATTCGGACAGCACTAAGAGAAATGAACATAAACACACCGATATTTGGCGAAGCGATAACAACCCCGGAAAACATGAAGGAGCTATGGGAAAATGCAGGTTTGAATGACGTCAGTTTAACTCAAATTGAAATTGATCTTTCCTTTAAGAGTTTCGATGACTTTTGGAATTCTAACACTGGAATGGAAAACACGGTTGTC
Source organism: Rhodospirillaceae bacterium (assembly GCA_018649725.1). Classification (GTDB taxonomy): domain Bacteria; phylum Pseudomonadota; class Alphaproteobacteria; order Rhodospirillales; family UBA2165; genus TMED23. The sequence continues at coordinate 2,618 of JABIHH010000012.1, read as the reverse complement.
CGTGCGATGAAGTCATTGTCGGATACGGAAATTGAAACTCTTAAAGCCAACCTAAAATCAAACCTTCCAACAGATTCTAGCGGCAATATCTGTTATCGCGCCTTTGCCAATGCGGCAAAGGGTCTGGTTCCCTAATTCTGGGTAACGGTAATCAATATGGTGACTAAAATTTCAATTTACAAAGCGGACTGCTATTGAACTAACCTAATTGTGCTCACTTCGTTCGCATCTCGCTACGCTCGACGTGTAGATGATTTAGAAAATAAAAAAATAAACTTATCCAAATCTCTCAACTCACTTGAACCTAGATTTGAGGCGCACTTCGCCCTCTTTCAAGGAACGAAGTATGTTGCTTGAACCTTAGTTCTCGGCACAGCTTCGGTAGGGTTTATTTCCACTTTCATCTTTGGGCTCTGCTCCTGACCCGACCTACAGCGATTTTTAAGAAACCTTTCAGGCGTCCGGTTTCATAAGATGAATTTGTATGAGTGATGCGCGATTATAACCACCATTCCGACTATAGAAGGTAGAACCGGTTTCCAGTTCCCCTTGAGGCATCCCACCTGCAGTGGGGTAGTCTATAGAACCGGATAACCAGTGAACCCGTTTGCCTACCCTCTCATTTCAGAAGGGATTTGACAGCGCAAAATAACCGGAACGCCAACCTTATGACTGGTTTGTATTACAAGGTTATTTAGTCGCGTTACGCAGGGGTTCAGAGAAAAAAAATAAAAAAATTGTCAGTGACAATATTTCGAAATTTGGGGGAGCCAGAGGCGTTTCTGAACAATATAATTGCACTATGGCGGAACAGAAACAGACCCTTCATGTTTACACCCGTGTCTCAACGGAAGTTCAGGCAACAGAGGGAACATCACTCGACACCCAAAAAGACCTCGGTGTCGCAAAGGCTGAGGAGCTCGGTTTCAATCACAAAGTATGGAACGAGGGTGGGGCATCCTCACATTATGAGGACCTAGATAACCGACCTGTTCTCATGCAGCTTTTACGCGAAGTCGAGGACGGCAAAATCAAGCATCTATATGTTTGGAATAATGACCGTCTTTCTCGAAATGAGATTACTGCGCAAACGGTCAGGGTCGCTTTGCAACGCAACGATGTGGTTCTTTACACAAAAGATGGCAAATACGACCTCGCAAATCCAACAGACAAATTGGTAAAAACAATTCTCGATGGCATTGCTCAATACGATAATGCTCTTAGGGCTGAGCGGAGCAGATTGGGGAAATTAAACAGGGTAAAGAATGGGTTTTGGCACGGAGGACCGCCACCATTCGGCTATACCATCAAGGATGGAAAACTTGCCGTAGAGAAAGACGAAGCCGAATGGGTATTCAAAATATTTGATACGTATGCCTCTGGGCGGTCATCTACGAAAATTAAAGCCATGCTCGATGAGAACGGTGTCCAGACCAGAAGGAAAAAAGGGACTTGGAGCATCGGGTCAATTCAAGCATTGATGAAGAACACCCATTACAAGGGTTCATACAAATTCGTTGATACGAAGGTTAACGAAGAAGTTGAGGTCAGCTGCCCACCTTTGATCGAGGAAACCTTGTGGCATGCAGCCCAATCTGCGCGTAAGGAAATTCAAAAGAGAAAAGGTCTGACTAATGCCTCCACGCGATTTTATCTCTTGCGAGATCTTATGGTTTGCGGGCATTGCGACAGACATATGTCCGGTAGGATAAATCCTAAGCAAAATAGAGGACACTATTATTGTCCAAATAAGGAACGGACCTGGCTCAATCACGATCAGTTGGAAGAAGAAAAATGGAAGCGAGGAACAGGGTGTGGAATGGATCGGGCTCTGAATATCGCAAAAACAGATGAACTGATTTGGGGCTCTGTAAGGGAAGTCGTTAAAAACTCGGTAATCTTGAAGGAGAGGGTAAAAACCGAGGTGCTGAGACAAAAGACGGAGACTGATAGCGTTGCTGAACTTGCAGTGGATAAATTAGAGACTGCCGAAAGACGGTTGGAACGAGAACTAAAAAATGTCGAGCAGTCCATAGCCAAGGTCGAAACGGACCATATGCTCGGAAAAACCAAAGATACGATCTACAAGAATATTATTGAGAACCTGAATAACGAACATTCCAGTATCGAAGCGCAGCTTGCTCAAATAGAGCTTCAGAAAAAAGAAGCAATGAGCGATAGGAAGTGGGTTGATTGGGTCCGTAAATATGAAGAGCAGTATCAGAACCTTGATGAGCTCACTCATGAAGATAAAAAAGGCTACATAGAAGCCTTAGTGCGAAGGATGGTTGTAAGTCTTAACGCTGAGACTAAAGAACACACCATAGAACTTGAATTCACCCTACCAATCGTTGAGGATCAGCTGGTTTACAAAGACCAGATTGACAAATCCCTTGGTTACGATATACGGGAAGGTGAACGAAATTTAGCGATCACGCAGAATTTACGAGGAGATGTTGGGCGACGGTCCAGTAAAAAAAAAGAAGCTGGAGCAGTCACTTAGATGAAACTAATTACGTTCAAGCAAAACCATTCCGTTACGGTGGAGTAGGGCGCGCATCCTTCGGATCACGATAAGTTTATGCAAGTTCATTCGCAGGAAGTCATAATTGGCCGAT
>JABIHH010000018.1 GCA_018649725.1 Rhodospirillaceae bacterium | reverse complement strand
GATTTGTCCAAGTAGCGGCTGATCCAATTTTATTAACCACCAACGCCGGTGGAAACGAACAACTTCAAGCCGGTATTTTCACTCATCAGAATATGCAGAGTGCCGTGCGCAACACAGCGCCGCTGTTGAAACTATTTTCAAGTGACCAAATTGATTTGTCGGCTTTGCCAGTCGGCAGTCTGAGCCTGGTACTTGCGTTGAGCGCTTTTGACGCCGGGGCAGCGGTGACAACTGATCCGGCCGGCGCCACGCATTCGGTCACATTAACGAATGACGGCTCGCTCGAGATTTCCGGCGCTGATCACAAAGTGCATTTGTGGGGTCAAAACGACACGCTGATTGTTCTATCAGCAGAAGATGGTCACACTTTCGCTCCACTTCCCGGTGTTGAAACCCGGGTAGCTGATGGTGATACCAGTGAGTTGCAAATTCGAGGGCCGTCGATGATGGCTGGTTATCTGGCAAATTCAACAGCCAATGCGGCAGTCTGGACGGCTGATGGCTGGTATAAGACGGGCACAGAAGTTACCATCACAAGCGAGACCGCCGACAATGTTTATTATTCAATAATTGGGGGGAGTTAATGGACGACCTATCCTTCTGGGTTTCTAAAAATGCCGATTTCATGCCCAATAAAACCGCCATCAGGTTTGAAGGGCAAGATATTACCTACAGCGAGTTTGATCGCCAAATCCGTATCTATGCCCGGACTTTAAAACACAGCTTTGGCGTTGTGCCTGGTGACCGTGTGGCTTTCTTAGGCGTCAACACGCCGAGCCTGCTCTACACTTTTTTTGCCTGCGCACGTCTCGGTGCAATTTTCTCGCCCTTAAACTGGCGTTTAACGCCACCTGAGCATCGCTTTATGTTGCAGGATTCCGGTGCCAAATTGCTGATCTCGGATGAAGAGTTTCGCGCCAATGCCGACACCATCCGGGATGACATTCCGGATTGCACCCTGGTCGCCAATGATTTTGAAGACGCAGCCTGGCGAAGCCTGGCTGCCGAACTCGCTGGCTCGGAGGGTGATGACAGCAATCCTGACGTAACGCCGGATATGCCGTTTATGCTGGTCTACACTTCGGGCACCACTGGGCGGCCAAAGGGAGCGGTACTGACCCAGCACAACATGCAAATCCATGCCTATAACAGCGTGCATTACTCGCAAATGAGTATGCACGATCATATTCTAACCGTCCTGCCGATGTTTCATGTTGGCGGTCTCAACATCCAGACCGTCCCGGCATTTTACGCCGGCGCGACAGTCATCATGCATCGGCGGTTTGATCCCCAAGCGACCTTAAAAGCGATTGTTGATGAACGGCCCGATTTGGCTGTACTGGTGCCGGCTGTGTTGCAGGCCATATTTGCGCTGCCCGAATGGCCGGAGGCGGATATTTCCAGTTTGAGGAGCGTTGCCATCGGCTCTTCCATGGTGCCGTTGCCACACATTGAGGCGCTGCAAAGCCGGGGCGTTCCTGCTGCTCAAGTTTACGGCTCAACTGAAACCGGCCCGATTGTGATCTACCAAAACCCGGAAAGCGCTTTTGCCAAACCGGGCTCTGCCGGTAAGGCGGGTCTGCATTCGGACATGCGGATCGTCGATGACCAGGGAAATGATCTGCCGCAAGGCCAGTCTGGTGAGATCGCTGTGCGCGGCGGCAATATCTTTATCGAATATTGGAACAACCCGGAAGCCACTCGGGACTCGATTAAAGACGGCTGGTTTATGACCGGTGATGTCGGCTATCTCGATGAAGATGGGGACCTCTGGGTCAATGACCGCAAGAAAGACATGATTATCTCGGGCGGTGAAAATATCTACCCCGCCGAAATCGAAACCTTCATTCACGAAATGTCCGATGTCGTCGATGGTGTGGTGGTTGGTAAAGCAGACGAAAAATGGGGCGAGATACCGCTCGCCGTGGTGATCCTAAAAGAAGGTGTGACCCTTTCAGAAGTGGATTTCCTTAAACGCTTTCAAGATAATCTCGCCCGCTTCAAACATCCGAAAGCGGTGATGTTTGTTGACGACCTGCCCCGCAACGCCATGGGCAAGGTGCAAAAATTTGAAGTCCGCAAGATGATTGAAGAGTAGGGGTTAAAGTTTCATGACCGCCGAGGCAGACTTAGTTGTCGTGGGTGCGGGACCAGGCGGGTTCGCGGCGGCTCTCAAAGCCCGGCGGATGGGATTAAATGTCACTCTAATCGAAAAGTATGACATGCCGGGGGGTGTTCACACGACCGGCCTGCAAGGGTCTGCTAATGCTGGTGTCGGCGGCATTCATACAGAATTGATGGCTGAATTTGCAGCCGCTGGCTGCATTTACACCGCATCTGAAAAAACTCATCCCGATTGGGCCGGCAACCCGCTTTCGCATTACGAAAAAAATCTTGAACCTGGCTCAAAATTTAGCCGCAGCAGTTTTGACCCTGAAATTGCGGGGCGGGTCATGGCGACGATGCTTGACGAAGCCGGTGTCGAGGTCAAGTACCGCACTTCCCTGGTCGAGGTCGTTTTAGATGAAGACGGCAATAGCAGCACAATAGATGCCGTGATTGTGGCAAACGAGGCGGGCCGAGCTGCCATTAAAGGTAAGATTTTCATCGATGGCACCGGATCGGCAGAATTGGCTGCAGGTGCGGGTGCACCTTTTGTGAGAGGTGGTGGCCCGCAACCGGAGACGGCTGACTGGGATGGCGAAAACAGGCCCATTCCTGGTGGCTTGCTGTGGATCATGAGTGGCATTGATTTTGGCAGAGTGGCCGCTTACCAAAAGTCTGCAAAAGATCCCATGCTCTCGAAATTGATTGAGCAGGCGCGCGCAGCAGGCGATATCCCGCCCGATCTATATCGCCCTAGAATGTCCGGCTCGGGCGTGTATGGCGATTATTATATTGGACACCCAACGCTCGATCTGAGCCCTATTCGCGCAAATGGCAGCTATATCCTGTGGCAGAACGTTCCCTACGAATGGAAGTTGCACATGGATGACAATCCTGAGCATGAAACGCGCGCGGATGAGATGCTGCGCTCTTTCGTTGAGGTTGAGGCGCAATTTTTAAAAAAGTATGTGCCGGGATTTGAAGCGTCTACTATCACCGATATCGGGCAATATGTCGGTATTCGTGACGGCCGTCATCCGGTCGGAGAATATGTGTTTTCGCTCGAAGACGCCATCTCCGGCAAGTCCTTTCCTGATGCGGTAACGTCGCCGCTGACCAAAACCTTTTACTGGGAAGAGTTTAAAAGCCACACCTTTGAAATTCCTTTCAGGTGTTTTTTGCCGAAGACGATCGACAATATGATCCTAACCGGCGCGTCATTATCCTTCACCTATGAGACAATTTTTATGGTTATGAGGAATTTTCCTTGGTGTACTCAAACCGGCGAAATTGCCGGCTACGCTGCTGCCTTGTCGATTGAGCAAAATATCTCACCGAAGAAACTAGTTTGGCAAACGCCCTATTTTTGAGAATGTATTTTGTCAGTTCAACTGAACAATTTCATCCAGCAGGCGATTGTTGATCTGCTCACGTGGTTTGTCATCATCTGCCGGATCGACATAGGTAATCGTTAGCTTGCCGTGATATTCGACTGGCAACACCATCATGCGGACAAATTGGGTCTCAATTTCATCATGGGCAATTGCCAATACCGGGGAATCAACGGCTTCGAACCAAGCGTGGCCCTGTTCCATTAAATCCAGACCTTCTTCAGTATTTATTTCCAAGCTGCCTTTAATAATGTAGCGAATACCGCAGGACGCATGGATATGACGGTAGGCCCGGGTGCCGGGAGGAAAAGTTACGGTGTCCAAGCGGAGGCCGGTCTCATGGCCCGCTAGATGAATAAAATCTGTCCGCTTGTTGAGGCTCTGGCCATAGGAGGTCTCAGAATCTTTGAAAAGGGATAAAATATCTGTATGGGCAGTGCCTGATGGTACCAACTCCCAGCGCACAAATTCAGTCACATCGTCTGCTATTTGGAGTTCGAATTTTTCCTCTTCTAGAATTCCCTGACCTTGTTCAATTGCTTTGCCGTTCACCGTAATCGAACCCTTCAAAACGTAGAGGAGGCGGATCGCTGGTTCGAGGGAAATCGATTGTCCTTCCCGAAAGTAGATACTGTCTTCAAAAAATCTTAATTCGTAGTTGTGGTCGGTCATTTGAGGTCTCTGTAAGGGCGCAATAATTTAAATTGAATTTTTTGAGAGATTTAGAACAGTCTAATTAAAACACAATGAGGAGACACTAGCATGAAATCATTAAAGATTTTTATCCTAGGTTTGGCCATCCTCAAAATGGGTATTGAATTTGGGCTAGCTTTCGTAATGGTTCTTCACCAGCCGGTCGAGCAGGCGCACGCCGAAGCCGGTGGCACCTTCGGGGACCGTCGGCGTATCTGTCTCTGCCCATATTCCAGAGATGTCTATATGCGCCCAGGGCGTGTTGCCAACGTGGCGCTGTAAAAATTGGGCGGCCGTGATACTACCACCAAGCCGTCCGGCAAGGTTTTTCATATCGGCAATCTTCGAGTCGATCATTTTATCATAAGCCTCGCCGAGCGGCATCCGCCATAACGTTTCATCAACTTCTATACCGGCCTGGGTCAGGCGCTCTGCCAATTGGTCATTGTTTGAAAACAAGCCGGCATTATGGTGAGCCAGCGCCACCATTATGGCACCGGTTAGGGTCGCCAAATTGACCATAAATTTCGGCTTGAAGCGCTGGTTGGTGTAGTGCAATGCATCGGCTAGCACCAAGCGGCCTTCGGCATCGGTATCAATGACTTCGATGGTTTGGCCAGACATCGAGGTGACAATATCGCCGGGGCGCTGCGCATTGCCGTCCGGCATATT
>JABIHH010000013.1 GCA_018649725.1 Rhodospirillaceae bacterium | reverse complement strand
CGCCAAGAAAAATCCCGGCAAACTAACGGTTGCGGGCGTGGGTAGCACTGGTCATTCAAACTATGCAGAGATGGTTAACGCATTAGGCATCAAAGCAACCTATGTACCGATCTCCGGCGGTGTTGGCAAAATGTTACCGTTCCTGATTGGCGGGCATTTCCAGGCGTCTGTCATCGCAGCCGCCCATGGCGTCAAACATCGGGCCAAAGTCAACATGCTCGGATTGGCTGGAATGAATACAGTTTCGGCTCTATCAGTTCCAACGATGGACTCCAAAGGCTATAAGGGTTTCACAATGGAAACAACTTGGGGCGTTATGGCGCCTCCTGGTACGCCGGCTGACCGTGTAGCAATTTTGAACGCTGCCCTTCATAAGACGACGGGCGCTCCGAGCGTGAAAAATGCTCTCATAAAAAATGGTCTCATACCTTTGACCCAGACACCTGCTCAAGCTAAGCAGTATGTTGCGGACACAGTAGGGGCCGTTAATCGCCGCGTAGGTATGTTGAAGAAACTCCTCGGTAAGTAGATTCTGTTGAAGTTTTCGGCTGTCCTAGCACCATATCATTTGGTGCTGGGACAGTTGGTTTCTTGGACATTGTCGGGCTATCTCCCTAGTCATTTTTATATTCGCTACACGCGAGGGCGAGCGCGCGTAGAAGCCATCCTGAAGATGGATGCCTCTAAATATTTAGGAGTTTTGCGGTGATTGAAGGTCTAATGCAGGCGCTCACGCCAACCTATATGCTTTGGCTCACCGTGGGAGTCATGATGGGCATGGTGGTCGGCACGTTGCCAGGGCTCACCGCTACAATGGGTACCGCCTTGCTGGTACCCTTTACATTCGCTCTGGATCCAGGCCCAGGCATTGCCATGCTCGGCGGCCTTTATGTTTGCGCAATGTTTTCTGATGCCATACCTGCCTGTCTCGTAAATACTCCGGGTACCCCAGCGGCGATGGCCACTGCTTTTGACGGCCATCCCATGGTTTTAGAGGGACGCGGGCAAGAGGCGATTGTAGGGGCTTGCTTTAGTTCTGCTCTTGGGACATTTTTTGGCGCCGCGTGTTATCTTTTACTCGCTTTTCCAATGATTGCGATTGCGCTCATGTTTGGCCCGGCCGAGTTTTTCTGGTTGGGTATTTTTGCCCTTACAATTATCGGCAGCTTGGCCGGTGACTCTATACTAAAAGGGCTGGCAGGTGGTGGCATTGGTCTGCTGATCAGTGCCGTCGGAATCAGCCACGCCAACGAAGTTGCACGCTTCACCTTTGGTGTGCCGGAATTTCGTGCCGGTGTGTCCCTCGTTGCAGGGCTAATCGGCGTATTTGCCGTTCCGCAGGTTCTTTCTATGGTCGCCGGGTTGCGCAGAAAAGAATTTATCGCCGAGTATAAGCCCAAACGCGGTGAAACCATGAAGACAATAAAAAAGGTGCTTGAGCATCCCGTGCATGTGATTAGATCGGGTGTCATCGGCAGCTTCATTGGCGTATTGCCGGGTGCCGGCAGTGTGGTTGCCGCCTTGGTTTCATACAGCGAAGCGGTGCGTTGGGCCAAAGATAAAAGTAAATTCGGCAAAGGGGATTTGCGCGGCGTGACCGCGTCAGAAATCGCCAATAATGCCGCTGCACCTGCTTCAATGGTCCCCTTGGTGACACTGGGCGTTCCAGGTTCATCACCCGCTGCGGTCATCGCTGGCGCACTTATGTTACGCGGATTGACCCCTGGCCCGGAACTATTTCAAACCGATGGAAATCTCGTCTTTGCATTTGGCTGGTCGCTCATGATCGCCGGCGTTGTGACCTTCATCCTTGGCAGTCTATTTGCGCCTGTGCTAGTTCGCATCATTCGCATTCCGTTACGGCTGTTGGCGCCATTGATTATGTTTTTGGCCGTGATTGGTGCTTATGCGATCCGAAACAATATTTTTGATGTGTACATCATGCTCGGAATCGGTGTGTTTGTTTTCCTGATCAAGCCATTGGGATTCCACCCTGGCCCGATTGGTCTCGGCCTTATTTTGGGTCCGATTATCGAGCCCTCACTTGTCCAGGCATTGTATATTTCTGATGCGTCTTCAATCGGCAATATATTTTTCACCGGTACGATTAATATCATACTCATCTCACTCACAGTTCTTTCCATCGTCTTGGCTGTATGGACACATAAGAAAGATCGGGCGAAGAAACGCGAAAACATTCCGATCGAGGAGAGCGAGTAGATGCCGATGAATAATTTTGAGGGGACGATAGCGTGCTGAGATTATTGGATAAGGACATTATCACCGCTCTGGTGTTGTTTGGGATCGGTGGTTTCTTCCTCAACGCGGCAGGTGATGATGTAAAGAACTGGATATTTCCGGTATTGGCAATCTACCTGCTCATGGGAATTGCAGCAGCTCTCGTCCTGCGCGTTGCTTTCCAAGCGTTTATGAAGCGCGCACCGGACATCGTTCGTTTGGCGCGGGAGGATCGGGTTATCCACATTGACGTGCTCGTGTTCTTTTTGATCGTACTAGCCTTTATGTTCGTGATGTCCGGTATTGGGTTCTGGTTGGCCAGCTTTCTCATGCTGACCCTAACGTCTAATTATCTGACGCTCGATAAATCACGTCAAAATATAAGACTAGCGATAGTCGTGCCTCTTGGGGTCTGCATCTTGTTTTATGTGGTTTTCCTGCATGTGTTCTACGTGCCCTTTCCAAAAGCGACTTGGTGGCCGGGCCTGACATAAACGGAACCGTGGGAGTATAACAACCAGTGAAAAAGAACCTACTTGTGCTGATGGATGATCAGCATAGCCGAAACCATCTTGGCTGTTACGGCAACACTTTGGTCAAGACGCCAAACCTCGATGCCTTGGCCGGGGATGGCACACGATTTACCAAAGGTTATACCAACTCGCCCATTTGCGTGCCCGCGCGGGCAAGCCTTGCCACCGGAAAGTATGTTCACGAAATAGGATGCTGGGACAATGCCATCGCCTATGATGGCTCTATCCCGAGTTGGGGCCATTTTCTCCAGGAGGCCGGCATTGAGGTAACATCTGTCGGCAAACTCCATTACCGCTTCGAAAGCGACCCGACGGGTTTTGATGAACAAATTGTTGCCATGCATATGGCTGATGGTGTGGGGGATTTGATGGGGTCCATCCGGCCTGATTTGCCCGAGCGGACTCAGTCTCGCAAATTTTCCGAGAAAATCGGTCCGGGCGAAACTGAGTATACGATTTATGACAGGGATATTTCGGCGAAAGCATGTGAGTGGCTTGAGGGCCGGGCGGAAGAATCACCAGGAGATTCAGATGATAAGCCCTGGGTACTGTTTGTTTCTTTTATCGCCCCCCATTTCCCGCTGATTGTCCCACAAGAATATTATGATCTCTATCCCCTCGATCAAATTCCATCCATCAAGCAGGCGAACCCAGAACTGGTGGATCATCCTTGGTGGCAGGCGTTCAATAATTGCTACACCTTTGATCGTTACTTCAAAGACGATGAGCAGAGACGGGTGGCCATCGCTTCTTACCTGGGCCTCTGCACATTTGTTGACGAATTGATCGGTAATGTCTTAACCAGCTTGAGTGACAACGGTTTTGCAGAGACCACTAACATCGCCTATTTCAGCGATCACGGCGAGAATCTCGGTGCCCGTGGATTGTGGGGTAAATCGGTGATGTATGAGGAATCAGTTGGCATTCCGGTTATTATGTCCGGCCCGGATATTCCGAGCGCTAAGATTATTGAGACGCCGGTTTCATTGGTCGATATGTTTCCAACGATTTTGCAGGCGATGGAGGTCACTTCGCCAACCGCCATGGCAGAGCGCCCCGGTCGTTCCCTATTAAAAATCGCCACGGAACAGGACGATCCCTCCCGTCTGATTTTCAGTGAGTATCATGGTGCTGCGGCCACATCAGGCGCCTTCATGTTGCGGGACGGTAAATATAAATACATCCACTATGTGAGTTACGATCCGGAGCTTTATGATCTGAATAATGATCCGGAGGAGATGACCAATCTTGCTGACGATGCGGAGTATCAAGATGTTCTGGAGAAATTCCAAACCCAGCTTTTTGAGTTGCTCGATCCGGAGGCCGTCAATACGCAAGCCCTCGCCGACCAAAAGGCGCTGATCGAAAGCCATGGCGGCGTGGAAAAAGTTCTCAATCGCGGTGGCCTCGCCGGCACGCCAGTTCCGGGGGGGGCGTCAACGCTCCAAAAGGTGACGTAATCGGCCTGGCAGCTCATATTCTATTTTAGAACATGCTGTTTAAAACTTGTTTCAATTTCCTGGCTGGAAATATTACGGAATATGAGAACGAGGTTTGTTTCCTCAAACCCGCCGGGCCAAGAATCAAGTTCTTCCGGCGGGCTAAATGAGGATCCAACTGCCTGCAGCAGAACCGGCTGCTCCTGGCCGATAAGTTGAAGAATTCCTTTCAGGCGCAGCATGGCAAAGGGCCGCAAAGAATACAGCATCGTCAACCAGTCCTGTAGGCGCTCGGCGTCCAGCGGCTCGCTACTGTTAAATGACCAGGTCTCTACCGTGGCGAGATCGTGCTCTTCATGATGGTGATGCGCTGGCTTATTCCGGTTGAGGTGTAATTCCGAGTGAAACAAGACGTCAGGATCGATTTCCCCATTCTTAATCATTTGAACGGTTAGCGCTGGATTGATCGCAGTCACTCTTTTTCCCAAAGCCTCTAGGGCCCCCTCGTCGCTGAGATCGCTCTTGGAAATCAAGGCGAGGTCGGCTTGGGCCAGTTGCGCTGCGACTTCATGATGAGACTCCAATTGCCTCAGTCCTTGCTGCCCATCGACGATGGCGACAATATTCTTTAGCGAGCAGCGGTCGGCCAGAAGCTTTTCCGCCGTGAGTGTCTCGGCAATGGGACCTGGCTGGGCTAACCCGGTGGTTTCGATCAGTATGCGTGAAAACTTTGGAATCAAGTCATTTTGTTGTTTGATGAAGAGATCGATTATGGTGTCAACCAAGTCGCCTCGAATGGAGCAACATATGCAGCCATTTTCCAAAACCAAGGTGTTTTCAATGGCTGATTCAATCAGCAGATTGTCGAGACCGATTTCGCCAAATTCATTTATAATCAGAGCCGTGTCCTTCATGCCTGGCTGGTTGACCAGATGGTTAATAACCGTGGTCTTTCCGGCTCCCAGAAAGCCAGTGATAATCGTAACCGGAACTTGATTTGCCCCTTCCGCCAACTTCGTTGTCTCCCGTTTTGCACATTTCATTAATCGCCATTCTTTGACGATTGCAATTCTATATTTATATCTCATAATCATGATATCAAAAAATCTGGGGAGAGAAAATTCCGATGTCTGAAACACTTTCAAAAAATATGACCTTGCTCGATCACAATGATCTCGGTGGCTTTGGCGGCGTTGGCGAAGGTATGGCGCTTCAGGTCACAAACAAAGGCAAACGTATTTTATGGATCGCCCATGAAGGGCCACCAAAAAACTTTTCCGGCGTCGATGTGACGGATCCTAAAAATACTAAAGTCATTTGTCAGACCGAGCTCCCGCACCAAAACATGCGCTCGAATTCGCTGGAAGTGACCGGCGATATTCTAGCGGTTGCTTATCAGGTTTATGAATTGGGCCTAAAGCCGGCTGGCTTTGAGCTGTTTGATGTGAGCGATCCCGAAAACCCTAAATCAATCAGCACCTATTCTACGGCTGGGCCTCATTCCCGAGGCACCCACTGTCTGTGGTTTGTTGACGGCGAATACGTCCACTTGGCCAGTGGCACACCAGACCTCGTGCCGCGCCATCCGCGCGACGATCAAATTTATCAGATCATTGATGTCCGTAATCCAAGCAAGCCTGTTGAAGCTGGCCGCTGGTGGTATCCCGGTACGATGGAGGGCGATGACGCGCCGCCGCCTGAGCGGATTATCCCAGAACCGTTGGATCAATTACGCGGCGGTGATGCTTTCAGGCTGCACAACGCCAATATTTATCCAAGCCATCCAGACCGTGCCTATCTCGGCTATATTGATGGCGGCGCGTTTATCTTGGATATCTCTGACAAATCCAAGCCCGAAGTGGTCTCCCATTGGAGCCCGCATAACCCGTATCCTGGCTTCACCCATACGGTAATGCCGTTGTTTGATCGCGGATTGCTGGTCGTCACAGACGAATGCATCAAAGACGATGGCGAAGACTGGCCAAAATTGACTTGGGTGATTGATGCCCGTAATGAAAAGAATTTGGTGCCGATCAGCACGCTTCCTCTGCCACCGGTTGAGGAATTTGGTCAAAAAGGCGGACGATTTGGCTCGCACAATCTGCATGAAAATCGCCCCGGCCCGTCCTTTTTCAGTGAGGAAATTATTTTCGGCGCTTTCTTTAATGCCGGTATCCGGGTCTATGATCTGAAAGATCCTTACCGGCCCGAATGCATCGCCTATTTTGTACCGCCGGGACCTGAAAATTCCCGCGTGCCGACCATCCAAATGAACGAAATTTACGTCGATGAAAACGGCATTGTTTATGCGGGCGACCGTTGGGCGGGCGGCTTATACGTGTTGGAGGCAGACATATAAAGACCGTAGTCGTTTATGGAATGGTGACAAATCCCGAGACCGTCCTCAATCAATATCATGATGCCGGACGGCCTCCGTCCTTTGCCTTGCAGACGAATTACGCCGAGATAGCGGTGGGATTTTCATCTCTTCGCCTGAGCACGCCGGGCTGGGCGAATTTTCCGTTGAGTGGGTTACGCGGTATCGATACGACGGAACTACTGTTTGAGCTGAGCAAAGAAAAAATCGTCACCCGCATTCAGCCATTTGCGAAACGAGTTCGGCTTTTTGTCGAACGTTATTTCGATTTTATGACAAACCATATCGCCGCGAATTTTGACCAATTGCCGTCAGACCCCCTCATCAAGCCGTTAGATTGGATTTTCTCCGCCTGGCTCCCGTTGCCACATGCGAAGATTCTGGTGAGTCCCGATGACCGAGAAAAGCCAGCCCAGATCGTGGAGTTTGATTTAATTTTTTGGACCGGCGTAGATCTCATCGGCATTCAGGTGGAACAAAAAGGTACCTTGGTTAAATCCAAACGTGAGGCGTTCGAACGTTTCACAGAGGAACACCCGCAATTCAAATTGATTTCTGTTACCCGTGATCAACTTCCGGATGATAAGCCAGAATTTCCAGATAAAATTTTTGATGAAAATTTTCTGAATTTTTGGTCAGGCACTGATCTCCCGAAAGGGCCTCCGCTACAACAAATTCTGAATAGCAAACTCCTAACCTAAAATTAGGAGAACCAACTACTTTATCTGATTAGCCGATGACACCTATGTCCGCTTGGGGGCAAAAGGGGACTCTTTTATATATTCTGGATAATGTCCGCTATTGGGTGTAGAGCGGAGGCTATTCAGACGCCGCCTGATGTCTGCTAATTGCCCGAAGCGGACAAAAAGCGGTGCCGATAATATCTATTTTTCGCAAATGAACAACACAAGTAGGTTCCCATTTTGAACCAGATATTATTCAAAGAACAATAAATCGCCTATATTGTTGATCTTAGCAATGTTGAAACTTACAGTATTTTCGATAAATTCATTAGTAGGAGAAACAGGTTGTATCCACGAGCGATATTGACCTAAAGGAAAATCATCAATTGAATGTAACTAATCTCACTGAGCAACAGTTCCAGTATGCCATCGATAATATCGATGTCGGATTTGTGTTGTGGGACAACAAACAGAAGTTGGTTAGTTGGAATGTTCAGTTCCTTAAATTTAATCCCGAGTTTGAAGGTAAACTAAAAAAGGGAATGACATTTGAGGAATTGATCAGAATTAACAGCCGAGGACCAATTGTAAATGTATCAAAGGAAAAACGTGAGTCTTGGATTCAAGATCGCATAAATGAACATCAAGCAGAAACAGAGGTGGTATTTGAGAATAAACGTTCGGATGGTAGGTGGGTAAGACGGTTTAAAAAGAAACTACCCGATGGCTCTGTAATTGTGATGGTAACAGATATTACTGAGATTAGAGAGCAAGAGGAAACCGCTCGTCTTAGCAAAGAACGGTATCAAAACCTTGTCACTAACCAACAAGAACTGATCACCCAATTTGATGCGGATGGTACATTTATTTTTGTTAACCAAGCTTATTGTCAATTTGTTGGTAAGGGCGAGGAGCAGCTTTTGGGTCACTCTCTATATGATGCAGTACCTGAAAATGAGATTGAAAACCTAAAAGAGTATTTTGCAGCCTTTTCTGTGGATCAACCCCACAACACAATCGAAAACAAAATTAGTCGTTCAGATGGTGAGCTACGCATTTTCGAATGGTCCAATTCAGCCTTATTCAATGAAGAAGATAAAATTGTTGAAATCCAATCAGTTGGTCGAGATATTACTGATCGTAAACTAGCACAACTTGCGCTCAGTAAAAGTGAAGAACAATATCGTTCGCTCGTAGATTTTTCACCGGAAGCGATAATGTTAGTTGATGCTTCAGGACTGATTAAATACCTGAATATCGGTGCTGTAAACTTGTTTGGAGCTAAAGCGCCTGAAGACTTACTCAAAAAAAATTACATAAATTTTGTCCATCCAAAATTCCATGATTTAGCCCAAGAAAAAAAGGCTGAAAGGTTAAAAACCGGTGTGTCAAATTTTACCGAATTGGACTATGTGCAATTTAACGGCGATACAATTTGCTGTGATGTAGCCGGTGCAACTGTTCTGTGGGAAGGCTCAGCTGCAGCTCTTTTAATTCTTCGCGATGTTACGAAACGGAGAGAAATTGAGAAACTAAAATCAGAGTTTTTGTCTGTGGTAACTCATGAATTGAGAACACCCCTAACCTCTATTGTCGGCTCGCTTGGCCTTGTTTTGGGCGGCGTATTTGGTGAATTGCCCTCAAAGGCAATTGAAATACTTAACGTTGCCAACTCAAATTCTGATCGCCTCATTGCTCTAATTAACGACATCTTGGACGTCGAAAAATTGCAATCGGATGACACTGAATTTGAATTTAAGAAAATTGATTTGGTTGAGGTTGTTAGCGAAGCTGTGGAACTAAACCGAGGTTTTGCAGAACAGTGTGACGTGAGCTTTGAGCTATCTACTTCACCCGATTCGACTTTCATTAGGGCGGATAGAAATCGGGTTATTCAAGTCATTTCCAATTTACTATCTAACGCCGCAAAGTTTTCACCAGCCGGTAGCAGCGTGGATATTGCAGTATATGATAAAGCCGGGACGGTCCGTTTTGAAGTTTCTGATACTGGCCCGGGTATTCCTGAAAAATATAGGGAGAAAATATTCGATAGATTTAGCCAAATCGATTCATCCGATAAAAGATCGGTACCAGGAACAGGGTTGGGCTTAAATATTTCGAAAGCGATTATCGAACGGCACAACGGAAGCATCGATTTTGTGCCTCGTAATGGCGGGGGAACAACGTTCTTCTTTGATCTTCCTATCGCGTAGTGCTAGGCCAATTTATTACCTTTCGGGGTGGCGCATTGGGAAATTAAAATATCCCATCCCGATATGCTATTCATGTCCGCTTTGGGTCAAAAGCAGACCTATGGCCCTTATACTTGATATGTCCGCTATCAGGGGTAAAGCGGGCGCTAATTTAATTTCATCTGATGTCTGCTATTAGCTAAAAGAGGACATTTCAGGCTCCACCCAATGAAATTCTTCCTAATCAATTTCGACCAAAAGGGCAGACAATCTTTCATTGAAATCTTTTGGCATCTCAGTTGATTGGCGGGTCAATGGATCGAAGAACACTTCAACGGTTTCTTGGGTTGCGCATAATTCACCGGTGTCCTCATTAAACATCTTCGCTTGATGAGTGACGCTCTTGTTTCCAACGCGGGTAAATCCACCACGCACCACTATTGAAGTTCCGGCGATCATTTCTTTAATGTAGTCAATCGTCGTGCGAGCAACGACAACCTGAAGGCCACGATCTCGCATTTCCGACTGACGAACCTCCGTCACATTCCAAATTTGGAAACCAGCTTCATCAAAGTGATGGGCATACCAGCGAACATTCATGTGTCCGATATGATCACAATGACTGGGGAAGATAAGTGATCTATAGGTTATAAGCCCCCACTGTGGTATTTGAACACGAGATAGGTAGGATGGTTGAGTCTGCGTTTCATTGGTCTCGCCCATGTTCTCAACAGATTGCTTCATTTTATCAGTTCCATTTCTTGTTCCGCAGCGGCAATAATTTCACCACCGTCCTGGATACCTTTTTTTCGAGCGTCGGCTTCCGTTAGACGCGCTGCAAACAAAATATGTTCGCTAAGCAATTTCTCAGCCAAATCCGCATCGCGGTTAATTGCAGCCTGATGAAGCGCTTCATGTTCTTCCAAAATCTTTGGGGAAATTTCTCTGTATTCGACATATATACGCCGATATCTCTCAAAATGTTCATAGAGCCGATGGCAGAACGAAATCAGCCAAGGCGATCCACATCCTTGAACCAGCGACAGGTGAAATCCTCGATGGATATCCTCCCAGGACCGAGCCGAACCACTCTTGCCCGAAGAAAGTTCTTCAATTGCATGAACCAATCGCCGGTAGGCACTCGTTACGGCGACTTCCCATTCGACATCACCATGGGCAATTGATTCTTTGAAACCATGTACTTCGAGATGCATGCGGAGTTTGGTGATGTCGCGGAGTTCCTTGAGTGAGACGTCGACAACACGAAACCCTTTTTGGCCCTCAGAAGTGACAAGGCCGTTCGCAGCAAGTTGGGTGAGTGCCTCTCGAAGGGGGCTAGACCCAACGTCATATTGCTTTTTTAGTTTTTCAGATTGGAGCTTGGAGCCCGGTTCAAGCGAGCCAGAAATAATATCCTGTCTGATCTTATTGTACGTCTGAGCCGCCAACGTATTGGTTTCGGTTTCCTGTTCAATGTTAGGCCCCCATTCGTATTGCATGTTCTTCCTTTCTAAAATCGACGGCAAAGCCGCATGTAGTTATGTCCTAAAAAAATATCCGCCGCAATTAAAAAATTATAAAAAATATAAAAATATCCAAATTATACTTGATTTTGGAATTTAAGTTCGATATTGTATTTTCAATCAGACAATGAGAGGTAACATATTATGGCTAATGAATTTGATCCTGATCTACCGTCAAACCACCTGATATTTGAGGTTAGGCGCGATTCTAAACAGTTCACTGGTTTTGCTGACCAGATGGAAGATCTTATGGAGCGTTATGGTTTAAGCGAAGAAGAGCGCGCAGCTTGGCGCGAGGTGGATGTTGTGACACTTGGAGAAATGGGTGTTCATCCCTATTTTCTGCCGCAGGTTACTCGGCTTGTCCACGGATCAGCGGGTAATAACAGTAAAAGCAATGCTGCTCAGGCTTACAAGAAGTCTTTCGGCGATCAAATTGTCGAACATAAGAAAATATAGCCCGGTATTAAAATAGGAGAAATAAAATGGCAGAAATAGTTTCAGTAATGGCAATGGCTCATGCGCCTGGCGTAACAGGTTGGCTGGAAGCTGCTCCAGTTGAAGAGCAAGTTGCAATTAAAGCCGGCTACGAAGAAATGGGAGAGTTGCTACGTGCGACCAAACCCGATGTTCTTGTCGGCATCGCGAATGATCACATGCTCAATCTACCACTAAAAAATCCTCCTGATTTCACGGTCGGTAACGCGGCAGATTGGGAAGGCCCGGCTGAATTTTTTAAACCTTGGTTGGCGCAAGATGGTTATAAAGTCGCGGGGCAGCCCGATGTTGCAAATTGTTTGGCACAGGCTGGTGAGGCGGCGGGCTTAAAATTGAATAGTCGTGAAGATTTATTGTTCGACGATAATTGGTCCGTTCCGCTGTTTTATCTGACACCGGATTATTCTATTCCCTTGGTTCCAATCCATATGAATTGTATTAATCCACCGGTACCATCGCCTGAAGTAAGTGTGCGTACTGGACAGGTTATCGCCGAGACCATCAGAAATGAATTGCCGGACGATCTACGGGTTGCTGTATTTGCGACGGGCGGACTTTCACATGAACCAGGCGGGCCGCGGTACTTTACGTTAGATGAGAAGTTTGATCGTTGGTTTATGGATCTGCTGGCAGAAGGTGATATCGACAAGATGCTTAAAGAGGCGACGATTGAGCGAATGAATGCTGCGGGCGGTGGCGGAACGACTGAGCTTTTGGCTTGGATGGTTGCTATGGCTGTGGCTGGTGGCACGCCAGCGAGATCAATTTTCTATGTTGGTTCTGCGGAAATGCGCTGCGGTATTGGCGGCTCAGTTTGGGATGCAATCCATTGAATAAAATCGAGATAGCGAAGCCGAAGAGCCCGGTTCAGGAGTTGTTGAGCGAAACAAACTCGGCACTCCTGGTTATCGATATGCAAAATGATTTCTGTGCAGAAGATGGTTTTGTTGCAAGCATTGGATTGGATCCAGCGCCATGTCGCGAGATCGTGCCAAATCTGCAAGCCCTTATCGACAATGCCCGCAAACAAGAGATACCGGTTCTTTGGGCCCTAGCCAATTACGATGATGCTTTGGTGCCTCCTACATTCCGGAGACGTAAAGAAGTCGCGGGCATCCAACGTGATTGCTGTGTTCCCGGGACGGAGGGTTATGAGCCTTTCGGCGTGCACCCTGCTGATGGCGAACCTTGTTTTGTGAAGCATAGCTACTCTGCATTTACCAATCCAGATTTTGAAGAATATCTCCGTGATCAAAAAATAGAAACGTTGGTCTTCGCTGGTGTTCAAACAAATGTCTGCGTTGAAGCGACAATCCGAGAAGCTTTTAATCGCGGATTTCATGTTGTTGTCGCAGAGGATTGCGTCGCATCACATACCCAGCAACTTCATGAAGCAACGCTACAAAATGTACGGGTTTTATTAGGATGCGTATCGCCTTCGAGTGAAATTGAAGAGGCATGGGAAGCAAGAGCCTAGTTTTTCAAACCGGCCTCTTGTAGAATTAAAAAAATTGGAGACTCATCGATGGCACTATCAGAATTTGTAGAAATTCACGAACTCGCAGATCTTACTGAATTTTCCGAAGAAGAGCGGATTAGAAAAAAGCTGCTGCAATCCAAAGGAACAGTTTGTGAGTTTGTAAGCTATGTACCTGGTCAAAACACCGTTCTTCACAAACACCCGATGCAAGATGAAATATTCTACGTCGTCCAAGGTACCGGTCTTATTACCTTTGAAGAACAAGACGATATTGCCGTAAAAGCAGGGAGTGTCGTCTTTGTTCCGGCTGGTACAGTTCACGGTATCGCGACCAATGACAAAGATAAGTTGGTGGTTATGTTCACCAAAGGCCCTGGCGTAACCGGCAAAGCGGCAAAGGCTTTAATGTCTGGAGAAATCCCTCCTAAGTTATCGAGCGAAGTCGAAATCCATGAACTTGCAGATCTTACGGAATTTTCCGAAGAAGAGCGGATTAGAAAAAAGCTGCTGCAATCCAAAGGAACAGTTTGTGAGTTTGTGAGCTATATACCTGGTCAAAACACCGTTCTTCACAAACACCCAATGCAAGATGAAATATTCTACGTCGTCCAAGGTACCGGTCTTATTACCTTTGAAGAGCAAGAAGATATTGCCGTTAAAGAAGGGAGTGTCGTCTTTGTACCAGCTGGCACGGTCCATGGCATCGCGACCAATGACAGAGATAAGTTGGTGGTTATGTTCACCAAAGGCCCTGGAGTGACTGGTAAAGCAGTTAAGGCGTTCATGCAGGGAGAGAAGCCTGCGGCAAATACCGATACTCTAAAATTGCGGACGACGGCGATTGAGAATTTAACGCCTGACATTAAAAGGTTTGTTTTCGAGTCCGCTGATGGCTCAGAATTGCCCGCCTTTACGGCTGGCGCCCACCTCACGCTACATCTGGGTAACGATTTAAGGCGCTGCTATTCATTGGCTAATGATCCGGCAGATCGCAGTAAGTATGTTACGGGCATTTTGAAAGATCCCAATAGTAAGGGCGGTTCGGAATGGATGCATACCAATGTCAGCGTCGGTGATGTCCTCACTGTCGACAATCCGCTTAACAATTTTGAATTGGCAAAAGACGCCGGGGAACACATCCTTCTTGCTGGTGGGATTGGCATCACGCCAATGATGTCGATGGGCCACCATCTCAAAACAAATGGCAAAAAAGTCCATTTGCATTATTGTACAAAGTCTGTCGAAACGACGGCGTTCAAACAAGAAATCGATGCGCTGTTTGGTGACGACGTGACGTATCATCATGATGGCGGTGATCCCGCGAATGGGATCAATCTGGCCGAAGTCCTTAAAGATACGCCCGAAGGTCGCCACCTCTATATTTGCGGTCCAGGCGGGCTCATAAACGCAGCTCGTGACAAATCATTACACTGGCCAGCGGGGACAGTTCACTTCGAAGTTTTCGCCAATACCGCAACCGAAGCTGATGATGAAAATGACAATGTTGCGTTTGATATCGAGTTATCACAGTCAAATTTGAAACTAACGGTGCCAAAAGATAAATCAATTTTACAAGTGCTTCGTTCAAACGGCAAAGAGCTTAATTTTTCCTGTGAAGAGGGCTATTGCGGCAGTTGCGCTGTCGGCTTGCTGAGCGGCAAAGCAGATCATCGCGACGTGGTCTTAAGCGAAGAAGATCGGAAAACTAAAATCCAAGCGTGCGTCGCCCGCGCGATGCCCGGAGAGACCTTAGTATTAGATATATAAAATTAATTTATCTAAGTGAAGCAAGGAGGTTAGGTTATGAATTCTATAAATAAGATTCTAAGCAGAAGAGTAGCCCTTAGTTTTGCAACAACAGGATTACGACTGCCTGGTTTATAAATTGTCTGGTCTGAATGGCTAATTTGCATTTTCCAGAGACCATAGTGCAACGGAGCCTTCATACAGGCACTGCATGATTTCTGCTTCTGTGACACCGAGCCGGGCACGGGGTGATATGTCAACGATACCACCTTCACCAGCTTCGGAATGCTCTCCGCCGACACCACGCACAGCGAGACTAAGGTCCAATGCCGTTTCTTTTACGTGTTCGAGATCCCTCCCTTCTTTCGTCAGATTAGGAAGTGGAAGGTGCAGGCTGGCCCGCATCGCGGATCCAAGGTTTGTTGGGCAGGAGGTTAAATACCCATATCGTTCCGAATGGGCAAAATCGGGGATTAACTTAGCCAACGTCTCAAGTCCGCCATGTAATCTGCTGAATAATGCTGAAAGATCGCTGCCCCGTTTCATGGACATGACCCGCAGATGATCCTCTTCTCCTACCCAAACAATAAAATCTTGTGAACCCGAGATATACATGCCTCGTCCATAAGGCCAAT
Source organism: Rhodospirillaceae bacterium (assembly GCA_018649725.1). GTDB lineage: Bacteria > Pseudomonadota > Alphaproteobacteria > Rhodospirillales > UBA2165 > TMED23. The sequence continues at coordinate 19,875 of JABIHH010000013.1, read as the reverse complement.
CGGAAGAAATTCCACCTGACTCCAAATACGGATCTCCGCTCATATCCTTGAACATTTGGTGGGCCTCAATCCGGCGCCGATAAGTTTCTTCATCAATCTCACAAGATGACCCGGGTGTCAGAGAAAGATATTCACCCCCGAATTCGGGATCTTCCATCAGCACGGAAAATGCTTCAATCAAAAGAGTCTCGAATTCCAGTCGTGAGCTTTTTGTCATTGCTCCCGGCAGCGGAAAGGCACCAATATTTCGACCCACTCTCACCCGCATGGAAACGTCTTTCAATCGAGCATCCACTCCCTCCAAATTATAGCCGGACGTAGGCGTCGCCCAATCATGTTCTTGTGCTATTAATCGGTCATCTGAAATGTTGTGATAATCACGGATCATCGGCTCTAGCAGAGGTTCAAAATCTTCATAATCAGTGCAGTTTTGGGCGTAGGCACCCATCTGACTGTCGGGATTTTCAATCCCCGATCGGATGATCTTATGTAATCGTTCACGCTTCGCCTCATCCAGAGAACAATAATAGGCTTCGTCAAAATACCTGGCCATTAAATTGCCCGGTTGAGCGGCGCGAATGTCTCGAATTTGAGTTGTCACATCTTCGCCGTTACCTACGGTTTCCAGAGAAGAAGTCATAGTATGTTCCTCTTGAAAAAGAATATCTTAATTCAAGTCTACCTGATAATTCTGAAATAGAACAATTGATTAAGCACTGGCGGCAGGGTCCGATATTCCCATCGTTTAGACTGCCCAGACTGCCCAAACTGAAAGACTGGACGCCGGAATGCAATTACATATGGCGAATTTTGATTGGGTACCCTGTTTGCACCCGGTAACAGGAGGACTCGACAACCGTCAGGGAAAATAAAACCAGCTGGCTTATATTGGCTTTCCAGAAATTGTAGTTCTGAAACAATCTTCGATATATCAGGATTGCGCTTAGCTGGTAACGATCAACATGTTATGTTGATTGCGAGTGTACCACTTTCGGAAGAGGGATGGACGCCATTTGATGAAAATGAGTTGCTATGTGTGCAGAATGGAATGGCGGAACTCCCGAGTTCTGGTGATTTGGCCGACACTCCCTGTTGGTATTGAACCTAAATTAAATTTTAGGTGTAAAGAATAACGAAGATGAAATTCAAATATTTTATACAGTTCTGCGTTGTTGCGTCTTTTTTTAGCTATGGTCTATTTGCCGGAATCTATCAATTTTTTCCATTTCATCTGATCCAAAATGTAAAAAATCTTCTGACACCAGATATTTCGGCAGAAAAAAGTGGTACAATCTATGACCAATATGGGCGATTAGTTCAGATAACAATGCCAAAACTCGGCTGCTTTCAAAAAACCACACCAAGTTCCCGTAAAAATGTTGTAAGTAATACACGTATGGTATATTTCTTATTTTCATTAAATAAAAAGAACTTAACAGGGTGGCCAATTTAAGATAGGAAACATTCCTTTTTAATTTGCCGAAATGACAATTGGATCAGTAGAAAAATGACTAACTTAGTTTCGCCGCACGGCGCCCAGACGCTAAAGCCTTTGCTATTGCCCGAAGGTCAGAGAGCCCAAGAGCTTGGCCGGGCGGAAGCGTTAACAAAGGTGCCAATGTCCAGCAGTGAGGTTTGTGATCTATTATTGTTGTCGATGGGTGCCTACACGCCGCTTGATGGTTTTATGGGCGAGCAGGATTGGCAGGGTGTCTGCAATGATATGAAATTGTCAGACGGATTGTTTTGGCCCATTCCGGTAACTTTGTCTGCCGAGCAAGCGCTCGCTGATCAAATTGAGCTCGGTGAAGAGATTGCTTTGATCGATGGTGAAACTCAGCAGATCATGGCGGTGATGACGGTGGCTGAAAAATTTGCGCCCGATCTGGTTCTGCAATGCAAAAAAGTATTCGGCACAAATGATGAAAGCCATCCGGGCGTTGCCAAGGTAATGGCCCAACCGCCGGTTAATCTTGGCGGTTCGGTTAAAGTTATTGAAGAGGGCTGGTTTCCGGAAGAGTTCAGCGATCTCTACATCCGGCCCGATCAGGCGCGCAAAATGTTTGAGGATATGGGTTGGTCAAAAGTGGCAGCCTTTCAAACTCGAAACCCGATGCATCGCAGCCACGAACATCTGGTGAAGATTGCTATTGATGTTACCGATGGTGTCTTTATCCATCAGGTGTTGGGCAAATTGAAGCCCGGTGACATCCCAGCTCCAGTGCGGGTTGAGGCGATTAATGCGATGATTGAGAATTACTTCGCCCCCAATAGAGCGATCCAGGCCGGCTATCCAATTGAGATGCGTTATGCGGGGCCGCGAGAGGCGCTTTTTCATGCCTTGATACGGCAGAATTTTGGCTGCTCGCATCTTATCGTCGGGCGGGATCATGCCGGCGTTGGTGATTTCTACGGACCTTTTGATGCCCATGATATATTTGATACCTTATGGGAAGGTGCGCTGGAAACCCAGCCGCTGAAAATAGATATCACCTTCTATTGCAAAAAATGTGATGGTATGGCGACAGCAAAAACCTGTCCCCATGATGAGGAATTCAGAATTAATATTTCCGGTACACGCCAGCGGGAAATGCTGGCCAATGGCGAGGATATTCCAACCGAATTCAGCCGCCCCGAAGTTGTGGCTGTGTTGCGGAAGTTTTATGAAAATTAAGCGGAATAAACAATCAATCTGTTTAGGCCGCTCAGAGGGAGACCTTCATGCAAATCGATGACTTACCATTAACGGAAAGAAATGATCTCGCGACCACTCAAGCCGACCAGTCGGTTTCCACCGTCGCCGCCACGTTAAAGGCAAATAATATCGGCGCCATGCCGGTTTGTGATCAATCTGGAGCCGTGATCGGCATAATTTCAGAGCGAGACATCGTTCAAGGCTTTGCTGAACGAGGTGCCGGGCTAGGCGACCTCAAAGTCTCCGACTTGATGACGTCCAATGTCATAACCTGTCATTTAGGCGATGATGTGAACAACATTATGGAAATCATGAACGAAAACAAAATTCGCCACATCCCTGTATTGGATGGCGATGAGCTCTATTCGATCGTGAGTTCACGCGACGTCATGACGGCTGTTCTCAATGAAACCAAGGCCAATTTTCATACCATCGGTCTGGCTTACGAGACGGTACGCTAAGGTCGGATAAGTTACGTCGACACTTTCTCGGTGAGGCGCGTCTCGCTCGCGAAGCCAAAGTCACTGTCAAACCGATGGAGCTGATAGATCGGCTGCTCCGCCATTTCATCTGGATATTCTCCATAACGCAAATTAGTGGCGACACTGGGCACTGTGCTGGCGGCAACGCCGCCGATTTCAGCTGTCCAAGGCCGATGCATGTGGCCGGCGAAAATACGAACAACCTGCGGGTGTTTTGAGATTACAGCAGCCAAATCTGCTACTGCTTCACGGCGCTGATAGGCAAAGGGATCGGGTGCAGTGGGCACATCAAAAGGTGGATGATGCATGAAAATTGCTGTCGGTTTCTGAGGTACTTCTGCGAGCGTTGCATCAAGCCGGGCAAGGCGGTCCGGGCAGAACTCGCCCTTTGGCTCACCGGGTTCACCGAGGGAGTCCATGGCCACCAGGCGTACCAGATGGGCTTCGACAGCGTAATGCACAAAAGAGCCATCCGTTTTCATGTATTCTTCTTTGGCAAAGGCCTCGGCGATACCGTCACGGCCATCCCGGTTCCCTGGGGTGATATAAAAGGGCGCGTTTAGGGCAGCCAGTAATTCTCTGGCATGGGCAAATTCGGCCGGCTGGCCATGCTGGGTCAGATCACCCGTGTGGATCACCGCATCGGGCAGGGGATTGAGGCTATTGATATCAGTAATGCAGGCTTGAAGGTTTTCCGCCCGCACGCGGAAAGTGAGATCATCTGCGTCTGTGGCACCGAGGTGAGTATCAGCGATCTGGGCGATGATCATGGTTACAAAATTACCTTCTTGTTTATTTGGCTGAAATTCATGAGGTTCTACCAAAGTGTTAAACTATGAAATAACCCCCAACCGTTTTCACGATTAGGGGCTTTTCAGTGTTTAATAATTTCGGCCGGTTACGGCTTTTTAGGTGTCGTGTATGCCACTTCTTTCTGGAACGGCTCCCAGGTGGTCTCGTATCCGACAAAACCCTTCTCGCTCGGTGCTTTCTGTCGGGTTGTCATAAACCTGGACTTACCCTCTGGTACAGGGCGCTTTTCTTTCGGTTGATCACTCATAATTTATTACCTCCATTAATTTTATTCAGTCGTTGCAAATTATAGTAAATATAATCTCTCAATAATGAGAAATCAGAAACATTTTATTGAATTGGTATCGTAAGTGCTTCGGGGATATCAGGGCCCTCACTGACAGGACCACCCGCTTCGAACTCATCTTCGGTAGCGTCACGAACTCCCATAATTTCCAGGTTAAAAATAACCTGCCTGCCGCAAAGCGGATTATTGCCATCGACCGTCAGTGTCTCGTCATCTATCCGCGTGACAATGAAGCTCTGCGCCTCGCCTTTTTCATTCTCGGCGTGAAGCGTGGTGCCAACTTCCCGGTATTGTTCGGGAACGTTTTCGAGGCGATCCGTAAACACCAGTGACTCGTCCCTGGGACCATAGATTTGATCGCAATCGAGTGGCACTTCGATCACGTCACCGGCGGATTTGCCTTCGAGTTCTTTTCTGACGGCGGGTGCCAGGATATCGTTAACGCCGTGAACATAGCCGATTGGAAATTCAACCGCGACAAGGATTTCGCCCGATTTTTGATCGATCACCCTATAGCTCAGTTCGACATACTTATTGTCCTGAATTGTCTCGTTCATTTCTTTACCTGTTCACATGTCTAAAAGATGGAGGCGCCGAAAATTCTGACTTCGCCATCCTCGTAACCGAGGACAAGTCTGCCAAGCCACTCACCTTCCTTTTTGGTGCTCCCTTGCCGATAAAGTACCGACACATGTTCACCACGACGGATGGTGCCGATGAACTCAACCGACTCTGACAGGTTTCTTGTCAGTTCACTTTTTGCGAACTGCTTGCCCACCTCGACTTCGTTCAACCCTTTGACCAGGCCATCGGAAAAATACTTGACGAATTCTCCGTATTTACCGTCATTGGAGGCTTTAATAAGGTGGCTCCACAGCGGATTGGCTATGGCAAGAATCTCGTCATCGGTCTTTTCAATAATGCTCATTTGCAGTTCTTTGTTGCGGGCGGCAGTCCGCCCCGTTGGGCCTAACAAAAAAGATCAACATACGATGTGCTGATCCTTTTTGATAGGCCAAACAGGCGTTCACTTCGAACGCCCGTTTGGTATCAATGTTACTCGTCTTCACCGACAAGGTGATAACATGGCGCTTTTTCCATGGTGTATTCACCGGTTTCCGGATCACGGCGAGAAACCGTCAGTACATGCCAGTTTTCATCGTCCAGCTTCATGGCGTCGCCGCGGTAGTAATAGCCGGGCCACCGGGTTTCTTTGCGGAACATTGTGTGTTGTGTAACGCATTCAGACGTACGGTGACGATGCTTCAACTCCCACGCACGCAGTAATTCATGGAAATCCTTTGCCGCTAGTTTCTCAAGGTCTTCTTCCATGATCTTGAGCTTCTTGAGGCCGATGCTCAGGAGCTTATCGTTGGTCATGTAGTTAACAGTTGACCCACCGCAGTACTCGTCCATCAGTTTTTGCAAACGGTCCAGCCCTTGCCGCGGATTGATATAGTTTGGATTTACATCGCCAGCAACGACTTCGTTGCGGTAGATCTTGTAATGCTCCATCGGCTTATAGATTTCTTCCTTAAGCTCGTCGATCCGTTTGTCGGAAACAACGATACCCTCGGCCTTGCCGTCGTCGATGTAGCGGCACGCGGCTTTAGCGGCGAGACGCCCTTCAGTGAAGGAGCCCGACGAGAAGGCATGCGGCGTGCCGCCGACAGCGTCACCAGCACCGAACAATCCTTCGATGGTCATCATACGGTTGTAACCCCAGAAATACTCCGGCGGAGAAATGTCTCCGGGACCTGAGCACCAAGCGCCACTGCCCGTCGCATGCGACCCCATAACATAGGGTTCCGACGTGGTCAGTTCCGGGTTCTCGTTCTTGGGATCCACATCGGTTGCGGCCCACAATACGGCCTGGCCGACGGTCATGCCCAAGAAGTTTTCCCAGCCCACTTCTTCGAGATGCGGGTCTTGGAAGGCTTCCATGGTGACCATATGGATCGGACCGCGACCGGCGTTCACCTCGGAGATCATCGCGTGGTTACGCAAACAGGTTGGGATCGGCCGATGAGTCTTGTGGGCAAGTTCCGGATCCAGATATTCCTTGCCGACCATTTCCTGCAGCCCGGGCCACCACGTGGATTCAAACTCCTCGCCCAGACCATTTTGGGTATAGGTCTTAAGATGTAGGAAGTATGCGCCCACGGGGCCGTAACCATCCTTGAAGCGGGCCAACACGATGCGGTTTTCCATCTGCGTCATCTTGGCACCGGCATTGATCATCAGACCATAGGCGGAACCGGACGACCACGGCGCGTACCAGACACGACCGGCGCCTTCACCTGTCGAATTTGGCTTGAAGATGTTGGACGCACCACCGGCACCACAGATCACCGTCTTCGATTTGAAAACGTGGTAGTCGCCGGTGCGGACGTTGAAGCCGACGGCGCCGGCAATTCGGTTCTCCTTGGCTTCGTCCGTCAGCAGGTGTGTGATGCAAACGCGGTTGTATACCTTATCTGCCGATTTCTTCGCAGCCTCGGCGACGATGGGCTTGTACGATTCGCCGTGAATCATAATCTGCCACCGCCCTTCTCGCATATAGGAACCCTTTTCGGGATCCTTCATCAGCGGTAGGCCCCACTCTTCGAACTGGTGAACCGTGGAATCGACGTGCCGGGCCATATCAAACAGTAGGTCTTCGCGTACCATACCCATCAAGTCGATACGCGCATACTGCACGTGGTCTTCCGGGTTGTTCTCGCCGAAACGGGTACCCATGTAGCAGTTGATCGCGTAAAGCCCTTGGGCGACAGCGCCGGAGCGGTCAATATTGGCTTTTTCGGCAATGACGATTTTCTTATCTTGGCCCCAGAATCGAGCTTCAAAGGCTGCACCGGTGCCGCCAAGGCCCGCGCCGGCAACCAAAACGTCGATATTGTCTTCTATGATCGTTTTGTAAGCCATTAGTAGTATACCCCCTGTTTCATCGTGAGACCGTTAGATTCCAAAGTATGCAGGCCTCCGTCGTCAAAGCGGATATATTTCGGCTCGTTGTACAATAATTCGCTATCACGCTGCTCTTGGGTGGGTCCGGCGAGATCCTTAAGCTTTGGAATGGCTGTGCCCCAAGGCTTGGTGGTGATTGGCGACAGGAAGTTCTTTTCTGTACCATTCCTGAATTTGACTTTCCACGCAATCGTGCCCTTGTCCTCATCGCGGTCCACTCGAACGCTATGGCCGAGCGGCGCGAAGTCGGCGTAACCGCGCACGTCAATGGCGTTCTGCGGGCAAGCTTTCACACAGGAGTAACATTCCCAACACATGTTGGGCTCGAGATTGTAGGCGCGTCGATAGGTCGTATCGATGTGCATGATGTCGGATGGGCAGATATCTACGCAGTGTCCGCAGCCATCGCATCGGGTCATATAAACAAAAGTAGGCATGGTATAATTTCTCTCTGTTTAGAAGTTTTCGAGGATTAGGGCCTAGTAGTGGCGAGGCTGTTCGCGCTTGATGCCAAGCCCCATAGACTGGGGAGCATCCTTCAGCAACTCCATGGAGTGACTGTCGCGGACCGCCGGATTGGTTCGGTCAGCGGGCTCGGGCAGGTTGGCCCGTGTGCCATTCGCTACGGAAATCCGCTTTTCCAAAGCTGCCGCCGGTTTGAAGAACATGTGTGAGAACTTGGACCATGGAACTGATCCAAACAGGACAGTTGTCGAAAGCAGATAAAGACCGAGGAAAATAGTCGTCCAAGTCCCCCCACCGGTTGCTTGAGCATAGGCCCAGATCAGGCCAAATGTTGTGCTCAAAAGCAAAGACACAATAAAGAGATCAGCACGCACCAATCGGAAAGGTGAGTGACCTTCAGCGGAAACATCGACGCGGATAAAGAACCAGAACCAATAACCGCCGACACAGACCATAAGGCCGCCGATCCACCAAAGAGTGGGCAGAATTTCTGGCGTCGGGGTTGCCGGTGTCGGAAAGCCAAACACCATAATTGCGGTCGTTGCGACATAAAGGACGAAACCATACATGCCCAGTAGATGGGCAATTCGTCGCATTGGGTTGCAAAATTCTGACGATGTAGCGCCTTCTATCAAAGCGGTTTGGATGGCCAGGGATATCTTCTCGCCGCCGCCAACTTCGCGCTTCGCCTTGGCTTTATCCGTTTCCATTTTGGCAAAGAAATATTGAGCGCTCTTTTTATGGACCATATCGAATATAGTTCCGCCGACAACCAAAACGACCATAACAATGATGTAGGTCTGCATGATGACGGGATCTATGGAAGCCGAAAGCTCGGCGAAGGGATTGGTGTTGATCATCAAATTACCTCAGTGGTAGCAAGTTAATAACAAAAAACGAAATGTCGACTTGGCAAAACTTGATCAAATCTCACCTAGCCTGCCATTCCTCGATGTAGAAATTCAATAAAACCTTCGGGCAAACAAGCTTCCGCCTATTAGCAAATTTTTATTCAAAAGCAAGTGAGCCCCCTGTCGGCCTCGATAGTTTTATTGGTAATTTCTTATTTACTAAAATTCAAATGATTATCGATCCATATTGACTATTATTCAACAAAAAAATTACGGAGAATTCAAAAAAGCCTGTATTTGCCTGGAAAAAAACGAAGATTGGCGGACTATTGCGAGTTAAATCGCCTCGAGGCATTGGGGATGAGAATGATTCTTTGATTTAAAGGACGTAGTTTCTTGGTCAAATTCTGCTGGGGTTTTGTCCAGGTATTTGACTGGCGCAAAATTTTGTGGTCAATGTTTCACATAAAAATTATGTTCAATGGGCTGGGTTTTACCGCAAAGGATAAGGCCGGATCGTTTCACTTTTAAATCAATTTTTCTTCCAGAGGGGCACGTATGACTGAGGCAAATTCCATCGAAAACAATTTTCGAGGACGCATATATGATAGTGTCATAGACACCATTGGTGCCACTCCGCTGGTCCGTCTCGATCGCCTTGCTCAAAAAGAAAACTGCAAAGCGACGCTCGTTGGGAAATGTGAGTTTTTCAATCCTTTGGCTTCGGTAAAAGATCGGATCGGTGTCGCCATGATCGAAGCCGCCGAGACCGATGGTAAGTTGAAACCTGGGACGGTTATTATTGAGCCGACTTCGGGTAATACCGGATTGGGACTTGCTCTGGTCTGCGCCATTAAAGGGTATCGACTGATTGTGACTTTGCCGGACAGCATGTCGACGGAAAAAAAGAAAATGCTCGAATTGTTGAATGCCGAGGTTGTTCTGACGCCGGCAGATGAAGGCATGCCTGGCGCGATTTCACGCGCCGAAGATATAATGACCAAGCATGAAGATACCTTCATGCCGCAGCAGTTCAGCAACCCCGCCAATCCTGAGGTCCACGCCCGCACCACGGCAGAAGAAATCTGGGCTGATTCTGATGGCAAAGTTGATGTTGTGGTCTCGGGCGTTGGCACGGGCGGCACATTAACCGGCATCGGCCAGGCATTGAAGGGCCGCAAACCTGGCTTCAAAATGATCGCGGTGGAGCCCGAAGACAGCGCCGTGCTCTCGGGCGACATCCCCGGCCCGCATAAAATTCAAGGCATTGGCGCCGGCTTTATTCCAAATAATCTGGATACCGAATTGATTGATGAGGTTGTCAAAGTCAAAAATGAAGTCGCTTTTGAGATGGCTCGGCAGGTGATTAAAACCGAAGGACTACCGGTTGGCATAACCTCAGGCGCCGCCGTGGCAGCAGCAATTGAAGTTGCCAAGCGGCCCGATATGGCCGGAAAAATGATTGTCGTGATCCTGCCGTCAAATGCTGAGCGCTATTTGTCGACAGCTCTGACGGAGGGATTGTCTGAGGAATAATTCTACGATTAATTCGCCTAATCTATTTTCATTAACGACACGACCAATTTTGCTAAGCCGGGACTGAAAGAAGCTTAGTTTGTCGATTGCGAAGGTGGCTCAGGATTTCGTTAAACAAGTCCTTTTCCTGCCGCCGATCTGTAAAATGGAAAATACGGGCATCCGGGAAAGAGTCAAATTCACGATTTTCCATTTGAAAAAAGTTAAATTCGTTGCAGGATAAAAACCGCACCTTCGTCTCAACCCCGCCGAAAGAAAGTGCGGTCGATCTTTCAATTTCAAAAATTGCGCGCGATTCTTTTTCCAACAAACGGGTAATTGCCGTCTGCTCCCTCAACCATTCATCGGTAACAAGTGCCTGTTCCCACCACTCCCCCAAAAAGGCATTACGTGCTTCGGTATTTGCGTTAAAAAAGATCACCCCGCTATTAACGATCGAGCAATTATTAATATCCCAACAAGGTAAGCCATCGATCAAGGTGATGTTAATATCCGCCTCTGCTTCAAATACATCGTCAATTGGTTTGAACAACAACGCATCGGAATCCAGATAAATCAGTTTTTCACCCGCACATAAGTGTGAGGCATGTTGCATACATTTTATTTTCTGCAGTAGAAGATTTTCAAAACGCAGGGCCGCATATTCTACTTTTTGGACAACGCCGCTCTCAGGAAACCGCTTTATAAAAAATTTTCTAACCCGCTTCAAAAATCCGGTGCGACGGGCATTGTACCCCATGGTTAATTTGCGTTTGAGATCTTCCGATAAATTTCTTTTGATAATCGAAATGTCATCTAGTTGAGATTGCCAATCGATTATCTCGATCCGCCCGCTACTGGCGGTCAATATTTCCTTATTTTCCCGATTAAGCCCATAATCGAATATAAATATTCGGGAATCGGGATAAATACTGATAATCTGCTGCACATTTTCACGCATCATGTGAAAATAATTGGCGTCTCCAATCATCATAAAATTTAACAAGACTTCATCCTCAGGAAAATGACATTTTTTTTGACAGCTATGTTCGTCAGGAGCCAAATAACCGCCATCGATAGAGTTACGCTTTCTCAATCCATTTCCCCCATTGTCATCGGGCTGCTAATACAACGAATTTTTTTCAACTAGTTGTTTTTATTAGCTTTTCCATGAATACAATAAAAGTGCATTAAGTTTTGATGTTACAAAGAATGACTACAATACGATTAATTTAGCATCAAACTTGTCGCTCATCAATTTGTATCAATTTTTCCTGCATACAATAATGTTACGAGACAAATTCGAACAAATTCTGTAAATTATATATGGAACTGTTTGGAGAATGCCGTTTATGTCGGTCAAGCTTGATACCAAGGGCTTTAATTGCCCGATACCGATCTTGAAGGTTAAAAAAGCCATGATGAAATTGGCAGCCGATGATACCTTGGTCGTGGAAACGACGGATCCGGGCTCGGTTAATGATTTTGAGATCTATTGCCGGACTCAGGGTCACAATTTAATTGAGACTTCTGAAGAAGGCGGCGTGTTTACCTTTGAGATACAAAAAGCGCCATAAGTTTCGCCTAGGTGTTTTCTTTTTCCACCGCCCAATTTCCTAAAAATTGACCCCATTTGGCCGCCGTCTCTGGATCGATGTCCATGATGGTGAAGCGCGCGCCTTCTTTTATTCTGATGCGCATCATCTGTAGGCCGCTTTCGTGGGTGACATCTTGAAGCGTGATTTGTCTGCCAAAGGGAGCCTCGAATTTGGCAATTTCACTAGTTGTTTCCTCGGCCATTAATCTTCATTTCCATCAGGCTCAGGCCGGTCAATTATTTCCGGTGGCCGGCTAAAAGGGCTCGCCTTGGTCATGAACGCGACTTCCAATTGGGTTTGCCAATCGCGCGGTGTATCGGGGAAGTCCGGCTTTAAATCAAACTCCATCAACACCATGCCGCCTTCGCCCAACTGGTTGACGGTTTTTAACAACTCAGCAAAAGTTACCACATCATGGTTTTGAATGATGATTTGGCTAAGCGGTATAACCGGCGCCTTCTCGATTGATACGGGCGTGTTTTTTTCCATCGGTGTCTCCTATGGCCTAGTTATTGTTCAGGGCGTTGGTAATTCTATCGTGATAATAAATTCGATAAATCAGGCGTTTGTCGTCGGCTGCGTCACCATCAACGAACTTTGTCCGATTGTGAAGTACATTATTACCGATCAGTCCTGAGCCAGGCTTCAATTTCACTTTAAATATATACTGATTTTGTTCATTGAAAGCGTCTTTTAAGAACGCGAGGGCTTCCTGCAGGCGCGGATCATCCCGCCAGGTGACATAGGTTTTCCGGCCTGTATAGCGCAAATGAAGGGCCTGGGTGTCAGGATCAATCGAGAGGGCCGGCCCCGATTGCTCGGCGCGAATCACTTTGTCATTTTCGATGTTAGCCGGGATAGAAAGCGCATCCACCAGCATCAGTCCGTCAATAAAGTCAGGGTTTTCATCGCGCAAAAGAATGTAAGCGATCTCAGGGTCGAGCAAATAATTCTCTCCGCCCTCAGGCGCGGCCCGTACGCAATGCAACAAAAATCCGTTTATCAGGTGATCTGCATCGTTATAACAGCCATCGGTATGCCAGCCGAGCGAGCGATCAGTGTAGGGAATGTAGGCACTTTTTTCACCGCCAATGGCAACCGAAAGCTCGCTCACACCATCATCCTCGGTCGTCAATGATCGGTCCACTTGCTTGAGACCGAGTGCAGCGCCTAAGTTTATTGCGATGTTTTTGTCTTCGACAATTGCTTCAGGGCCGGCATAAATGGCCATATTGGTTTTTCGGCACAGCGCTTTAAGTGCTTCAATTTGTTGCGGATTCGGCTGTCCAGGGGTCTCCAAATTTACGGTTAAGGCGGGCGAGTCGCTCGGGTAGTCGGCAAGCTTTTCTTCCCGCCATTGCAAATAGACTTCTTTATTCTCGAGACCGATGGGCAACGTCATTATTTTACTGCCTAGTGTTTCAGAAAAAATATCACATAAGACTATTGCAAAGAATAGTCTATCTCTGATATCATTTCTTTCTATTTTAGTAAATTAGAAAACATAATAACACAAAAATAAATAGTAGAACAGGAACATACTACCTATATTATTGATATATAATGATTTTTTTTAATAAAATATGTATATCGTATTTTAGGAAAACATTGATTATAGTAATTAGATTGGTGTAATAATAGGGCATGAGGCTGAATTGGGGCCGCATAGAAGAATTAAATTTCAGGTAATTGCATTGGTATTTGCATTGGTAATTTCAGGGGTGGGGCTCGCGAGAGAAACCGGTAAGGAGACTAAAAGTGACTAAGAAAAAACATGAAACACCGCTACTGGATGAGCTTCAAGAAGGCAAGTGGCCAAGCTTTGTAAATGGCTTGAAGAGACTGGCCGATGATGAGGAAAAATATTCACCGATGGTGAATGATCTGCTGGGTCAGTTGGAACATTCCTACGACACCAAGTTGGGTTATTGGAAAGGTGGCACAGTTAGTGTCTTTGGTTATGGCGGCGGTGTTATTCCGCGTTTCTCACAAGTTGCTGAGGAATATCCAGAATCAAAAGAGTTCCACACGCTTCGTGTTCAGCCGCCTGCCGGCATGCATTACAGCACCGACCTGTTGCGTAACATGTGCGATATCTGGGAGGAACATGGTTCCGGTCTGATCGCTCTGCATGGCCAAAGTGGCGACATCATGTTCCAAGGCTGCACCACCGAGAATGTGCAAAAAGCCTTTGATGATTTAAATGAAATTGGCCTTGATATGGGCGGCGCGGGTCCGGCATTGCGGACCTCAATGAGTTGCGTTGGTCATGCCCGCTGTGAGCAATCTTGCTATGATGAGGTGAAGGCTCACCGTCAAATTATTAATGCATTCCTTGACGAGATGCACCGGCCTGCCTTGCCTTATAAATTTAAGTTCAAGTTTTCCGGCTGTGCGAATGATTGTGTCAACGCCATTCACCGCGCCGACTTCGCCGTCATTGGTACTTGGCGTGACGATATGAAAGTCGACCAGGAAGAAGTTAAGAAATATGTCAGCGAAGCCGGTCGTAAATATACCATCGATAATGTGATAACCCGCTGCCCAACCAATGCGTTGAGTCTTAATGATGATGATACATTGGATGTTGATAATTCAAGCTGCGTCCGCTGCATGCATTGTCTCAATGTGATGAATAAAGCGTTGTCTCCCGGTGACGATAAAGGTGTCACTATTCTGATGGGCGGCAAGCGTTCGCTTAAAATCGGTGACCAGATGGGAACGGTCGTTGTGCCATTCCTCAAACTTGAGACCGAAGAAGATTATGACAAGCTTGAGGAGATTGCTGAAAGCGTGATCGACTTCTTTGCTGAAAATGCGTTGGAGCATGAGCGCGTCGGCGAAACCATCGATCGCATCGGCTTGATCAATTTCCTTGAAGGCGTCGGCATCGAAATCGATCCAAACATGGTCAATCACCCACGGACAAATTCCTACGTTGATACGTCTGGCTGGGACGCTGAAGCCGGCAAGTGGTTTGATCGCAAAGATGAAGAAAACGCCAAAACGGCGGCGGAATAGGGAATAGGAAAATGACAGATACAGAAGTACAACCACGGCGCCCCGATGAACACGGCGTGCCGGATCCTTTCCCTCATATGCACCCGGTTCTGAAAAAGAACTATGGCAATTGGAAATGGCATGACCGTTTACGTCCAGGCGTGCTTCATCATGTGTCAAATGATGGTGAAGAAGTCTGGACCGTTCGGGCCGGCACCCAGCGTCAGATGGATGTCCATACAATTCGTTCGCTTTGCGATATCGCCGATATGCGGGCGGAGGGCCATGTGCGCTTCACCACTCGAAGCAATATCGAGTATATGGTTTCTAGCGAAGAGCAAGTCGGACCGCTAATTGAAGCGCTCGAGGCTGAAGGTTTCCCGATTGGCGGAACCGGCAATTCAGTTTCAATGATTTCACATACCCAAGGTTGGCTGCATTGCGATATTCCAGGCACCGATGCATCGGGCGTGGTCAAATCTTTGATGGATGAGTTGCATCAGGAATTTATCCAGGAAGAAATGCCAAACCGCGTTCGGATCACGACATCTTGCTGCCAGATCAATTGCGGTGGTCAGGGTGATATTGCGATTAACGTGCAATACACCAAGCCGCCCGTCATCGATCACGATGCTGTGGCTAATGTCTGTGAGCGTCCGGCTGTTGTGGCGCGTTGCCCTGTGGCCGCCATTCGACCTGCTTTGGTTAATGGTAATCCTTCGCTCGAAGTTGATGAACAAAAATGCATTTGCTGTGGTGCGTGTTATGCGCCTTGCCCGCCAATGCAAATCAATAGTGAAGAATCGACCAAGATCGCAATTTGGGTCGGCGGCAAGCACTCCAATGCACGCACCAAGCCGACTTTCCACAAGCTTGCCGTTGCTGGATTGCCTAACAATCCGCCGCGTTGGCCTGAGGTTGCGGATGTGGTGAAGAAAATTCTTTATGCCTATAAAGAACATGGCCGCGATTTTGAGCGTATGGGTGAGTGGATCGAACGTATCGGCTGGCCGCGTTTTTTCGAGCTTGCGGATATTCCGTTCACGCGTTTCCACATTGATGATTTCAGAGGCGCCCGCGAAAGCTTAAACGCTTCTGCGCATGTCCATTTCTAAGGGGAAATTGAAGTAATGAAACTAGGAATACTGGTCAATGAAGGACCATTTACCCATCAGGCTTCGGATACTGCTTATCAGTTTACCAAAGCCGCCTTGGAAAAAGGCCACGAAATTGTACGGGTGTTTTTCTATCATGATGGTGTCAACAATTCGAATAAGCAGGCTGATCCGCCAAGTGATGATCGCAACCTCGTCACCCTATGGTCAGAATTAGGCCAAGAGCACGGCGTCGAACTGGTCGTCTGTGTCGCTGCTGCCATGCGGCGTGGCATCAATGATGATTTGCTGGCAGCTGGTTTCAAAATTTCAGGTCTCGGCCAATTGGTCGAAGCCGGCATCATCGGTGACCGGCTTGTGACATTTGGTGATTAGGGGGATTTGTAATGGAAGATTGGGAAGAAGACGAGTTTGATGGACCGGTTAAAAAGTTCATGTATGTCAATCGCAAGGCTCCTTACGGCACGGTCTATGCGTTAGAAGGGTTGGAAGTGGTGCTCATCACGGCAGCTTTTGATCAAGATGTTAGTTTGGTCTTTATTGATGATGGTGTGTTCCAGATCAAAAAAGATCAGGAGACCTCCGGTGTTAATATGAAAAACTTTTCGCCAACTTACCGGGCCCTCGAAGGCTATGAAGTTGAAAAAGTTTATGCCGAGAAAGAATCTCTCGAGGCCCGCGGTTTGAGCGAGGAAGATCTCGTCATTCCGGTAGAAATTTTGAGCGCGGCAGAAATCTCTGAACTGATGGACACACAAGACATGATTGTCTCGTTTTAGGAGTAGAACAGTGGCTTTACTACATACCGTTAATAAATCGCCCTTCGAAAGAAACTCTCTTTCGGATTGCCTGCGCCGCGCTAAAAATGGCTCTGCCGTGCTGTTGATTGAGGATGGTGTTTATGGCGCACTCCAAGGCACATCGGCCAGCGATGAAATTTCAAGTCGTGACGGCAGTATAAAACTCTATGCTTTGGGGCCGGATGTTGATGCCCGAGGTTTAAGTGAAAAACCGTTGATCGATGGGCTTGAGCTCATTGATTATGCAGGTTTTGTTGATCTGGTTGAGGAATACAGTTCCGTCCAATCGTGGTTGTAATTTGAATTTACTAAAAATTAAAATGAGCAAAGTGAAGAAGGAGAAATAAAATGGATTATGCAGTAAACGGTCAGACAATTGGTGCTGATGAAGAAGGCTACATCACCGATATGTCGACTTGGTCAAAAGAATTGGCCGGCACCATCGCCGTTGAAGAAAAAATCGACATGAATGATGATCATTGGGAAGTTGTGAACTTCCTGCGTGATTATTATGAAGAATATCAAATTGCGCCGGCTGTTCGGGTTTTGACCAAAGCGGTTAAGAAATCTCTCGGACCAGACAAAGGCAACAGCAAATATCTCTACGAGTTGTTCCCTTATGGCCCTGCTAAACAAGCTTGTAAAATTGCCGGTCTGCCAAAGCCAACGGGCTGCGTCTAAGACCGACCAGAAGTATCACTTAACTTTTGCTGAGGAGGGTAGGTGTCCACCGTGACTGCCGCCTATGCCATTCTATTTTATGCTGCGACCTTGATTCTCGTCGTTGGCCTGTTTGTGAAGATCAAACAATATGCCACAACACCGGCACCGTTGAAGATTCCCACAACGCCCGCGCCAACAACGAAACAAGGGGTCGTCCTCCGCATGTTCCGCGAGGTGGTGTTTTTCCAAAGCCTGTTTCGCTCCAATAAATGGATCTGGTGGTTCGGCTGGATGTTTCACGTCGCTCTGCTGCTTATTGTGGCGCGCCACTTGCGCTATTTCACTGAGCCGGTCTGGAGTTGGGTCGCGTTGATCCAACCCTTTGGTATTTATGCGGCCTTCGCCTTTGTTTTTGGCCTAGCAGCCCTCTGGGTTAGACGGATTGTGGTCGAGCGTGTCCGTTACATTACCGGACCTTCTGATCATCTGATGATCATCATGTTGTTGGGCATTGCCGGTAGTGGCCTCGGCATGAAATATGGTGCGCATACTGATATCGTCGCGGTGAAAGCCTTTATGCTTGGCCTAATGTATTTCGATTGGCAGCCTCTGCCAGCCGATCCACCGGTGCTGATCCATCTTGGCTTGGTCGCGCTTCTGATGATTGTTTTTCCGTTTTCAAAGTTGTTGCATGCGCCGGGCGTGTTTTTTAGCCCGACCCGTAATCAGGTCGATAACCCGCGCGAATCCCGTTATGTGTCGAGTGCGTCAAGATCCACCGAGGTTGGAGAATAGGCGATGGATGATTTTACCCTCCCAGAGCTTAAAGCCGAAGCTGAGATTCCTAAAATCAACGAAGGCGCGATGTCGCATAGCCAGCCTTATGTGGCGGCCCCGGATCATCAAGAAGCGCTCGGTTTTCCGGGCGAATTGGTCGATGACTGGCACGACAAAGCAATCGCAAAAATGGGCGAGATACTGGATAGCCAGCGTGCCCTCAAAGTCTATATGGATGCGTGCGTTAAATGCGGCGCGTGTACCGACAAATGCCATTATTTCCTAGGCACGGGTGATCCAAAAAATATGCCGGTTGCGCGTCAGGATTTGATGCGAAAAATCTATCGCCGCTATTTCACCTGGACCGGAAAGTGGTTCCCGTGGCTGGTTGGTGCCAAAGACCTCACCCGCGAAGTATTGGACGAGTGGTACACCTATTTCCATCAATGTTCCCAGTGTCGACGTTGCTCGGTCTATTGCCCTTACGGAATCGACACGGCCGAGTTCTCCATGGCGGCGCGAGAGATCATGGATCACATCGGCATGGGCCAGAAATATTGCAATGAGATCATCGGCAAGGTCCATGATATCGGCAACAATCTGGGCCTGAACCCAAAAGCCTTACGGGCAACGCTGGAAGATTTGGAAGAAGATCTGCTGGATGATACCGGCGTTGAGGTGCGGTTACCTTTAGATGAAAAGGGCGCCGACATTTTGCTGATTACGCCAAGCGCTGATTTCTTTGCTGAGCCGCATGTTGATGGCTTGCTTGGGTATGCCAAAGTCTTCCATCAGGCGGGCGTCAGTTGGACGCTGAGTTCCAAAGCTTCCGAGGCTGCAAACTTCGCAATGTTTATCGGCTCGCACGATCAAATGGGCAAGATCGCTGAGCGCATTCGGGATGCAGCGATGGAGCTTGGCGTGAAGCGCATCATCGTTGGCGAGT
The DNA here is from genome assembly GCA_018649725.1 of Rhodospirillaceae bacterium. Taxonomy (GTDB): domain Bacteria; phylum Pseudomonadota; class Alphaproteobacteria; order Rhodospirillales; family UBA2165; genus TMED23. The sequence goes on along the minus strand of JABIHH010000013.1, from coordinate 902 downwards.
GCGGTCATGCCTGGCGGGTCGCTTATAACTTTTGGGACACGCTGGTCGGGCCGTTTGATTTTCTCGATCCGAATTATCCAATTCCACAGCACATCTGCGAGTTTACCTATGACCTCATCCAAAAGGGTGAGTTGAATTTAGATAAATCTGCCAATGATCATATGACGCTGACTTTCCACGATTCTTGCAATGTTTCTCGGGCGTCACGCATGGGTGATATGCCGGGCGGCCAGTTCATTATTCCTCGTGAAGTGATCAAAGCGTGTTGTAACAACTTCGTTGATATGGCGGATGACACCATTCACGAAAATACATTTTGTTGCGGCGGCGGTGGTGGCTTGCTGACCGATGATCTGCTGGAACTCCGCGCCAAAGGGGCCAGTCCCCGCATGGGTGCCTATGAGCAAGTGGTGAAAGATCATGGCGTCACCCATATGGCAGCGATCTGCGCAATTTGCAAAACACAATTTTCAAAAGTTATGCCGATGTATGGTTTTGGTATGACAGACATCATCAGTGTCCATGAATTGGTCAGTAATGCCATTATTTTGGATGGCCAAGAGACCGATGATGACGCAGAAGAAATAGAACAAGAAACAGCTGAACAGTCGGTTGAAGACCAGAAAAGTGAAGTAGAGGGTGCCGGAGATGAATAAAATGGATGATAAGACCAAATTAACTTGGCGGCGATATGAGGAAGGTGATCAATCCAATCCTGAATGGATCGATAAAATCCACACCGCCGGTCATTCGCATCAATGTCCGACCTATGTTCATCGCACACCGCCTTGTCAGGGCAGCTGCCCTTCAGGTCATGATATTCGAGGCTGGCTCGCCATTGCCCGCGGTATCGATAAGCCTCCCGTCGAAGGCATGACATGGCAGGAATATGCTTTTAATCG
>JABIHH010000026.1 GCA_018649725.1 Rhodospirillaceae bacterium | reverse complement strand
AGGGACCTGGTATGCGGACTTCATCAGGGCCAGCGGTAATAGTTCCGCGCAAACAGGCCGGACACATGACCGCTCCCCACTGGATCATCTAAGTTCATTTTTATCTTGCAAAAAAGGAGCCGTCCACACATGACAGTGCCCCGACGAGGCCGCCAATTCAATCAGGACTGACATTACAGGTGGATCAGCAAAAGGTTGCTTCAAATTTGGGAGGTGTTTTGCTAACAGCTGCATCATTATTCTGGGTACAAGTTCAAATGCCTCCACCGCGCCACCAGTTTCTGACTGGATATGATTCAAAAGCATGAGCGCCTTATCAATATTGGGAACAGCAACAAATGCTGAAGCCCTTGCTTTTGGCAGGGGGAATAATTTAAGCATCGCGGCAGTTATAATACCAAGAGTTCCTTCCGATCCGATAAACAGGTCACGCAAATCATAACCCGTATTATCCTTTCTCAGAGCCGATAAAAGATCCATTATCCGCCCATCCGGCAACACAACTTCTATCCCGAGACAAAGTTCACGTGCGTTGCCATAGCGAAGGACATTGATACCACCCGCATTTGTCGCCAGATTTCCACCGATCTCACAACTGCCTTGAGCTCCCAAATGAAGCGGGAAAAACAAGTCATTCGCCTCGGCAGCTTGATGAATATCTGCTAATATGCAGCCTGCACCAACCATCATCGTTTGAGAAAAGCCATTTACTTCAAAAATTGTGTTTAATCTCGCCAGCGACAGAATGATAGCTCGACCGCTGAGATCTGGTGTGGCCGCACCACTCAATCCGGTGTTTCCACCTTGAGGTATAACTGGGACACCATTGTCAAAACACAATCTCATAATTTTTGAGACATCTTCTGTGTTTGCTGGAAAAACTACGGCCCGCGCCTTGCCTGTGATTTTATTGGGCCAATCAGTTAGGTACTTAGATTTATCCGATTTTTTATCAAATACGTAACCTTTGCCAACAATCTCCACGAGAGCGGAAAAAAAAGTGGAACTAGTCAACAGATGCTCCAAGATAATGGGCGTGTGTATCAATAATCATAATTTTGACTTTCAACAAAAATTAGTGTTTCCGGCGTAGTTGGAATTCATCGCATCGCATTTGAATTACTTTAGTTCGAAATTGTGTAAATTCTGATCGAACTGATTGTATTCTTCGTATTTGATAATTTCGTAGAGACGCTTGCGGGTTTGCATTTTGCCGACTTGGCTTTCGAGCGAACCTTCTTCTTTCAGCGCGGCAAAGGAAGCTTCAATCGCCCCCATAGCCAGGCGCAAGGAAGACACAGGGTAAATCGCAATGTTATAACCAAATTCTTCGAGTTGTTTTTTCGAATAAAGCGGTGTCTTGCCGAACTCGGTCATATTGGCGAGCAGCGGGACATCGATGGCGGCGCGAAAGGCCTCGTATTCTTCCGGCGTATTTAGCGCCTCGGGGAAAATTGCCTCGGCTCCGGCATCGACATATGCTTTTGAACGCTCAATCGCTGCTTCAATACCTTCGGAGGCTTTGGCGTCCGTGCGTACCATGAGCAAAAAATTGGGGTCACGCTTGGCATTCGCCGCCGCCGCAATCTTCTGGCACATGTCTTTTGTCTCAAGAATTATCTTATTATCAAGATGGCCGCAGCGCTTAGGGCTCACTTGATCTTCAATGTGGCAGCCGGCAATACCAAGTTCTTCACATTCCTGAATGGTGCGGGCTGTGTTCATCGCTTCGCCAAAGCCGGTATCCAGATCAATGAGGGCGGGAAGGTCCGTTACCCGAGCAATCTGGCGACCGCGTTGGGTTACTTCTGTTAAGGTTGTAAGACCTATATCCGGCATTGCCATCGCGGCAGAGAGCGCTCCACCGGAAATATAAATGCCATCGAAACCTTGTTCTTCAACTATGCGGGCAACGATGGGCTCATGCGCGCCGGGAAGTTGAAGGAGCTTACCGGAATAAAGCGCCTTTCGAAAACCAGATCGTTTTTCGGCGGCGGTTTTGGTTCCAAATAGCATTAGAATATCCCTTTCGTGTCAGGGGTGCTGTTATCGACGTCTATAGCATCGACTTGAACATTGATTTCATTAACGCCTGCCGCATCAAGATTCGGTAAGTCTTGAACGAGATCGAGGAAGCGGCTGCTTTCTGCATCAGAAATAATACCGTCGGTGAGCATTTTAAACTTGCCGATGTAGTTGTCTCGGGCAAACGGCCGAGCGCCAGCAGGGTGTGCATTGGCAACGGCCAATTCATCAACAATCTTCTTGCCTGATTTGAGTGTGACTTCCAAACGACCTCCAAAAGCGCGCTTGTCGGGATCGGGATCATGATAGCGGGTTGTCCAGGCAGGATCTTCTTCAGTGCTGATAGAATGCCACAGCTTCACGGTCTCCGGACGCTGCGCCCGTTCTGGTGCGTATGACCGCACGTGATGCCACTCCCCATCTTGCAAAGCGACAGCCAAAATATACATGATCGAGTGATCAAGTGTTTCGCGGCTGGCGGTTGGGTCCATCTTTTGCGGATCTTTGGCGCCGGTGCCGATGACATAATGGGTGTGGTGGCTGGTGTAGAGCTTGATGCTCTCAACATCATCCCAGTTCGAGACGCTCTCGCGAACGCGAAAAGCAAGATCAATCAAGGCTTGGCTTTGATATTCAGCCGAATGTTCTTTGGTGTAACTTTCCAAGATCGCCGCTTTGGCTTCGCCGGGGCCGGGCAGGGGAACGGTGTAATTGGCATCCGGTCCGTCCAATATCCAGGCAATAACACTATCCTCGCCCTCATAGATCGGCGACGGTGCGCCTTCGCCGCGCATACAACGGTCAACCGCTTCGATGGCGAGCTTACCGGCATGGCTTGGCGCGAAGGCCTTCCAGCTGGAGATCTCCCCTTTGCGGGACTGCCGGGTGGAGACAGTGGTGTGGAGGGCTTGCTGCACCGATTGGTAAATCGTGTCGGTATCAAGACCCAGCATGGTGCCAATACCAGCCGCAGCTGATGGCCCCAAATGGGCGATGTGATCGATTTTGTGCTCGTGCAGGCAAATGCCTTTAACAAGATCAATTTGAATTTCATAGCCGGTGGCTAATCCGCGCAACATCTCAGCGCCAGTTTTATTCATTTGCTGGGCGACGGCGAGGATCGGCGGGATGTT
>JABIHH010000077.1 GCA_018649725.1 Rhodospirillaceae bacterium | reverse complement strand
TCACGATTTTGAGCCGTATTAGCCCCCAAAGAATAAGTGCAACAATATATTGATAATCCAATTTACCTAAAAAGCGAGCTGTTTGTTGCCAAGGATATTCCTAAGTCCTCCGATGTCCGCTTTCAAGGGTAATGCAGACATAGGTTTGGGATCAATATTAATAAACTTGATCTATTTGATTTCAATTGGAAAGGTCTGCCTGCCCTCGGGCACCATTTTTTCCCAACCCAAATTTCTCGCCAAAATATCACGAGCCGGGAGATTTCCGAGAAAGGTTGTCTTTATCCGAGTGATGGGGTTACGTATATGAGAAATAAATATACTTAGGGTTTAAGATGGTCAGTGCCCAAGATGAAGCTGAGGAATTATTAATGGTTGCCTGTGCGGCGGCGGTCTATACGCCGAAGCAAGCCGATAAATCGGCACTGCCAAATTTTGTCGCTCGCCTTAAAGCTGCTCAAATTTCGGTTGCCGGCATTCTCCAAGAAAACCGCTTCGATCCTGAAGGCAATAGGCGGTTCATTGATTCTGTGGATATAACCACTGGCGCTCGCTTCGCCATCAAACGACCTATGCCGGTTGAAGATGAATGCGGCTTGGATGTCGGAAATCTGGTTGAAACCTCGGCGATATTAAGAAATGCCATTGCCGCACAGCCCGATCTCATCGTAATTGAAAAATATGGCGATCAGGAGCAAGAGGGCGAAGGGTTGCTGGATGAAATTATGCAAATTATTGCCGAAGGAATACCGCTTTTGATTGCCGTACCTGAACCCGCCTTGGAGATATGGCAAAGCCAATGCGGCGGTCTTGGTACGACGATCGCTTATGATGAAAATGCCATGATGGAATGGTGGCAAGGGTTATCTGACGATTAGTTAATAAAAGGGGTGGCAATGGATCACTTTAGTGAAGTGCGGGACAATATGAAAATCGATTGGGACTACCCGATCGCAATGGATGATGGTCTCGTGCTGCGGGCGGACATTTTTGGCGGTACGGTGTCTCTTCATGCCGGCCCGGATCAACAATCCTTCCTGCTATTGCCGGTGATCCCTTAGACAAATTTTAAAATCCAAGGGATTTTTTTAGCTTGGCCCAAAATCCTTTCTTAGCCACTTTCTTTTTCCGCTTATGCTTTTTGAGCTTTGGCGGAGGTTTAGTTTTAGGGACGGCGTTATCAACATTGGGATTGGTATAAGAGTAGTAGGGCTTGAAGTCGCCATTGCTGCTGATCGCGTAATAGGCAATGCGGGCAAGTGAGGGTGAAATTTTAACCCGGTTCACTGCATCGGCCTTGGCTGCCTCTTTGTCGATGATATCATTCGACATGATCATGCGGCCGTCTTCTAACTTTTGGCCGGCTTTGCAGAGATATATTTCGACGACGTCAGGCATGATTATTCCGGTATATTTTGCTTATAGCTTCATTCGTTTAAATGGGGAGTAAAAAATAAAAATTCAAATCTAATTTTGAATCGGTTTATTCACTTGAATGGCGATTTCGATGCGGCGATTTTTAGCGCGTCCTTCGGGCGTGTCGTTGGACGCCAAAGGCCGACTATCGGCATAGCCCTGGGCCGTAACCCGACTGACATCGATACCGGCATGTTGCACCAGTATATGAATGACCGAGACAGCTCGTGCAGTTGATAAATCCCAATTGGATCTATATCTGGCCGTGTTAATCGGCACGTTATCAGTATGTCCTGAAACAATAATCTGGCCTTCAAGTCCTGCTATTTTTTCAGCCAAGTTCCGCAACGTCGGTAGAAAGCTTTTAGCGATACCATCGGTGCCGGGTGGAAAGGCTGTTTTGTCCGGGAAGCGAAGAACAATATCGCCGTCCTGTTCTTCAATACTGATGGCATCAGAAATTTTTTGATCCGGTATGGCTTTTCTTAATTGCTCAACCGCATCTATAATTTTGTCCGGTCCCTTTTTCAGTGTTTTCGGGATTTTTTCTGCTTCTGTGTCCTTGGGGCCTTGAGCCTCAGCAGGCGGTAGTTCTAGCTGAACAATCGGCTTGGCCGTGCGCGAGCGAATGTTCTTCCTGGCAATATCGCCTTCTTTTTCGATCACGCCAGCTAATTTTGAGACCAGAGTGACGCCGAAAGCTTCTTTCATTGAATCTGCGATCGAGCGATATCGATTGATGTCCATCGATGCAAAGGACAGCAATAGGACAAACATGCAGAGTAATAGAGCCATTAAATCTGCAAATGTTACGATCCAGGTCGGGACACCTTCGCCTTCATCTTCTGCCATTATTCAATTCCTCTCTATTCCGCCGATTGTTCGGCTTCGCCAATAGGAGTTGCCGGGCGTTGAGAATCGGGTAGATAGACTTCAAGGTATTCTGCCACGACTTTGTGACTTGTCTTGGCTTGTATCTGTGTAACCGCCTCAATAATCATTGATTTGGTATTTCTTTCAATCTCGGTTTTTTTCTTGAGCTTGGTAGCGATGGGTAGGGCGACTAGATTTGCGATCAGCGCACCATAAAGAGTTGTTAGGAGTGCAATCGCCATTGAGGGGCCAATTGATTTTGGATCTTCCATATCAGATAACATTTGAACCAAGCCGACCAAGGTTCCGATCATACCAAAAGCAGGCGCTGAATCGCCGATGCCTCTGAATATTTCGGCACCTTCTTCATGGCGCTTGATGGTTAAATTCATGTCGCTGGTAAGAGATTTTCGGATGAATTCACCATCCAATCCATCGACACAATAACGGATGCCTTTCTTGAGGAAGGGGTCGTTAATCTCAACGTCTTCGAGGGCCAAAACACCGTTAGATCGGGCAAGCTTTGCCAAATCGACACATGTTTCGATCAGTGATTTAATATCTTCTTTTTCATTCACAAAGGCAGCTTTGAGACCTGTTGCAAAAGCCGAGAAGACTATTTTCATTGGAAATTTGATAAGTGTTGCTGCGAAGGTGCCGCCGACGACGATCAAGAACCCAGGAATATTGAGAAATATGTATAACTGTGAGCCGGTTAAAATTGCCATCAAAACGACACCAATTCCGACAATCAATCCGACTAAAGTTGTTATATCCATCTAACCCTCTTGAGCTTAAACACGGCTCGAATTTTCTGCAGCCAAATTGCTGTATTAGAATTAATCGAGTTTTAAAATCAGTTCCTTGATGGCGGTCAAAAAAACTGTTTAACTCATTTTTATCCTATAAAACAAATGTTTATAGGACAATAATCCAATTTAAAATTATTAAAAAATATATCAGGGTGGCAAGAATGAAATTCGGTATTGGTCAATCAGTTCGGCGCAAAGAGGACCCAAAATTCCTCACTGGTCGCGGGCGTTATGTCGGCGATATCGAAATGCCCAATATGGCCTATGGTTATGTATTGCGCTCGCCGCATGCTAATGCGCAGATCATCTCAATTGATGCCAGTAAAGCCCAGGATGCGCCGGGTGTTATCGCCGCTTTGACCGGAGAAGATTACACCGCAGCTGGATATGGCGATATCGCATGCCACACCATGATGCCCATGCTAACCGGTGGCAAAGAAGGTGTGCAACGGCCCCATGGTGCTCTGGTCCGAGATGTCGTCAAATGTGTTGGCGCGCCGGTGGCATTTGTGATTGCGGAAACACTAGAGCAAGCCAAAGACGCGGCTGAGCTGATCGAGATTGACTATGAGGCAATGCCGGCTGTTGCGAGTACCGCTGCAGCCCGCGGTGACGAGGCGCCGCTGGTTTGGGAGGGCACAGAGGACAATGTTTCCTTCACCTATAAAATTGGCAATGCGCCGGGCGTCGAGGATGCGCTCAACTCTGCCTCTCACGTAATCAAAGCGACGATTACCAACAACCGGGTCAACACCAACGCGATGGAGACCCGCACATCAATCGGTCTTTATGATCAAGGCGAGCAAAAATATACGCTCTATGGCGGTAACCAAGGCCCCAACCGAGTGCGGGAAGAAATTGCCCATGAATTGCTGAAGGTCTCTGAAGCCAAGTTGCAAGTTATCGCGCCTGATGTGGGTGGCGGTTTCGGTATGAAGGGTGGCGCTTTCGGCGAGGATATTTTGGTTCTATGGGGTGCGAAAGCAACCGGGCGGCCCGTAAAATGGGTCGGCGATCGATTGGAATCTTTCATGAGTGACAGCCATGGCCGTGACGTCATCGCTGATTGCGAAATGGCTTTTGATGATGACGGTAAAATAACCGGGCTGCGCATCTCCGCCGATTACAATGTCGGTGCGTATCTCAGTCCAAACGCGGGCGTCTCACCAATGTTCTTTTCGATCCTGCTGTCAGGTGTCTACGCTATCCCGGCAATTGATGTAACCACGCGGTGCCTGTTTACCAATATGGGGGCAACAGCGCCTTATCGGGGGGCGGGCAGACCAGAGGCAGCTTACATTTTGGAACGCTTGCTGGACATCGCCTCTCGGGAATTAGACATTGATCCGATAGAGATCCGCCGCCGCAATTTGGTTAAAGCCGACCAGATGCCTTATCAGACCGCGCTGATGCCGAATTTGGACTGTGGTGATTTTGAAGCCGTTATGGACAAGGCACTTGAGATTTCCGATTGGCAGGGCTTCGATGCTCGAAAAGCCGAGGCGAGCTCACGTGGTAAAATTCGCGGGCGCGGCGTGGCGGTCTATATGGAATCAGCAGCGCCGTTCAATGAACGCATGGAAATTCGGTTTGATCCAGGCGGCGATGTCACGGTGATTGCTGGCACGCACTCCCACGGTCAGGGACATGAGACAGTTTACTCGCAAATGGTCTCTGAATTTCTGGGCGTGCCCTTTGAAAGCGTACATTTGCTGCAAGGAGATTCAGATAAGGTCGCGATGGGACGCGGAACCGTTGGCTCCCGCTCGATGACCGTTGGCGGTTCCGCACTTAGAAATGCAGCAGATATCATTATTGAAAAAGGCAAAAAAATTGCCGGCCATGTATTGGAAGCCAGCGAAGGTGATATTGAATTTAACGAAGGTGAGTTCATCGTCGCCGGAACCGATAAAAAAATTAACATCATTGAGATCGCCAAGATGTCCTATACGCCGATGATGTGGCCACCCCATCTGCCGATGGGGCTGGATGCCGCCGGCGAGTTTAATCCGGGCATGGGAAATTTTCCCAATGGCTGTCAGGTTGCTGAAGTAGAAGTGGATCCTGACACCGGCAAGGTTGAACTTGCCAGCATGTATATCGTTGATGATGTCGGCACAGTAATCAATCCTCTGCTTTTAGAAGGTCAGATCCATGGTGGTGTCGCTCAGGGTGTGGGCCAAGCGTTGTTTGAGGATATGGTCTATGACCCTGAAAGCGGTCAACTGTTGACCGCATCTTTTCAAGACTATTGTATGCCACGGGCCGATGATTTCCCGCATTTTGAAATTGAAAACATGTCTGTGCCAACCAAGTCTAACCCACTCGGTGTAAAGGGTGCAGGCGAGACCGGTACGGTTGGTGCACCACCTGCCGTTATCGGCGCGATCACAAATGCACTTGGTATAGATGACATCGCGATGCCGGCAACACCCGAGCGGGTATGGAAGGCGCTCAATGAAAGTAGAAATTAAATACCGCGATAGCAAATCGAGCGACCTTGCCTCAATTGAGAAGCTCTATCCGGAAGCCTTCCCAGATGAAGACTTGGTGCCTCTCGTGAGCGAATTGTTACAGGAAACATCCGACATTCTCTCCCTGGTCGCATATAGGAAGGCGTCGCTGGTCGGGCATGTTATATTTACAAGGTGTAGGATCTCTAACAACTCTAATGCCTGCGCGCTTTTAGGGCCTCTCGCTGTAGACCCGGCCCGGCAGGGACAGGGGATTGGTAGTGCAATCGTTCGCTTGGGCTTGGAACGTCTGGTGAATGTCGGTGTGTCTGACGTTTTCGTGCTCGGTGATCCGGCTTACTATGTGCGTTTTGGTTTTCAGCCCAGGGCTGGTGTCGAAGCACCTTACACTTTGCCGGAAGAATGGCGTGAGGCATGGCAATCATTGAGCCTGACCGACGAAGCATCGTCATTAAAAGGGAAACTTTTATTACCGCAACCATGGCTCAACCCCAGTCTGTGGATAGCTTGATCTTAAGGTGAATTGGTCTCACCAACTTCGGCTTTCAGGCAGCTAATAACCGCATTCACGGATGCGGGTGTCGACGTTGAGCGACGATAGGCGACGCCTGCCGGGAAATGCCAAAGCGTGCCCCGAATGGGCAAACGGATTAATCCAGAGGATTTGGCAAAGCCGACCATTGATGAGGTTGCGCTGGTGAGAAAATTTCCTTCCTTAACCATCGCAAAGGCCGTCTCGAATGAATTTGTCTCCATGGCAATTCGTGGCGGGCTTATGCCATTGGCCGAGAAGTAGGAGCCAAGACGGCTGATGGCGATATGATCCTGCGCCAGCATAACCCACTCATAAGCCATTAGATCTTTGGCCTCGATATCCGATCGATTGGCCAGCGGATGGTCGGCTCTGGCAAAAACAGCATGTTCAAAGTCGATCAAATGTTCTTTGACGATCTCGGGGTGATCCGGAAAATCCAGGGCCGAGCAAATGATATCCAGATCACCTTGCAGCAACCCAGGGACAAGCGTGTCCAGCACGCCATTAATTAGATCAATCTTGAGCCCTGAATTCGACTGTATAATTGTCGCAGACACTTTGGGCATGAAAAGCGTCGCAAAAACCGGGCTGGTGCCAATGCGAATGGTGCCTTCTGTTCCGCCCTTCATCGCCTCTATTTCTGCTACGGCATATTCGAACTCCAATTCGACCAGTTTACCGCGACGCAGGAGTATCTCACCAAAAGCTGTAGGCACGACGCCGCGCGAGTGACGTTCAAGCAGTTTCACGCCTAATGTTGCTTCAAGTTTTCGAATGTTTTTTGTTAGCGCCGGCTGGCTGATATGGAGCGCCGAGCTAGCAGCAGTGATATTGCCATGCTCAACAGTGGCAATAAATTGGCGGATCAAACGGTGGTCGATCGGATAAGACAAGATTTAAAATCCTTCAGATATTCCTGAAAAGCATATTCAATTAACTCTAATCTATTGAAATTAACCAAAATTAGCCATTCTTGTCCATCTAATATAACTTCAGGTTATGGCTTTGGTGCGATCTAACATTGGACGCAGCCAATAGTCTGGCTCACTATGCTCTCAAATAACAATAGAAAATTTGCCAAATTTTAGAGGAGGGCTTGCCCATGGCACATGCCGTCGATCCACAATCAGGACTGCAACTATATGAACTTAGCCATGTTTGGGGCCACGGTGTCCCATCTGTACCGGGCGATGACGATGTCAAAATGTATCGCTCCGTTAAGCATGGCCAGCACGGTGTTATGACCCATCGCATCACCATGGTGATGCATTCGGGCACTCATATGAACGCACCGATCCATATGATCCAAGGCGGTGCGCCGACGGCAGATATCCCGCTTGATAGTTTGTTTGGCAATGGCGTAATTCTCTCCGTTCCAAAAGAACGCTGGGAGATGGTGACAGCAGATGATTTGAAATCAGCGACGCCCGAAATTCAAAAGGGTGACTTTGTTGTCATTGTTACCGGCTGGCATCACAAATACTCAGACAGTCTCGAATATTGGGGAGACTCGCCTGGGCTTTCGAAAGAAGCTGCCGAATACTTGGTCTCCCTGGATGTGAAGATGGTGGGCGTCGATACGCCACAAGTAGATCATCCGCTGGCCACGTCGCTCGGCCCTCAGCGGGGCGGCCCTTTGATGAACCGCGTTATTGCTAAATATGAAGAGGCTACCGGCGGCAATGCGAAAGCGGATTTCCCGGAATGGAATCCGGCCCATAAAGCGATTTTAGGTGCGAATATCCCGACCATTGAGCAAGTTGGCGGCGATGTCGATGATTTGCTCGGCAAGCGCGCCACCATGATGGCGACACCTTGGCGCTCAGAGCATGGCGATGCCTGTCCAGTACGGTTCGTCGCGATGACCGATCCAAGCGGCAATTGCCGCATCGATGCTGGTGGGGAGGAGTAGAACAATGACAAGTGAAACAATTACAAAAGACGGTGTTAAACTCTATAATCTCAGCCAGTTCTGGGGACATCATATGCCGGAATGGCCGTCGACACCGGGCGTCAATGTTCATGTTCGAAAATTCCATGCTAAAGACGGCATCTATCAGACCGAGTTTGAAGGCATCATGCATCGGGGCACTCATATGGACGCGCCGATCCACGTGACCGAAAACACACCAGATATTTTGGATTATGATCTCTGGCGTTTCTTCGGCACGGGTGTTGCGGTCTCGATCCCAAAAGGACGCTGGGAAGTGATCACGGCAGAAGATCTCGAAAACGCCCGCCCTAAAATTCAAGAGGGTGACATGGTGATGATCAATACCGGTATGCACACAAAAATGGCCGATACGGATGACTATTATGCGTATTCGCCGGGCATCTATACCGAGGGTGCACAATGGCTGGTCGACAAGAAAGTTAAATTGGTCGGCTATGACGTGCAGTCAAATGATCACCCAATGGCAACCAAATTGGTCGATCACGGCCTTGGCCCCACCCATCCGCATTTGATCGAAGAATATAAGGCCGAGTTTGGCCGGGATCCGAAGGATGATTTCCCAGATTGGGAATCGGGTCATAAGACGTTGATGATCGGCGGTGGTATTCCAGGCATTGAAAATGTTGGCGGCGATCTACATGCTGTCACCGGCAAACGTTGTACCTTTATGGCAACGCCGTGGCGTTGGCGGGGTGGAGACGGCTGCGGCATTCGTATTTTGGCAGCCATTGATCCAGAACAGAAATTTAGATTTGAAACCGGGCTTTAAGAGGGGGAAGAGCATATGTCTAATGAAATAGGTGACGTTACCGATTGGATGAGAGATCCAACCAAGATGTTCGATGTGACCGGCCAGACGGCCATTGTTACTGGCGCATCCGGTGCATTTGGGCGGGGCATTGCAATTACGCTGGCGGCTCAAGGAGCAAATGTCCTCCTGGCCTCGGGTAATGAAGACGAGCTGAAATCAGTTGCTAAAGATTGCGAAGATGTTGGCGGCAAAGCGGCTTATGTTGTTAGGCGTCCAGATAGTTTGGAAGATGCCGAAGCCATGCGGGATGCAGCACTCGACAATTTCGGTGCGATAAAAATGCTGGCGATTGGCTCCGGCTATAATAAAGCCGGCTTCATCCATGAGATGGAATATCAAGACTGGCAGGACGTCATGGATGCCAATGTTCGGGGTGCCTGGTTTATGGCAAAAGCTGTTGGCTCCTATTGGATTGAAAATGATGTTAAAGGCAAAATGTTGTTGATGTCTTCGGTTCGGGGGCGTCACGGTAACATCTCTGGTTACACTGGATATTGCGCCTCAAAAGGTGCGACCGATGCCATGACGCGGGTTCTGGCAACCGAATGGGCAAAGTACGGCATGACGGTAAATGCCATCGCGCCGACGGTGTTCCGCTCGAACTTAACAGCCTGGATGTATGGTGACGATGAGCTTGGTCAGGCGACCAAAGCGCGTTCACTTGGCCGTATTCCGTTGGGACGGTTGGGTGAAGTCGATGATCTTATTGGCATGGCGCTATACCTGCTGGCTCCGGCATCGGATTTCTGTACCGGTCAGGTCATGTATATTGATGGTGGCTTTACCGCCGGCTAATTGTTGGGGCAATCCCCTAAGTTCTGCCGGTAAGTCTTCCATTTTCGCCGCTGCCCCAGCAGCTGCGAAAGCTCTTGCTTGTGGTAGTGGCGCTGCATCAATGCCAGGGCACTTTGTCCGAGTCCTTCAATTTTCTTGATGAGTGCTGAGCTAACGGCTGAATAATGCTGTATCATTGAGCCTGCCCGAGCACATTCATATAGATCCGCCGCTTCATCCGTTGACCTAAATAGCGCCCGGAGGCGCAGGTTCTCTGGGATAGGTCCATTAAATTTTTGATGAAGAGTAGGCAGATCACTGTAAGTAATCATATATTTAAGCCTATTTTAATATGGTATTATGGAGTTATATTCCAATAATAAGTCATTATCAAGTAAAAAATGGATATTAAAGTAAAAATGAGTAAGGGATTGAGAGGGTGCGACACTTTTCCAGGTTAAATCCAAAAAATGGCAAAATCCGGCGAAGTAAAATAAACCAGAATGCGGTAGACTAGCTTCTTTTAACCCAAAGGATCGGAGCGGCCCAAAGTAAACGCACGCCTTCAATCGCCGGAGCGTTATAAGAGATTAAAGTAAAAGTTCCGGCTTCAGGCCCCGAGATCAGCTTTTTCACATGATTTTCTCAGTATTCTTCTCGGCTTCGACGGCAACGGTATGGTGGTTTGGCGATCGGGCACTTAGTCCACCGGATCATAAAAATCGCTAAGGACTATAAACAATCTGTGAGTGGTATTCATCTTGAATTTCTACGCGTCCATACTTAGACCGCTATTGTTCTGCTTAAATGCCGAAC
>JABIHH010000014.1 GCA_018649725.1 Rhodospirillaceae bacterium | reverse complement strand
CTTGATGTCAAAGCCGCCAAACAGGCTATCAAAGAAAAAATAGCTGATCCGTTGGGTATGACAGTTACGGAGGCCGCCGATGGTATTCTTCGCATAGCGGCAACAACCATGTCTTATGCTGTAAAAGGTGTCTCCACCGAGCGTGGTCTTGATGCGGCGAGTTTTGCCATGGTGGCAATGGGCGGGGCTGGCCCCCTCCACGCCGCAGAAGTTGCCCGCGAAATCGGTATGAAGCAAATCATCATCCCAGAATCACCCGGTCACTTTTCAGCCTTTGGGATGCTGTTCTCTGATCTTAGATATGACTATGTGCAGACTTGCCCTTCTCGACTGGCCGATGCAGATTTCGCGGACCTAGAGTTAATTTATCAGAATATGGAGGAAGCCGGTCACGCCGCTATTGAGCGGACGTCGATTAACGTCGATGACATTGTTGTCACCCGCGCCGCTGACATGCGTTATGTTGGGCTAGAACACGCTGTGACAGTTGACCTTGCGATAAACTATTTTACTGAGCAAGACCGGGATGGCATCAAAGCTGAATTCGACCAAGAGCATAAAATTCGCTACGGCACGTCGGCTCCAGCGGAGAAAGCTGAGATTGTTAGCTTGCGGAGTGCCGTTACCGGACTGATGCAAAAGCCGCCGCTCGAAGAGCATCTGATGAAAGGGGAAGAAATTCCACAAGCCGCAAAGACTGGCACACGAGAGATTTTCTTTTCAAACGAAACGGGTTTTATCGACACGCCTTCTTATGCACGCAAGGAATTGTTGGCTGGCAACAAAATATCTGGGCCTGCTGTGATAGAGGAACATGCCTCAACCACAGTTCTTTTCCCAAGCGATAAATTAGAAGTCGATGGCTTCGGCAATCTTATTATCACCATTGGAAAGGTCTCCTCATGAACAAGTACCCAGCGACCGACCCAATAACCACTGAGATCATCCGAAACGGCGTGTTGGCTGTGACTGAGGAAATGAAGACCAACCTAACGCGAACGGCCTATAACATCATCATCTATGAAGCGCTCGATTTCACAGTTGGTATTTTCACACCGGAAGGTGAGACCGTTTCAATCGGTATTGGCTTGCCGATGTTTATCCGCGGCATGGCAGAAACGGTAAAAGCGAAGATAAAGCATTTCGGCTATGACGGTATAAATCCCGGTGATATCTATGTCACCAATGATGCCTATTTAACGGGCAGTCATTTAAATCATATGACTTTCACCTTGCCCATCTTTGTCGATGGCGAATTGGTTGGTTTTGCTTGCTGCATGGCCCATTGGATTGATATCGGCGGCACGCTTGGTGGCATGACAACAGATATTTACTCAGAAGGTCTTCAGCTACCAATTCTTAAGTATCAATCTAGTGGCGTCGTGAATACCGATCTTGAAGAGATCATTAGAATGAATGTGCGGATGCCAGCGCGCGCGATGGGAGATTTGCGCGCTCAAATTACCGCTGTAAAAACCGGTGAGAATAGGTTTTCAGAACTAATTTCACGATATGGCAAAGATGCCGTTCAACAGAGCATCGCTGCGATCATGGATCATGCCGAAGCAGCATCGCGCCAACGAACTCTATCCATACCTGATGGGGTATATGAAGCTGAATCCTATATGGATGATGATGGGATTGATATTGGCAAACCGGTACCTATCCGAGTCAAGGTGATCGTCGAAGGCGACGAGATGACGATCGATCTGACAAATGTCTCCAATCAGGTAAAAGGATTTTACAATTCTGGCGTTACGACGGGCCATGCCTGCGCCCAGGTAGCCTTTAAATGTCTTACCTCGCCGACCGACTATCCGATAAATGACGGCTGCTTTCGTAATCTCAAATCGATCGTACCCATGGGTAAGGTGGTTAGTGCCCAACGCCCGGCGCCGATGCGCTGGTGGATGACCTTTCCGATGACCGTGATTGATACCGTGTTCAAAGCCCTGGAGCCCGCCATCCCCGATCGAGTTATTGCGGGCCACCATGCCGATCTAATTGTTGTTATGTTTCACGGCATCAATCCGAGGACCAGAGAATTTTTTATCGGTAATTTTGGTCCTTTAGGCGGCGGCTGGGGAGCAAAATTAACCGAAGACGGACAGAACGGTGTTGTCTGCATCAATGATGGTGACACCCACAACAGTCCCAATGAACAAGTAGAAGCCAAATTCCCGGTCTTGGTTGAAAGCAATTCTTTGATTACAGACTCTGGTGGCTCTGGCAAACATCGAGGGGGGCTCGGCATTGAACGCATTGTTCAGGCGCGGACAGATCTTGTGGTGAATACCCAGGTTGATCGCGTTCATTGCAAGCCATGGGGACTTAATGGCGGGGACGACGCTGCAGGCAATTCGGTCGCGCTCCGTTTAG
>JABIHH010000015.1 GCA_018649725.1 Rhodospirillaceae bacterium | reverse complement strand
GGGATTTACGGATCGGCGAGGTGGTCGTGCATGTCTTCAAGCGCACCCGCCGCTGTGCCGCGACAATGGTTAATCCGGATACGGCACTTCGCGACCTCAATGTCCCCAAAGAGCTTCATATGAATTACGACCATATGGATATGGGCATCTATACCGAAGTGTTAGAAGGCGGTGAGATTAAAATTGGTGACGAGATCGAGCTTATCTAGCTTAAGTTAGGCGGAAGCAGGCTCTTGTGGCTCGTCATCACTATCGCTTGGCGCGTCTGCAACAACTTCAGCGGGCTCTTCGATCTGTACTTCTTCAACGATTTCCGGCTGTTCGTCAGGAATTGCGTCAACAGGTTGCTCTTGAGGCGCTTCCTGCTCTACCGGTTGCTCATTTGAAGCTTCAGCGCTTTGCTCGTTGGGCGTATTATCTCTGTTGTTTCCGCCACGATTATTGTTGCGATTACGACGATTGCGTCCGCGCTCTTTTTGACCATCACCAGAATTATTTCCTGAATTCTCACCTTGGCCACCAGACGCACCTTTTTGAGCTTCTTTCTGGCTCTGGGCTTCGGCATTTGCCGTCATAATACGATAGAAATGTTCGGCATGCTGGAAGTAATTCTCTGAGGCAATGCGGTCATCAGCCGAGAGAGCATCGCGGGCTAGTCCGAGATACTTTTCATGCACCTGACTAGCATTGCCACGAATACGACCTTCTGGACCACCGCTATCATAATTATGATTTCTACTGGGTTGTCTCTTACCGTTGCTACGTCCACGTGAGCGCCGGGAGTTGGAACCTTGTTTCATTATATCATAACTTCACTACTATTTTCGCTGAATTTACCCCCACCCAAATGAACTACCTTCGTATTATCTGCCCAAAAAATAATTGGTCTATTGACCTCGGGCGACGCTATTAGTTCTTCTCAGCGTTTGGGGAATTTAAGGCGGCCGTTAATCTCATCTATAAGCTGGGATTAAATAACGATTTCAAGAAATTTTCTATGAAATGGCGCTTTCGGCACAACCAGTACACTCAACCTAATGATCTTACCCAGCTTTTCAAACCCTTATTTTAAATATTTTTCATGAATCTTCGATTGTTGCTAAGATGCAACGCTCAATATGGCTAAAATCTTTATGGATATTTTTAATTTTAAAGCCATTTTGTTCAAATAATTCTTTAATATCAGTAACTTGTCCCATACCGATTTCTACTGCCAGGAGCCCTTGCGGCGACAGGTGGGCGGCGGCTTGATCGGCAATGAGGCGATAGGCATCAAGCCCATCCGGCCCGCCAGAGAGCGCTAAATGCGGTTCAAACAGACTAACATCGGCCTCCAGGGTCGGGATATCGCTTTCCACGATATAGGGCGGATTGCTGACAATTATGTCAAATTTACCCTCTATTCCTACCATCCAATCACTTTGTATGAAGGTGGCTCTGGCGGTCAGGTTTAAATTTTCTGCATTTTCAGCAGCAATAGCACAGGCTTTTGGATTGATATCGATGCCCGTGCCGGACGCGTTTGGCAGTTCCGATAACAGCGCCAGCAACAAACAGCCGGAACCGGTGCCGAGATCTAAAAGTTTCAGCTCGGCGGTTTTATTCGGCACGGCTTCCAGAACAGCTTCGATAAGGGTCTCGCTATCGGGTCTCGGTATTAATGTGTCCGGGGTTACCTTAAAGTCGAGACTCCAAAACTCGCGTGAGCCAATAATATAAGCAATCGGCTCGCCCTGTTGGCGCCGGGCGATCAATGCTTCCACGCGCTGGACGATATCTGCATCCATTTCGTCTTCGGGATACCCAATGATGCGGGTTTGATCAATGCCAGCGGCAAAAGCCAATAACATGCGGGCTTCGAGATCGGGTTCTTCGATCTTAGCTGCTGCCAGCTCGCCCCTTAGATGTTGATAGAGAGTTCCTAATGTCAGGGGCTGGCTCACGTGATTTCAGCGAGACGGGCGGCTTGATCTTCGGTCAGCAGCGCTTCAATCACATCATCCAAATCGCCCTCCATCGCCTTATCCAATTTATAAAGCGTGAGATTTATCCGATGATCGGTGATCCGGCCTTGAGGAAAATTATAGGTGCGAATACGCTCAGACCGATCACCTGAGCCCACTTGATTTTTCCGATCCGCCGCCCGGGCTGCATCTTTTTCTTCCCGCTCGGTCTCATAAAGCTTGGCGCGCAGCATCTTCATGGCCTGAGCCCGGTTCTTGTGCTGGGATTTGCCGTCCTGACACTGCACGACGATACTTGTCGGCAAATGGGTAATCCGGATGGCACTGTCGGTTTTATTGACGTGCTGGCCACCAGCGCCTTGAGCGCGGTAGGTGTCGACCCGTAAATCTTTTTGATCGATATGAACATCGACCTCTTCGGCCTCAGGAAGGACGGCGACGGTTGCAGCAGACGTGTGGACCCGGCCTTGAGATTCTGTTTCAGGTACACGTTGTACCCGGTGGACGCCGGATTCGAACTTCAGCTTGGCAAATACACCCTTGCCGGTGATGTTGGCCGAGGCATCTTTATAGCCGCCAATACCGGTTGCATTAATGTCGATCGGCTCAAACTTCCAGCCGTGCTGTTCGGCGTAGCGCTGGTACATGCGAAACAATTCAGCAGCAAACAGCGCCGCTTCATCACCGCCCGTGCCGGCACGCACTTCTAAAATGGCGTTCTTTTCATCTGCCTCATCCTTGGGCAAAAGCAGCAATTGAATTTCCCGTTCTTTCTCAGGGAATCTTTCTTTGAGCTCACTAAACTCCTCTTCTGCCATGGCCTTCATTTCGGCGTCGGTTTCCGGGTCGGCGATGAGCTCGACCAGACCCTGGACTTCGTTTTCCAACTCGCGGAATTCTTCAACGACCCTAACGACATCAATGAGCTCGGCAAATTCCTTGGAGATGCGTTGCAATTCCTGGCTATCCATATCCGTCTGGGTGGAGAGCAGGTCGCGCAACTCATCGTGACGCGCCACGACGCGGTTTAGTTTTTCAGAAATGCTCATGAGTTAGGTATCTCTGATATTCTTTGGAAGGTCTTTGAGGCGCTGGACGAGAATCTTAGTCGCCCGCTCGGCATCGCCGCCGGCTTCTTTTATCGCGGCTTGGCGCATTTCTTCAATGTTATCTGTTTCATCGCTTTCGAGTGCGTCTGTTTGCGCAATCCCGATCTCGACCTTACCGGCTTCCTCATCAACAATCGTCCAGGCAGTCTCCGCTTCCTGGGCGCGCGAGACCCGACCTTCTCTGGTGACCCGCTCGAGATCATCGAGGGTATAGAGAAAGACGTCTTCCAGTGCTTCGGCGGCGGGGTCAACGTCGCCCGGCACGCCGGTATCGATGACAAAGATCGGCTTGCGCCTACGTGCTATGGTGGCGGCTTTCAACATTTCCGCATCCAAAATAAAACGCCGTGTGTTCATGGCGGTGAGAACAATATCAGCCTGACTTAACAATTGCGGCAAATCATCCATTGTGCCGACATGACAATTGAGGTTCTGGCCCAAGGTGTCGGCGCGCTGTTCTGAAGGGTGGGTAACGATTAAATTGCCAAGTCCTGCTGACAGCATACTGGAGGCCAGCATCTCGCCCATTTCTCCGGCACCGATCAACAAGCAGGTTGATCGTGCTAGATCGCCGTGTAAATCGCGGGCAACCTGAACGGCGGCAGCGGCGATCGAAACCGGCCGGTGGCTAATCTCAGTTTCCCGGGAGATCCGCTCCGCGGTGCGCTGTGAGAGGCCAATAAGAGTGTCGAGATAAGTCCCGACCATGCCGTTGGTTCGCGCCAAGCGGTGGGCTGAGCGCAACTGTCCCAACAACTGGGTGTCACCGACAACCAAACTATCCAAGGCTGAGGCGACCGCAAATAGATGCCTCACGGCTTCCTGGCCGCTTAAAGTATACGTCTGACCTTCGATCTCGCTCCGACTTTCACCGGCGTGAGCGGCCAGCAATTTAACGACTTCCGCCGAGGCTTCGCCGAGGGAAGTCTGTGGCGTGGCGATTATAATTTCGGTTAGATCTGTCGTTGAGAAAATAATAGCTTGGTTAAATCCGGCGTCGCGCAGGCGTTGATAAAAAGATGGTAAGGCTGTTTCAGAAATATAAAGCCGGTCGCGCAGCAACATGGTCGATGACCGATGATTGGCACCGACGATAATGAGGGACCCTTCTAATTGATCCGGTTTGATTTTCTGATCGATCATGTTTTACTTATAAATCTTCAAGTGATCTTCCAAGCTTTCTAATGATACCTCGTTTTGCTCACCGGAATCCATATCTCTTAGCGTGCCGACATTGCGGGTTAGCTCGTCCTCACCTAACAGGATCGCCGCAACGGCATTGCGGTCATTAGCCCGCTTCATGCGTTTTTTGAGATTACCGGAATAGCCGAGCTCTATTTTATAGCCTTTTTTGCGCAGTCGTTCCGCAACGATCAAGGCTTCGCTTTCAGCATTGCCACCAACCGGGATCACCGCAACCGGGCGCTTGGCCTCTTTGCCGTCATCCAGCAATAGGGTCAATCGTTCAACACCCGCAGCCCAGCCGATGCCCGGCGTCTCTGGGCCACCCATCTGGCCAATTAATCCATCATAACGTCCACCCGCCAAAACCGTGCCCTGGGCACCCAGATCGGTGGTCGTGAATTCAAAGGCGGTGTGGCAGTAATAATCGAGGCCGCGGACTAAATTGGTGTTGTGCTCAAAAGCGATGCCGAGCTTGTTCAAGCCGGCACACAGCTCGGCAAAGAAGCTTCGCGATTCATCGTTGAGACTATCTTGTAGCCGAGGGGCATTTGCCACAATCTCTCTGTCACTTTCATCTTTGGAATCCAAAATACGTAGTGGATTACGGTCGAGGCGTCCGAGACTGTCATGTGACAATTTATCTTTGTGACCATTGAGATAATTTACCAACTCGTCTCGATAGGCGGTCCGGCTTGCGCTATCGCCTAAGCTGTTGAGCTCTAAAGTAATGTTATCTTTGAGGCCGAGTTCGTTGAGGAAAGTTTCCGCTAAGGAGATGGCCTCAATATCGGCCTGCGGCGTTGGCACACCCAATATTTCAATACCGACTTGGCGAAATTGGCGACGACGGCCTTTTTGCGGGCGCTCATAGCGAAACATTGGTCCGCGGTAAAACAGCTTAAGCGGTAAATTTTGTTGCAGACCGTTGGAGATAAAAGCACGGGCAACACCGGCGGTTCCCTCCGGGCGAAGGGTGACGCGATCGCCGCCCTTATCTTCAAAGGTATACATCTCTTTGGTGACAATATCAGAGGTATCGCCAAGAGTGCGCGTAAACACGTCGGTGAATTCAAAAATCGGTGTGGTGATCTCGCCAAAGCCATAGCGCTCAGCAACATCATAGGCAGTTTCTTCGACGCGCCGAAAATGTCGGCTCTCATCGGGTAGGATATCTTGGGTGCCACGAACTGGTTTTAAGGACGCCATATTAGCGAAATTTCCATATGTTATATTTCGATCCCGCCCCTATATCAGCCGCGATTTATATGCCGCGCCGCCGGGAAGGGACCGATGGGTTGCTACAAATGATGGATGTTTAACAGGTTTCTGGGACGGGAGACAGGGCTGATCATTCGACGACCGCTAAGCCGTTGACGAGTTTATCGGCCTCCAAGACAACATTGCGGCGCACCACTCCAATCGGTCCGATGGAAGGGACGGCTGTGCCGTCGACCAATATTTCCAATGCCCCCGCATTACCGGTAATCAGGCTTAGCCCGGTTCGGTCCGGAACGTGATAACTTTGGCCTCGTTTAAGCAGCCGCGTGATTAGGAGCTGGTCCGCATCATTGTCACGTACTTGAATATAACTGTCAGAAATGGCGCGCAACGTAATACGGGAAGACCCGGCTGCGGCGCTTGGTTGCGGTGTGGGCGTTGCGGCTGGTTCCGGGGCCGGTGCTTTCTCCGGGAGGGCCGCCACTTCTGGTGCAGGTTTAGGCACCACTTTTTCGACTTCCGCTGTAACCGGCTCAGCAGGTGGTTTTTCAGCCGGTTTCTCTACTGGTTTCTCCGCGACTTTGACAATCGGTTTGGGCGTTGCCCCAGATTCTGGTTCTGATTCTGGTTTTGCCTCAGGCTCAGCGGCGGGTTCTGGTGTTGCCGCGACCTGAACCGGCTTTGCTGTCTCTGGTTTTACCTCAGGTGCAGCACTGGGCGCGGGTTCTGGTGTTTCGGTTTTAGCGATCTCCTCAGCAGCGGGTTTCGCTGCTTCGGCAACGACAGCTTCAACTTTTTTCTCAACATCTGCAGGTGTCTCTACCTTTTCCGGTGCACTGGGTTGGGCGTCGGCTATTTTTTCCTCAATTTTTTCTTCGACTTTATCTTCAACTTTTTCAGCCGCTGCAACGACTTCTTTTACCGCCTTATCCGCCGCAGTTTCAGGTGTGTTTTCTGTCGTGCTTGCTGCTTTATCTTCAGGTTTATCTTCTGGAGCGGGGGCTTCAACAACTGATTGGACGGGCTCTTCCACTTTCTTAAGCGGTTCTGTTGCGACAGGTTTTTCGCCAACGAGGGCGGCTAGTTTTTCTGGAACGGCAGGCACTTGCTCGGTGACAAAAATATTTCTCGAAGAGACAAAATACCAACTGCCATAACCGATAGCGGCCAGTAGCAAACCCAGCATAACAATCGCCCCGCCGGGAATGCCGTGTTCGGGCACCAAAGAGGGGAACGTCAGATCCTGTTTGTTTTCGGCTGTTGCTGTTTCGGTTTTGTAGCGACGGATAACTTCTTCACCATCGAGCCCCAAATATTCCGCATAAGTGCGGATAAAGCCAATGGCGTATATGGCGCCTGGCAGTTCTTCAAACTGATTATTTTCGATGGCTTCCAAATAAACCTGACGAATCCGTAGCGAGCTGGAAACTTCGCTCAATTCCTCATTGCGACGATTTCGAGAGGCGCGCAGCAGACTGCCAATGCTGGCATCGGTACCAGAATTATTTTCTGAGTTTTCTTCGGTATCCATCGAGGCTGGTAATTTTGCGTTCATCAATTCTCTTCTTCTAGTGATTTCTGGCGCTAAAATTCCTACTGGAATCCACACCGTAGTCGTTAAATATCTCTCTTAAACGCACTCCAAATTTTACTGAATAAAGTGAAATTAGCGCTAGATATCAAATGTTTCCACTAGAAAGGTAAATTTACACTTAAATTAGGTTTCTCTCAAGATTCTTTTAATTGCTCTAAAACAGGTCATTTTTACCAGGTCTATCAGGCTTAGCCTCGTCTGGTTTCAGTTGGGCGAATTACCAGGAAATAGACCATAAAGGCCAGAACGGCGCTTGAGAAGATGGCGATCGCAAGATAGAGCGCGCTGGTATGGGTAACGGTGCTGAGTAAAAACGCCATTCCGGCGGAAGTGATGTTGGTGATAAATCCCATTAAGGCGGCGGCCGAGCCGGCGGAATTGGGAAATGGCTGCAGGGCCAAGGCATTTGTCTGCGGAAATACCCAACCCAAACCAAAGACATAAAACGCGGTCGGGATAACGACCGCCAGGGGTTCACGCAGATCGATAAGCGCAAAAATCAATAACACCGAGCTGCCGATGAGGGCGATAATGACGCCGACGGAAATCAGCCGCTGCTGACCAATTTTCAGAATGTATCTGCCACCGGAAAAAGCGCTCATCATAAAAAAGAACGCAATGATGGCGAAGAGGAAACCATAACCTTCCGCGCTAACGCCAAAAGCACCCCTCAGCACGGTTGCAGAAATTGCTAGAAAAGCCCCGAAACCGGACATCACACAGCTGCTGCACAGAACGTAGCGTAAGAAAACTGGATGGCGAATAGTTTCAAGCCAGTTGAGGAGTAAATAGCTGGGCCGGACGGCATCCGGATTTTTTTCGCTGATGGTTTCTTGATAAAAAAAGACGACCAGCAAAAAGACCAAGCCGCCAAAGGCAACCATTGTCCAAAACAGCCAACGCCAGTTGAAATGCTGTGCCATTTGGCCGCCAAGGATCGGAAATATGATGGCGGCAATCGCTGTAACGAACAGAATATCGGCCATCATTTTGCCTAGTTTTTCGCGTTCGAACAGATCTCGGGCGACCGAAGCGGCTAGAATGCGTCCGGTTGAAATCGCCAAGCCCTGAACAAACCGCCAAAAGATAAAATAGTCAATTGAAGGTGATAAGCTCGCCGCCAGTGCGGATCCGGCAAAAACGAAAAGGGTAAGCAGAATGATCGGCTTTCTGCCGTAGCGATCCGATAGTGGTCCAAGGATAAGCTGTCCTAGTGCATTGCCGAGCAACAAGGTCGAAATTGAAGCAATAACTCGGTTGGGGGTTGTGCCCAATCCCTCGGCAATATTGGGTACACCGGCCAAAAACATATCGATGCCGATGGGGCCAAAC
Organism: Rhodospirillaceae bacterium; assembly: GCA_018649725.1. Classification (GTDB taxonomy): domain Bacteria; phylum Pseudomonadota; class Alphaproteobacteria; order Rhodospirillales; family UBA2165; genus TMED23. The sequence continues at coordinate 33,532 of JABIHH010000015.1, read as the reverse complement.
ATGTTCAGGCAGCCCAACAGTAATGTCAGGAGCAGGAGAGCTCTGCCGGTGGGCGTGGTTTTTTCTGGCATCGATTTTTTTATATTTTAGTTGGGAACTAAAAAGGGCCGGTGACGGAAGCCACCGACCCTTTAGGGTAAAATTTATGGCCGTTTATTTACTAACGTGGTCGACCCCTACACCGGCAGCGAGCGCGCCGCCACAAATCAACAAGGCTGGTGGGAAGAAGGCCACGGCGACACCACAAGCGGCAACGCCGACTGAGGCACCTGGATTATCTTTAACGACCGTAACCGCCTTATCAGTCATGGAAGAATCTTTGTCATCTGCCGCGAAGCTATAGTTTGGAGCGGCCATGATAAATGTCATAAATAAAAGAAATAAGAATGTGCGCATTTTAATTCTCCGTCAGTCTGGTGATTGGGTAATTTAAACTAAATAGCTAACCACTATAGGGTGAATTCAAGGGGTTCGCCAAGGCTTTTGACCCAAAAAAAGGCCTAACAGGCCGTTTAGCGCCTGGTCGCTCCCAACAGGAAATTATCGGCAATTGACGTCGCTATTTCCTCCAGATTATAGCCGGTTTTAGAGCTGATCCATTGCGGTGCCTCATTGCACTGAGAAATCAGTTGTAACATTGCCAAATGACAATCTAAGGAGGTTTTGAAGGTCTTGTTCGCTACGCCATCGGCCAGTATTCTTTCCATCAATTTATTATAATCTGAAATCATTTGATTGAGCATTTTGCGCCGGGATCTTGGTAAATAACGCAATTCCTCGGTGAAGGTTCTAAAATAATCGGGAATGGTGTCGATCGGCTGAATATGACTGAGGATGGCCCCACGAATTTTTTGCGCGGGCGTTAGCGAGCTTTCAACGATCACTTTCAGGCGTTCGACATAGCCTTTGGTGCCCTCCAAACAGACCATTTCCAAGGCCTCATCTTTGGATTTGAAATAGTAATAAAGACTGCTTTGCGCAATGCCGAGCTTGGTCGCGATATCGCCGGTTGAGGCGCCATGATAACCCTTCTCGGCAAAGACAGCCGCAGCGGCATTGAAGACCTCAACTTGGCGGCGCCGGTATTTCTCTTTTTTCCGTGAAATTCTATCTAATCCATCTGGCATAATGAGGGCCTTTATAGGCGTTTGATGAGTTTGCCTTTGATGACTTTCCGGGTTGGCGTCAGGGGCATTTCGTCAACAATTTCAAGGCGTTCCGGCCATTTGTTCTTGGCCACTTTTTTCTCATCCAACAGGGCACAGAGATCATCCAGGCTCACGCTGTCATCGCCTAAGAGAGTTATAAAACAGCAGGCTTTTTCGCCCAAGGCCGGATCCGGCACCGGCACAATCGCCGCCATCTCGACGCCCGGGTGCAAGATGATCAGGTCTTCGATATCGGCGGGGTTAAACTTAACGCCACCGCGATTAATCACATCCTTGGTGCGGCCGGTTATCGATAAGTTACCGGCTTCATCAATGGTTGCGAGGTCGCCGGTCCTGAACCAACCGTCTTCGGTGAAAGCATCGGCATTGGCTTCAAGGTTGTTGAGATAGCCTGGAAATACCGAGCAGCCGCGCACTTGCAATTCGCCTTCCGTATCGGCGGGCAGCGGTGTGCCATCTTCGGCGGATACCACCCGCACTTCATCGCCAGGTGATGCGCGGCCAGCCGAGCGCAGCGGCACATCTGCGGCGTCATTATAGCGGCAATAGGTGGCGCCCGCAGTTTCCGTCATGCCCCAAAGCTGCGAGATTACCGTACCCGGTATTTTAGCGCGGTAGTCTTCCATCATCTGCGCTGGACAGGCGGCCCCTGAAAAGACCGAGAACCGGACCGATGAAAAATCATGCGCCTCCATGAGACCCGCATTGATCATAGCTGTGGCATGCGCCGGCCCTAAAAACAGTGTCGTTGCCTTGGTCTGTTCGACCAATTTAGCAAGGTCAGGCGGTGAAAAGGCCGGCAATAAAACATTGGTGGCCCCAGCCGAAAGGGCGACGTGGAGGTTGAACAGGCCATAGAGATGGCTAAAGGGGGCGGCTGATAAATTGCGGTCGTCGGCCGTCATTTCAAACTCGGCAACGCTGACCCGCGCATTGCTCATCATGTTCTGATAGGTCAACGGTACGCCTTTGGGATTTGACGTCGTGCCCGAGGTATAGAGCAGCAAAAAAGGATCGGAGCCGACCGGTGGATTTTCGATCTTGGGCGTGCCTTCGATCTTGAGGTCGTTCAGACTTAAGCTGCCTTCCGGGGCCGTATCACCGATGGTGATAACATGCTCAAGCGCGCCCAGTTTTTCTTTCATGGTGAGCATCACTTCAGCCGTTGGAAAATCTTTAAAAGCCGGCAGGCATATGACAGCCCGCGCCTGGGCGTGGTCCAGGAAAAATTCGATATCTGCATCTCGGTAAGGCATATGGATGGTCTGCATAACACCGCCAAAAGCAGTGATCGCCAGATAGCTGACTACGAAGTCGAGCGTATTGGGCAATTGAACAGCCACAACATCGCCCTTCATCAAGCCCAAACTCATCAGGCCATTGGTCAGATGGTCGACTTGGCTTTTCAGTTCTTGATAAGTCACGTCGCCGCCGGGATGGAGGATGGCCGTCTTATCCGGCGTGTTTTCTGCATGATCACAGAGCCAGCCGTTCAATGTCTCATTAATCCAATAACCATCTTCGATATAACGCGCGACCAATTCAGGTTTGAAGTTAATTGATTCTCTGAGCTTCATGGCTTCCTCTCGAAATTGCAGCCGTTCTGCCGGGCTGCGATAGTCCTCTTTTTTCCATCTTTTGCCACCGCCCAAATGGAAGATGCGGCGGTGTTGATCGATCTTATGATATTTGCGCTCGGTAAAGACGCGAACGACGCCAACTTGTTCCGGCAATAGGCCAATGCGCTCAGCGATTTCTTCATCCGTGAGGCCGGTCTCCGCGCGGGTGGTCTCAATGGCCGCGAAATCTAATTCACGCACCGGATCACCGCGGCGGGTCTGTTTGTTGAGGCTCAGTTTAAAAACGATCTCGCCAAAGGTATCGATCATTTGTTGGGTCACGCCATAAGCCATGTTATTCCCCCTTTTCCGCTGCTTGTTCAGCGCGGGCGGCGGCTTCGGCCTCAATCACTTTTTGCCGCATGCCGGCACCGCGGGCGACTGGGTTTGCCATCGGTGCCGTCTGGGTAATTGGGCATACCCGCATGCATTCATAGCAAAGCGAAAGCAACTCTCCGGCACCAATTGACAACTTGTACCAGATCACCTGATTTTCAGGACCATGCAGCGCCATGCCGCGCTCAATCGGGTCTTTGGCATCGAGGGTGTCTAGCAGCACGCTGGGGATGGCTTCATATTGTTGCGACATTTCGGCGCAGGCGTGGGAGTCGTAATTCATTTCTTCGACTTTGTCGTCATTGCCTATGGAGCCACTCAGACATTCAACCGGGCAAAATCGCATACAGGGCGTTTGGCCACTTTGGCGATAAAGCTTTACGCAGGATGGGTGAGGGCAGGGATTGTCGGCCATCGGCTCATCCGGCGGCAATTCCATTTCAGTAAAGACAGAGGCGTAATACATCATGCCATATTCCGGATGCAGCAAAATGTCGCCCGCCATGGAACGTGCACCAATACCGGCGACCTCGGCATGAAGCTTTAAGCTCTGCATCGGCACCCGGGCGCCTTTTTCAGGGTTCATGTCAGGCGGCACAAAGATCGAGCGATAGCCGAACTTGGCTTCAATATAAAAAGCCAGGCCATAGGCAATGCGATAGGCCATGGTTTCGGTATCACCAATGTAGGCGAGGGTTTTGGCATCTGCCGACCATGAACCCCGCGTACCACCGCCCACGCCAACCGTGAGAACCGACCTCACTTTCGGCAACATATCGGCCGGGCGACAGCCCTCAGGTGCGATGCGATCCAAGGTCTCAATATTGGCCAGGCCAAAAGCCAGAGCCCCTTTCTTTTTGACATAACTTTCGCAAGTCTGTTTGACGTCTTCCGGGTTGAACTCTTCTGCCATATTGATCTCTCATATTTTAAGTATAGGGCAGGGTAAGCGGCTTTGATCTTTTTTTCAATAGGTCTATCGAAAAAAATGGCTATTGCATATAAAAAAATGGGTCTGGTGAAAAATCACCAGACCCAATCAGTCTCAGGGAACATGCGTTGGGTCGGTAGGAGGACCCAACTGGCGATCAGATCGCCGGAGTGCTGCTCGCTTGTCTTACATCGCTAGATGTAATCCGTTGGAGCAGCGGAAATACCTAAGTTAGATTCAACAGACACGACACCGGGCACGTTTTCAGCGGCAAGTTGCAAGGCTTCCTTGGCAACTTCCGATTCAACAAAGCCCCAATACCTGACAACGCCGTCATTTACGACGACATTCAGCGTGGCATTGGTAGCCCAAGCATGGTTGTTAAATTCAGTCATGAGTGTTTCGCGAATTTCCTGGTCAGAGGTTGAGGTTTTCGGCAGGCCGGTTTCTTTATGAGCCACCAGGGCTTGAATAAGATTAGCCCGGCTGACAATGCCAACCAATTTGCCATCATCGACAACAGGAACACGCTTAATTTTCTTTGCTTCCAAGGTTTCAGCAATTTCAGAAATCGAGGTGAATTCGGAAATGGTTTCGACATCTTTGGTCATAACGTCTTTTGCTGTTTTACCGTGGGAGCGAATATACTCTTGAGGTTCATCATTCGGATCACCGATCAAGCTGAGCCACCATGAACGCGGTAGTTCATGATCACCTCTAATGCGGTGGACGAGGTCGCCTTCACTGACAATACCGATCAGAATGTTGCCTTCATCGACAACCGGCGCGGCACTGATGCGGCGCTCAATCAAAAGCTTTGCAATCTCATTGATCGGGGTATCCGGACCAACGGTAATGACGTTTAAAGTCATGATATCTTTTGCAAACATTTGATTCTCCTCTTTCTACTCTGTGTTATGGGCCTGCCAATTTCCCGGCTCCGGCCCCCTCGAACATGCTTAAATCTCTCACTATTCCGCACCAGTTACCTTGACATATGTCAATTGAGAGCTGTTTTTTGCGGAATTTCGACGCTTTCCATCAATTGCTCGACTTCTTTGCTGATCAACTGCCACCGGGTTCGACCTTGAATATCACCCACCAGCAGCAATTCATTAGCGCGAATGCTGGCTTGATGTTGGGCATCTTCACCAAAGCGTTCGATAAATTTCTCGGCCGCCGCACGAATGCCGGACGGGTCAGTGACATCCGAGCCCTGCTCTGAGGCATCAACAGCTCGCGTTTTGGTACAATCTGAGGGACATCTTGAAGCTTGCGCGCATTTTAGAAATCGCGAAAAAGGTTGATTTGAATGTGTCATTTTTTTTAAGAACCGATTGCGAATGTTAAGCTAATTTTATAGGGTGTCAGCAATAAATGAATTGACGCTGGTCAATCGCAACACGAAAGTTATTCGAATAAGTGAAGTTTTTATTCGAATAATGAACGAGGGAACATAATGGCTGATACTGGATCGGGCTCCCAATCGGGCTCGGGTTCCATAAATTGCTTTACCTGCCAAGTCCGTGACCGGACTGAATGGTGTGTCTTGAGCGATGCCGAAATCGAGCTTTTAAACAAAGGCCGTATCACCAAGGAATATCTCCCGGGTGAGGTCATCTTCCATGAAGGTGATCCGTGCCGAGGCGTATTCTGCATGGAGACCGGCATGGTCGGCGTCCGCAAAACCGATGCCGATGGCAATTCAGTTCTGCTTTATTTAGTTACGCCGGGTGATACGCTCGGCTACCGGGCGCTTTTGGCGGGTGAGGACTATCAGGCCAGTGCCGAGGCCCTCGAGCCAACCCGCATTTGCGTGATTGATTCCCCGACCGTGCGCTCTTTGCTGGAGCACAATCCGGCCCTTGGCTTGCGCTATCTAAAACGTGTGTCGAGGTCACTTGGCAGTGCGGAAGAGAAAATACTTCATAACGCCACGCTTTCGGTGCGCGCGCGTTTTGCCCATCTGCTGATGGTTCTACTCGATAAATATGGCCACAAAAATTCCGAGGGACCAACTGAGTTCGAACTACCCCTCTCGCGTCATGATCTGGCAGCGATGATCGGCACGACCCCGGAATCAATGTCCCGGACAATCAAGAAAATGGAATCCGATGGCGTCGCAAAATTCGCCGGCCGCACCGTCCACATTCCGGTGCTTGAATCCCTAATCATGGAATTCGAACCTGAGACCTTTCTCTAAATTTATGAACGTCTGTTTCGAGAGTGGAGCTGAGGTTCTATCTAGGTGTCAAAGAGTCGGGCATTAGCAGAGATAACCGAATTCAAAGGGCGTGGATATTGTAATTCATTGGCTCTAGAGACGGCACATTTTATGCCAAAGATATCAATGCTTTTTGAGGTGAATATTATTTAGGCTAGAAAGTTTGTTGCATATCTCTTGGCCAATTTTTTGTGACCCAGATGGAGTTGTATGCATAACATCGAAAAAATCTCCGGGTGCGACTTCAACCTTTCTAGAAACATCAACACATAACAAGTTTTTTTCACGACAATGCCGACGCGTAACTTCGTGATATGGCTCCAGTTCAAAATATTTGCGCAACTTGCCAGCAATGAACTTTCCTTTGAAACGATAATCTGCGCGAATGTTTGTCACATAAATGGGGGTCGCTCCAAAATTCACAATTTCTTTTGTCAGATGATCAATCCGCGTCTCATACCCCCGCAGCTTTGAATTAATGCCAGCTCGAACCTTGTCTAGATGAAGCTTGTATTGAGGCGAGTCTATTTTTAATATTTCCCTACTGTCCTGGGCATAATTCAACTCAACTTGCTCAGCCCCATTCAGACGTTTCGGTGAATTAATCTCATGGTCAGAAATTTGAAAATCTGGTAAAATTGCGTATCCCAATTCCCATGCCTTAATATTCCCCCCAACCGTTTTAACCAAATTATAAACGGCACTATTTCTCCGCAACCATTTTCGTATTGTTTTCCATTTGTCGTGTTGGCCGTGTGCTTCGGTAAAAGTTCGAATATCTTCCAATTTGCTCTGCCAAGCTGTCCCAACACCCCGTTCATTTATGCCAACAAAAGCAATAATATATTTTGGACTTAACCCATCTATATAGTTCAGCCAGTTATGGAAATTTAATATGTGCCCGACCGAGCTTTGGCCTGAGATACCTGCATTTGCAACGTCAGCGTCATAACCAATGTTCCGCAGACATTTAGCCAACGTATCTGGCCATGTTTCACCATCATTTACAAATCGTTCATCGGTCGTGCTACCACCAATTGTGAGTATATCTATGTCTTCAATATTTTTGTAATTGCCTCGGAATCCATAGTAATCCCGCTTGTAATTAATCCGATCACTTCGTTTATAATAACGTTCGACACCGATGCGCCAATGGACATTTCTGTAGGCAGCAAAATCCCACATACCTGGTGCTTTTAACCATCCACCAAAAATAAGTTCTATGGGAATCAATAGAATCAAAATAAGGATTAAATTAACAAGTATTATTGAAACATAGCGCTTCAAAACAATTTCCTAACTCAGGTATGAAAAACTAATAAATACCGGCCAACTCCACCCGTCATGAATAAAGAATTTAAACGCCGGTGTCTAATGCCCGCTTTGGGTCGCGATTTCAATTGATCGACCCAGCACGTTATCCGCGACAACGAGAATAACTAATAATTAGACAGGTTTCAGAAATCCAACAAAAGCCGAAAATCGAAACCCCGATGGGGAACAGCATCGAAGCATGATCATTGAAATTAATCGAGTTGCCGCCGAAACCATCAAATCAGCTTCACTCGAGGCTGAGAATCGGGTCAACGCGGCGCGCGACAAAGCCTTATTGCGAATACAGGAAATTTCCTTAATAAATTGATCTCAACAAGTTATTGCTCGAGATATCCTAGCCACCGGTGCTCCGAGTCAGATGTCTACTTTCGGCGCTAGAGCGGTGGCTGTCGTCAGAGCCGCACAATAATTCCCCAGTAACCTAATGCGCCATTAAGACCGGCATGGTCATGTGATCCAGCATGTGAGCTGTCACGCCACCCAGGACCAGCTCGCGCCATCTGGAATGCCCATAGGCCCCCATTACAAATAGATCGACGCCTTTATCCGCTGCGCGCGACAGTAATATGTCGGCGATACCGATATCACTGACAGTGATGGATTGTGCTTCGGCATTTATGCCGTGGCGGGCCAGATGAAGACTGATGTCAGCGCATGGGGTATCGCCATGTCCCTCAGAACCACCGGCGCCAGTGCTCGGGTTGACGGCAATGATATCTACTTTTTTGGCCTCACTCATCAGCGGGATCGCGTCATGAATCGCTCTAGCTGATTGTGCTGAGGAATCCCAGCCGACCATGACGCGTTCACCAATATTCTTTACTTTTGTGCTGTAAGGAATGATGAGCACAGGGCGGCCCACCGACAAGATGACGCCGTCTGGTATATCGCCGAGATAGTCAGTGGAATTTGGATTGCGTTGTCCGAGAATGAGCAGATCACAATACCTGGAATGCAGCCGAATGACATCAACCGGCACACCTTCATCTTTGCGCCATTCATGGGCGACACCTGCTGTTTTGACCACTTCGTAAAAGCTAAGCTCAGCTTTCTTGGCTTCTTCCTCAGCCGCTTCGGTTTGCTGCTCGATATATTCCGGCGGCAACTGCGCCATATCTTGAAGCGGTGGAATATATAAATTCGGCACAACATAGAGGCCGGTGAGATGGGCTTCGTGCTGCTTGGCGATCTTTGCTGCAATCTCTAATCGGGCCACGGATTGCTCTGAAGAATCGACGTGCACGAGAATGTCTTTGTATTTCATGAGGGTATCCTCTGCTTAGGGCTCAATTGTTATTTTCAAGGACTCTAGTGCCGACGCGGCAAATCTGCATTGACTTGGATCAAGGCTCACCACTCTACAACGCCCTATTTTATGATCACCAGATAACCCAACAGAACCTGAGGAGGAAAGGCGTGATGGTTAGAGTTCTCGATGCACTTAGAGACGAACATCGGAATTTTTCACGTGTGCTGGAAATACTGACCCGCGAGATTGCTCTTTTCGAAAAGGCGGAAGAGCCTGATTATGATTTGGTCGAAAAAATTGTCGACTATCTCAGCAGCTTCCCCGATGTCAGCCATCATCCCAAAGAGGATCGTCTCTACCAAAAACTTTGCGCGCGGGATCAAAAGACGGCTGAATTAATGGGTGATCTTGAAGTTGAGCATTTGAAATTGGCCAAGTTGACGTCGGAGTTTGCCGCGACGTTGAAAAATGTTTTGCTCGATTCAGAACAGCCTCGCGATGATTTTATTGCCGCGGCGAAAGAATTTATCAATTTTTTCAGAAGCCACATTATGCTTGAAGAGCTACGTTTCTTCCCGGCTGCTATGCGCGCCTTATCGCCAGCCGATTGGAAGGAAATAGAAGCCGACCTTCGTGACGCTGAGGATCCGATATTTGGTGAGGATGTTGTTGCCCCTTACGGCGATCTAAAAGAACAAATATTTGCAATTGCAACCGAGAGCCAAATATAAATCCGCTAGCCGCCAAATGGCTTAACCAGATCAACCAGCACCATCGCAGCAAAGCTAAAACTCACAATCATACCCAATGCGGGTATCCAGATCGGCACAACCAGCCCGGCGCTTGTTTGATGGGCGGGTGCCGTGAGCTTCAAGCGTAAAAGGGCGCCATTGACCAGGCAGGCAATAACTAAAATGATCAGCGATGTTGTTTCGGCGAGGATTTCGATCGAAAAGCCCAGGGCCAAAATGCAGATTAAAAGAATGATGGCAAAAGTCGCTTTGATCGGCGTCTGCGTTCTGGGGTGAACGTCGCCGAGAAATTTGAGGCCGTCCGGCATCATGTTATTTCTGCTCATGCCGTAGAGAACCCGGGCCGCCATAATGATTTGGATCAGTGCGCCATTTAACACGGCGAATATGCTGATGATACTGATCAGGGTCGCATCCTCCTTGGTTTTAGTTTCATAGATCAGGCTGAGAGGTGCCGTGCTCTCTCCCAAGGTTTGCGGTGCAACACTGAGAACCGCGACCAGTGAGACGGCAACGTAAACCAGGCCGGTAATGATTAGGGTTAGGATAATGGCCACCGGCAGGGTCTTTTCGACGTTTTTAATTTCTTCCGCGACATTGACCATATCTTCAAAGCCAATGAAGGCATAAAAGGCTAGGAACGAGCCACTGAGGATGCCAATCCAAACCGAGCTTTCAAACGTCGGGACAAGCTCATGGCTGCGCGCCGCCAGCGTGGAAAATTCATCGCGGCCGACCCAAATAATTATTAAGAGGCCACCGACTTCAATCACGGTAATGACGCTGGCTAGGATAACGGATTCGCTAATGCCCCAGGATGCCAGCAAGCCCAGAACGATGGTCACGCCGATAATGGCTAGCCAGGTGGGCACCGGGAGAAGCGTTTGAAAGTAACCGACAAAGCCATCGGAAAGCGCCGCGGAAGATACCACACCGTTCAAAATAACCAGAAGGCCGACGAGAGTGGCGAGATCCTTGCGACCAAAGCCTTTTTCAACATAGATCGCTTGGCCAGCGCATCTGGGATAACGGCTTGATAACTCGGCATAGGTGAGAGCGGTAAAGGAGATCAGCAGAGCCGCGCCGACAAAGGAAAGTGGTGCCAGCATACCCGCTCGGGCGGCGATGCGACCGACTAAGACATAAATACCGCCGCCGATGGTGGTCCCCAATCCATACAGCACGATGAGCGGCAAATTAAGACTGCGCCTTAACTCAGGTGTTGGGCTGCTAGAATTATTTGGATTATCCATATTGTATTTTTACTCTAGACTGATCTGATTTCATTGATATACATCATATACCAGTCGGGCGATTTGACATATCTCGAGAAAGATAAAGAATTTAAAGCAGATTTTTGAATGGACCTGTATTGATAGACGGACAATTTAGAATTGATGCCTATGCACCAGCCGAGATTGCGGCCCGCGTAGAAAGTTCCGGCGTCAGCAAAGTAAACCTGCCAATCCTGCAAACGCTTGTGTTAGGAATTCTCGCCGGCGCCTTCATCGCTTTTGGCGCGATGTTTTACACACTTGTCATTACCGATAACGGATTGGGGTTCGGCCTGAGCAGACTGGTCGGTGGTATTGCCTTCTCGCTCGGCCTCATTCTCGTTGTGATCGGCGGGGCGGAATTGTTCACCGGCAATAGTTTGATCGTCATTGGTTGGGCCGATGGCAAAATTACCTCTAAGAAATTGCTGCGGAATTGGTTCTGGGTCTATATCGGTAATTTCATCGGTGCGGGCGTGATGGCCGGGATGGTTTCGCTGTCTGGTGTGATGGATGCCGGTGGCGGCGCCGTCGCTAAGACGGCCATATCGATTGCGCAAACCAAAATGGCCATTCCCTCAATCGAGGCTTTTTTGCGCGGAATATTGTGTAACGTACTGGTCTGCTTGGCTGTCTGGCTATGTTTTGCCGCCCATACGGTCAGCGGTAAAATATTATCCATCGTCTTTCCGATCTCGGCCTTCGTGGCGCTCGGCTTCGAGCACTCAGTTGCCAATATGTATCTCATCCCGGTGGGCTATTTAGCAGGTGCCGCAGGCGTTAGTATCGATGGCTTCATCGCCAATCTCATCCCCGTCACACTCGGCAATATTGCCGGCGGCGGTGTCTTGGTCGCGCTTATTTACTGGATTGTCTATTTGCGAAAACCCGAACAATGATAGTTAGAGCTATTTTTAAAATTTTGTTCGTGGTCCTCTTTTTGGTCGGCTCGCCCGGTTATGCCGGTGACGCGGCGATTGGGGCAAAGCTGGCCGAGAAATACAAATGCATGAGCTGTCATGCCCGGGCCAGCAAAAGAAGCTTCCCACCGGTGCCTTATTTAGCCGGCCAGCATCAACGCTACCTCGTCAATCAGTTGCGGATTTTTCGAACAGAGCAACCAAAAAGCTCAGGCGGCTACAAAATTGCGGAGCGCCATAACCATTTGATGGATGTGCCTGCCGCCAATTTAAGTAATGACGAAATCAACAATTTGGCCACTTATTTTGCTAATGAAGTCTGCACTTCGGTTCGCAAAAATGCGGTAAAGATTGAAGCGCCGAAAACCGCCAAAGCGTGTGAATTTTGTCACGGCGAGAAAGGCCATAGCCCGTTTATTTCCTATCCAAAATTAGCCGGCCAGAATATGGGTTATCTTATCAAGCAGTTGAAATTTATGCGCGGCAGTGCAAAGAATCCGGGCAAGAAAAATGATCGCTTTCACCGCACCATGGCTGCCCAGGTATTCGGTCTAACCGATGCCGAAATTGTCGCATTGAGCTACTATTATTCCAAGCAATCTTGCAGATAAACTGAAAATAAAATGTTTATTTTCAAATGCTTATGGGGAAGATAAGAGAATTTATCTTGTGATATAGATCACAGACACCATATATAGCTTTAGTGTATAAACGTCCAATCAGTGGCAGATGATTGTAACGAATCATCAATTAAGTCAGAAAATGGCAAACGGATGGAAATGTCCGGGCGCAAAGTTAACGGCCTAAAACTTCAGGAAAATGAGTTTTTGAAGGTATGGCGGCAGAACTATTGAAGGATTTAATAAGATGGAAGTCGGACTTTCCAGCACAGTTAATACAACGCTTTTCTCCATACAAAAGATAGCGGCGCTCACAGAACAGAATCATTTGCGGATTTCGACGGGTCAGGATCATCAAGGCCCAGGTGATAATCCGCTCGCCGTTTCGGTTGCCAAAGATCTATCGAACCGCGCGTCGGACCTTCTCACCATCAAAGATTCAATCAGCCAAGGCGTCAGCAAGGTTGAGACGGCCACGCTGGGTCTCGGCTATATCGAAAGTATTTTAAACGAGCTCAAAGCAACCTCTCTGCAATATGAGCAGGCCGGGTCCGCTGCCGATCAAGCTCTCGCCAGTGATCGCTTTACCGAGTTAAAAGCTCAACTGGATGCGCTCGCGGAGGATATATCCTTCGGCGGCACCAATCTGGTCAGCGGCTCCCCTGATAGTTTGACCGTCGAGTTTAATGAAGATGGCTCTTCTGCCTTAAGCGTTACCGGCGTAGCGTCAGATTCCGCGGCCCTCGGCTTGGATATTACCGATAGCACGACCATCGATGCCGCCATCTCTGAAATTCGCGCCACAGCCGAGCATTTGGGCTCAGAAGCGACGGTGCTGTCTATTCGTGAGGAGTTTAACGATAAATTGGTGAACTCACTTGAAGAGGGTGAGGCTAAATTGCTCGAAACCGACTTAAATGAAGCGGCCGCAACCGCGTTATCGCTCGAAACCCGCTCTCAGCTCTCTGTCGCCGCCGTTAAAGTAACCGCCCAGTCCGAGCGCGCTATCCTGCAACTCTTTTAGACCCCCCTAGCACGCAGCGTTATACACGGGCATGACCTGGGTATTCAACTTTCCGGGCTTCAACTCTTGACGCGCGGCATTTATCTGCCAAATTAGGACTGTTCGAGCGGTTTTGCTGGGGACTTCGTTTGTCGCGGTAGATGTTCGAGAAAATTGGCTAAAAGGTGCCGAAATTGGGCCTTAAACTACCAAAACTCGCTTTTTAAAGGAGGGGTTGGATGTCTCGTCTTCCCGTTTTTGATAGCCCATTACTATTGGGATTTGACCATTTTGAACGCGTGCTTGATCGCGTCGCAAAATCTTCAGCCGAAGGCTACCCCCCTTATAATATTGAGCAGATCAATGAAGAGGCGCTCCGCATTACGCTGGCTGTCGCCGGCTTCTCAATGGATGATCTTGAAGTTACCACCGAGGACAATCAGCTCGTGATCCGAGGCCGTAACTCGGATGAAGAAGATGACCGCATCTACCTCCACCGCGGCATTGCTGCCCGCCAGTTCCAGCGCAGCTTTGTTTTGGCAGAAGGCATGGAAGTGATATCGGCGGGCCTTGAAGACGGTTTGCTCCATATTAATTTGGCGCGCCCAATTCCCGAGCCGGAAGTTAAGAAAATTAAGATTGAGAAAGTTCAATCAGGTGGTAAAAACACCCCTAAGACAATTGAGTTGGATCCCGAGAAATAGATCTAACGAGAATTTTGTTTTCAAGAGTACGTAAAAAGGTCTCAGAATGACGCAGTATGATGATCCCCAAGATGATTCAAAGGATGATTCCGTGGCCGATAACGCCGCGATTAAATTTAACAGTGATCCGACGCTCGGTGATCTGATTTATCTTGGGCTGGACGAAGTTGCCTATATCAAGCCGATTGTCGAAAACGGCGAAGACATCTATGGCATTTTTGCTGCTGATGGCGAGCAAATCGGCATGGCCCCCGAATTCGAACTCGCCCGCGCCATGACCATCCAAAGCGAGCTCTATCCGGTTAATGTTCATTAGCTAGGGCTCGATTTTTCTACCCTGAATCAATTCGGACAAGTTGAACTTGTGTGTTTCTACGCGCTTTGTTTTCCCCGCCAAACGGATAACCTAAAGAGCGGCAGGCCAAAGAAGACGGTTTTGATGGCTACCTTGTCTAATTTTTCGGCTAACACCTTTTCAATCGCGTAAATATTGGTGACGTGTTGCTCGCCAGTAAATCCAGCGATCGCCCGACCGATCCGATACAGGAAATTCTCCGTTGGGCCGCATATCAAAAGCTGACCCCCGGGTTTGAAGGATCCAACGAGAAGGTCAATTAGTTCGGGGAAGTTTTCATTATGCTCTAGAGAATCAAGCGCAAAAACAAAAGAAAAGGAATTTTTCGGGACGGCTGATGTGTCGTGACGGACAGCGTAGGGCAAGTCTTGCTTCAGGATGTGTAGCTGCTCTTCATCATTCTCGACAAAATGATACTCAATATCTTGTCCCAATAAATGACCAAGCTCACCAGTGCCACTGCCAAAATCCAATACAGCACCCTCAGTGCCAAAGCGTTTGTATAAACGACGAGCTTGAAAAAGCCGCCACCAAGCGACTATCGAGGCCGCCCAGTTGGGATGGCAATAGGATGGAATGCACGAATCATGAAGTTCTTGAATCCGTCCCTTTATCTGGACTCGAGACCGTAGACTTCGGCGACGTTCAAAGACCTGCTTTAGTGGGTCTATCATTTTTGTTAATTTCCCTTTGACTCTCGAGCGACTGAGTCCGATGCGAAATCCATGGAACCTTGTCGAGCTATTAATTAAATATGTAAGCTAAATCACTGAAATCAACCGGCTGAAAAATACCTGGCCTCCAATAATTCAAATATTTGCTAAAGTCTCCTTTAGGTCAGTTGCAATTTCTTCGGCGCTCCTGGAGAATCCTGGATCCCGGACCACGTCTGGGATGACGGGGAGGGTATTTGAAAAGCTTCAGGCAGCGCGGTGGGCGGCGTCGGTGGTTAGGAGGGCGTAGAGGGCTTCGGGGTTATCCGAGCCTCGGAGTTTGTCGCAATTGGCTTTATCGCGTAGCAGGCGAGAGACGCGGGCCAGAGCTTTTAGGTGATCCGCGCCGGCGGATTCTGGGGCCAGCAATAGGAAGATTAAATCTACTGGGCGCTCATCGATCGAGTCGAAATCTACCGGGCGCTCGAGGCGAGCAAAGAAGCCGTGCAGTTTTTCGAGGGATTCCAGTTTGCCATGCGGAATGGCGATGCCGTCACCAACGCCGGTCGTGCCGAGTTTTTCACGCTCTAACAAGATATCGAAAATATCCCGCTCATCATGCTCAATGACTTCAGCAATGCGCTTTGATAATTCCTGTAACGCTTGTTTTTTACTCGTCGCCTTTAGATTGGCAACAATGCTTTCCGGCGTCAGTAGATCGGTGAGTTCCATAACGATCCTTTATTAACTTCCTGAAACAACGGATACCAGATATTTATCACGCCAAGCACCTTTTTGGGCTGGCTCAAGAGCCAAGTTGCCAATTTCGACGGTGCCTGGAAGCGGCGGTGCGTGGTGAAATAAATTCATAGTCCGGTGCAGAGACGATCGTTTGAGATCGGTCATCTATTAAAATGTTGTTCCAAATAATACAGTTTCGAGCGCTGATCTTACTTCCTGAAAATATCATCTGGGATTTTTATTTTTTCCCAAAAATCATCTTTCAGATCAGGACGGCGGGAACCTAAAACGGACAGCCTTTGGTGTCAAGTATATCCTTTAAAATTTATTAAAAATTCGCAGAAAACAGCCAAATAAATTAGAAAATCAAAAGCCGGCAGCGCGTTTTTTTTCTCTTCGGCGTTGTACCGAAGAGGGAATTTTCATGGCTTCGCGATACTTGGCGACGGTGCGCCGCGCGATATCAATGCCGCTGGTTTTAAGTAACTCGACCAGCTTGTCATCGGAGAGAATTTTTGTCGGCAGTTCATCATCAATTAGCGCCTTAATGCGATGGCGCACGGATTCCGCTGAATGGGCCTCGCCGCCGGTCGACGAGCTGATCGCGGTCGTGAAAAAATATTTAAGCTCGTAGATACCTCTGGGTGTATTGATGTATTTGTTAGAAGTCACTCGGCTGACCGTGCTTTCATGCATTTCAATTTCTTCGGCTATATCGCGGAGCACGAGAGGCTTGAGATGCTCGACGCCTTTGGCAAAAAAGGCTTCCTGTTGCTGGACGATTTCGGTGGCGACTTTGAGGATGGTGGTCGCACGCTGATGCAATGACTTAACAAGCCAATTGGCAATTTGCAGCTTGTCGGTGACATATTGTTTTTCATCTTTGGTCCGCACCGATTTGCTGATTGAGGCATAATATTGATTGTTGACCAGTACTTTTGGCAGGGTGTCGTTATTCAACTCAACGATCCAGGTGTTGGAAGGTCCTGAGCGCATGATGACATCCGGCGTGATGGGCTGGGCAATGATATGATCAAAGGCTTCTGCAGGCTTATGACTAAGCGCCCAGATCTCATCGATCATGTCTTTGATATCATCCAGATCAACACCGCAAATTTTGGAAAGCGCTTGGTATTCGTGCTGCTTTAAAAGCTCAATATTTTCAAGCAATGCCTCCATCGCGGGGTCAAAGCGATCCAGGTCACGCAATTGGATGGCCCAGCATTCGGCGAGATCGCGGGCAAAAATACCGGGCGGGTCTATGGCCTGCAAACTTTCAAGCACCTTCTCAACGCGATTGAGGCTACAGCCAAGACGCTCTGCTGCATCTTCTAACTCGTCCGGAATACGGCCCGCTTCATCAAGCATATCCAATAAATACATGGCGATGATACGGTCCGTTGGATCCGTAATGTCCATTTGGATTTGTTCAAGCAAATGATCACGTAGGGAGATTTCCTGGCTGATGGTTTGCTCTAATGAATAGTCAGAGTTTTCAAACTGAGTATTGCCGCCACTTCCGACCGGCGTGCTCCATTCAGAAAGTGAGCCGCCATCTTCATTTGCAGAGGCACTGACCGGTTCTGCGGCTGGCTCGCCATCCCAGACATTGTCGTAATTTTCCATATCAAGCGCATTCACTTGATCATCGGTTACATGATCGCTGGTATTCATGTCGATGGCTTCAAGGCCATCCGGTCCATCACTACCAGAGTCTTCATTTGAATCTTCGGTCTCAGTAACGGCCTCGCCCGAGCCATCGTGATTGTCCGGCGAGTTGCTGTCATCGCGCTCCAGCATCGGATTTTCCGCCAGCTCGCTCTCGACAAATTCGTTCAGGTCAATGTTCGACATTTGCAGCAGCTTGATCGCCTGCTGCAATTGCGGCGTCATAACAAGTGACTGGCTGTGCCTGAGTTCTAATCGCGGTGTCAGCGCCATGCTACGTCACACCTACAAGCTGAACCGATCCCCAAGATAGACTCGGCGAACGTCTTCATTCCCGACAATATCGGAGGGGGACCCTTCCATGAGCACCATGCCATCGTGAATAATATAGGCACGGTCAATGATATCCAAAGTATCGCGGACATTGTGATCGGTAATGAGAACACCAATGCCACGGTCTTTGAGATGCGAAATGAGATCTCGAATATCGGAAACAGCGATTGGATCAATACCGGCGAGCGGCTCATCCAATAAAACAAAATGGGGGCGCGAAGCCAAGGCGCGGGCGATTTCAACACGTCGTCGCTCGCCACCGGAAAGCGCCAGAGACGGCGTGCGCCTCAAATGCGTAATGGAGAATTCAGCCAGCAAGGCTTCAAGAACGGCTTCGCGACGTTCCCGCGATTTCTCGACGACTTCGAGTACAGCCCGGATATTGTTTTCAACGGTGAGGCCTCGGAAGATCGAAGCTTCCTGAGGTAAATAGCCAATACCCAATCGAGCACGCCGATACATCGGCAAATCTGTAAGGTCCTGGCCATCCATCGTAATGGTGCCGTAATCGGGCTGAATGAGGCCGGTGATCATATAGAAGCAGGTGGTTTTACCGGCGCCATTGGGGCCCAGCAAGCCAACAACTTCGCCGCGCTCGATCGAAAGCGAAACGCCGCGGACAACGGGACGCTTATCAAATCGTTTGCCGAGATTCTCTGCCGTCAGGCCGCGAAAATTATCCGTTACCAGACGCGGCGGAGCATCACTGCTAGACTCTGTTCCAGAAGACTCGGATGCGGAGACCGCCCGAATGCCATTCGAGCTCTTGTCAGCTGGGCCATTCGAATTCGATGGCGTGATGTTGTCGCCGCTCATATTAAACCGTTATTTCCACATTCTTATTTGTTGCATACCTTAATATGTAAGCGTTCATGTCAAAGGACAAGAGGCTCTATACCAATTTAAACGATTGGGGCCTGAAAGCAAACAACGGGATGGAAATATAGAAAGTTGAAACTTTGGTAGATTTCCTCACGCGCTATTTCTTTTTCGGCACCAAATATCCCCTTACCCGCTTCTTTTTACGCGGTTGGGTGTTATTTAAATTTTGTTGAGGTAATGATACACGAGGGTCGGTTAACAGCTTACTAATTCCGGTATTTAAATTAATGACCGCGCTATCGCCATTGAGTTGATTGCCGTCCCGCGTGATGCGAACATTGCCGTTCAGCGTAACAATTCCCGATGTCACATCATAGATGCCCTTATTTGCCCAAATCGACTCGGTCTTGGTAACGACGCGAACATTTTCAAAAGCCTGGACCCGGCTGACTTGCGACTTGCCGCGCTTATCTTTGAAAAAAAGCGCCACCAAAGTATTGGCCCGCAAAACTTTGCCATCATGGTTGGCTGTGGCATTTTGCCGGGCAACGGCCATGTCCTTCTTTTCATAATATTCCATTTGCTGGGTCGCGGTGATTTTGTCTTTGCCCGAAACCAGTGTGACTTTTTTGCCGGATACCACCAGAACGGCTTGTTCGAGATCATAAACCCCGGTGTCACCGGTAATAAGTTGAGTGGGCGACGTAATTTTTACCCGTCCGACAGCATCCAGGCGTGACAGGGATGATCCGCCTTCACTACCTTTCTGATAATAAGCGCGGAGCGTATCGGCTTCGATATGGGCGTTGCCGCGTGAGGCTTTGGCCTTACCTGTGGCAATCATTACCTGGTTGTCGCGCTGCCATTCAATGCCGTTATCGGCCGTGATTTCGATCGGCTGATCGCTTTTCCCGGTGGCAAGATCAAGCGATTGCGCCAAAGCCTGAGACGGGGTCAATAGAACCATCAGAAGAAGCATTTGGTAGGGTAGGAATTTGATCATCTTGACTCTACTCTTCATTTCTTACGGGCGTTCGGTTGAATGACCAGTTTGGATTTACCGGTAAAGATAAAGCGATTGCCTTTGTTTTCTATTCTAAACCCCTCGGCTATCAAATTGCCGAAAGGACCCTGGCCGGTGATTTTTACC
Organism: Rhodospirillaceae bacterium; assembly: GCA_018649725.1. Taxonomy (GTDB): domain Bacteria; phylum Pseudomonadota; class Alphaproteobacteria; order Rhodospirillales; family UBA2165; genus TMED23. The sequence goes on along the minus strand of JABIHH010000015.1, from coordinate 13,674 downwards.
TTGCTGGTGGCAATGCCATTGCTGAGATCGATGTTGGCTTTTTCCGTATTGAATTCGTAGCCGGAATCATGAAACAGATTGACCGCCCCTAAAAGTTCCAGCGTTTTACCCTGTTGATCATAAAGTCCGTTATTGGCGGTGACGACAAGCCAGGTACCGTCTTTGATGCCGATATCGGCTTTTGGCATTTCCAACTCGACCGCGGAGCCGCCGACAATGATGTTTTTTGCCAGGTCGGCGGTAATCGAAAAGGGTTGATTTTTTTTATCGGTGCCGACAAAGCGCGCATTGATCATGCTGGGATCTTCCGGATTGACGGACTGAACGCTTTTAAAACTGATCGAAAACCGATTGTCGGTAGGTTTAATCTGCGGCCAGAGAAATATGAGCGCAATCAAACCTAGCGCGATCGCCGGCAATAGAAATTTCATAAACGAGACGTAGCGACTATAGCCAGCGGGCCGGCGAAGTTTAACGCTGCCAGCGCTTGTCTTGGCCTTTGTTGCTGCGCGATTAAAAAGAGAATCGCGGTTTTGATCTGTCTTTGATGACAAAGGCTGTGCTCCCGCCATCTCCATTTTCAATCTTTAGGCTATACCTGCGCGGAGGCAGTCGTGGATATGTAACAGTCCCACCACTTTATTTTCATCCGCGACAAAAAGACTGGTTATTTTTGCATCGTTCATAATTTGCAGGGCCTCGCTTGCTAAAGCGCTGGGCCGAATTGTTTTGGCACTCGGTGTCATGACCTCGGCGGCGGTCCGGTTGAGAATGTCATCCGCCATATGACGGCGCAAATCACCGTCGGTAACAATGCCGGCCAACGCTCCTTTGTCATCAATGATGCCGATGCAGCCGAGGCTTTTCGCCGTCATTTCCGGCAACACCTCCGTCATCGGATCGGATCCTTTGGCAACAGGCAGGGCCGCACCACTATGCATGATGTCGGCAACTTTCAGCAGTCGCAGGCCAAGACGTCCACCTGGGTGGCGTAACTTGAAATCCTCGGCAGTAAATCCCTGGCGCTCCATCAGCACGACGGCCAAAACATCGCCATAAGCCATCATCATGGTCGTTGATGTGGTGGGGGCAAGACCAATGACGCAGGCCTCCTCGGCCGGCGGTAAAATAAGCGCGACATCGGATTCCGTTGCCATGGTGCTGTTGGCACCTGAGGTGATGCTGATCAGTGGGATTTTAAAACGGCGTGTATACGCAATGATATCAGAGAGCTCAGGCGTCTCCCCTGAATTCGAGAGCGCGATGACGGCATCTTCATCACCGATCATGCCGAGATCACCATGGCTTGCTTCACCTGGGTGAATGAAAAAGGCTGGCTTGCCGGTTGAGGCCAAGGTCGCAGCAATTTTATTGGCAACATGACCACTTTTTCCCATGCCGGTGACAATGATCCGACCGCTCAAGTTTTGTAGAATGTCCAGCGCTTCAGAAAGCGCGCCGTTCAGCGATTGGGCGAGCCCGGTCAATCCCGCGGCCTCAAGCGCTAAAACCTGCTTGGCACGTTCAAGATCATTTACATTGGTCGTCGGGCTATTGCTCATACAGAACTCAATTCAATTTTTCGGTCTATCAGCATCGTTGCAGCTACTGGCTAAAATTTGATTAAATCCCAAAAAATCCACCCGACTATCGTCAGGGGCGGCACCTTCTTAATGGGCAAAAATATCCAGATTTCCCCAACCCTCGAGATCGAGGTCAGCCCGGTGGGGTAAAAAGTTAAAACAGGCTTGGGCGTTTGCCATGCGACCTTCCCGTTCCAGTCGCTGTATCAGAACCTCCATCAAGCGGTGCAGATAGAGCACATCGGCGGCGGCATATTCCTGCTGGTCGAGAGATAGTTCCTCGGCCGCCCAATCTGATTGTTGTTGCTGTTTTGAGATCTCGATGCCGAGCAATTCAGCGCATATATCTTTGAGTCCATGTTTATCGGTATAGGTTCGGGTCAAAAGCGATGCAATGCGGGTGCAAAAAACCGGTGTACAGGAGACCCCGAGATAGGCTTGGATCGAGGCAATATCAAAGCGGGCAAAATGGAAAATCTTGGTGCTTTTCGGGTCACTCAGCACTTTTTTGAGATTGGGTGCGTCATATTCGTCGGCTTTAAACTGCACCAAATGCGCATCGCCATCACCCGCCGACAATTGGATCAGGCAAAGCCGATCACGCTGTAAGTTTAGGCCTTGGGTTTCCGTATCAATCGCGATGCTGTCGCCAAAATCGAGATCAGCCGGAATGTCACCTTGATAAAAATGGATAGCCAATGTGATAGTTTCCTATTGTTTCGCCTAATTCTAGCAACAAATGGTGCCCAGGAGAAGACTCGAACTTCCACGGCCTTGCGGCCACTGGCACCTGAAGCCAGCGCGTCTACCAATTCCGCCACCTGGGCATTCTAAACACTTATATAAAGTGCTGCGGCGATTTAACGAGGGGAGGTCGTACCCTCCTGCCTCCCGGCTGTCAATATAGATTCAAATTTCAAACTATTTTGGCACAATTTTGCTGCGGGTTTTGGTTGTTCGGAACGTCTTGAAATTGTATTAGAGAAGGGCAATTTATAGTTTTAAGACAATGTTCAAACAGAACGGGTTCAAACAGAACGGAAATATTATGGCAAAGCGCATTGTGACAGTTTTTGGTGGTTCTGGGTTTATCGGTCGGCATTTGGTCCGCAAATTAGCGGCGGCTGGCGCAATTGTCCGGGTCGCGGTCAGAGATCCCGAAGATGCGCGTTATATGATGACGATGGGCGATGTCGGCCAGATTGTGCCTTTTGCCGCCGATGTGAAACGCCCGGAAACGCTTAGCGCAGCGGTAAATGGCGCGACCAGCGTGGTCAATCTGGTTGGGCTATTATCTGAATGGGGTCAGCAGAATTTCGACAATATTCATGCTCAGGGCGCTGGCAATGTTGCCGCAGCTGCCAAAGCTGCCGGTGTTCAGGATTTAGTGCAGATTTCTGCCATTGGCGCGGATGAAAACTCTGAGGCGCGCTATGCCCAGACCAAAGCCGCCGGTGAAGCCGCCGTAAAAGCTGCCTTTCCAGGGGTAACGATTATTCGGCCGAGCGTGGTTTTTGGCGCAGAAGATCATTTTTTCAATTATTTCGCCGGCCTGTCACGCTTTACCTGGGTGATGCCGGTCTTTGGTTGCCCGGGCTTTCCAATCTTCAAATGGTTCCAGGACGATACCGCACTGCAGATCGATTTTTATGGCGATGGCGGCACTAAGTTTCAGCCGGTTTATGTAGGCGATGTCGCTGATGGGATTATTGCGTCGCTTGGCTCGGACGCGGCCAAGGGCCAGACCTATGAGCTCGGTGGACCGACCGTCTATAGCAGTGTCGAAATAATGAAATTGTTGCTCGAGAATGTCGCCCGCAAACGAATTTTAGCCCCGATACCTTTTTGGTATTTGGCCATTGTCGGCTGGTTTTTGCAAAAAATACCGGCCCCGCTTTTGACCTATGATCAGGTCAAACTATTGGAAGTCGATAACGTTGTTGGTGAAGGAGCGAAGACTTTGGCGGATCTTGGCGTTGCGGCAACACCTGCCGAAGCGATATTGCCGGATTATTTAACCCGGTTTAAACGGGTCGGCCACGAAGTGGCATCCTCTGTCTGAAATTACTGAACGGTGGAGTTCTTGGCTGCCGTCGCGATGATCTCACTATATTCGCGCAAGAAAATAGAGCCTCTGACGGTCCGCTGAACCAGCACCGAGCGGCGATCATTTTCATCTGATTTGCGGCGCACCATATCGAGTGTCGAGAGCCGGTCAATCGCTCTAGTGACAGCCGGTTTGGAAATGTTAAGGCCTTCGGCCAGACCGCGTACTGTATGCGGCCCCTCTGTCATATAGACCAACAACAAGAGCGCCATTTGCCGGGCCGATAGATCGGGCGCATCGCGCCGCACGCCATCAACAGCGGCGCCGCACCAAATGTCCAAAGCTTGATTGGGGGTTAACTCAATGCCCATATCAACACACCTATCTTGTAAAGTCATTTCGACCTCGTATCGTTTTTATTGCAATTTCGAACAAAAGCCAATCATAAACTGAGGCTCGGCGACGATTAACGCTAAATTTGTTCCAAATTCGTTTCGATAAGATTAAGAAATGAAATTATCTTTGAGTGTCTTAAATATTGCCCGGATCGCCATGGCTTCACCGCCATCGGGACGGCCTGGCTTTTGGCTAGGGTTCCAGGCCATCATATCGATATGTGCCCATTTCGTTTTGACATCGACGAATTCTTGCAGGAACAGCGCCGCAGTAATTGCGCCAGCGTAACCACCTTCCGGCGCATTGGTCAGATCGGCTGTCTTGCCATCAACCATCTTGCGGTAGCCCGGCCATAGCGGTAATCGCCAAAGCGGGTCTTGTTCGGTGAGGCCGGTTTTTGTGACGGCTTCAGCAAACTTATCATCATTGGTAAAAAGGGCCGGCAGCTCGGTGCCAAGCGCGACACGCGCCGCGCCGGTCAGGGTCGCAAAGTCAATGACGAGGTCTGGCTTCTCTCGGCAGGCTTCGGCAAGCGCATCGGCCAAGATGACCCGGCCCTCCGCATCGGTATTGCCGATCTCAATGGTTTTGCCATTGCGGCTTTTTACAACGTCCAAGGGCCGAAGTGCATTGCCCGATACGGCGTTTTCCACCGCCGGAATAAGCACCCGCAGGCGGAGCGGTAATTTTGCCGCCATGATCATATGGGCGAGCCCTAAAACATTGGCTGCACCGCCCATATCTTTTTTCATCAATTTCATGCCACCGGCTGATTTGAGATCCAGCCCGCCGGTATCAAAGCAGACGCCCTTGCCGACCAACGTCACTTTGGGCGCTTTTACATTGCCCCAGCTAAAATCGATCAGGCGGGGCGCCTGGTCTCTGGTCTCAACCGCCCGGCCAACCGCATGAATAGCCGGATAGTTTTTTTTCAATAAATCATCACCAACGATGACGCTGAATTTAGCTTTGTGGCTTTTGGCTAGTTTACGGGCCGCGCTGGCTAATTGTGCCGCTCCCATATCGCCCGCCGGGGTGTTAATCAGATCGCGCACCAGATAAGTCGCTTCAACCGCACTTTCGAGCAATTTTGCGTCCGAGCCCTTTGGCAGATGCAACCGCGCCCGCTTCGGCGGGGTGTTTTTCTTATAGCGATCGAAACTATAGGCCCCCAATGCCCAGCCAAGTGCCCATTTCTCAATGTCGGGAGTGCGGCCTTGTTCAAAGGCGTAAACGCCGTCTGGCAAAGATTTTGACAAATTGCCGCAATCCCAAAGATCAGCCTGGTCGGAGACACCAACCAAGACTTGGGCGAGTTTGCCATTTTCATCAGAGATAAGACAAATTGAGCCTGGGCTTGCTTTAAACCCGGTACTGGAAATCCAAACCCGGACCGCCTGTTTTTGCTTTTTTGTCCAGCCCGCGAGTTTATCTTTGGTCAGCGGGATAAGTGGCAGGGCCTTATTTGATGATTTGGCGAAATGGGCCATTTAAACCTCAGGCTTTTGGGTTGATGACAATACGATCACGCGACAGGCCTTTGAGCACAATTTTATAAGCCTCACCCGCATTTTCCAGGCTGTAGACATTTTCGTCTTTGATCGGATAGGGCTTATAGGCACCGCTTTCAAAGCCGGACTTCATATCTTCCAGCAATTCCCCGGAAAGAATATTGTCGTGATCCATGTTGCTGACGCCGATCATACGATAATTGCCGCGGTAGAAAGTCCGAAGATTGATCGTGTTGTCTTCGACAATCGTGGTAACGATAATCTGCCGGCCTTGTTTGGCCATGGAATTGCAAGCGACGTCAAAATAAGGGCTGCCGACGGTGTTCATAATAATGTCAGCGCCTTTGCCAGCTGTGCGATCCATGATCGCTTTTTGCAGATCAGGCTCTTTTTCGAGGTTAACGACATCAACCGGCCCTGTTGCGTGACCATAATATTCATCGCGTGAGCGCTCGACCGCAATGACGCTGGCACCGGCGGCGGTAGCGATTTGGATGGCGGATTCGCCAACTTTGCCATTGGCGCCGAGGACTGCAACGGTTTCGCCTGAAGCAACATGGGCGCCGGGTACCATACCCAGCCACGCGCATGTCCAGGAAACGCCGATCGAACCGGCTTCCGCCATCGAAAGATTTTTGGGCTTTTCTCGAATACCCGCCGCATCGACGACATTGAACTCCGCATGTGCGCCATTGCGCCCCATGCCGAGATCACCGCCGGTACCCCAAACTTCCTTACCGATCAATTCGCTTGGTCCTTCAACGACAACGCCGGCATAATCCCGGCCTGGTGTGCGCGGCCAGGTGAGGTTTGGCATTTTACCGAGCAATGCTTTGACGTCGCTCGGGTTGATGCCGCTGGCATGGATTTCTACCAGACATTCCCCATCCTTAATTTTTGGTGTCTCGACTTCGGCGAGCTCTAATTTCAGATCATCAGAGCTTTCGGATTTCTCGGTAACGCGGATTGCTTTCATAGACTTTACTCTTTTCCCCATTGGATTTTCTTGTTCGAATTCTCTAGCAGTTTGCAGGTGATTTTGAAAGGTTCCAGATCATTTGATTTCTAGACAAAGGGGCGGGAGGAATTAAACTAACCGGCAAAAGGAGAGGAATGATTTTATGGCAAACATTGAGGCACGTCTGGCAGAGCTTGGGATTGAAATACCCGCCGCCGCCATTCCGAAAGCAGCTAAAATCGAGACCTATCTGATTTATAATGGCACGTTGCGTGTCTCTGGCCAGTTGCCAGCGATTGATGGCGACATCAAATATATCGGTCATGTCGGGCGTGAGCAAAGCCTCGAAGCGGGCCAGGCCGCCGCCCGGTTATCAGCACTCAATGTCCTGGCCCAGGCTAAGCACGCGTTGGACGGTGATCTCGACCGGATTGAACGGGTGCTGAATTTGCGCGGCTTTGTGGCAACAATCGAAGGCTTCGATCAAGTCGCGCAAGTGGTCAATGGTGCCTCGGAACTGATGCATGATATTTTTGGCGAGCTTGGCAAACATACACGAACCGCGGTCGGCGTGAATTCGATGCCCTATAACGTCACCGTCGAGATTGAAGCGCTTTTTACGCTGAAAAAATAAAAGTAGGACGAAGACCATGCTCTATATTATTTATCAGGAAGATGTTGAAGATTCTCAGCCGCTTCGTGACATTCACAAACCGGCACATTTTAAATATTTAGAAGAACATGAAGATATACTTGTGCTCGGCGGCGCGCTGATGCCGGATGACGCTGAGGGGCGCATCGGCTCGGTGCTTATTCTCAATGTTGCCAACCGCGAAGAGGCGGAAAGATTCTCTGCTAATGAGCCGCTCCGTAAAGCCGGGGTTTTCAAATCGGTTAAAATCACTCGCATGCGCCGCGGCCAATGGAACCCGGCTGCCGCGCCCAAAACGCCAGAGGGCAATTAGCGCGGAAATAGCCATTAGCGCCGCCGGCCAGGAGCGACGCGATAGCCCGCCACCGATGCTTGGGCGCGGGTAATACCGATATCGCGAAGTTGCTGATCGGTGATTGCTTTTACATTCCGCTCAGATGCTTTTTTCTTCGCTTCATGCTCAAGGATGCGATTGATCAGTTTCATGTATTTAATAAAATCGCCAAAAAAATATTGGATGTAGTTGATTTTCCCACTTCCAAAGAGGCAAAGGGCGAGGGTTGTCATGATTTAGTCTCCAGTTTCCTTAAGTTGATTTTCCGAACTTAGGCCGATCCTTAAGAAAAAGATGCTACTAAATCTGTAGTAATGTGCTACTTAAACCGTAGTTACAGGATTTCCGGGCATTTCCGGGCTTGCTCTGAGCCAAAACCCTCGTTAAATACGCATCCCATGGCACCACCGATACTCATTTTGCGGGACATCAACCTGACCTTTGGCGGCACACCGTTGCTCGAGGGGGCAGAGCTATCGGTATCTGAGCGCGATCGCATCTGCCTTGTGGGCCGCAATGGCTCCGGCAAATCGACTTTATTGAAGATCGCGGCCGGTCTGGTTGAGGCCGATAATGGTGAGGTGTTTATTCAGCCTGGCGTAACGGTGCGCTACCTGCCGCAGGAGCCTGATTTTTCCGGCTTTAAGACAACGCTCGATTATGCCGAAGCCGGGCTGGCGCCGGGCGATGATTCCTACCGAGCAGCGTATTTGTTGGCACAGCTTGGGCTCACCGGCGAAGAAGATCCCAGCCAGCTTTCAGGTGGCGAGGCGAGACGCGCGGCGCTGGCCCGGGCGTTGGCACCCGAACCCGATATCTTATTGCTTGATGAGCCGACCAACCATTTGGATGTGGCCGCCATTGAATGGCTGGAAAGGGAGCTGAAAAGCATTCGATCGGCTCTTGTGCTCATTAGCCATGATAGGCGTTTTTTGGAAAATCTCTCGCAATCGACGGTATGGCTGAGCCTCGGTCAGACGCGTCGGCTCGATCAGAGCTTTAAAGATTATGAAGCGTGGCGGGATGAGGTGCTGGAACAAGAGGAGCTCGACCGCCACAAGCTCGACCGAAAAATTGTGCGTGAAGAACATTGGCTGCGCTATGGCGTGACGGCGCGGCGGAAACGCAATGTCCGACGCCTAAGCGATCTGCATGGTCTCCGCCAGCAGCGCCGCGAACAGCGTATTGATGGTGGCTCGGTAAAAATGGTCGCGACCGAGGCCAAGGCATCGGGCAAACTGGTCTTCGAAGCAGAAGCCATTTCCAAAGCCTATGACGGGCGCGATATTGTCAAAAATTTCTCGACCCGCGTGCTCAGAGGGGACCGGGTCGGCTTCGTTGGCCAAAACGGTGCCGGTAAGACGACGTTGTTGAAAATGCTGACCGGAGAATTAGCGCCAGATGAAGGTACTGTCCGCTCTGGTGCCAAATTGGAAATGGTCAGCCTTGATCAGCGCCGCGAAAGCCTGGACGCTAATACCAGTTTGAGCGATTCGCTTACCGGCGGGGGCTCGGATATGGTTTTTATCGGCGATCAACCGCGCCATGTCATGAGCTATATGAAAGATTTCCTATTCGCGCCTGAGCAAGCACCGACCGTCGTCAGCGCGCTTTCCGGCGGTGAGCGAGGTCGCCTGATGCTGGCCCGCGCTTTTGCCCGACCGTCAAATTTGCTGATTCTTGACGAGCCGACCAATGATCTCGATTTGGAAACGCTCGATCTGTTGCAGGAACTCATCGCCGATTATGCCGGCACGGTCTTGTTGGTCAGCCATGACCGGGATTTTCTGGATCGCATTGTCACCTCAACGATTGCACCGAGTGACGAGATGCCCGGGTTTTGGATTGAATATGCCGGTGGCTACACGGATATGCAGGCTCAAAAGAAGGATTTGACGCGCAAAGTAGAGAGTGCGGAAAAGCCCAAAGCCGCGAAAGAAAGTAAATCTCTTAATTCACCAAATTCGAATGACAAATCGCACCGCATGTCATTTAAGGATAAACATGCGCTTGAGACATTGCCGACGCGGATTGCCGAGCTTCAGGCGGAAATTGAAGGTTTGCAATATCAGATGTCGACACCAGATTACTATGCGAAAAATCCAGAAGGCTTCGAGAAATCCGCCGCCGCCCTTTCTGCCGCAGAAACAGAATTGGAAAGTTCGGAAGAGCGCTGGCTGGAGCTCGAAATGCAGCGCGAAGACTTGGAGGCGGGCGCATGAGCGAAAATTTTCTCCCCCTCAATGGCCAACATGGCATCGATCCTGAAACCGGAGAATTAGTTGTCGGCCCGCTCGACCGGGTACGGCAAATTTTTATGAACATGGCGGCAGTGGTGCGGGAAAGTGGCTCGAACCTCAGCGAGACCGTCCGCTTGGTGGTTGCCGTCGCCGATATGGCCAGGGACCGACCGTTGATCAATGAAATTCAAAAAGAGATCTGGGGGGAGGATGGCCCTTTCCCCTGCCGTACAATTATTGAGGTGGATTATCTCGGCGATGACTTTGTTGAGATCGATGCGGTTTTCAGGCTTCCGGATGAGGACAGCACACCCTTAAATTATCTCGCGCCCGAAGAAGCTTTCACGCCGACAGCCACCTGGAGTCTTGGCATCAAAACCGACACACATGTTTTTGTCTCCGGCATGCGGGGCATCAATCCCGAAACCGACCAACTGGTCATTGGCGAGGCACCTCGCATACGTCAGGCGCTTAAAAATATGGCCCTCATCGCAAAAACCGGCGACGCCCCCATCACTGCTGCCGCGGGCTTGGTGCTCTATGTCACCGATGAAAAATATCTCGAAATTATCGAGGCTCTGCTTGGACGTTTCTGGGACAACAAACCCCTGCCGCCAATGACCGTCAATATCGTCACGGCTCTCAACGATGATGACATTGTCGAGATCGAAGGCACTTTCACGCTTTAGTAAAAAGGGTGCCAGGCATCCCTATTTTGCCGCTTTATTTAAAATGTCCGGCGAAACAATCTTCAAAGACCGTTACCCAGCCATTGGCATAATGGCCTTTATAGGCTTCTGGATCTTCCGGTGATGAATTTTCAAAATCTGAGTGAAGCAGGGTAACTTCGGTCATGCCGTCGCCCGCATCGCTGAAAGTGACTTCTACGCGGGAGGCATTTTCGGGTTCAACACCAATATGCCAATCTAAGACAAAGCCATCTGGAGGGGTGAATTTCTGTACCTTTGCCCAGGGGATTGTCGTGCCGTCTTTCATTGTCTGATAAATTGCGCCGCCGAGCTCAGCTTCAAAAACTAGGCTGTCGACATTTTCTGAATCCAAGGAATGGCGGTCGAGCGGCCACCAGGAGGCAATTTCTTCAGTGAAAGCCTTAAAGGCTGCCTCCGATGTCGACTTGACGCGAACTTTCTTTTCGATCGGCGCAACGCGTTGTATTTGATTGACCTTATTCATGTTCTTCTCCTGAGTTTACCAGAGTCTAATTGTTGTTTTCGGGTTTTTGATCGACATGCGCTTTGAAGGCCTCCAGGGAATCATCCCACATGCTATCGAGCCAAGCTCTGATCTCATCGAGGCCTTTTCTGTTGAGCGCGTATTCATTCGACGCCCCCTTTGGCGTGACTGTTACCAGTTCCGCTTCTTTCAGAATTTTTAAATGTTGCGATACCGCGGGCCGGCTGACCGGCATTTGCTTGGCAAGCATGCCAACCGTCATGGGTTGGTGGCGGAGCGCTTCAAGGACCGAACGTCGCGTCGGGTCGCCAAGCGCGAGAAAAATATTACCGTAAGTCATGACTTACCAATAAAGATATTCTTTTGGTAAGTCAACACTTACATTAATAATCTTGCCGTTTTTTTACAATGTTAGATTTTGGCTCTATTAAATGTGCATACCGCCATCGGCCATGAAGACGCTGCCGGTGGAGAAGCTGCTTTTATCCGAAGCCAGGAAATAGGCCATATTAGCGATTTCATTTTCATCGGCGTGGCGGCCGAGCGAGATCCAGTTGTTGAGCATTTCGGTGACATTGGTGCCGGACGCTTTGGAGGCACGCTCTTCGATCTCTAATTGGAAGGCATTGTCGGTCGGCCCAGGGGCCAGCACATTGACGCGGATATTCCTGGGTGCGGCTTCTTTGGCGACGCCACGCATCAGGCCGATAACGGCATGTTTGGAGACGATATAGGCGATGCTGCCAGGCCGTGCCGTGACCCCCATAATCGAAGATGTGATAATGATGCTGCCGCCATCGTTCATTTCTGGCAGGGCATTTTTGCAGGCGAGGAAGGTGCCTCTAACATTGACCGCCATCACTTTATCAAAAATTTCATCCGGATAATTGGTGACCGGGGCAGAAGTGCCGCTAAAGCCGGCATTGGCAAACAGCACGTCGATTTTGCCCCATTTGTCTGTCGTCTCTGAAATATAATTTTGTGTTTGGACAGTGTCGGAAACATCTGCTTGGCAGGTCGCGACCCGGTCTTGGTCTTCAAAACTGGCTTTCGCGGCAGTAAGGTTTTCATGCCTGAGATCGACCAGCATAATCTTAGCACCCGCCTCATACATTTGCCGCGCGCTGGCCAAACCAATGCTGCCGGCGCCGCCCGTAATCACACAAACTTTATTCTGCATTTCACCCACGTAAATTTCCTTTTATAGTCAGGTAAGAATTCGGTGGTGAGATTAAGTGGTTTTGAAGGGAATGTCATGAGTTATACGGAACCGAGAGAGCAAAAGTCGGATGGCCGGATGGATGCGCCCGCTTTCCATCGAAACCAGGAGTTCATTGTTGCCCTATTGAAGGACAATCTGTCGGGTATCGAAGGTGATGTCTTGGAGGTTGCCAGTGGGTCAGGTCAGCATGCTGTTGCCTTTGCAGCGGCATTGCCACATTTGAATTTTTGGCCAACCGATCTTAACCCAGAAAATCTAATCAGCATTGATGCTTGGCAGGCAGACCGCCGACTGACTAATCTTTCAACAGCGGCTCAATTGGATGTCGCCGAACCAAAGTGGTCTTTGGATCAAGAAAAAACGCTGCCGGAAAAATTCAGCGCGATTATCTCGCTCAACATGGTTCATATTTCCCCCATCGCTGTCGCTCAAGGTTTGTTTCGAGGGGCGGGCAAGCATTTGAACGAGCGAGGCAGGCTGTTTGTCTATGGCCCCTTCAAAAAGAACGGCGAACACACGGCACCCAGCAATGCGGAATTTGATGTGAGCCTCAGGGCTCAAAATCCTGAATGGGGGGTTCGGGATCAAAGTGAGTTAGAAGAATTTGCGCAGGCCAATGGCTTGGTGCTTGATCAGGCGGCGGCAATGCCGTCCAATAATTTCACCCTGATCTTCCGCCGAAAGTAATACTTAAGAAAATGAAATTCATATGGAACCATGCCTATTTACTGATGGCGCTGACGGCGATTGCATGGTCGGGCAATGCCATCACCGCCCGGGGCGTCAATGACATCATCCCGCCAATTGGTTTGGTTTTTTGGCGCTGGGTTGTCGCGGTGCCTTTTATGATCATCATTGCTTGGCCCCATCTCAGAGAAGACCTGCCCAAGATTAAAGGCAATTGGGTCATTCTTCTGGTCCTCTCGGCGCTTAGCATCACCATCTACAACACCTTGGTCTACCAGGGTTTGCTGACGACGACGGCGATCAACTCCTTTTTGATCAATTCATCCCGGCCATCGATTATTGTTTTGCTGTCGATCATTTTTTTTCGTAAAGGCATCTCGGCAACCCAGAGTGTCGGTTTTGTCTTGGCCCTAATTGGCACCTCGGCCATTGTTCTGCGAGGTGAGCCATCGCGGCTATTGGCGCTGGAATTCAATAGCGGTGATCTTTGGATTTTGACGGCGACTTTGTGTTGGGCGATTTATACAGTGCTATTGCCAAAGCGCCCCAAGATGCATGGCACGAGCTTTCTCGCCATCACAATATTTTTCGGCATGATCATGCTGTTGCCGTTCTATATTTGGGAGACGATTTATATTCAACCAACACCGTTTCGCCTTGAAACAATTGGCGCGGTGTTTTATCTGGCGTTGATATCCTCGATTGTCGCCTATCTTTGTTATAACCGGGCCGTGGAATTAGCTGGGCCGAATAAAGCCGGACAAGTTTCTTATATGCTGCCGATCGTTGGCTCCGGCCTCGCCATTTTATTGCTGGATGAGCGGTTTGAATTTTATCACGCCATCGGCTT
>JABIHH010000017.1 GCA_018649725.1 Rhodospirillaceae bacterium | reverse complement strand
TGATCGCCTTGGCGGCACCCGTCTGTCTTGTCTGTGATTTCTGTCTCATCTTCATTCCCCTTCGGGTCATTACGATGAACCAGAAATCCTCTCTTATGCAATACCGCTAATCTGTTCCATAGGCGCTGACGTTAGACATTCAAAGCGCTCGGATGAGATGCGGAACTTCTCAGCTGCGGCGGCCGCCCGTAAAGACGTGCCGTGGCGCCAGATCGCAATCATCGCAATCGTCACGCCGACAATGATAAGCACAAAGACGACCAGGATTGTCTGGAGCCGGGATTCGTTTGCCGACAATGCCTCAGCGCGTGAAATTTTCCGCACCAAAACCCATGGCAGATCGGCAATTGGCCGGGATGTTACCAACACTTCCTCGCCGGAATAATCACGTTTAATGGCAAAGCCGCCCGGTTTTTCAAGCGCAAAGGCGGCTGCCAAATTTGGCGTATCGAAGGCCATGGTCCGCTCTAGCGGCTTCGCCCCATCTTTGAGCGGCGAGAGATATTCGACACTATTGCCAGCTTTACGGACGAGATAGGTTTCAGAAGTTTTGTTGGTGTCGCCCGGTTGCTTCAAAAGGTCATAGAGTTCCTCATCAATCACTCGGATTCCAAGCGCGATACCGAGGCCTTTTGCACCGGCATCCTGCTGCACGCCATAAACGGGAAGTGAGAAGCCCATCGTCGGCTGGTTCGAAGCCCCTTTATACATGTCGACAATTGCGGGCTCGCCGTCAAAACTTTTGGCAATGGCGGCGCGTTGTTTGCCGGAAAGCGGTGGCATTTCCGGGGTCAGCACAATCGGCTTACCGTCAGAATCCAATAACGCCATCCCGGCGATGCCAGCGCGCTCTACGTTTGAATTGGTTTCTTGCTGCGGGGCAGGGGGCGCGAAGCCGTTCCGATCGGCAACGGCGACTAAAAGGTTGCGCAGATAGCCCTGCTGAGCGGTCGCATCGGTGACCCCTGATTTATCGTTTTGGGCATCTGAAAGCTCCGACATGTAAAGTTGCAGTGAGGCGTTTTCGGTCAGCTCGGCAATAGAGCCCAGATTAAATTCGGTCCATTCATTGATATCGGCGACCCGGCTATCAGCAACAATACCAAGCCTGATCTGCCATTCGTTTAAAGCGCGTTGACGTTCACTTTCAACAAATCGGAAAGAGAAAAAGACACCGGCGCCGATAACCGCGATCATGACAAACAGGATAATACCGACGATGAGGTTAACGCGCCCTTTGCTCGTTTCCTCCTCAGCCTCTTTATCCTTATCGACTTCTTGGTCTTGTGGCTCGTCAGCCATGCATTCTTCTCCCGAAATCACATTTTATATGTGTGACTAAGCCACTCTAAACAGAAGGTTTTTTGATGTACAACCAAAATTGTCGGAATATTTGCGTTCACTTCCATTCAACATCAGGTGAAAGGTGCATTTTTTATTGTTTTTGAGGCCACTAACTCTTTAGACTGTGGGTCATGGAATATCGGCATGTATATATTGGCCTAACTGTAGCTTTGGCTGCAGGCGCACTGGTTGTCGGCTCTGACAAAGGATTAGCCGCACCGTTACCGCCGGTGAGCCTAAAAGTGCAACATGCCGCTGAGCGGGCAGGTTTTATCGATGTCAGAAAGCGCCGCAAATCAAGTAAGCGGCGGCGTAAAAGTACAAAAGCGAAGGTGACACCCTCAGCGACTGCCGTTCGGACAAAGTTGAAAAAGGGCAATTTGTCGGCCAATGCGTTGTTGTTTGGCACGGCAGAAACCCAATCGACAAATTTCAAACCCTTTAAAAAGTGGAAGGGTGCGATGGCCAAAACCGCCAAAGAGCAAACCGATCTCGGTGCCTTTAAGAAAAAATTTGGCAAATGGGTGAAATTTCTGGATACCCTTAAAGGGAAAAGCAAGCTGGTTCAGATTAAGACCGTCAATAAGTTCATGAACCAGGCAAAATATATCCAAGACATAAAAAACTGGGGCATCAAGGATTATTGGGAGAGCCCGGGCGAATTTTATGCGAAATTTGGCGATTGTGAGGATTACTCAATTGCCAAATATATGGCGCTTAAATATCTCGGCTTCGATGTGAAAACCTTGCGGGTCGTAGCGGTCAAAGATCTCAACCTTAAGGTTGGTCACGCCATTTTGGCGGTTTATTTCGACAAGCGTATCCTGATCCTCGATAACCAGATTAAGATCGTTGCTGACAGTCGCAAGATCCGTCATTACCAGCCGGTCTATTCGATCAATGAAAAGTTTTGGTACCGCCATCGGGTGGGATAGCAGCATGATGAGATATTTTGTCACCTTCCTAGCGTTTTTTATTTTGCTGGCTGATCCAGTCCAAGCCGCTGAGCAGCTAAATCCGGTCGATATTAAGGAATGGAATGTTCCGGATGCCGGGCGATCCCGCGATCCTTTCGCGGTCAATGCCAGCTCGGTCTGGTTTGTTGATCAGGGAGGCAGCTATTTAGAACATCTCAATCCACTTACCGGAAAGATTAAACGCTGGGCTTTGGAAGATGAGCCCGGGCCTCACAACCTTATTGTCGGCTCTGATGGCATGGTCTGGTATAGCGGCAATCTCTCGGCCTATATCGGCCGCTTTGACCCGAGATCAGGCAAGATTGATAAGATTAAAATGCCCAACGGCACTCCCCGTGATCCCCATACGCTGGTTTTTGATAAATCTGAAAAGCACATCTGGTTTACGGCACAACATGGCAATGTGGTCGGGCGATTGACACTTGCGAGCCGTAAAATTGACGTGATAAAAATGCAGACCGGCGGGGCGCGTCCCTACGGCATTGCGGTAGCACCAAACGGGGTTGTCTGGGTGGCTTTGCTTGGAACTGATAAACTGGCATCAATTGATCCTGGAACGCTGAAACTCACCGAACACAAAGTATCGCCAGGGGCCCGGCCAAGGCGGGTCGATGTGGCACCGGATGGGCGGATTTATTACGCCGATTATCGACGCGGATTCTTAGGTCGCCTCGATCCAAAAAATAGCAAGCTCGATGAATGGGCCTTACCGGCGGGCAGCAATTCCGGTCCCTACGGTATGGCGGTGGACAAGCGGGGCCGCATTTGGGTTGTTGAGACCGGCGTCTCGCCCAATACCTTTGTCGGCTTTGATCCCGCAAAAAACGCCATCATTTCAATTACACCAATCCCGTCCGGTGCCGGGAGCGTTCGTCACATGCACTATCACCACGCCACCGATACAGTTTGGTTCGGCACCGATGAAGACACCATCGGCCGGGCACAGGTTGGCAAGTAGCATTTAAGCGTTTTTAATCCGCGTAACCATAAAATCAAAATAGGGGCGGTAATGACCCACTGGCTTTATCCGGCAAACACCAAGTTTTATGACGTCTTGGGCGCCTTTGCTGAAAAGGAAACCTTCTGGCCGATCAGCTCGAAAGTGGCGGTTGATGACACCGTCTATATCTATCTCGCCGCTCCTCATAAGCAGCTCGGCTTCGTCTGTTATGTTAAAGAAATCGGGCTGGCGGAAAGTGCTGTGCTCGATAAGGTGCGGCCATTTTTCCTCAAAGCACCGGAGGGGTCAAAAAAAGATAAGCTGTTTATGAAGCTTAAAGTCAGCAAACGGATCGCTTTGGATAAAGGATCACTGTTGTCGCTCGAATTTCTCAAACCGAATGGCCTGAACGGCATGCTGATGGGGCCGCGCAAATTGGAAAACAACCCGGCCTTATTGACCTATATTCAGGGAGTTACAGGATGACTTACGAAGATATCGCCGACAAAATGGTCCGGCTGGAGGACGTGGAGCAATCAACCATGATGAAATCGCCCTGTCTCCGTTACAAAGGTGATTTTATCGGTATGATGTTTGTACGTGAAGATTGCCTGATCATCAAAGTCTCGCCCAAACGCGTTGATGAACTGATCGAAAACGGCCTGGGCATGGAGTTCAATTTTACTAAGAAAAAATTCAAGGAATGGGTGCTGATCCCCCAGGAATTTGAAGATGATTACGAAGCCTATCTCAAGGAAGCCCTGGCTTATGCAAAGTCAAAGAAGAAATCATAATGCCCAGGGCCAGAATCTAAAAATTCGCCAATAGTACTTGATAATAATCAATCATTTTCCATCGTATATTTCCTACAATAGGGAACAGGCCCGAAAAGGGCCGCTCGTTTCGTATTGAGCTGAGGATTTAGATGATGGACTGGGTATCAGAATTTAGCGTTGGTAATAACAACCTCGACGATGACCATCGTGAGATTTTCGAACTGATCAATGATTTTCGCTATCACTCGATGGCGGATTTTGATTATGAAATCTCAGACTCTGATGCCGAATATCTGGATTTGTTGATTGAGGATTTGATCAAATACTGCAATCGTCATTTCGTGCAAGAAGAAGCCTATATGCGCCAAATCAACTATCCTGATTTGAACCAGCATCTCTCTACCCATGTTGAAATGAAGGAAAGACTAGCTGACCTTCATAGCCAACTTCAAAAGGGCGACACCAAATTGGTCAAAGAAGTTTCCGACTATCTGAACTATTGGTGGAGCGAGCACATCTTAAAAGAAGACATGGCTTACCACGACTTTGCTAAGGCGCATTCCTGATATCGCCGATTTGAAAATATTTCCCCGATGCCCTCCTTCTTGGGACGTGTAACCAGTGCTTTGCTATTCTGTAGGGTAATACTTGAACGATTTTTATAATAGAGACTCGCAGAAAACCTGATTATTAATTAGTAGAAATAACTACAGGTTATGGGAATGGTGCAATCTACCATTGGACGTGGTCAGGATCATCAATCATCATTGGTTTGAGAAATATATGATACTCTTCGCCGATTGGAACAAAAAATGACCGAGCAAACTTACACCAATCTCACCAATGCGGGGCCAGTTACCGTCACCGTCAGAGACGGTCAGATTATTCGAGTGCGCCCATTGGTAGCCGATCCGGATGACTTTAAGCCGTGGTCGATCGAGGCGAATGGAAAAACCTATTCACCACCCAAAAAATTCAATCTCTCGCCGTTCACTTTTGCCGAGCGTGAGCGGATTTATTCGGAAAATCGCATCAAATACCCAATGAAGCGGGTGGATTTTGACCCCAATGGCGACCGCAATCCACAAAACCGCGGAAAATCCGGCTATGAGCGGATCAGCTGGGAAGAAGCCTCGGATTTGATCGCCAAGGAGATCACGCGGGTCTCAGATACCTACGGCTCCTCCGCCATTTCCGGCATGACCTCGTCGCATCACAATTGGGGCATTGTCGGCTATAAGATGGGGCCGTTTTGGCGGTTCTTTAATAAGCTCGGCTACACCCCGGTCTTTGATAATCCCGATAGCTGGGAAGGCTGGCATTGGGGCGCGACGCACACCTACGGCTTTTATTGGCGCCTCGGCATGCCGGAGCAATATGATCTCCTGGAAGATGGTCTCAAAAACGCCGAGATGATTGTCTATTGGTCAAATGATCCCGATAGCACGCGGGGCATTTACACCGGACAAGATAGTGCGATCTGGCGGCAATGGCTCAAAGATAAAGGCGTCGAAATGGTCTTTATCGACCCTTTCCAAAATTACACGGCAACCGCGATGGAAGGCAAATGGATCGCGCCCCGGCTTGGTACCGATACCGCAATGGCGATGGCGATCGCTTATGTCTGGTTGACCGAAGAGACCTATGACAAAGCCTATATCGAAAGCCGCACCGTGGGCTTCGAAAACTTCAAAGCTTATGTGTTGGGCTCAGAGGACGGCAAACCTAAAACACCTAAATGGGCGGCTGAAGAATGTGATGTGCCGGCCCGCACGATCGTGGCGCTGGCCCGGCAATGGGCGAAAAAGCGCACAGTTTTGGCGGGCGGCTCCAGAGGCGGTGAGGGCGGAGCGTGCCGGCAAGCCTTTGGCACCGAATGGGCACGCATGATGGTTTTGCTGCAAGCAATGCAAGGTTTGGGTAAGCCGGGCGTCAGTATTTGGGGCACGACTATGGGCGCGCCGTTTGATGCTTCGATTTATTTCCCGGGCTATGCCGATCCCGATGGCCGGATGAGTACATCAAAGGCGGCTGATCAGACGCCGGTTAATCCAACGGCCCAGCGGCTTTACCGACCGGATGTACCGGATGCTATTCTTAATCCGCCTTATAGCTGGGTAGGTGAAGGCTTTTGCGGCAATTCTCTGGAGCAACAGTTTAAGCCCTACACTTATCCCGCCGAAGGCTGCTCTGAGATCAAGCTCTGGTACCGCTATGGCGGCTCCTTTATGGGCACGATGAACGACACTTCTAAATGGGCCGAAATGTACCAAAGTCCCAAGCTCGAATTTGTTGTCAACCAGGATTGCTGGTGGCAAAGCGAGACTAGAATGGCAGATATTATCCTGCCGGCCTGCACACATATGGAGCGCGAAGATGTCGGAGAATGGGGCACCGGGAACGGCTACACCCAGCACGCGTCTAACGGCTGTAATTTTAGGGTTATTGTTCGCCAGCAAAAATGTATCGAGCCATTGTGGGAGTCAAAATCCGATTATGATATTTTCTCCCTGCTGGCTGACAAGCTGGGCTTTGGTGAGGAGTTTACCGAAGGCAAATCGGACAAAGACTGGGCCAAAGCCTTCTTCGATATTTCCGATCTGCCCAAGCATATCAGCTGGGAGGAGTTCGACGAGAAGGGCTACTACATCATCAATGTGCCGGAAGATTATAAATCTACCCCGAGCCTTAGATGGTTTGCTGAGGACCGGAATTGCGATACGCCCGATCTTGGTAATCCAAAGCGTCTTACAGAAGAAGCCAACCAGCTTGGCACGTATAGTGGCAAGATTGAGTTTGTCTCGGAGAGCCTCAGCGAACATTTTCCAGACGATCAAGAACGCCCGGTGATGCCGCATTATATTGACAGCTGGGAGGGCCATAAATCACCACTGGCGGGAAAATATCCGCTGCAGTTATTATCGCCGCACCCGCGCTTCACCTTCCATACCCATTACGACAAGCACACGCCGTCATTGGATGATATTCCGGGCCACCGCATCAAGAAGAACGGCTACGCCTATTGGCCGGCACGGCTGCATCCGGATGATGCCGCCGCCCGTGGCATTAAAGATGGTGATATTGTAAAGCTATATAATGATCGTGCCGGCGTGTTGTGCTGCGCTGTGGTTACGGGCCGCGTGCGACCCAGCGTCATTCATGCCTATGCATCGTCTGCCGTCTATGATCCGCTTGATCCGGGCGACCCCAACTCGATCGACCGCGGAGGCTGCGTCAATATGCTGACTTCGTCCAGATTACTGTCGAAAAATGCGCCCGGCATGGCACCCAATTCCTGCCTGATCGAGATTGAAAAATGGGAGGGCCAGATATGAGCCAGCCAACCATGAAAGTCGATGTCGATAAATGCACGGGCTGCTATGCCTGTTTCCTGGCGTGCCGCGACGAGTATACCGGCAATGACTATCTACCTTTGTCAGCCGCCCAACCACCAGCGTCGCAAAGCTGGATGCGGGTCGAAGAAATTGAGCGCGGTACTTTCCCTAAGCTCAAAGTCTCCTATATCCCCATCATGTGCCAGCAATGCGAGGATGCGCCGTGCATCGAGGCGTCAACCGATGGCGCGGTTTACCGGCGCGATGACGGCATTGTCATCATTGATCCGGAAAAAGCCAAGGGCCAGAAGGCGATCGTCGATTCTTGTCCTTATGGCGTCATTTTTTGGAACGCCGAAAAAGCGCTGGCGCAGAAATGCACGTTCTGCGCCCATCTTCTGGAAGCAGGAGGTGAGCCTCGTTGTATCGAAGCCTGCCCGGTTGCGGCCATTCAATTGGCGGGAGATCGCCTGGATGAAGGCGAAAAACTGCACCCTGAGTTTGGATTGGACCCGGCGGTTAAATATGCTGGCTTGCCCAAAAATTTTGTCACCGGTGAAGTGGTGATAAAAAGTGAGGACGGTGAAGAATGTGCTGCAAACGTCACGGTGGTGTTAAAAAGTGACACTGAAGAGCACTCTACTGTTACCGATATTTTTGGTGATTTCGAATTTGACGGCCTCACAGAACTTGCCGGCCGTATCCTCATCATACACCATGACGGCCATGCACCGATTGAAATCCCGCTGGCCGGTGAAACCAGTATAGACCTTGGTTTGATCGAGCTTGGTTTTGGTTTATAAATTCCCACTTATATTAAAATGAGCCGAAATCTGTAGGTTCATTTTTACGCATTTGAATAAAATTTCAAATAGGTAAAATCGGATGATTGAGTGGAGTATCGATAACGTGAAAACTTGGCCGACAATTGCTCTGTTGCTGCTTATGTCCTCAGGTATATTTGCGGCACCAGCGATGGCTCAAGAAATAGTTAGTCCTGATACCGTCTATGCTCGAGTGTCATTGATAAGTGATCGACTGTCACAAATATACAAAAGAAATCTTGGCAATCTATCGAATATAAAAGTGCCCCGGGAATTGGACAGTCGCGATTATTATCCGCGTCATGTTTTTCAACGGGTATTAGATGTCGAACGCCAAATCTCAGCTTTGTTAAATTTAAACAGCTTAAAGGCCAAGCCAACAGGCGTGATCAGGATTGAAAAATATACACCGGTTCAGGTGATGGCATTGGTTAAAATAATTAACCAAAGAGTTGGCGATGTTAAATCTGCGGTTGGTCTTTCGCCGGCTGATAAACCATCGAGCAAGTATAAAAATAAACAGCCGATTAATGTGTATGTCGCCCTCGATAGGGTTGAGCTTTTGCTGCGGCAACTTGGCGCCCCATCGGTTCAACCTCCCGACGTTCTTCAACGGGCTCAAATGATTGTTCATCTGCTTTCAAATTTGTGCAAATCTTATAAATGCGATGATTTATCAAAGCGTCCGGTTTCTGGAATTAACTTGAAACGTCCGATCAAAGTTTATCAAGAAGTGTTTAAGTTAATTGAAGTGCTCAATGAAGTTGAGAAAAAGCTACCGAGCCGTATCGAAGGCGGCGTGCTGGCGCCCAAATTAGAAACCGGGCTCATAATTCCAGATACGGTGAATAAAGTTGTCGGTATAATTTTGGCTGACCTCATTGAGATGAATCGACTGAACGGAAAGCTGACGACCCTGGATATTCCACGAAGAATGGGCCATGGCTCACCCATTGAAGTTTGGCGTGAGATTGATTTTGCCCGGCGACTAGCATTGAATCTTGCCAAAAAGATCTGATTTGGAAGATTCTGAGGACATGATATAGAACCCCATCCCTAGACCGGTTTTCTATTTACCGTCTCTGTTTCTCCAGATATCTCCATCAGTCCTAAATCCAGCCCTGTGACAAAATGGGCGGCGCGGCGGAGTACGCGCTCGGCGCTGTCATCCATAACAAAAGTGTCCTCTTCGAGATAATCCGGCGCGTGGATGCGCGCGCACCATATCTCCAATACATTATGAAATGTTGGCGCGTAGACAATCGCTGCCACCTCTACCCAGATGGTTTTGGTGTAGCGGCTTTCAAGTTGATCATGGGGCCCCAAAAAATGGCCAAAGTACTTTACAGGCGTATGCCCTGCTGGTTTGCATAGTTCATTCATTACCTTTCTCCTCGACATCTTGTCTATGGCGGGGCCAGAGGGGTTTTTTGGGGCGTCGGCGGAAAAAGGGTAAAAAGAAGTTGCGTTAGGCGCTAAAAAATTTAGGTTGGCGACACATATACATCCAAATATTCAGGACAAAATTTACGTGTTAAATACCGCCATTGTTGGCCTCGGTTGGTGGGGCCGCCATATTGTTACGACGCTACAAGGCAAAAGCGATAAAATTCGTTTTTCCAGAGCCGTCGATATTGCGCCGGAATCGACAGCCGATATCGCTGAAGCTGCGGGGCTGACTGTTTCAGCAGATTTAGCTGATGTTTTAAACGATGCTGATATCGAAGCCGTTGTCCTAGCGACACCGCATAGTCTGCACGAAGAGCAGATCATTGCGGCCGCGAAAGCGGGCAAGCATGTCTTTTGTGAGAAGCCTTTGGCGCTGACGCTCGCCAGTGCAGAGCGCTCGGTCGAGGCTTGTGACGCGGCTGGCGTTGTATTGGGGCTTGGTCATGAACGCCGGTTCGAGCCTGCCATGCAGGAGATTGCGAAACTGGTTGCTTCCGGCGAGCTCGGCGAAATCATGCATGTTGAAAGTAACTTCAGTCACGATAAGCTCGCTAATCTTGACGCCAGTAATTGGCGGGTGTCGTCAACCGAAAGCCCGGCTGCTGCCATGACGGCGACCGGTATTCATATCACCGACGCCTATGCCAATATGTTTGGCCCGGTCGCCCAGGTTTTTGCGCTGACCGCGACCCGCAATCCGGCCAATGCCAATGGCGATATCCTAAACTTTAGTGTGCGCTTTAAAAGTGGCGCAACCGGCGCTTTTAACTCGATTTTAGAAACCCCACTTTATATGCGCTATGCGGTATTTGGCTCGAAAGCCTGGGTTGAGGCTCGGGATTATTCTCATCCCAGTGAAGAAGGTCCGACAGATCTGTTCATTAGCCGCACCGAAGGCGAGATCGAAACTCAGACCTTTCAATATGTTGATACGGTGAAACTCAACTTCGAAGCTTGGGCCGATGCGATTGCAGGTATCCAAGACTATCCATTTACCAAAGCGCAAAAGCTTGAAAATATAGCGGTGTTTGAAGCAATTTGTCAGTCCGCCGAAAAAGGTTTGCCAATAAATCTTTAGGCACCGTTCGGTAACTTTTGCGAATTATCGGACGTACACCTATTTGTGATAAAGCCAAGTGATGTTTTTGGCAGCTATTCCCTAATATTCCCAAATATTCCCTGTTTTGCTGCTTGATTCACCCTCTCGATTATCTTATGAACACGTCTTCTATAAGACTCGATAAAGTCGAAACGAAAAAATTATACAGATAAATTTTCTGCCTAAAGAGGAGTTACCTATGGGGTACACCGGTTACGAAATGGACACTACGTTCCTACAAGAGGAACATCACACTAACCCACGCCGTCTTTACTCAACAACGGGTGCGGACTGGCAGCTTCGTGTAGATCACGAACGCCTACGCTACGAACGCTTAGAGCGTGCACGCGCCGAAATGGCCAATGATGATTTGGGGGCATTGGTTGTATTTGCTGGAGCGAATATTCGCTACATCACTGGTTCTTACCAGGGCAACTGGAAATACAACATCAACATTCGTTATGCAGTTCTCTGCCGCGATGCTGAGCCTGTATTGTTCGAAACCGCTGGTTCCGATCTGCAGTGTGCGATCATCGATCTACCTTGGATGAAAGATCGCATCCGTCCTGCCATGACGTGGCAGTGGGCTGAAGGCGCTGTTGGCGAAATGGCTGATAAAATGGTTGCTTCTATCCTTGACGTTCTCAAAGAGAACGGCGTTGAGAAAGAAAAAATCGGTGTTGATAACTTCGATATGCCTGCGCTTCATGCGTTCGAGAAAGCCGGCATAAACGTTGTTAACGGCTGGCCTGCATTCTCCCGCGCACGTACGGTTAAAACCCGCGATGAGATAGAGCTTCTCAAGCAAGCTTCTTCTATTGGTGATGCTGCTATGTGGCACATCAAAAACGAATGGTTGAAGCCTGGTGTTACAGAGCGTCAAATTGAAGCTGAAGTTCATAAATTCATGCTCGATCGCGATTGTGAGATCATTTATGACATCATCGTTGCTTCTGGTGGTAACACGTCGCCTTATCGTCGTTGGGCAACGGATAAAATCATCCAGCAGGGTGATCTGATCATCATCGATATTAACGCTGTCGGACCTGGTGGTTATTACATCGACTTTGTGCGTACGCTTAAATGTGCCGCGAAGATGACCCAGCAGGAAATCGATCTTTATCGTGAAACCTATGACTCGCTCTATGCTGGTCTGGAAAATCTGAAGCCGGGTAATACCTCTGCTGACGTTGTTTCCAAATTCCCAGAATATGACGATGACAAATACGGTACGGTTACGTTGCAGCAGTTTGCTCACTCCATCGGCATTACCTTGTATGAGGGCATGTGGATGTCTCGGGCTTACTCACTGAAGTATCCTGCTGAGATCAAAGAAAACATGTACTTCGCCATTGAGACTTTTGCTGGTCACCCAGGGTTGCCGCAAACTTGTCGTCTCGAAGAGAACGTACTTGTTGGCAAAGACGGCCCTGTCATCTTTACCAAAATGGAACATATGGAAGAAGCTGTCGGCGACTACCGCGTCGGCGAATTCCACCATTCAAGCATTTCTGGCGAAGATCACTAAGATCTGTTTTCAGAACTCGTTTTCAAAAGCCGCTGCAGAGAAATCTGCGGCGGTTTTTTTTGTTTATAGAAAGGACTAATTCTTGTTCCTTCTTCCCTAATTCGTTAGGCTCCCAAACAAATTTAAAATCATTCTCAGGAAGGACGACCTCAATGACTAAACCTCCATATCGCGCCGAACATGTCGGTAGTTTTATTCGCCCCGATAAACTTTTAAATGCGGCGCGTGCCAACAAAGCCGGTGATTTGGATGACGCGGCGTTTGAGGCGATGAAAGATGAGTGCATTGCCGATATCGTGGCTTTTCAAGACAGCATCGGCATGCCGTCGGTGACCGACGGTGAGTTTCGCCGCAGGGTCTGGTCGGGCGGCGTCAGTGATGCGCTTGAGGGCATGGGTGTCAAAGATGGGGGTACGCTGACTTTTAAAGGTGAAGAGGGCGACGTGTTGATGCCGCCGTCACCTTATGCGGAAGGCAAGCTCAGCCGAAAGCATAATATTGTGACGGATGATTTTAAATATGTCAGTTCGCTAAATCCCTCGGGTCAGCCGAAAGTCACCATGGCCTCGCCGCCGGTGATGCATTTTTTCTTAGGCCATGAAAGCTATAACCCGGATGTGTATTCTTCTGATGAAGAATACTTTGCAGATTTGACCAAAGCCTATAGCGACGAGGTCGCGGAACTAGCCGCGGCCGGCTGCACCTATATTCAATTGGATGATACGGCACTGCCGTGTAATTGCGACACTGAGGCGCGTGAGACCATTCGGGCGCGGGGCGAGGATCCGGACGAACTTACCGACACCTACGTCAAAGCAATCAATAGTGCAGTCGGTGGGCGTCCAGATAACATGTTTGCCGGCATGCATATGTGCAGAGGTAATCTCAAAGGTCTCTGGATGGCGGAAGGGGGGTATGACCCGATCGCTGAAAAGATCTTTAATGAGCTTAAAATCGACGCCTTTTTCATGGAATATGATAACGAGCGCTCTGGTGGCTTTGAGCCGCTGCGTCATTTGCCGGCTGGCAAGACCGCTGTGCTGGGCCTGATTAGCACCAAAACGCCGGAGCTTGAAGATAAGGATGGCTTGAAGCGCCGGATCGATGAGGCGTCGAAATTTGCACCTCTTGAGCAGCTTGCGATTTCTCCACAATGCGGATTTTCGTCCGGCGGCGGCGGTGGCCAGGTTGTGACGGAAGATGATACCAAGCGTAAATTGGAGTTGGTGGTTGAGGTTGCCCAGGACGTTTGGGGCTCCATCTAAATGCCTGGGAAAAAAATTGGGGAAAAGCTAGATCTGGAACTGCCGTCTTCGAAGGAAGACATCCTGCGCATTCAATCAGAGCGTAAAAAAATAGCTTTTGCCCAAGCCCAGAAAGCCAAGTTCTATCAAGGCAAGCTTGATCACATCGATCCTGAGAATCTCGATGACCCCGAAGAATGGGCAAAAATCCCGATCATTGACAAAGAGACGTTGCGCGATCTGGGTGTTGAGAATTTCCGCGAGCTCTTTTGCATTGCCGAGCAAAAAGATATTGCCGAATATTGGCGCTCCGGGGGCGCCACAGGCGTGCCGCTCTATTATCCCCGCACCTATACCGACATGTATTACACCTATATTCAGCTTTGTCGCTGCTGGACGGTGAGCGGGCTGAAAGAGGATGATATCTGCCATCAGTCTTTTCCCTATGGTGTTCACCCGGCAGGCCAGTTGTGGTCTCGGACCGCCAATCAGACAGGCATTGGCGTGCTGTGGGCAGGTTCGGGTACCAATACGCCGTCTAAGGTTCAACTCGAACTCATCGACGATCTCCAACCGACGATTTGGATGGGGATGCCGAGCTATGGTCTCCATCTTGCCAATCTGGCGGAAGAGTTGGGCATTGATCTGGCCAGCGGAAATGTCCGCAAAGTAATCGTTGGTGCTGAGGCGCTGTCAGATGCCAAGCGCGACAAGCTCGAACGTGCCTGGGGGGCGGAGGTCAACGACTTCTTCGGCATGACTGAGATTGGCATTTTAGGGGCGGACAGCAAAGTTCATGAGGGCTTTCATATCTGGACTGATCAGGCCTTGTTTGAGGTGGTTGATGAAGAAACTGGACTTACAGTACCAGAAGGCGAAGAGGGCTTGATGGTCATCACGCCGCTCTTTTGCAATACCTCAACACCGTTTCTCAGATGGAGTTCCGGCGATATTGTGCGGATCAACAATGAGACATCTCTTGACGGGCCGTTCTCAATATTCCCGGTCATGAAACACGCCCACCGGACGGTCGGCTTTTCTAAAATCAGAGGGATCAACATCAATCACTCTGAATTTGAGGATTTCATCTTTCGTGTGCCGGAGATCAATGATTTCAAAGTTGAGTTTGTCGCGACGGATGGCTTGGACGATCTGGTCGTCAGTGTTGAGATTGCCCAATCAGCTGAGGCTAAAAGCATCATTGATGATTTAGCCGAGAAAATCCGCGGCGTTTTTGAAGTTCGGCCAGTTATCGTTCAACTGGCTACCGGCACCTTGGCTCAAGAATTTGAGGCCAGTGTTAAAGCGCCGCGCTTTGTCGATCAGAGAACTTAAAAGCCAAATTCCCCGACACATCTGAATACGCCATGCCCTAGTTGATATTTTGAATTGAAACTTCCGCATAATCTCTCCTTAATAAGATAAAACGGGAGAGACTTTATGAAATTAGCTTATTTTGATGATTATAAACTCGGCGTGGTTGAGGGTGCCGAAGTAATTGACGTGACCGATGTTGTGCAGGATTTGCCGCATCGTGACAATCTCGATCTCATGGCTGGCTTAATTGCGGAATTTGCCACCTTACGGCCGAAGCTTGAAAAGGCTGTCTCCAACGGTGAGGCTATACCACTTTCTTCGATACGAATTCGCCCACCTTTGCCCAGGCCGCAAAATATCGACTGCATGGCGGTCAATTATATGGAGGACGGCACCCGCGACGCACCGGCCCCGATCAACGCTTTTCATAAATCTCCGTCCTGCATCATTGGGCATGAAGATGCGATGGTCTTGCAAGATATTCCGGCGACCGTGTTTGAAGGAGAGGCGGAGATTGCAGTTGTTATTGGCAAACAAGCGACAAATGTCAGTGCCAGCGACGCGATGGATTATGTCTTTGGCTACACTAATTTCATTGATGGCTCAGCCCGTGGGCTTCAGCCGCCCGGCAGCAATTCCTTTTTTCAAATGAAATCCCGGGAAACCTATGCGCCGATTGGACCCTATATCGTGACCGCTGACGAAATTTCTAATCCGCAGAATTTGCAGATCAAATTGTCGGTAAACGGTGATATTAAGCAAAATTTCAACAGCGATGACATGGCGCACAATATTACCCGCTGTATCGAATGGGCGAGCTCGGTTCATACGCTGGAGCCCGGCGATGTCTTGGCGACCGGCACCAACCATCGCGGCTTGAACGCGTTCCAGGATGGCGATGTGGTTGAGTTGGAGTGTGAAGGGCTGGATGTCCTCCGTATCCGGATTGAGGATGACCTCAAACGAACTTGGTCTAGAGAAACCCGGCTGGAGCGCCAGGAAAAGGGCTTTAATCCACCCATTCCGCCGCAATTATCGGGCAAGTACATGCCAGAAAGCGACGACTAGTTTGTGGCTTGATCTGGCCTAAGTGCTTGCCAGTTGGGCGCGTTGATGTCCACTGGCCCGGCGGATGTTTAGGTAGAATAATGCGAGGATGATCAGGTTAATAACGCCGGCAATACTGCCATTGGCGAAGGACCAGACGTAATCGCCGGTGAGATCAAAGACGAGGCCTCCTTGCCATCCGCCCATTCCCATGCCGATCCAACCGAACAGCGAAACGATAGCCATGCTCCTGGCCAGCACGCGGGCCGGGACCATCATACGAACAGCGACTAGGAAGGATGCCATAACACCTGAAAAAGCGAGGCCAAATACCATCGCTAAGATATAAATCAGAACCGTGTTCTGAACATGGGGAAACAGAAAAATTACTGATGTCTGTAGGACCGACATGCAGGCGTAGCTTTGGAGCGAGCCAATATGATCGGCCAACTTGCCACCAAGTATGCGGCCAAAGGCGCCCGCCACCATCAATGCCAAAAATACGGTTACCGCGCCATCTGGCGTCATGCCTTTATCAGTAAGCAGCGAGACGAGATGAACGATTGGAACGGCCATCGCGACACAGCAAAATACTACGGCTGATGCTATCCAGGCGACGACGACTTTGGGGGGCAGGGGAAAAGGCGTGCCATCTCTTTGGCTGGGTGCCGTTTCCGCATGAGCCGTCTTTCGCCGGGGTGAATCGCGCACTAGAGTTGCTACGGGGATGGCCAAAATCATATAGGCAACACCAAGTGTTGCGTACGCCGTCTGCCAGTCATAATGATTGATCAAATAGCGAACAATAACCGGCACAACGCCTTGACCAACAGCACCGCCAGCAACCGTCAAGCCGATCGCTAAGCCGACATTGCGGGTAAACCACAGCCCAACATTGGCGTAAAGTGGCCCGGTAACAGTGGCGTGTCCCAGAGCGCCGAACAGGAAGTAATATAAATAAAACTCGGTGATGCTTTCCATCTGGCTGAGCAGGAGAAGCGGTATGCCGATGACAATGGAGCCAAAGAGGACGAGCCAGCGTGTCCCGTAGCGATCAGCAATAATACTCCACAAAATACCGGAAAAGGCTGTTGCCAGGGTTATCGCACTATAACCAAAGGAGAGACTGCCGCGGCTCCAGCCGAACTCGGCGGCGAGGGGTTTTAAAAAGACTCCGACAGAAGATAAAACACCAAAGGAAATTGCGCTTAACGTGAACGCGATCGCGACCATTGCCCAGCCATATTCTGGTCGTTCCGAGAATTTAGGGTTAGGCATGTCTGCGAAAATTCCTTGAGGTGTCTGATTTCTCTTTCGGATATATCATTAAAAATAGGCATTAGCCATCGCTCACGACTGGATCGAATTTTACTGCAATTTATCAATCAGATTTTTTAAATCCGTTAAATTGCGCCCCCCCATTTTAGCGCTGTATTCATTTTCGATGTCCGTTTTTATCTGGTCGGCAACTTTTAGAAACTTCTTTCCCTGATCGGTGTAGCGTACCAAGCGCGCGCGTCCGTCATTTGGATCTGGAATGCGTTCGATCAATTGCAGCTTTTCCAATTCATCCAAAAACTGGCCGACAGCTTGTTTGGTCAGCCCGGCGCGGCTGGCAATTTTGGTCTGGCGGATATTTTCATTGCGGCTTAGGTGGCCAAGTACATTGGCGAGTGCAAAAGTAATGCCGGGGTAGCCATTGCTTTTAAGGCCGGAGACAAATGTTTCCGTCCAGTTCCGGCTCGCCTGCCACAGCTGCCAGCCAATATGGTTGGGTAGATCGTCATTCATAACAAACCTTAATAAAGGAACTTGACTAATATGTCACTTGCGATTAAGTTTATTTTTAGTAAAGTAACCTTACTAAAAATAAACTTAAAAAGGAAGCGAATAATGATCAATCAAACGAAGACAGATGAAAATTTAAAACTAATCAGACAAGTCATTGAGAGTTATGCCAAAGGTGCTGACCACCGGGATATCGGCAAATTAGATAAAGCTTTTCATGATGATTTTCGGGTTGTTGCCATTACCAATGATGGGGTTAGGAATTTAGATAAGAAAACATATATTGAGCTCATTCGAAGTGAAAAAATCGGGGGAGTTGAGAGGCAACTCGAAATTGAATGGATTACCGCAAAAAATGATACCGCTCGGGCTGAGATTAGGCTTAAAAGTGACGCGGCCATATTTAATGATGATTTATCCCTTATACGAGATCAGCATGAATGGCAGATCGTGAATAACGTCACCCAAGTTGTTCCCGCTTGAAGGAATTCAACGATATTAAGCTATTGAGCTTCAACAGGAAATCGCCTTAAGTTTCAGTTTATTAGCCAAAATTCATGAAATCGGTAGTTGAAATTCCCCTAAATGTCCCAATATAACAGGGGCAGTTTTTACATGAAAATTTATTAATAGCCATTTCTGGAGCACTAGGTGAAATTAGACCGGACATATAAAATTTTATATGTTGAAGACAGCCTGCAATTGGCCGAGCTTTGTGCCGCGAGTTTGGGAATCCATGGCTACGAGGTGGATATCGCTGCCAATTGTGCTGAGGGCACAAAACATTTCTCAACAAAGATTTATGATTTAATTCTGCTCGATTACAATTTACCGGATGGCGATGGGCTTGAGTTAGCCAAAAAGTTTTTGACGAGCGCGCCGGATATCCCGATCGTGTTTATAACAGCGCAAGGTAGTGAAACGATTGCTGCCCAAGCCTTGGGTCTTGGTGTTTCAGATTACATTATTAAAAGTGGCAAGGATGTCTATACCGAAATCTTACCTAGAATTGTTGCCAAAACAATTGCCAATGCTGAAGCAAAATTGGAAACGAAGCGACTTCAGCAGGAAGTAAAATCAAACGAGGCTAATCTGCAGGCATTTTTGGATGCGCTGAAAGACCGTGCCGTTTTGATTGAAAATGACGGCACCATCCTGGCCGCGAACGATGCCTTGAGCAGTATTTTTGGCGTGTCGCTTGATCAGGTTGTTGGAAAAAATATCTATGATTATGACAATCCAAAATCGGCGGAACGCAGAAAACAGAAAGCTCAGGAGATAATTGAAACGGGTAAACCCATCATCAATTTAGATTTTCTCTCCAGCCTGAGTGATAGCTATGTTGAGGTGTCTGGTTATCCTGTAATTGGTGAGGACGGAAAACCTGCGCGGGTTGCGTTCTTATCGAAAGATGTTACCGAACGCGTGGAAATGCAAAATTCAATTCGGGAAAAAGAACAACGGGCGACAGATTTTGCCGAATTGGGTGCCGATCGCTTTTTTGAAACTGATGAGAATTTTAATTTTGTTTATTTTTCTCCGCCGGTCAAAAATCTAAATATGAAAAGCGATGTTTTTATCGGAAAAAAATTATGGGATTTTGTCGATCCAAATAAAATGCCGAACGGATTGAGGTCGCTCAAGGAGCATTTTGAGAAACATCAGGAAGTTCATGATATTACCTACAATGCAATCCAAGCCCGAAGTAAACACGCTCATTTACGCATTTCAGCAAAACCAATGTTTGATGATGAGGAGATTTTTGTCGGCTATCGCGGTATCGTGAAAGATGAAACCGGTGAGATTGAATTGAAAGACCGGGCTGAGAGTGTTGAGCGACAATTCTTTGAAACGCTTGAAAATTCGGAAATGGGATTAGCATTATGGGGTCCTGATGAAAGATTGGTAACCTATAATAGTCGGTATATTGAATTTAACTCGATCATGTCTGAACTTATTGAGATCGGTGTATCCTATGAGGAGTTTTCGAAAGGACGTCTTACGGTTAGACCTGCTATAAAGAGCACGATGTCCCATGAGGACTGGCTTGCGGATCGGTTGGAAAAATTTCGCAGTCGAAGTAGCTCTAGAGAATTTGGTCGGGGAGATCAAAGTTTTGAGATGAAGACTCAACGCTTCGCCGATGGCAGTACCATGATGTATCTGTCTGATGTTACGCTTAAAAATCAATATGAAGCGAATCTGCGTCAGACCCAAAAAATGGAAGCCGTAGGTCAGATGACCGGCGGTATTGCGCATGATTTCAATAACATTCTCGCCGCCCTCCACGGTAATCTTAGCCTCATGGAGGATGATCCGACAGATATTGATAAGCTTAAGGTGCGTCTGGATCGGGCCAAGAAAACCGCGATGCGTGGGGCGGATTTGACCAAACGTCTACTCGCCTTCTCCCGCAAGCAAAATCTTGAACCCGTTTCTACCGATGTTCACGGGCTCGTTTCAGAAATTATGAGTATGATGAAACGCACATTAGGCGAGTCCGTCACGATTGATTTGCAGACTATCTCAGATTTAAAGCCCGCCATGGTCGACACAAATCAATTGGAGAATGCCATCCTCAATTTAGTGATCAATGCCCGTGACGCCATGCCGGGTGGCGGAGCGGTGCAAATCTCGACCTTCAATCATGTTCAAACCGATGACCTTATCGGCCTTTATGATGATCTCGAGCCGGGCAATTATGTTGCGATCTCCGTCAAAGATACAGGTCATGGCATATCAGATAATATTTTGGATAAAGTTTTTGAGCCTTTCTTTACGACCAAGGAGTTTGGCCAAGGGAGTGGATTGGGCCTCAGTATGGTTCATGGCTTTATCAAGCAAACCGGTGGTGGCGTCAAAATTGAAAGTGAAGTTGGGGAAGGTACAGTGGTAAGCTTGCTGCTTCCCATGTCAAAACAAGAGCACAGCACCGTTTCCAAGGTTGAGTCAGAGCAAGTGAAGCAGAGTGGAAAAGGCGAAACCGTGATGGTCATTGAAGACGATGTGGAAGTTCGCGAGATCATGGTTAGTGCATTGGAGAATTCCGGCTATGCAGTCATTGATGGCGGCAATGGTGCTAAAGCCATCGATATTGCCAATTCCACTCGGTCGAACATAGACCTGCTTTTGACCGACGTAATGCTGCCCAATGGAAACCGCGGCCCCATATTGGCGCGCCAGATCGGGAGCGAGATTAAGGATCTAAAAGTACTGCTTATGACCGGCTATGCGCAGGAAAATTTATTGTCTTCCGATGAGTATGGCCACGGTTATCCTCTTATTCAGAAGCCGTTCGAGATTAGAGAGCTGATCTCAACCATTCAGGGGATCATCCACCCCTAAGCTGCGTCGAGCGGTAGCACTTTCAAGGTGCGCATGAATATTTGCAGGCCATAGTGGAAGGCAATGAAGGCACCGAGTTCCATGATTTCCGGCTCGCTAAAGAAAGTCTTACCGAGATCGTAAAATTCAGCGTTCACTTTCTTTGGCTCGGTATACATCAGCTTGGCGTAATTCAGCGCCCATTTTTCCGCATCAGAGAACTGATTGTCGGCGGCGAAATCTCCACAGCCAGCTTCAATCCGCGCTTCGGTCAGGCCGAGCTCTTGAGCCTTCTTTGATCGCAATGCCCCGAAATAGTCATCCTTGGCGAGACGGGCCAAGCGCACGCGGATGATTTCCTTTAAGGTGTGATCGACATTGCCGAGGGCGTGTGACTGATACATCGCATCAAACAAAGCCTCACCATAGCCCGGCGCATGCGCCATGATCTGAATGAATAAGGTGTCTGGCACCATTAATTCTTGGGCCAGTTCCAAGCGGGTTTGGAATT
Source organism: Rhodospirillaceae bacterium (assembly GCA_018649725.1). GTDB lineage: Bacteria > Pseudomonadota > Alphaproteobacteria > Rhodospirillales > UBA2165 > TMED23. Next base: position 91,038 of record JABIHH010000017.1, on the reverse strand, counting down.
TCTCAGGATCGAGTTGATCCACCGGAATCGGGTCAATTATCGCCATTTGTTTTTTTCCTATTCCGCCGCTTCATCTGAATTGTTTTCGGTGGCACGCTGCATGGCCCCTTTGGTGTGCGAGATCGGCTTGTCACCATAAATCCGCGCTGATTCTTCCTGGTCAACCAAACGGCCATCCGGCGTAAACATCGGATAAAATCCGAGTGTGCCAAACCAAGTGTGGTAGCCGATATTAAAGCCAATGAAAGCACCCAGCTCGACGATCTCTTCGGTCGAATAATGCTCTTTGAGCTCATTATAAAACGCTTCGTCAATCAGATCCGGATCGGTGTCCATCAGATCGGAATATTTGAGCGCTATTTTCTCAGCCGCGGTAAATTTATCGGAGGCTTCGTAATTGTCGATGCCTTCGTCGAGAAGTTCTTCTGTTAATCCCTGCTGCTTCGCCGAAGCAGAACGGACATTGCCTCAATAATTACAATCGGCAGTTCGGGACAGTTGAACCCGGATGATCTCTTTCAGCTTGTGATCAACGGAGCCGGTATTAAACACTGTCCCCCAGGCAAAATACATAGAGGCTGAGAGCTCTGGGTTATGGCCGAGCATGGCGTGAAAAGCCGGATCGGGTGCGCGGTGGCGGAGGCTTTTTTTAATGAAACCCCCGAGTTTGGTTTTTTTAAGCTCTTCAATATCGAGCATCGTAATATTTGGCATCTTGCTTCCTTCAAAGGGCAAATTTACATGAGCTACTTCTAATTCTCTTCGGGCTATTTTACCAACAGAAAATCTACAAATATGCGTGTTTGAAGGTTCCTTATGGTGTGTGAGAAATAATTGTCATTCTGGCCTTGAGCCGGAATCCAGACTGGACCTCGGATCAGGTCCAGGGTGACAGGAGGTGATAAAAAAACCTGGAATCGCTAGAAACCGGGTTTTTTCTTTAATGATTTTGGTCTCTCCTATTCGAGCGGCACCATATTGTATTTGGCGAGGATGGACTTTTTAAGTGCGTCATCCTGTTGTTGCTCTTCGGTGAGGTTGCTCATTTCTTCGAACTGGCCTTCTTGTTGGCCGGGGCCGAAGATGCAAATCATTTCGCAGCCCTCATCGGATTTTACTTTATGCGGAACATTCGGTGGAATGTGGATGGTGTGGCCTTTAACCGCCTCAACAACCTCGTCGCCGACTTCCCAACGCGCCGAGCCTGACACCATGTAGAAGGTTTCAAAATCCTTGGCATGCATGTGACGGCGAGACTCAAACCCTGGAGGGCATTTTTCTTCGCACATCTCGTAGGTGCCATTGGTGTCGGATGACTTAACCTTTACGGTCATGTCGTTCATACGTTTAAAGACACGGCCGCCGCCTGGTTCGATTATTGGCATGTTCTACCCCTTATCTGTTTTTAAATTGAATTGCATGGTGTTAGCACAATTGTCTCCCAGGTTAGCCCTGGTTTTCTGGAAAATTCTCAACCCAAATGGTGTTGTGTTTGGCGGCAACAGCAGCGCCGGTTTTAAAATCCGCACGCTCATCGGGTGTCAAAGCTGTCATATCAGCGAACATCGCTTCCGTGGTGCCCGGGCTATAAACCATCAGTACAGATACGCCGTCATCGCCGGCAATCATCTGATGAGGTACGCCGGGTGGGATGTGGATCAGGTCACCAACATTGCCGTCATGTTTTTCTTCGCCCAGCAGAAATGTTGCACTGCCTTTCAAGACGTAGAAAGTTTCGTGGCTAACGGTGTGCATATGCGGCCTGGAAGCAAACCCCGCCGGGCAGCGTTCCTCGCATACTTCATATGAACCATCGGTATCACCGGCGGTTACTTTGACAAACATATCATTGGCGCGTTCATAAAGATTGCCGCCCTCTGAATCCATTGTCTTTGCTTTAGCCATAACTATTCTCCCCATTATCTAAATCTAAAATACTTCTTAAATGCGCACTAACAAACTGGCTTCATTCAAGCTTTTATCAATTTATCGTGAGCAATTCGTCGCTGCTAACAGCTTAGAGCGACTAACTTCGGATGACAAATCCAATTTTGGATTTTTTCCACAAAAAAACCCGGTCTCTTTCGAAACCGGGCTTTTTTTGAATAATCTGTCTCTTAGTTCTCGAGAACGTCTTTCGCGAGAGTAGAGAATTCTTCGTCTTTCATCAGGCGCTTGTGGACAAGGCCCCATTCTTTGACGGCCATGAGAACTTCCATGGCTTGCTCTTCAGAAGCTTGAATTTGGAATTTATCCAGCCAATGTTTGCAGTTATCGATGCCGGAACCTTTACCCATAACGGCTTCTGGCTCAGCTTGGCCAACCATGCTTGGACGGAACGGCACAACTTCGGTTTGATCTTCGTAACCACAGTTGAGCAACCATGTTGCAATGATGCCGGACTCAACCTTAAACAGATTGTCGCCAACGATTGGGCGGTTGGACAGGATCGGAATATTTGAGATCTCAGCAACCATATCGGCAAGTGATTTGAAGTTCTCAGTTTTGATGCCGATGTCGATGTTGTAGAGACATTTAAGCGCCATAACCGTTTCTTCCATTGGCACGTTACCAGCGCGTTCACCGACACCCAGAACAGTAGACTGAATCACTTCAACACCTTCGGACAGAGCCATGATGGTGTTGGCGATACCCATGCCAAAGTCCATGTGGAAGTGAGCTTCGAGCGGAATATCCGGGAAGCGGTTTTTCATGGTACGGACGAAGAACTGCATGGCGTGGATCGAGGTTGCACCCATGGTGTCAACGAGAGCCAAACCATCCATGTGGCCTTCTTTACCAACGCGTTCGATCAAATCGCAAACCCAAATGAGGTCTGAACGGGTGAAATCGATCGGGAAGAAGACAACTTCGAGGCCTTGATCGCGAGCATAAGAAGTAGATTCGATAGAAAGATCAATCGCCCGGTCCAATTCCCAGCGATAGCCTTTTTCGATCAAGTGCGGGCTCGCCGGCACTTCCATGATAACGCCTTTAACACCGGAATCGACAGCGCGTTTAACGTCATCAACCATGCAGCGGGCAAAGGAGTAAACTTTTGGGCCAAAATCAGTTCTTTTGGCTAATTCGGCAACCACGCGGGCGTCGTCTTTGGAAACAACCGGCATACCGGCTTCAAGACGCTGAACGCCAACCTCGTTGAGGCCTTCGGCGATCCGCATTTTGTCTTCATAGTTATACGCAACACCAGCTTGCTGCTCACCATCACGCAATGTCACGTCATGAATGATTATGTTTTCTGGAAATTTCCAATCTTTGGTAACTTCTGGATCGAAGTTCCAAGGGCTGGTGAAAAACCCTTCTTGTTTCCAAGGTGTATCAGTCATAAATAATTCCTCCTAATTTTCCCCCCGTAGACCCGTCTTAAACGAATAAAAACAGGCGCTCCGGATATTAAAATTCCTGTGATCGGTTAAGCTTATGTCTCGTCTTATATAAGACCTAACCTCGAATGGCGGCGACCATAAGCAACGATTTTCCAACTGTCAAACCGTCAAAATGCACAACTGGGTTATCAAAATCGGGTAACTCAGCCCAATCTTACATTATGGGACTAAACAGCCGTAAAGCCGCCATCAATCAACAAATCTGAACCTGTCATGAAAGAACTTTCATCACTTGCCAGGAAGACCGCGCCGGGTGAAATTTCCTCCGGCAGGCCCAAACGCTCAAACAATGTGAAGTTGTTTTCACGGGCATGTTCAACGTTGTCAAAATTGCTGACATAGCGGTCGGTCTCAATCGGTCCCGGCGATAGCGCATTGCAGCGAATGCCTTGCTTAGCGTGATCGAGCGCAATGGCGCGGGCCATATTGATGAGGCCGCCTTTGGCACCGCAATACCAAGGTCGGCCTGGGCGCGCGACCCGGCCCAATTGAGAGGCAACGAGTATAATGCTGCCGCCGCCGTCTTTTTCCATTTCAGGGATGGCGTGCTTACAGAACAAAAATGAGCTGTTGAAATTCACATCCATCAGGCGGCGCCAATCATCGGCGTCAATCTCGGTGAGCGGCACATAAGGAATGTCGGTGATGGCGTTCGAAACCAAAACATTAAGCCCACCAAAATTATCGACAGCCATTTTGACCGCCGCCTCGGCAGAAGCCTCTTCAGCGACATCAGCCACCATGGCAATTGCTTTGCCGCCAAGATCGGTTACTTGTTTGGCGGTTTCGGTGACAGTTTCCTCATTGATGTCGAGGCAGATGACTGCCGCGCCTTCTTTGGCGAAGTCGACACAGATTGCCCGGCCAATGCCGCCACCCGCTCCGGTGACGATTGCTTTCTTATTTTCTAAGCGCATAATTTTATACCCCTTTGTTAAATGAACATGCGCCGTTTTATATTCCGCGACCCTCTTTTAAAAGAAATAACTTTGTGATCTATAGGCAAGGCAGAATAGATGAGGAAAATATGCCGTTAACAAAGATCGCTGTATTGGCGACATTGGACAGTAAATCAGAAGCCGCCACTTATATGTGCGACGTGCTGAAAGGCTTAGGCGTTGAGCCTTGGCTGATGGATTTATCGCTCAAACCGCATGGGATTGTCGGTGCGGATATCGGTGGTGATGCTTTGGCTGCAAAATCAGGCTCGCGTTGGACGGATGTCGGCGAGATGGAGCGCAGTGAGGCTGCCGAAACCATGATCAAAGGTGGTACTGAAGCTTTGGTGGCGGCTTATGACGCGGGCGAGATCTCGGGCGCGATCGCGGTCGGCGGGGCCAATGGCTGCACGGTCTTTTGCGGCATGATGCGAGCGCTTCCAGCGCTGTTCCCAAAAGTCATGGTGACCCCGGTGGCGGCGACGGCTGCCGTGCAATGGTATGTCGCGGAAAGTGATATCGCCATGTTCCCAACCATCAGCGATATCGTGATGAACCGGATCACTAAATCCGTCATGGAAAACGCCTGCTATGCGGTGTACGGCATGGCTCAAGCATCAGAGGCCCGGCAAGACCGCGCCCAAGATGCCGCCCCTTTGATTGGTGTCTCGTCATTTGGCAATTTGCAAAAATGTGTCGACCGGGTGACCGAGCGGCTTGAAGGCGAAGGCTTTGAGGTCATGCACTTCCATGCTTCCGGTCCAGGCGGCAAAGCACTTGAGAATCTGGCCGGAAAAAAAGAGCTCGCTGGTGTCATCGATATTACCACCTCTGAGCTCTGTGACATTATCAATGACGGCGTCTACCGGACCGGTGACGACCGGCTCACCCAGGCGGGCGCGGCGGGTCTGCCGCAAGTTGTCGTGCCGGGCGCGATTGATCACACCAATTGGTGGGTCGGCGAATGTCCTGAGCGTTTCAAGGGTCGAGAGTTCTACCAATATAATATGGAAATCCTCTTGATGCGAACTAACGCCGCTGAGATGACGGAGCTGGGCGAGATGGTCGCCGAGCGGCTCAATCCAGCGCAAGGCCCGGTCACCGTGATGATTCCCAGCAAAGGTTTCTCCCAGCACATCATTCGCAAAACCCAAGACCTCGATGGCAATGAGATCGGTACCTGGCTACAGCCCGAGACCGATCAATGTTTTACCGATGCTGTCAAAGCCAATCTTACCTCCGGCGAGGTCAAAGAATTTGATCTGCAAATAAATGACACTGAATTCGCCGATGCCTGCGTCGATGAGTTTCTGGAGCTTATGCCAAAATAAATTTGAGAGTAAAATGACCACTGAAATACAAAAAAGATCTTATGAAACTGATATCCTGATTGTCGGCGGCGGTGCAGCGGCGACCATGGCGGCATTTGAATGTGCCGAAGCCGGCGTGCGGAGCATCCAGGTCACCAAAGGGCGGGCAACCAGTGGCACGACGACGGTGGCCAGGGGTGGCTTTGCCGCAGCGATGGGTAAAGACGATAGCCCCGAGTTGCACTTACAAGAAATTCTCGAGCATGGCGGCGAATTAATCGATCCAAAACTCGCCGAAGTTTGGACCCGCGACATTGTTGAAGTCGTCAATGATCTGGAAAGCTGGGGCACGGATTTTGTTAAAGCCGAAGACGGTTCGCTCGATCTCAAATCTTTCCCCGGCCATTCACAGCCCCGGGCCGTGCATCATTATGATACGACCGGCAATATGCTGACCAAAGCCTTGTCAAAAAAACTGCGCGGCGATGACCGCATCGAAAAACACTCGCTGACTTCAATCGTTGATCTGGTCAAAGACGGCGACCGCGTTGTTGGCGCCTGGGGTGTGGAATATGGCACCGGCACCTTGGTCTCTTATGCGGCTAAGGAGGTTATTCTCTGCACCGGCGGTGGCTCTGGCCTGTTTTATGTCAATGACAACCCGCCGCAAGTCACCGGTGATGGCTATGTCTTGGGCTACCGGGCAGGCGCACCGCTTTTGGGCATCGAAATGATCGACTTTCAGGCGATGTGCTGCTCACCGGAAGAGCTGTTTGGTTTCGCCCCCCATCCGACTGGCTTTATTAATGCCGGCGCGGTCTTTAAAAACCAGGACGGCGAAGAGTTCCTAAAACGCTATTACCCGGAGACAGCCGAGCATTCGACCCGCGCCGAAGTCATCCTCGCCATGGCGCGTGAAATCCATGCAGGACGGGCCGGGTTGACCGGCGGCATTTTTATGGATGCGACCCACGTGCCTTTGGAGACCATCCAAAAAGCCATTCCGCATGTCTACAAAACCTGTCTCCACCGCGGCATTGATATTACCAAGGTGCCGCTCGAAGTAGCCCCAGGCTCGCACACCTGGCTGGGTGGGCTTGAGATTGATATCGACGGCAAGACGCCAATTGACGGTCTTTGGGCAGCGGGTGAGACCGCGGGCGGCATTCACGGAGGCAATCGCATTGGCGGCTCGGCGCTCTCGGCATCGCTGGTTTTTGGAAGGCGCGCAGGGAAGGCGGCGGCCAAGCTGGTTGGCCAAAATAAATCCTCTCCCGTTACCATTCCCGAAGATGCCGCCGATTGGCTCAGCGGCCTGATTGCGAGGCGCGATGGTCCGCTGCAAGCCGATGTCCGTTTGAACTGCCGCATGCTGGCCCATGAAAAGTTGGGCTCGATCCGGACCAAAGAACAATGCATCGAGGCAATTGCCGAATATCAACGCATCGACGCCGAAGACGTGCCCACCATGCGCCTCTCGGATGACGCACAAAGTTCCGACAAAGCCCTCGGCCAAGAACTCGAAAGCGCCCTCTCGATCAAAAATCTCTCTTTGCTAGGCCGCTTGCTGGGCACCGCTGCCCTCAACCGCCAAGAAAGCCGCGGCGCCCACTTCCGCCTCGATTTCCAAGACACCGATGACGAAAACTGGTGTGTGGTGACACGGTTGGAGCAGGGGGATAAGGGCGAGATTGTCTTTGAGACGGATGAGGTGGGGTGATTGGAAATAATTAAAGACTTCGCTAATCCACTAGGCTAAACCCCCTAAAATTCGAATAATTCTAGTAATTTTTCACATTAATGAATATCATTGTGGGTATCGGGTAAATACGAGGGACGACACCATGGCACGGTCAGCTGCCAAAAAAATTGAGCCACCATCCAGCATAAAAGACAAAGTCATTTTTGACGGGCCGCACGCGGTAACAGATGCGGTGCTGGAAAAAGCGGAGGAGGAGTTGCTCGCTCTCTCGGATGAGTATTTAATACATGCTGCTGACGATATCGACACATTAAGGCAATCCTTTGCCGAGCTTTCGAACACCGAGACGGATCAGGCGCTCTATCTTGGGGAAATTTTTGGTGTTGCTCATAACATCAAAGGCAAAGGCGGCACGTTTGGCTATGATTTGGCGACAAATATAGCTAATCAACTCTGCCGGTTTATCGAGGAGATCCCGGAACAGCCAGATGATTTTGCCCTGAAAATTATTGAGCTCTACATTGATACCCTGGCCAGAGTGAACTCGGACAATCTCATCGGAGATGGTGGTCCAGTCGGAAAAGATCTCTTAAATGGCCTCTACGATATTCACGTTAAATGGCGCAGTGCTTCTAAAAGCCATTAAGCGCTCGTCCAAATTTCTGATCCCATATGCGGCGGTATTAATCTGTTAGCGCTAGTTTTGCACCAAAGGCTGCAAAGGCACCGGCGAAGCTGCGTTGGATCCATTTAGTTGCTGTTGGCGAAGCGGTTACGTAAGCGCTGACTTTTGCGGCTGCCAAGCCATAAAGAATGAAGATGCCGAGTGTCAGCCCCATAAAAATAGCGCTCATGCCGATCATCAGGGGGAGGGGTTGGGCTTCGCCTGCCGGCACAAATTGCGGTAAAAACGCCAGAAAAAAAATCGAGAGTTTTGGATTTAGAATGTTGATCAAAAAACCGCCAAGGCAAATACGCGGGAGATTTGCCCGGTGTTCCTCTTGCTGATCGGGACGCTTGAATTTCATGGTACCGCTTTCCCGCCAAATCCCCCAAGCGAGGTAAAATAAATAAGCCACGCCGATGAATTTGAAAGTTTGGAAAATGATTGCGCTGGTGTGGAGCAAAGCTGCAATGCCAAGCAGGCTCGCCGCAATATGGGGCAGGATGCCAAGCGTGCAGCCAAAGGCTCCGACCACACTAGCAAGCGGGCCGCGGAATAATCCTTGAGATATCGTATACACAACCCCCGTGCCCGGCACGAGCACAACGATCAGCGAGGTGAGGTAGAAATCCAGGGTCATGCGTCATGCGAGACTTGGTATTGTCGCACCGACGAGATTGTCGCGCGTGATAAGCTCAGTAAGCTCGGCCTCGTTCATTTTCTCGGAGCCAACGGGGCGGGCTGGCAGAACGAGGTAGCGCATGTCGGCATTGCTGTCATGGACCCGCACGGCAACGCCATCGGGTAAATTTGTGCCGAATTCACGCAGTACGGCTCGAGGTTCATTCACAGCGCGGGAGCGATAATTTTTACTTTTGTACCAATCCGGCGGTAATCCCAATATTGTGCGCGGGTAACAAGAGCACAAAGTGCAGACAATCAAATTGTGAACATCATTGGTATTCTCAACGACAACAAGCTCGGCATCTGCCATTGGGATATCGAGCTCGGCGACAGCAGCGGTGCCGTCTTTTAACAAGCGCGCTTTATAGTCCGGATCAGTCCAGGCCTTTACAACGATCTCCGCGCCAAGCTCTATGCCCCGCGAATCCATAAAATCAAGGCGCTCTTGGACATCTCCCGTTTTTACGATTTCCTTTTCGATCAAAAGCTGGCGAATGGCTTCTGTTATTAGGGGGTAGTGGCTGGCTTCATCATAATCGTGGCGACTATCATCAGCGTAATTTAGTGGTGAGCCATCTTCTTTATGGCCGTGATCATGATCGTGTTCGTGTTCGTGCTCGTGCTCGTCATTAGAACTCATAGGCTTTTTCCTTCAAGCCAATGTTCGTAAATTTCGAGATCGAGAGTGTCTTCCTCGGGCCCGTCATAGTGTCCCCAGATTTGGGATTGATCAAAGCGTACCCGATAGAGATGCTTTTTAGGGATACCATCGAAGCCATAGGCACGTTCTTCTGGATTGATAAAAGCGCCGCAATAGCGCTCAATTGTGCCGGTCTTGCCTTTGATATAATCCGGCGTTCGGCGATGACCCGGCGGATGGGCCACTTTAATGCGGACGATATCGCCAATTTTATAGAGCGGATCTGACGGTTCTGGGAGCGATGCGTCATTCATCCCGTATTCTCCATCTCAGCTTTGAGGGCCGTCATGCGGTTTGCGATTTCTTCTCTGGTGAGCAAACCCTTTTCTTCCATCAGATTGCACATGGCCTCAACCCAACGTTCGTAATAAGGCAACTCATATTGTTCCTTGGACAGCGCTTCGAGATGGCGGCGCAATTGATCAACATTGCCATGGCCTCTCGATACCAGCGCTCCATAGACCGCGGTTAACATTTTTTGCCACGGTTCAGGATCGCCCTCATCGGTATTTATCGGCCCGGCCTGCAATCCGCCAATATCATGGTTTCCACTCATGTCATACTCCCGAAGTTTTCTTATCGATTTCTTTAGAGTGTAGCGTTCTATTCCTAAATTGATAAATAGAAAATTTTAGCAATTAGGCGACTGTCACTTAATCATTTGTCGTTTGGAATCAAAGGTATAGGTTTTTTAGACTCTATCAGTGATATTTCAGATATTAAAAAAATATAATTTTAAATATTTCTAAATTAAGAAAATATACAAGAAAACCTTGATTTAATCTCTAAATTTAGGTTAAAAATGACGCTACTAGATATTTCAGTAGGCAGATATGCTCGATAATTTGGCAAATGGTGTTCAGACGGAGAATGGATCCGGTCTCATCCGGGACGGGGTTTATGAGAAGATCCGTGCCGACATTCTTGCCTGTATTTTGGCGCCCGGCGCGCGGGTTTTTGAGAACGATCTTGCCCAACGCTACAATGTCAGCAAATCGCCGGTCCGAGATGCGCTTCTGCGTTTGCAAGAGCAGGGCCTGATCGAAGTGCTGCCGCGCAAAGGCTATCTCATTCGTCCGATTTCGATTGGCGATGCGCATGATCTTTATGAGATGCGCCTGCTTTTGGAGAAATCCTGCATCCGCCGCGCCTGTGATGAGGCGAGCGATGAAGGCTTGGCATCGCTTGATGAGTTCCGCAAAGTTGAAGAAGGGGATCTCGCCCATTGGGTTCAATATAACCGTGACTTCCACCGCCGCATCGCTGAGCTTTCAGGCAATGCGCGGATGGCCAAAATGGCTAATGAAGTTATCGACCAATTTGATCGCCTGACCTTTGTCGGAGTTGCCAATGCCCCCAGTGCAAATCCAAGCGCCGCAGCATCAGAGAAATTCGTTGCCGAGCATTGCGAGATCATCGACGCGTTGCAGGCGAGGGATCGCTCCAAGGTCACCAGTTTAATCAATAAACATATCAGCAAATCACAAAAACGATTATTCGCGGTGCTTGAAAATCCGCCCATCGTTGAGTGATCAAATTAAAAAAATATTTACCAGTACTAAAGTGAGGAAGGTGCAACTTGAAACCCTTTGATTTTATTCAACCGCAAACCACGGATGCGGCGCTCGCAGCCTTAGCGGAGCATAGCCCAAATGTGCGCATTTTAAATGGCGGCACAGATTACGTTGTTGAGCTCAAACATGTCGCGCAAAGCCCGGGCGTTGTCGTCGACATCTCCCGCCTCCAGGATCTGAAAGGCATTGAGATCACCGATGCCGGTCTTCGCATTGGCGCTGGTGTGACCCATTCTGAGATTATGGCGGACCCACTGATCGCCGAACACGCGCCGGCAATGATTGACGCGGCCCATACAGTCGGTGCGGTGCAAACCCGTAACCTCGGCACCCTTGGCGGCAATCTTGTCACCTGCGTACCCTCAATGGATAGTGGCCCGACATTGTTGGCTTTGGATGCTCAAGTGACGATCTTGGGTCCCAAAGGGAGCCGCCAGATACCGCTCTCAGAGTTCTTCGTCTTTGTCCGCAAAACGGCCCTTGAACCGGATGAGTTGTTGTTGGAAATAATTATTCCTAAAGAGAATCTTGGCAAGCCTGCCGGTTTTATCAAATTCGGTCTACGTAAAGGTCAGGCTTTGGCGCTGGTAAATGCGGCATCGGCTTTTCGCATCGAAGACGGCAAGTTTAAAGATGTGCGCATTGCTTTGGGCGCGGTCGCGCCGGTGGTTATTCGCGCCGCCAAAGCTGAGGCTATTTTAGAAGGCCAAGCCGTTTCAGAAGATTTAATTAATGAAGCCGCTAAAATCGCGGTCACGGAAGCAAGTCCGATTGATGATTTCCGCGCGTCAAAAGAATATCGCAACGATCTCATTGAAGTTGGCGCCCGTCGCACTATGCAGGCAGCCCTCGCTGCTGCCAACGCGTGAAGAGGATAAAAAAATGACAGATATAACTTTAACAGTGAACGGTGAAGAGAAGACGGCTTCTGTGCCACCGGAAACCACGCTGCTCAAAATGTTGCGTGAAGATTTAAACTACACTGGCGCTAAGCTTGGCTGTGACGTTGGCGATTGTGGTGCCTGTACGGTTTTGGTTGATGGCATTGCCGTCAATGCCTGCCTGATGTTGGCCGGGCAAGCCGAAGGCAAAAACATTGAGACCATCGAAGGGCTCTCGACGTTGGAGGAATATCATCCAATCCAGAAGGCCTTTGAAGACGTCGCCTCTTTGCAATGCGGCTTTTGTGGGCCGGGTATGATCATGTCGACCAAGGCACTGATCGATCAAGGTGAAGAATTGACCCGGGATGACATTAAGGATGCACTTTCTGGCAATCTCTGCCGCTGCACGGGCTACACCAAAATCATTGAAGGTGTCATCGATGCCTATGAAGAAATCACCGGTAAAAAAGTGCCGGAAACCAATCCGCGCGCAGCGTAGGGTGAGGGAGTAGAAAAATGGCAGATGATGTAAAAACAAAAGAAAAAACCGAAAGTCTCGAAAGTCTTCGGAAAGCCGATGACAATTTGAGATTACCCACGGTGCCTGAACGCACGCTGTTTCCTAAAGAAATAGGCATCGCCCCAGCCCGCGAGCAAACGCCGGCTGTCGGCCAGCGTGCTACGCGTCCAGACGGCCGTATGCATGGCCTCGGTCAAACCAAATATATCGATGATATGTTTTTCCCCGGCATGCTGCATGCCAAGATCAAACGCGCATGTATTTCTCACGCGAAGATAAAAAGCATCGACGTGTCGGAAGCTGAAAAAATGCCGGGCGTAATGGCGACTTTGATCGGCAAAGAAATTCCGGTTAACAGTTTTGGCCCGTCTTATCAGGATCAGCCTTTGCTGGCCGATGATATTGTCCGTCATGCTGGTGACGGTGTGGCTGCGGTGGCGGCAGTGACCGAACAGCAGGCTTTGGATGCGCTTGAAAAAATCAAGATCGTGTATGAAGAGCTGACGCCGGTTTATGATCCGATGGAAGCAATGAAAGACGATGCCGTTAAAATCCATAACGGTGAAAGCAACGTCTATTCCTCTAAAACCATTATCAAAGGTGATGTTGAGCAGGGCTTCAAGGATTCTGATTTCATCTTTGAAAAGACGTTCACCACGCAAATGGTTGAACACGTCCCGATGGAGCCGCATGCCTCAATCGCCGAATGGGATGCCAATGGCCGGGTGACACTGCATACAAGTCTTGGCCGGATTACGCTTGGCCGGGCAGATGTTTCGCGCACCCTCGATTTGCCGATTAATCGCATTCGTATGATTGCGACAGTGGTTGGTGGAAACTTTGGTGGTAAAAACGAGATCACGACCGAGCCGATTCTGGCGCTACTTTCTAAAAAGACCGGCCGGCCCGTCAAATGTGTGTTTACCCGTGAAGACGAATTTATCTCTTCAACGACGCGCCACCCCTTCGTTATGGAGTACAAGACCGGCATGTCGAAAGAGGGCAAAATCATGGCCCGTAAAGTACGCTTGGTCTGTGACGGCGGGGCGTATTGCTCGTGGTCGGAGACGACTTTGGGAAAAGCCTGCATCTTGTCAGCCGGGCCTTATAACATCGACAATCTCCATGTCGACGCCTATGCGGTCTACACCAATAAAACCATGACCGGTGCGATGCGGGGCTTTGGTGCGCCGCAAGTTTGTTTTGCTTATGAATCCCACATGGATGATATGGCGAAAGAGCTTGGCATTGAGCCGTTGGAAATCCGCTTTATGAACGCCTTTAACGAAGGCTCCACCAGCCCGACCGGTCAATTGTTGGAGGCTGTGGTCGTCACAGATTCCCTCAAAATGGCGTCGGAACGATTTGGTTGGAAGGAGTGGCAGAAATGAAACATCGCGGTAAAGGCATAGGCTGCATGTGGTACCCAATCGGGTTTACCGTTCTTGCTAACCCAAGTGCAGCAACAGTTAAAATCAATGAAGACGGCACGGCAACGTTGTTGACCGGCACGGTGGAAACGGGTCAAGGCTCGCTGACCGTGCTTGGCCAAATCGCGGCTGAAGCTTTGGGTGTCTCAACCGATGACGTTCATGTTGTCTCTGGTGATACCGATACCACGCCGATGGATACCGGCGCGATTGCAAGCCGGACGACGTATGTCTCTGGTAATGCGATTAAATTGGCAGCTGAAAATGCGCGGCAGATTTTGTTTGAGGTTGCCGCCCCGATGTTGGATGTGCGTCCCGATCAGTTGGAAGCAGTTGACCGGAAAATTCAGGTCAAATATTTCCCACAACGCTGTCTGCCGATTGCCGATGTGGCCCTGCAAGCTCAGTTCGTTATGGGCCGCCCGCCAATTGGCTCGGCATCCTATAATCCGCCAACCGTCGGTATGGATCCGGAGACTGGCCAAGGTAAGCCGTTTTCTACTTACGTCTATGCCACCCAATGTGCCGAGATCGAGGTTGATGACGAAACCGGTGAAGTCGAGGTGATTTATATGTCCGCTGCCCACGATTGTGGCACAGCGATCAATCCGATGTTGGTTGAAGGTCAAATTGAAGGCGGCATCTCGATGGGTATCGGTTATGCCCTCCAAGAAGAGATGCTTTTTGACGATGATGGCAAGCAGATCAATCCGAATTTGACCAACTATATCATGCCGACCAGTTTGGACATGCCGAAGATCGATGTCGATATCGTCGAGAACTTTGATCCGACAGGCCCGTTTGGCGCCAAAGGTGTTGGTGAGCCGACAGCTGTGCCGACTGCGGCGGCGATTTGTAATGCGATCCATGATGCCGTTGGTGTCCGGATCACCTCTTTGCCGGCGACAGCAGAAAAAGTGCTTAAGGCGATAAAAGAGCTACGAGATGGGGGAGAGCAGAAAGCGCTACCAGCCGCGGAGTAAAAGCGGTTAGGCGTTGTTCTTCTATTTCAGGGGACTTTCAACGAATTGTCTCTTGAGGGAGGAAAGGGGTTGCTCAATTTGGGCAACCCCTTTTTTTTAAATTAGTAAATCAAAGTATAGACTGATAGGGTGCGTGAAATATTATCTTGTCTGCTCCCTATAATCACTTGAGAATCATGGCTTTTGCAATCGTCATAAGTAAGGAACTGAACTGCGTTTTCATCCGCCATGAAGGCCAGATGGCTGTAACGGATATACCTGCTTCCTTCGATGAAATTCTCGCCCATCCCGATTTTAAGAAGGGCATGAATATCTTGCGTGATTCAACCAATGCTATTCAGCCGCAGGAATATGACTTTAATTTTTTTCAACGCGAATCGCCGGGCCGGCTGGGCAAGTACGAGCCGTTTTTTGGCAAATGTAAATTGGCTTGGGTAATCAGTAATCCAAAGGAATTTGCCATCGTCCATCGATATACGATAGCGCGCCGCATGTCCGATGACCTTATGGAACGCCATCCCTTCAATACAATACAAGCCGCGATAGATTGGCTCGGTCTTCCGGCTGATTCTGAAATCCCCATTTAGTCGCCAAATAAGCCTGTTATATTAACAACTTATAATTAGAAAGATTCGAATTGTTGCACTTAAAGTTGTTAGGTGCCACTATAGCATGCATAGGTGAGTCGTTTGACCCTATAGCACCAAATAGTATTCAGAAGGTACTAGATGTCCAACAGTGGAAATGTTTTATCCTTGCTAAAGACTGAGCTGGTTGATCAGCTCGGCGGCGCGAGTGTTGACGTTTTCAGTAAGCTCGACGTCAGGGATTGGGGAGCTTTTTTCAAAGCTGGTATCCGTCTCGACTTTGATCACAATGCGATTATTCTTCAAGAAGGACAACCTGGGGATGCAGTTTATTTCTTAGCTGAGGGCGAAGTTCGCGTTGAGCAAAAAAGCAGCAATGTCAGCATTGAGCTCGCACGTTTAATTTCGGGCAGTATTTTTGGTGAGATGTCTTTTTTAGATGGCGCGGATGTCAGTGCAAGCGTTATTGCCGAAGGACATGTCGAGGTCGTCAGGGTCTCCTGTGCTGATTTAAAGACCATTATGGATGAAGATAGCCGGTTTGCGTATCACTTCTATCAATCTCTCGCCGTTGCACTGTCACGTCGATTGCGGGCAACCAATAAAATTATCTCACAATCTGATTGAAGAACCCAGGGTTTCACTTTGGTTTAAGGATGGCCCGGGCATGCAGTGATTGACGACCAATCTTCCCAATACGCCAACGGTATGCCAAGCGATATTCAAATTCGGTTTCGGCGCGTTTCTGCTTCAGACGGCAGAACTAAAAAACTAAGTATATTGGGCGCATATCAAATAGTTGAAAGGGATTAACGTTCCACCGGAAAGCCGACGATTGAGCCCCATTCGGTCCAGGAACCGTCATAGATTTTAACGCCTTCATAGCCCAAGATGTAAGTCATAGCGGTCCAGGCCAGAGTTGCCCGGTGCGAGAGGCGGCAATAGGCGACGATCTCATCGACTTTTTCTGGATCAGCCCCGACGCTGTCGAATTTAGCTTTCAATTCTTCGGCTGATTTAAAGGTGTCATCGTCATTGATCAGCTCTTTAAAGAACAAATGCTGGGCGCCCGGGATCCGGCCACCGCGCTCGGCACCATGATCGAATTGACCGTGCTCCATGACCCGCTCGCCGGAATATTCTTCCGGGCTGCGAACGTCTAATAGGAAACGACCTTCCTTACCAAGATTATCACGGATGTTGTCGCGGCCGAGACGCATCCACTCATTGGGTGACTGAACTTTATATTCGACGGCTTCAGTTTCGGGCACGCTGTCAGTTACTGGCAAATCGTCGGCCAGCCATTTTGTTCGCCCGCCATCCAGCACCATCAGATTAGGATGCCCCGCCATGGTTAGCGCCCAAAAAGCGTACGTGCCGTATTGCACCGGCTCACCATAGAGCACCAAGCGGTCTTCATCGCTGATACCAAAGTCGCCTAAGCGCTTGGCGAGTTGTTCAGGAGTGACGAACTGGCGGTCGGCGTCATCCCAGCAGAGATCCTTCCACCAAAAATTAATCGCACCCGGGATGTGGCTGGTCGCATAACCTGCTTCATCGCCTTTTTTGGCAGAGACTTCGATGACTTTGATGGTCGGATCGAGCAGGCGGTCGGTCAGCCAATCCGTGGTAACGATAGGTGATGTCACGGGCTTTTCCCCCAAGATTCAAATTAATGATGCGCATTTAATACATTTATTTGGCGTAAATTAGCGGCTCAGTGCAGAAACTCAACTCATTTTAACGACGACTTTAATTGCCCCATCGGTCTGGTTCTCGGCATAGCTCATCGCTGTATCGGCTTCTTCCAAGGGGAAGGTGTGAGTGTGGATCGGCGAGGGATCAAAGCGCTTTTGCTTGAGAAGACTGGCGGCGCGTTTTACGGCGGAATTGCCTTCACCCCGGATGCCGAACATATAGATATTGTTGCTGACGACATAGGCGATATCGGTTGGTACCAGATCATTGGTAAAGGCCGCCAGACATACCCGCCCGCCGCGATTGGTCATATGAATGACTTGGTTGAGCACGCCCGGCGCACCCGAGGCCTCGACCGTAAAGTCAGCGCCTTTGCCATTGGTGAGGCCACGAACTTTCTCGACAACATCTTCTGCTAGCGGATCAATCAGGATATCAGCGCCAAGATTTTTCGCCATGTCCCGGCGGTCTTCCCGGGGTTCCGACATGATGACAGGCGCCGCGCCTAAGGCTTTGGCGATAGCGATAAACATCAAACCGATGGGACCGGCACCGGCAACCACGATACTTTGCCCGGCGATAATGCCGCCCAAGACATCCAGACCATACATTGCTGTGCCTGCCGTCACCGTGAGGGTCGCCACTTCGTCACTCATGTAATCCGGTACCGGCACCAGTGTGTTGATATTGTTAATGGCATATTCTGCAAAGCCGCCATCGGTGGTGAAGCCGTTGGCGCGATGGCCTTTGGAACGATAGCTATAATTATGGCACGAGGTATACATGCCTTCCCGGCATTTCGGACAGCGCCCACATCCAGCGTGAACTTCAACCGCGATACGGTCGCCTGGCGCCCATTCATCGACATCTGGGCCGGTTTTTACGACTGTGCCCATATATTCATGGCCCATGGTGAAGTCCTTGTTGAACGGCAGCTCACCCTCGACCATCGCCGGCATGCCGTGATGCAGCACTTCAATGTCTGTGTGACACACCGCAATCGCGCCGATCTTGACCAAAACCTCAGCCGGGCCGGGTTCAGGCACCGGCTTTTCGATCATTTTCATCTCGTGCGGGTCGCCTAGGACCCAGGCCTTCATGGTCTCTGGAATGTCATAAGTGTTAGCCATTTTGTTTCCCCAATTTTGTTGTTCTTTGATTTCAATTATCCTATTGATGGAGCGAAGTGTAAATACGGATGGTGACAATGGCTAAATTTACCCGAGACGAGATTAATGCCCGGCTGAAATCTGAGCGAGATGCGGGACGCGCAATTTATAACGCGCTTTGTGGCACGGGCATCACGGCCAAGATGGCAGCCAGAGGCGGCGCGGATCTCATCACGACGCATATTCTGGCTTATTTCCGCATGCAGGGTATGAGCTCAATGGCGGGCTATTTGCCGATCGGTGATGCCAATGCGATCACGATGGAGCTGGGCGAACGTGCTTTGCTAAGCGTTGTTAAGGAAGCGCCGGTGATTGCCGGTATTCTCTGCAATGATCCGACCCGCGACATGCACCGCTTTGTTGATCAACTGGCCGAAGCGGGCTTTGACGGCATTATGAACTGTCCAACCGTGGCGTTGATTGACGGCAAGTTCAGGAGTGATCTCGAAGAAACTGGCATGGGCTACGCACTCGAAGTCGACGTGTTGGGCTACGCCTCAAGTATTGGTCTTTGGACCAAAGCCTTTTGCACAACGCCAGACGAAGCCCTCGCCATGGCGGAAGCCGGCGTCGATAATATCATCGTCCATTATGGTAACTCGTCCGGTGGCACTATTGGCTCCTCGACCATCCTGAGCGACGAAGATTCACTGGCCCGCACAGCCTCCGTCATTGATGCCCTGGCCGCCAAGCACAGCGATCTTATCTACACCTGCCACGGCGGCGGCATTGAAACCCCTGATGACTTCGCCAAGTTTCTAGAAGGCGAGCCCCGCCTCGACGGCTATGTCGGCGGCTCAAGTGCCGAGAGATTCCCGATCGAACAATCCGTACCCGCGACGACCGAAGGCTTTAAGGCTGTTAAGTTAAAGCGGTAGGTTTCATCCCTCAAAGCGTCATCCCGGACTTGATCCGGGATCCAGAATAGCTGGCTACGGAACAGTTGATAGGATTGCTGGATTCCGGATCAAGTCCGGAATGACATTGAAGTTATGGGTAAATTTCGGTGATGGTTTATTTCTCACCCTGAAGGATTTGTTTAATCCGGCCGCTATCATTGAGCTCAATTAGAATTTTCTCGATCTTGGGAACCAGGCGCCGGTGTTTTACGTTTACGTAGTGGTAGAGCGTAACGACTTCAATGGGCGGTTCCAGGAGGGCAATCTCATCCGAGCCCGAGGCGAATCTGATGGCGTCAGACGTGACGACAATACCGACATCTACCCGTCCAGCCTTGATTAATTTAGCGACAGTATCAGGGTCTTTGGCAACCGATACTTTCATGCCTTTGGTTCTGATATCTAATAATCGGTAGCCTCTCGGATAGCTGATGTGATGGTCTTTTATTTTTTGCCAGGAACTTAGCCACTGCTTTGATTTATTGCTAACAATCGCGGAGAAACTGAGAGCGTGGATCGGCTCTTTTACGCGCACGAGATTGGGGTATTCGGTTTCGGCACCAGTTACCCGGGCAAGCTCTGCATCCGACCGGCCGTTGTTGACCTCAACGAGGCTACGTTTCGCGGGCCGAATTACCAATTCAACGTCATGCCCAATTTTGCCATAGGCTTCTTTCAATACGCGAATGATAGAACGCGCTTCGGGAAACTCTGCTGTGGAAATTCTAAGCGTATCGGCTTTTGCTTGAACCGATAAGAGACAAATCACAACTATAATTACGAGAGTCCGCACGCGCTGATCCACCATCTGAATTAATTTCTCGTCGATACTATCTCAAATAGGGATCATGCGAAATTATTTTTGCTGCCGTGAAGAATAGGGTTGGGTGTCGCAACAAAATCTTCCTCCCCCTTGATGGGAGAGGGGGAAGATTATCTATCGCTCTACCATCCCCACCGTCATCCCGGACTTGATCCGGGATCCAGTCTTTATCTCAACCGTTGGTTTTCGTTGGAATGATAAAAGAATTGAACCACAAAAGGCACGAAGAACACGAAGAAGAAGCTAAAGAGGGACAGAGGAAAAAAGTTTTGAATGTACGGAAAACCAATGCTTTCGGTATAGGTTAAAAACGTCTGCTTTGCTCTCAATAGCGGACATTACCGGAATTGCGTAAAAGGGTCTTCTCCTGACCCAAAGCGGACATTATTGATTTTTAAAAAAGACTCGGCTGAACTTGTGTCCAGCCGAGCTTGGTAAATTTGTGAAGCTATCACAAATACTTTTTAATGCCTGTGTAGGCTCCTTTAACACGTAAGATGATTGTGATGGGTTGCTTATCCCTATTTCTCCAAAACCAACCATGCTGACCATCGAAAGCGGCTTCGAGAACGCCTTGAGCGCCCTTGACGCCTCGGCCCTTCTTGTAGCTGATATTCTGGCCGTTTCCACTGCCGTGAAGGTCAAAATTTGCCCGGCCATCCCCAGAGGTCCAAGAAAAATTAGCCTTAGCACCTTTTTTCATAATCAATTTTATTTCCGCGCCTTTACCGGGGGTCAAAGTGACTTTGATCTCGTCTTTCCAGTCCGAGGACGTTGATTGAGAAAATGCAGTGCTGATAAATAGCCCGGCAACAAAGCGCCCCATAGAGTCAGATAACGATCCCGACGTTTGGCTTTTTTGCTGCTGTTCACGGAGTTGGTCCTCTTCGGCTTCTTTCGCGAGTTGAGTTTTAATTTCCCCCATTTCGGCAAGCCCAATTGCGCGACCGACACCGGTCAGATCGATGCCGTACTCAGAAGGAAGCACGATGGTGACGAGGATAAAGACCGCCGAAAGGATGGCGATGATCGTCGATCGAATTAACCTGCCTTTTGAGGGCAGTTTTTCAAGATTGGGTATTTCTGAATTGTACATAATAAATTTCCTTTATCTCAGGCCACAAAGTAGCCGGTGAGTTGTAAACCGATGAAAATGAAACCAATCGCCATTATTGCGACATTGGCTGTATAGGCATATCGAAAGAAACTATCGGTTCGTCGCCACCACCCCATCGCCACGAGAATTGCTCCCAGTGCAAGTATTTGACCGATTTCGACGCCAACATTGAATGCCAGTAGATTGGGCAGAAGCCCGTCGGCAGCAATCTCGTAATCTATCAGTTTTGAAGCAAGGCCGAAGCCATGGCAAAGACCGAAGAAAAGCGTCACGATCTTTGTATTGGGTTGAACACCAAACCATACTTTATAGGCACCCAGGTTATCCAAAGCTTTATAGACGATGGAAAACCCAATAATGGCGTCAATGATGAAGCTATTAATGCCAAAATTGAATAATACACCGGCGATCATAGTGACTGAGTGGCCAAGTGCAAAAAGGCTCACATAGATGGCGACGTGCTTCATCCTATAAAGGAAGAAGATAACGCCAAACAAAAATAGGATATGGTCGTATCCTGTTACCATATGCTTGGCACCAAGATAGGTGAATGGAATTAATTGGACGCCGAATATTTCCTGAATGTAACCTTTGTCGCCTTGGGTTACGGCATGAGCCTGTGCGGCATCCAATGGCACAAGCAGTAAAAGAGATGCCACAAAAAATGGCATGATGAATGTATAAGGCCACTTTCTCAAAAGTGAGCTTACGCATCTAGTCTGAGGATGCATGATGTTTCCTTTCGTCAGTAAGTGTTTTGACGTTCGATAATTACGAACAATAGACCGCCTCATGGCGGTACACTTACGAACGAGGGGGGCGCTCTAAATCAAAAACTGCACCGAGTTTTTTTGAGCTTAAATATAATACTAGGTTTTCGCTTGGCGGAAAACCCGTGCGGTGATTGAGTGCCGCCAATACGATAGGCACTTCATGTGAGTGATCTGCTGGATCGTGGTCATGAGAATGGTTGGGTGCCGGTTGTTCCGGTAAGTCTTCATCATCATGACTATGTCCGTGATCGTGATCAAAATTATCCGATACGATTGATGAAGCAATTTCTATGGTGGCTAGAACCTTTTGCCCAGTGTCATACGCATGTATCGTCGGCCAGATCAAAACAGAAAGCGCAAAACAAACGAGAACGCCCACCTTCTGGCAGTGAAGATGTCGTTTTGAGCCCCCGAAAATTATATTATTCTTTTGCATTTGGTCACTTGTTTTGCAGACTACTCGGTAATTACAATATCAAGCTATATATTAAATGGTAGACGAGAATTAAAATATCAAAACCAAGCTACTTTCACAAATTTTAATATAACCTTCTCTCATTCAATCTCAATTCTTTATGACTGATTTTGGTTAATAGCGGACTCTTTGACCCTATGTGATTGGTGTCTGCTTTCGGGTGTAAAGCGGACTGGTTAAAGACATACCGAAACCAACTGTTTTCCGTACCCCCGTTTTCATGTCATCAAATAGCAGGGCTCTGCGACCAAATTTGACCCATTTCGAGGGGGTTTTCCGTATACGTTCCAATAAGTGTTATGGATTTTAGTACTACAGCCAAAGATTAAATCGCATAGCATGTGCCGGTCTCTGGTAAATGCCATGATGAGGGATAATAATAAATGGCAGACAACTTGACGGACAACACAGTCGCTTGGTGTTTCCCCTGGATTCTGGATCAAGTCCGGAATGATGGCGGTGATTTAAGCCGCGTGGTCCAGGATGATCTTAATGCAGGAGCTGTCACCGCCGTCAAGCATGTCGAGGGCTTTGTTGATCTCGTCCAGGCTAAAGTTATGGGTGATCAGCGGCTTAAGGTCGACGACGCCGCGCTCAACAAAGTCGACGCAGGCGGGGTAATCTTCTGGCTTGGCGACCCGGGCGTTGACGACCTGGATTTCTTTGAAATAGAGATTGTAGAACGGCAGCTCGCCTTGGGTTTGCGTGTAGATGCCGAACGGTAGAATGCGGCCACCCAGGCGTACCAACTCAATGGCTTCGGCGAGGATCGGCAATTGGCCAACGCTTTCGATGACCAGATCGACGCCGCCCTTATCGCCGGTAACTTCCAAGATTTGTTCTTTAAGATTTTCGCCCGGTGCGAAGGTGAAGTCGGCACCAAGTTCTCGGGCCAGATCGCGCTTCCACTCGGAACGCGTCACGCCAATCACGGGATAAGCACCATGCGCTTTGGCGAGTTGAACGTGCAGCAGGCCGGTGACACCCAGACCATAAACCAGCACGGCTTCGCCGGGGAAAATATTTGCTTTGCGCTGGGCATGCAGACAGGTGGTCATCGGCTGGATCAGTGGGGCCACGCCGGGGTCCATGTCTTTTGGCAAAGCGTGCACGTTGCGGGACGGTGCGACCATGTACTCTGCGAAGCCGCCCTCAACATCCCGGCCAATGAGACCACCGTTCGGACACAAATGCGTCTGGCCGTCTCGGCAGTTATAACATGAGCCACAGTAATAAGCCGGGTCGACAATAACCGGGGTACCGGGAGCGAGATTGCCGCCTGAGATAACCTCACCAACCGATTCGTGTCCCATGATGCGGGGATAGTCGACCGGGATACCGCCCTGAAATATTTTCAAATCGGTGCCGCAAATGCCCGTTTTGGTGACCCGGATGAGGGTTTCATCCGGACCCGGCTCGGGCATATCGACGTCCTCAGGCGACACCGCTTTCGGTGCCGTCAGCATCATGGCTTTCATGGTCGGTTATCCAGCTTTATTTAGGCGTCACTGGATATTTCGGCTCGCCGCCGCCGAGGATGGTCGCAACGGCAGTTGCCACAGTTGTCTGCAAATCAAGCAGCGCGTCCTCCGAGTAGAAGCCGGTATGGGGGGTGAGGACAACGTCGTCACGGCCCAACAATGGATTGTCGGCTTCAGGAGGCTCAACAGGTAAAACATCAAGACCGGCACCAGCAATCTCGCCGGCATCCAAAGCTTTTGCTAAATCATTAATCTCAACCAATGGACCCCGTGCTGTGTTGATCAGGAAGGCGGTGTTCTTCATCTTCTTGAAGGCGTCCATGTTGAACATGTTTTCTGTCTCTGGCGTAAGCGGCGCATGAACGGAGACATAATCAGAACGACCCAGCAGATCATCAAGCTCAACTTTTTCAACATTGAGGCGGGAGAATACATCATCCGGGCAATAAGGATCGGAAGCGATCACATTGATGCCGAAAGCTTGCGCTTTACCAACGATTTGCTGTGGGATGTTCCCGAGACCGATAAGGCCCAGTGTTCTACCGCGGAAGCGACCAATTGGGGCAACAGCCGGCATTTCCCAGCGGCCTTCAGCAGCACGCGCATTGGCAAATGGAATTTTACGCGCACAAGACAACAGCAAAGCCATCGCGTGATCGGAAACTTCATCCAGGCAGTAGACCGGTGCATAGCAAACCTTGATGCCTTTTTCAGTCGCCGCGGCGATATCGATATTGTCGGTGCCAATGCCAAAGCGGCCAATGGCTTTACAATTATTGAGACCGGCGATCACCTCAGCATTAATCTGGCTGTAAGTAACCAGAAGCGCATCGGCATCAGCAGCAACGGCTAAAATGCTGTCGGCTGAGGTATCAGCGGACATACGGAATTCTTCAGAAGTAACGCCTGAAAGCGCTTCCTTGGCTGGGTCGAGAGACGGAAAGACCGAATCTGCGACGGCGATAATATTGCTAGACATAATTTTTCTCTTCCCCTTAGCTACGTTGCCCTAAATGAACAACAACATGGTACTCTTATATAAGAATATGGAGGGCTGCATAGCATTCGAGGTCGGGTCTTTCCAGTAAATTTTCTGTAATTCTGTAAGGCCGATGACGTTGAGGCGATATTTCCATTCTACGTCTTTTGTTTGTATTTAACGGGAAGGGTTTGTACAACCTTTCGAACTTGGCGCAGAATTTTAGAAATGCGCTAAAAAACTTTAAGTATGGATACAAATAAATGAAGCAATATTTACTGTTCACATTTCTCCTTAGCGTGATGCTGGTGCCGATGGCGTCTGATCTGCGTTCCGCAGAGCAGATGCACAATGATCAAAAGATGCATATGGAGCATCACAAGTCAGGGAACCATAACCAAGGCAATCACGCGCCAATGCCGCATGCGATGCCGGGCGTGCGGGACACGTCGCTGACAAAATTATCAGATGGTGGGAAGTTTAAGGTTTCGCTGGCCAGTAATCTCAATCCGGTCGCTATTAATAAAATGCATGGTTGGGTGGTGACGGTCCTGGACCAGACGGGCAAGCCGGTTGAAGGCGCCAAGTTTAACATTCACGGCGGTATGCCGGAACATGGTCATGGTTTACCAACCGCGCCGCGCGTGACGAAATATTTAGGCGCTGGGCAGTATTTGGTGGAGGGCATGAAATTTAATATGTCCGGCTGGTGGCATCTGAATTTCGCCATCGCAACGGGCTCCCAAGCTGACAATGTCACTTTCAGTGTGGTGTTAAAATAGAGTCACCATGAACATGCGCCGTTTTTATCTGGTTTATTTTCTGATCCTATTTTCAGGCATCGCGGCGGTCATCCTTATTGGCAGCCGAACCGGCATGAGTAGCGACAAATGGTCAGAGGAAGAGCGCGCCGCGATTCGGTCGCTCTGGCTGGGCAGCCTCGCCCCGGTCCCACCTGATCCATCAAATAAATTTGCTGACGACGCCCGCGCTGTTGCACTCGGCCACCGTCTGTTTTTCGATAAACGCTTGAGCAAGACCGGCACGGTTGCCTGTGCAACGTGTCATATTCCGATCTTAAACTTTTCGGATGGCGTGAAAGTCGCTAAAGGCATCGGCATAACTGATCGCAATACGCCGACAATTATCGGCAGCGCATATAGTCCGTGGCTGTTTTGGGATGGGCGCAAAGATAGCCTATGGGCGCAGGCCTTAGGGCCGATAGAAAACCCTCTGGAACACGGTTTTACCCGGGCCCAAGCTGTGAACCTCATCCGCCAGGATGCAGATTACAAAAAGCGCTATGAAAATATTTTTGGTGCTATGCCTAAGTTGAAGGACCAAGAGGGCATAACGCGGGCTTTTGCAAATCTTGGCAAAGCCATTGCCGCCTATGAGCGCAAGATTTTACCCGGACCCGGGAAATTTGATTTTTACGCGGCAGCGATATTGCACAATGTTGAACCGGCGAAAAAATCCCAATTGTCGCCAGACGAGCGGGCCGGATTAAAATTGTTTATCGGTGAAGCCAATTGCCTACGCTGTCACAACGGGCCGCTTTTTGCCAATACGGATTTTCACAATACCGGCCTGCCGTCATCGGACAAGGGCCGTAGCCAAGGTGTCTCTCAGGTTCTCAACGACGAATTTAATTGTCAAAGCCGGTTCAGTGATTCGCCGCTGGCCCTTTGTTCGGAAATAAATTTTGCTAAAAAGGGCGGCTCAGAATTACTGGGCGCGTTTAAAACCCCGACTTTGCGCAATCTTTCAAAGACAGCTCCCTATATGCATGCCGGACAATTTAAATCTCTTAGAGATGTTCTCGATCACTATAATAGAGCGCCCAAAGCCCGTATTGGCCAAAGCGAGCTTATTAAACTCGGTTTGTCGGGTCAGCAACTAGGCCAGCTTGCAAAATTTTTAAATACCCTAGAAGGACCGGTAGAAGCTAAAAAAGGGCTGCTATCTCCGCCGAAGTAGTCTTATATAAGACTCAGTTCTTGACAGCACAGTTAGGTCTTATATAAGACTGAGCAGAAATTAAAAAAAACATCAGGGACGAATGGGGCTTATACCCGCGAGGTTTCTTTTCGTGGAACTCCATAACAAAGGAATAAAATAAAATGAAGCAGATCAATGTTGGTATCATCGGAACAGGTTGGTGCGGCGGTATTCGCGCGAACACTTGCGCGGCTAATCCCCTTGTTAAAGATCTTCATATTTGTGAGATCCGGCCTGACCGTCTAGCCGAAGTTCAAGAACTGACAAATGCTGCTTCGGCGACACTCGATTACCACGAGATGCTGAAAAATGATGACATTGATGCATTTTTCATTTCAGCGACGCCGGAAGACATTCATTTCCCAATGGCAAAGCATTGCCTTGAGACCGGTAAACATGTGTTTATGGAAAAACCCTTGTCGCTGACTTTGGGCGAAGCCGATACGTTGGTTGATTTAGCTGAGGCCAACGGGGTCAAATTCACCGTTGGTTATTCCCAGCGTTTCAATCACAAATTTGCCTATCTCAAGAAATGTTTGAATGATGGTACCATCGGGGCGCCGGTTGCTGGTCTCGTTAGCCGCTATATTACGCGTGGTCTCGGCACTAAAATCGGTCAACGTATTAAACTTTCGCCGGCGGCAATGGAAGCAACGCACGATCTTGATTTTCTGTTGTGGTGCTTGGAGCCGGCCAAGCCGGTCCGGGTCTACTCGCAATCAGCCTATGGCGCGATGAAGGATGTTACGGGCCTTGAAGATGCGCAATGGACCATGGTGACGCTGGATAATGGTGTGGTTATTACGGTTGGTGCGTGCTGGTCGGCCCCTCCCGGCCATCCCAATTTTTCCGGTACCTGGGTCGAGTTCTCCGGCACCAAAGGTATGCTGACCATCGATGATACTCACAGAGATGTGGTTTTAAACACGATGGAAAATGGTATTCGCTTGCCAATGTCGTCAATGCCGGGTGAGCAGGTTGAGCATGTCTTCGCCGGACCGATGCATAATGAAGGCGTTCACTTCTTGGAAGCTGTTGCGATGGACAAGCCGGTTATGGTGACGCCGCAGCAAGCGCGCCAAGTCATGGAAGTCTATATGGCGGCTGATTTGTCGGTTGAGCGCAATGAGCCGGTAACCTTGCCGTTGAATTCAACAGACATGTCATCAATTCGGATCGCCAGTTAAACAAAGCGAGAGAAACAAAATTGGACCTAGATCATGGATCAAATTGTCGAAAAGAAATTTAACTTCAATACGGTAGCGGCAATTCTATTTATCGCCCTCGGTGTCTTTCTCTATATCGTGATACCGAGCCAAATCGATAAACCGCTTATTCAGCTATCCGTTGGCCAGTTCAATCTGCCGCCGGAGCTTTTCCCGCAGATTGCGGCTATTTGCATGGTTATTTTGGGCGTTTGGTTCCTCTATAAAAGTAGGTCCATTGATCAGGTCAATGAACTGAAAAATCTCAATAAAGAGGCAATTGTCAACGTGGCCGTTACGTTAGTGATGATGGCAATCTATGTGCCGCTCATGGTTAATCTTGGCTTTGTGCTTGGCAGTGCGATCATGATTTTTGCCATGTCGACTTACTTTGGCAATCGCAATTACTTGGTTGGCGTTCTCATCAGCATCACTTTGCCGGTGGTGGTATTCGCCACATTCCGGCGTCTGCTATTGGTGGAACTACCGCCATTCCCAATCGATATTTACCCGCTGACCCATTGGTCGCTTATTTGATTATCGACCGATTATATAAGAATTTGGAGCATAGAAACTAAATGTTTGAAGTGTTCCTTGAAGGTGTCGGCCTCGCGTTTCGTCTAGACACCATGATCTATATGTCGGGCGGGTTATTCTTAGGTATGTTTGTCGGCGCGCTGCCCGGCTTTACGACCTTGATGGCGATGGCAATCCTGTTGCCAATCTCATTCTTCCTGGATCCACTGCTGGGCATTCCCTTCTTGATCGGCGTCTATAAAGGCGGCATTTATGGTGGCTCAATCCCAGCTATTTTGGTTTCCATGCCCGGCACCGGAGCGGCGGTGGCAACAACCTTCGATGGGCCAGCGTTGACCAAAAAAGGTCAAGCGCGCAAAGCCCTTGAGATGGCGCTGTTCTCATCCGTTGCCGGCGATCTTTCCAGTGATCTTTTTACAATTGCTCTGATAGGTCCTATTGCGGCCGTGGCGCTACTGTTAGGCCCGCCAGAACTGGCGGCGATTTTGTTGTTGGCGCTGATTGTTATTTCAGCAACCTCAAGTGGCGTCTTCGTCAAAGGCTTGTTGATGCTGGTCGTCGGCCTGTTCTTTGGCATGATCGGCCAGGATCCGATTGGCGCGCTGTCGCGTTTCTCGCTCGGTATTCCGCAGATCGAAGCTGGCATTCCTTTGTTGCCAATGCTGATCGGCGTCTTTGCTCTGCCGGAAATTTTCACCAATATTGAAAAGAAAGCGTCTTCGTTGATCAAAGCCGAAGACCTTAAAGTGAGCGGTGAGCGCTTGACCTGGGCTGAATTTAAAGGCGTTGGTCGGACACTTGTTCGCTCAACGATGATTGGCACCTCAATCGGTATGATCCCAGGTGTTGGCCAAGTTGTGGCCGCCTTTATGGGTTATGCGGCGGCGAAATCGGCCTCAACCCACCCGGAGACTTTTGGCCAGGGTGAGCTTGAGGGTGTAGCCGCTGCCGAATGTGCCAATAATGCAGTGAACGGCCCAACCTTGGTGCCCCTGCTGACACTGGGTATCCCAGGCGACAATCTGACAGTTATTTTGGTTGGTGCTTTCATCGCGCAAGGCATGCGACCCGGTCCGCAATTGATGGAAGAACAAGGCGCGTTGGTGTATGCGATTTTGATCGCGATGGTGATTGCCAATATTTTGTTCCTCGGCATCGGTTATGTCTGTATTCCGTTCTTCGCCAAAGTGGTGACGATCCGAAAATCCTTCCTGCTGCCGCTAACACTGGTTTTTGCCTTTGCCGGCTCGTGGGTGTTCCGCGCGCAACCTTTCGACCTCGCCGTCTTGGTGTTCTTTGGTGCCTTTGGCTATATCGCTAAAAAGCTGCACTTCGATGTGACACCGATGGCGATGGGCTTTATTTTGGGGCCAACGCTGGAATACTCCTTCGGCCAAAGTGTAACGCTCT
Organism: Rhodospirillaceae bacterium; assembly: GCA_018649725.1. Taxonomy (GTDB): domain Bacteria; phylum Pseudomonadota; class Alphaproteobacteria; order Rhodospirillales; family UBA2165; genus TMED23. The sequence goes on along the minus strand of JABIHH010000017.1, from coordinate 61,088 downwards.
CGAGCGGTCATCTGTTCAGCTACATGCTGTTTGAAAGACCGATTACCGGCGTTATTTTTGCCCTCACGCCGATCGTAACATTCTTGATGTGGCGACGCTCTACACGGCTTCGAAAACAGTTTGGTACTGAGGAGTAATTTAGAAAACAGGAATTACTAAATGGTTCTAATACCGAACAATTCTCACAATTATGTCTGGATTTGTGAGGTATTAGGGCTTGACGAAGGCTTTGCCCCTGATGTCTTATATAAGAGTTGTTTTAAGGGGAAATTAAAGCGCTCTTTGAACCGATAGGTTAGAGAGTGAAAATTTTTTAAATGTACTACAGAGAGGAAAAGAAAATGCGGATACGCAATGTTATAAAACTCGTTCTGGGGACGGTTCTTGCTTTGGGAATGTCAATCGACACCCTTAAAGCGGCTGGGTATCCAGAAAAACCAATCACCATGATTCTGCCTTTGGGTGCTGGTGGTTCGCACGATCGTAATGCGCGTGTGTTCACCAGTGTCATTCCAGAATTTCTTGGTAACGCAATCATCGTGAAATTGATGCCTGGTGCATCTGGTCAAGTTGGTACGGCTGCTGCCGCACGTTCTAAGCCAGACGGCTATACCTTGATTTTCACTCATAACTACTATGATCAGCTGCAAAAGCATGTGAAGAAATTGCCGTATAACACGGATAAAGATTTCGTCACGGTTGGTAAGCTGAACTCCGGTAGCTTCTCCGTCATCGTGCGTGCTGATAGCCCGTTCAAGACTTGGGGCCAATTGGTTGCTTATGCTAAAAAGAACCCAGGCAAGTTGAAGTTTGCTCACTCAGGTAACTGGGGTGCAACCCATGCTCCGGCGCTGCAACTCTTCACTGAAGCTGGTATCGTAAAGAACATCGTCATGGTGCCTTATAAAGGCGGCGGACCTTCTTTGCGTGGTTTCTTGGCTAAAGAAGCTGATTTTACTTTCCAGTTTAAATCAACAATTAAAGCTCAAGGTAAAAAAGTCCGCGTACTTATTTCTGCTGGTCAGAAAACAGCGTTTAAAGGCGTGCCTACTTTTAAAGATCTTGGCTACACCTCAGACATTGGCCTGATGCATCGTGTGCTTATGGCACCACGCGGCATTCCGGCTGACCGTCTAGCAAAACTTCGTTCAGCAATGACGAAACTGCAAGGTCACAAAACCTACAAGCGCTTGATTAAAGCGATCGGTGAAATCACCGATTATGAGACAGGTCCTGCTTACGAAAAGCAACGTCCTGCACAAAGCAAAGCTTACAAAGCGATGGTTCAAGGCTTGATGAAAAAATAATCATCAGATCTTAGACCAAAGAATTAATGGCATCCCTCAGAAATGAGGGGTGCCATTTTCTTATGCGGCAGCTAGTATAATAAAAAAATGGGGGAGCTGAATTATGTCTGACTTATCTTTCCGCTTTGGTGGTTATCAAACACCGATTTCAATCCACACCCGAGCTGGCGCAGCGCTGGGAGATGGGCTGAAAGAGCGCTTGAGCGGCAATGTCGACTATGTTCTGGATAATGACATTACGGTCTTTGGCCACAAGACAGGCGACCTTATTACCCTGACCGAAAGCGGCGAACTGACCTTCTGTTATATGTCGACCAATTATTTCTCGTCCGAGCTCCCGATGGTCAGTGTGCTGGACTTACCTTTTGTCTTCAATGACCGGGAAAAGGCTTATGCCAAGCTCGATGGCGAGTTGGGCGATCGCATCAAGATGGCGATTGAAGCAGCGCATCCTAATCTCAAGATTCTGCATTTCTGGGATAACGGTTATCGGCATTTTTCCAATCGCGTGCGGGCGATCCGGGAACCCAAAGACTGCGAGGGTATTCGTACCCGCACGCTGCCCAGTGAATTCCAAGGCCGTATCTACCGTCGCCTCGGCTTCGAGCCGGTGATTATGAACATCAAGCAATTCGTTGCTGAGATGGAAAGCGGCGACATCGACGGCCAGGATAATCCGCTGACCAATATCTATCAATTCGACATCCACAAACATCATCGCTATATCACGCTCACCGGACACATCCTGGGTGTCTGTGGGCTTTACGTGAACCGTGGCTTGTATGAAGGCTGGCCCGACGAAGTGCGTCAAGCCGTCGATGACGCGGCGCTGGAGGCCACGCGAACCCAGCGCGCCTTGGCGATTGAAGAAGATGTCGAGCTTTTGAAAAAATTCGACCCGGCTGAGAATGACATCATCCAGCTGAGTGACGAGAAACGTCAAGCCTTTGTCGATGCCGTCACACCGATCATCGATGAACAACGCAAGATCATTGGTGACGAGCTTGTCGATCTGGCGATGAGCTAATCCCCATCGTCATTCTGGCGGGGGCCAGAATCCAGACTTTCTCACAAATACTCTGCTGGTTGAAAGATTCCTGGACCTTGGATCAAGTCCAGGGTGATGACTAGGTGGGTATTCTTACTTTTTTTTCTTAGTTTTCTTCTTAGCTTTTTTCTTCTTATCCAGCTTCTCTAAATCTGGATAGAGCCGGGTGAAGTCCTCTTCAGAGCGGCCTTGGCGGACGGCTTCTTGGATATAGGCGTAGGTGTCGCGGCCGATATTCACAGTCGCGCCCAACTTGTCAGCCAGTGCGATCGCCATGCCGACATCTTTGTTGAGATTGTAGACCCTGGACCGGCCATCCCAGGTTTCGGAGATAATGTGATCTGGAAAGCGGCGCTCGGAGATGAAGCTGCGGGCGTTGCCGTTGTTAAACACTTCAATCAAATCTTCCAGCTTGATGCCGGCGCGCCGACCGAGATGAGCGGCCTCACTGAGGGCAAAGAAGTTGGTATGGGTGATCATATTATGGACCACCTTCATGGTGTGGCCGGTTCCGCTTGCGCCGAGATGGATAAGCTTTTTGGCTACCGGCGCCAGCATCGGTGCGGTGCGTTTGAAGACTTTTGTATCGCCGCCGATCATTAGTGTCATGGTGCCCTCATCGGCCCCTTGTGCGCCGCCGCCGGTCATGCCGGCATCCATATAAGTGACGCCTTTTTTAGCAGCCCGCTTGGCGAGCTTCTTGGTGTAGACCGGATCAGATGTTGTAAAATCATACAAAACCAATCCGCGTTTTGGTTTGGCGAGCATGCTGTTTTTGCCTTTGAGCATGGCATCGATTTCTGGTGAGCCCGGAACGACAAAGATCACCATCTGACATTTTCCGGCCATTTCATGCGGCTCGGCGATGGTCGCCTTTCTAGCATAAGGCTTGCGGGCCTCTTCTGAGATATCCCAGACAAAGACTTCATTGCCGGCTTTGATCAGGTTTTTAGCAATGCCTCGGCCCATATTGCCGAGACCGATGACACCGACTTTGTAGACGGATTCTTTTGCTGGCTTTTTTATTACTTTCTTTTTTGGTTTAGAACTCATTGGTTTTTTTCTCATCCTTTGGACGTTCAAAATTAGCGGCGCGTTCCATCGCGGCGCAGACGGCTGCTGCATCTTCGTCGAAATGACCTTGCGCGATGGCAGCATAATAAGATTGCAATGCGACATGGTAGATCGGTGTCGGCACTTGCATTTTGTGGGCGTGATCCGAGATAAAGCGGGAATCCTTGATCGGCACCGAGAAATTCATGCCTTCATGATCGTAATTGTTATTGGCCATCATGGCCCCGCGGGTCTCAAACATCGACGAGCTCGAGCCAGACCCGCTGATCACATTATGGATCATTTCAGGATCAAGGCCGGACTTCATACCGAGCACCATAACTTCAGCGGCAACAGAGTTATGCACGAGATTGAGGATATTGGCGCAGAATTTCATTTTCATACCGCTGCCAAATTCGCCGACATAAAACGTCCGGCTGGCGAAACCCTGGATGACATCTTCGACCTCGTTGTAAGCCGCTTCTTCACCACTGCCAAAAGCTGTGAGTTGTTTTTTCACTGCCAAGATGCGGTTGCCACTGACCGGACAGTCGAGCATGCGTTTGCCTGCCGCGTCCATGAGCGTCTTGGCTTTTTCCTTCTCGTCGACAGGAAAAGTGCTGGTCTCAATAATGATCTGGCCCTTTTTGTCCGCCTTATCGATGCCGTCTGCGCCGCCATAGACATCCATCAAAACCTCAATGGAAGGCAGGCAGGTGACAACAACATCAGCGCGCTCTGCCGCATCTTTTGGCGAGCTTGCACCTTCCATACCGAGCTTGCCGAGTTCCTCTAGGACTTCCGGGCGCACATCATAGCCAATGACGTCAAAGCCGCTCTCGATCAAATTTGGCACCATCGCCGAGCCCAAGACACCGAGGCCGATATAGCCGATTTTTTTTGTCATAGAATTTTCTCCTCGCCTTTAGCCCTTAAACGTCATCCCGGACTTGATCCGGGATCCAGTCTATCATTTGTAAAATAGAAAGGCGGCTTTCTGGATTCCGGCTTTCGCCGGAATGACGGCTTGGGATGAAGGGTTGAAATTAACTCGTCACACAATCTATCCACGTTCCGTGACATAGCGATAATTGCTGGTGTCGCAGTGGCTGACGCGCCATTCGACTGGGCGGCCATCAAGCATTTTTGCGATGCGGTCGATTTCCAGCATCGGCGCGCCGGCCTCAATGTTGAGGAGGGCGGCTTCTTCTGCAGAGGCGCTTACAGCTTTTAGGTGCTCTTCGGCCTTAGCAACCGTGACGCCATACTCTGACTGATAAAAGCGGAACAGGTTGTTGGGTGGCTCAACATCGGTACCAAAGCCGGGGAAGTGTTCAAGCGGCAAAGAGATTGTCTCAACGAGCGTCGGTACTTCATTGAAAAAGCGGATGCGGCGAAACTGTACGATCATTTCACCCTGGCTGAGTTCCAATTTTTCAGCCTCAACTTCTGTCGGCATTTTCTCTTCGCAAGCCAGGATATTACTTTCCGGTAACAGCCGAGAGCCGTCATTGCCGACAATGCTAAAATAAAGGAACAGCGCCCGGCGTTCGGTGTGCTCGGAGACAAAAGTGCCGAGGCCTTGGCGGCGGAACAGCAAATTCTCCGTCACCATATCATTAAGCGCCTTGCGGACAGTGCCCTGGCTGACATCGAGCTCTGCCGCCAGTTGCATCTCACTCGGCAGCGCATCGCCCGGCTTCCAGACGTTATCGATCAGGCGCTGGCGGATAATATTGTCCACTTTTTGATATTTCGTTTGGCCCCGCTTGGTCTTTGCGTTTTTCTGTGGGGCTGGCTTATTTAAATTTGCGGCTGAAACTGTAGCTTTTTTTGCCATTTTTCATTTCCGTTTCTCTAATCCCTGTTTCGTCATTTTGACGATATTTCCTTTTTATACTCTTATATAAGACATTGCGAAAGTCTTTGATTTTAGTATGCTACGGCCCACAAGAATTTCCACCAAAACAACTAAAAAAATTGGGGACCAGCGATGTCAGAAACCAAAATATTTAAAATCGAAGAAGCGCCGACACATGAACGTGGCGATGGCGTCATCACAACAGTATTAGCGACCAAAGACAATTGCGGCTCGCGCATTACCTCCGGGCTGACCAGTTTTCCCGTTGGCAAAGAAGTGCCTGTGCATTGTCATAATTGTGACGAGCAAGTGATTTTGCTTGAGGGTGAATGCAATGTCGACATTGAAGGTGAATTAACGCCGGTCAAGCCGATGGACACCACTTATATTAAAGCCGGCACGTATCATCGGTTTGTTAATATCGGCGATACACGAGCCGTTATTATGTGGACCTATGATTCCGATGCGGTCACCCGGACTTTCCAGGAAACTGGCAAAACCGTTGAGCATCTCTCCGGCGAAGATGTCGTTACCCCACAGTAAATTAAAGAGAGAGACGCATGACTGATGACGTAAGGCGCTTTCAGGGCGCAGAAATTGCTGGCTTTATTCACCGAACGTTAGTCGCGGCTGAAATGCCCAGCGCTGATGCGCGGATTGTGGCCGAGCTCATGGCTGAGGCCGATGTTAACGGCTCGGACGGTCATGGTGTTTTCAGATTGCCGGGCTATATTCGCCGCATCAAAGAAGGCGGGCTCAACCTCACGCCTAACATTCATGTTGAAAAAGAAAAGAGCGGCATGGCCTTAGTCAATGGCGACAATGGGCAGGGTCATCTGGTAATGAAATACTGCGCTGAGCTTGCGACCAAAAAAGCCAAGGAGAGCGGTGTCGCCTGGGTTGGCTCTCATGACAGCAACCACGCAGGTCCCGCCGCGCTTTATGCCAAAATGCCGATGGCCGAAAATATGATCGGGCTTTATGTCGCGATCGGCAATGCCAACCATCTGCCGCCTTGGGGTGGCATGGAAATGCTGCTCAGTACCAACCCCATTGCGATCGCCGTGCCGGGTATGGAAGAGCCGCCGATTGTGCTCGATATGGCGACGACCGTGGCGGCTTATGGCAAGGTGAAGACAGCCGCCCAACGCGGTGAGGAAATGCCAGAAGGCTGGATGATCGATAAACAAGGCCAGCCATTGACCGACCCAACCAAATCCGATGACGGCTTCCTGTTGCCGATTGGCGGGCCAAAAGGTTACGGCCTGGCGCTGATGTTTGGTTTGCTTGCCGGCACGCTCAACGGCGCAGCTTTCGGCAAAGACGTTGTTGATTTCAATTCAGACTTCCAGACACCCACAAACACCGGCCAGTTTATTGTCGCCATCGATATAGCCGCTTTTGCCGAGGTCGAAACCTTCAAGCGCAATGTCGATAACATCTACCGGGCGATGAAAGCGTCACCAACACTGCCCGGTTATGATGAAGTGCTCTTGCCCGGTGAACAAAGCCATAAAAAGCGCCAAGACCGCGAAGCCAATGGCGTGCCGATCCATGACGGGCTGCTTGAAGCTTTGGCTAAAACGGCTGGTGAACTGGGTGTTGAGGCTTTGGGGTAAGTAATGAACCACAGAGGGCACAGAGAAGACTAAATCTTTCCTCCTCCATCAAGGGGAGGAAAGTGAAACCTAAATCTAATCTCTTTTTAACATTTCTCGCTTGTAAATTAGACGCATCGCAATAATATACTTTTCCGTCGACTGATATGCAGAAGGGGTGCCCCGCCCAACTGCACTGGCCGAGAGTGGCTGGCGACGAAATTAAACTTCAACATTCAATGGATTTAATGAAAATGGGATACGCTGACATTCAAAAAAACGAAAATGGTTATCTGGATAATATCGATGACTGGAGTGAGGATATCGCTGTCGAGATTGCGTCCGCGGATGGCATTGCGGAGTTGTCCGAACGACATTGGGACCTTATCAAATATCTCCGTAGTGAATTTACCGATAATCATGGCTCTCAGCCGAATGAAAGAAATATGGTCAAAGCCATGTCGGCCGCTTGGGATGAAAAAATATCCACTAAAGATCTTTATGAGCTATTCCCCAAGCAGCCGTCAAAACAAGCTGCAAAAATAGCCGGGCTTCCCGAAAGCAAGCGCAAGGGCGGTTATTAGTTCTAGCGCATTAAAAAAGGGACGTGATGAAGTTACACGTCCCTTTTAATTTTTATCCAGAAAACTTACTTATAAAAATCTTCCGGATCGATCGGCAGTTGCACCTCTTCACCACGTTTGGCAGAGAGATCCATCGCCATGGTGCACATCAGGTTTGAATGCCCTTCAGCGGCAGTGCAATGCGGCGTCGGTGTGCCCATCAGGATGCGGGTGAACCAGCCAATGGTTTCTTCGCGCATCGGACCGTAAAGTTGATCGTTCCAAATGTCGCCCGGAGGATAGCTGGTCAAAAAGTCGACATGACGTTCCGGTGCTTCATACCCGCCGGAGATATAACCGCCCGGCAGTTTTTCATTTGTGGCAAGTACGAGATCGCGGTGGGTGTCTTCGATGTCAATGACGCCTTCCTTGCCGACGATACCGATCTCAAGACCATACACTGTGCCCGGCCAGACTTCCGGCAGCGCCCAGCAAATATTCATTGAGAACAACGTGCCGTCATCCATGGTGAAAATGCCAAAGGTTGAATCCTTGGTGCCCCATTCGTTGAGTACTTTATCAACGGATTTGGCGTAAACGGTGGCCGGCTTTTTGCCTTCCATCAGCCACATCGACATATCCAGCGAGTGAGTGCCGGAGACGACCATCGGCGTTAGATTATGCCGCGCATTGGTTTTAGCGATGGTGGCGATTGGCACCATGCGGTTCATGAAAGCGCGCGTGGTGACAGAATGCACATCACCGATCTGGCCGTTGGTCAGCCGTTCTTTAACGGTCAGGAAGCGACGGCGAAAGCGTTGGGTATAGCCGATGCAGGCATCAAGCTTGGCTTCGGTAAGCGCATCCAGAATTTGCTTTGACTCGCGCGCTTCGGTTGCCAAGGGCTTTTCGATGAACAGCTTGTGGCCTTGCTCGACGGCCGCCATGGTGGGATCAAAGTGCTTGTTCTCATCGGTGATGATCATAACCGCATTGACTTCGGGCCGATTGATCAGCTCGTTAAAATCATTGGTGTAAAAATCTGCGTTGGTGTCTTCGGCAAGTTGTTTGCCGAGTTCATCATTTATGTCGCAGAGACCCAGCCATTTTACGCCTGGATATTCGCGCGCATATTTGGCGCGGATACGACCAATGGTGCCACAGCCTACAATGGCCAGGCCAATTTCATCTACAGTGTCCATATTGATATCAGACATTCGTTACCCCTTAATGGTCTGTCACTAAATCAGTGTGTTTTTGGATTTTTAAATTAAGTTTGATGCCGCTTTTTAAGCTTAATTTAGCCTATCGTAAAGCAGCTAAAAATTCTGGAGAGCCTCTTCCTTTTCACGCAACTTATAATCTTCGATGGTCGCTTCAACATCGGCGTTATTGTCCATCGCCCAATCTCTGAGCGCATCCAAGGCAACAACCAAGCTGTCACCCAAGGGCGTCAAACGATACTCAACTTTTGGCGGAATAATCGGGAATACCTCGCGCTCGATTAGCCCATAGGATTCAAGCTCGCGCAAAGTTTGAGTGAGAACTTTAGGTGATATGTTGCCAATCTCGCGGCGGAGTTCCGAGGGGCGGATGCGCCGCCCACTTAATCGCCGGATAACCAAAACATTCCATTTGCTCGAGATGCGTCCGAGCATTTTCTGGAAGGGACGCGATTCTTCGAGTGCCCGTATCTCATCTTTTGGCAAGTTTTTGTATTCTGCGGTCGGCGCCATTGTATCGTTTATCCTTAATCCATAATGCTATACGCACCATATGGTTTGTAGATGACTAATATATCCGTACTTCCAATAATTATAGCGTCCGGTTATAAAGGAAAAGGCCAAAAAATCAAAAACAAAAATCACAACAAGTTGAAGGGCTTATATCAGGTAAGCATGATACAGAATGAGTTGAAAAAGCCCCCTTTGAAAAAGGCTTAAAAAAGCACGGAAACTTTGGGGATCCATAGAGGTTTCACTACAAAGTCTCGAAAAATTCGAGGCAATACATGGGAGAGTATTAATGAGTATAATTCGTAATAGTTTAATGACGTTTGCTGCTGCGGCTGCTTTTACCGCTGCTGGAGCAAGTGTTCAGGCAGCTGACATTAAAGTCGGTGCTGCCAGTAACGTTGGCGGCATGATCGTCTTCGTTGCGCAAGGTAAAGGTTTCTTTGCCAAGCATGGTCTCAATGCCAAGGTTGTTGTTAGAAACACCGGTTCTGCTTTGACTAAATCACTTCGCGCTGGCGAAATTGATTTTGCCCCTGCAGCTTTCACAAACTTACCAGTTGCTTTGGAAAAAGGCTTTAAATTGCGTGGTGTTGTTGGTTATCTTGGTGGCCACTATAGTGCGCCTACAAGTGACGGCAATGTTGGTATTATTGCCCGTCCCGGTACCGGCATTAAATCCATCAAAGATCTCAAAGGCAAAAAAGTTGGTGTTGCGTTCGGCACGACCGGTGATTTGTATCTCCAAGAAGCCCTTAAAAGAGCTGGCATGTCTAAAAATGATGTGAAGCGGATCAATGTACGCCCACCAAGCCATGTTTCTACTTTGGATTCCGGCGGTGTTGATGCGATGGTTGCTTGGGAGCCAAATGTCACCAAAGCTTTGGACAAAGTTAAAGGCTCTAACCTGGTTATTCGCGGCGGCGGTTATGTTTGCTTCTGCGCTGGCATGCACGGTCTTCCTGAAGTTGTTTACAAAGATCGTAAGCGGACCCAGGCTTTTGTTGATGCAATGGCTGAGGCAGCTCACTTTCTGCGTGATCCAAAAAATTCCAAAGAAGTGTCCGAAATCGGCTCACGTTATGTCCGTGGCATGAACGCTAATTTGGTTGCCCGCACCACTAAGCATGTCATTTATGATGCGCGGATTGGCGGCGGAACGGCAGCGGCGTTTAAAGCTTCTGTAAAACTCTTGATTGCTCAGAAAAAGATGAAGCGTCCTTTTGATCCCGCTAAATATCTGGATACGTCTTTCATCGACAGCACGATCAAGCGCCATCCAGAATGGTTCTCTGATATGAAATAAGCTCTATTTTATAGAGCATCATCGAAAAAGGGTGCGGCTTCGAAGTCGCACCCTTAATTACTAAATTTCATAATTTTGGGAATTTTCCATGCCTGCTAAGTTGGTCGTTGAAGACCTTACCCACCATTATCCAGACGAGTATACCGGCGAATCGGTTCACGCTCTGGAAAAAATCAATCTCGAAGTTCAAGAAGGCGAATTGATCACTGTCGTTGGGCCAAGTGGCTGCGGCAAATCGACGCTGCTGAATATTTTGGCCGGCCTACTGCCCTACCGGGAAGGACTTGCTTCGGTTGACGGCGTTAAAATTGACGGCCCCGGCTCTGACCGTGGCGTGGTGTTCCAGGAACACGCAATTTTGCCGTGGCGCAGTGTGGCTAAAAATATCGGGCATGGCCTAGAACTCAGAGGCATGGCCAAAGACGAACGCGAAGCCCGCGTTAAAGATTTTATTGAACTCGTCGGTCTCACCGGGTTTGAAGATAAGTACCCGCATGAGCTTTCAGGTGGTATGAAGCAGCGTTGCGCTGTTGCCCGCACCCTTTGTGCTGACCCAGTTGTCATGCTTATGGATGAGCCCTTTGCTGCCGTCGATGCGCAAACCCGAATCACTTTGCAAGAAGAGCTTAACCGCATCGCGATTGCGACTAAGAAGACCATTATATTTATTACCCACGCGGTCGATGAAGCAGCATTCTTAGGCGATCGATGCTTTGTGTTCTCCGCCCGGCCGGGCCGCTTGAAAGCCATCGTTGATATCAATATCCCGCGTGAGAAACGCATTTGGGCTGATTTGAGCGCAGATGACGAATTTATCACCAAGCGTGATGAAATTCTCAAATTGGTGCGCGAGGAGGTTTCCGTTGCTGTCGAAGAATAGCCTCAATCGCTTCCTCGCTTTTTGGCGCCATTTCGCCGCCGCCGATGCGATTAATCTCACACTCATTATTATCGGGATTTTTCTCGTTTGGATGTTGATTTCCAGTACCATCGACAATCCAGCGCGTTATCTGCCATCGCCGCTTGTGGTCGCCTTATCCTCTGTTGATATGATTTATAAAGGTCTGCTGCCGAGTTATTTCGGTGACACGATCATGCGTCTGATTGTCGGCAGTTCCATTGGCTTGGCCTTGGGCATTCCGTTTGGCTTGTTGCTCGGCCTCAACCGCACGATTGCCGACATGTTTTATCCGATGATGAATTTTTTCCAATCGGTCTCGGGTATTGCGATTTTCCCCATCGTCGTTGTCTGGTGGGGCAATAGTGATGAAACGGTCTTGGCGGTTATTCTCTATACCAGTTTTTTCCCGATCGCCTTTACCGTGCTTTCCGGCGTCCGGGAAGTGCCGATCAGATACATCAGCGCCGCCCGGACTTTGGGGGCGACACGCTACCAGATTATCAGAGACGTTTTGTTGCCAGGCTCCATGCCGCATATTGCGACAGGCTCGAGGCTTTCGATTGGTTTTGCCTGGCGGGCCGTGATTGCCGGTGAAATGTTGGCCGGACGTGAAGGTCTGGGCTGGATGATTTTTACCGGCCAAGATGCCGATAAAACCTCCGAAGTTATTTTGGGCATGGTTTTGATCGGTGTGTCGTGGATTATTCTCGATCACTACCTTCTACGCCCACTTGAAGCCGATACGATTGAGCGCTGGGGGCTGGTTCAACGATGAGTGCCATAGCTTCCGTATCAATCGCCGTTCAGCGCCGCTTTGGCCGCCAGAATCTGCGTAAATTTTTCTTAGGCTCGATCCCCTTTGTCGTGATGATTTCCCTTTGGCATATGAACGCTGTCTTTGACTGGCTACCACCGGTCTTTATCCCGCCAATCGGTGAGGTTTGGGATGCGTTCTTTATCTTGCAAGAAGACTGCAAAGGCTTTGGCGCGGCATTGGCCTTGGATCAAAGCTGCCTAATGTCGACGCATATTCTCTCCAGCCTCGGACGGGTTGTTTTGGCTGCGGTTATTGGTCTGCCTTTCGGCATTGCCTTTGGTGTGCTGGCGGGCATGAGCCGCCCAATCTCTAAAATTCTGGAGCCGATTGGTATTTTTGCCAATTCCATTTCCGGCATTGCCTGGATCCCGTTGGCGATTGTGTGGTTTGGCGTGGGCTGGATGACGACTTTGTTCATCATGCTTAATACCATTTTCTGGCTGATGTTTTTTAACTCGATGATGGGCGTCAGAGGCGTTGCCCGGGTTTATGAGCAAAGCGTGCTGACCATGGGTGGTAGCCGTCTGGATGTCATTAGAGACGTCTATCTGCCGGGTGCGATGCCCAGCATCATTACCGGTATGCGGATGAGTATGGGCTTTGGCTGGCGTGCGCTGATTGCGGCTGAAATGATCGGCGGCGATAGTGGTCTCGGCTTTATGATCTTCTCCTCAGCTGAAGAGTTCAAGATCGAGGAAGTTTTCCTTGGCGTGATCATCATCTCGATAATTTTCATGGCAACAGATAAATATTTGCTGGCGCCTTTGGAAAAATGGACCATCCATCGCTGGGGTCTTGTTTGGAAGCCTACGTAGTATGTCTGAAGCAGTAGAAACCTCCACAACATCCTTTCGTCAGCGAAAATGGCATCATCGCCGGGATGCGCGCTTTGTGCTCGCCGTCGCTGCTTTTATTGTTCTGTTTTACAGCTGGGGATTTATCAATGGCCCGGACCGCATTGATGCGGATTTGACCGCGCAAATTGAGAAAAGCGATGCGCTGGTTAATTTGGTCATCACCTCCAAATTTCCGGCCGAAGAGTTTCATCTCGGCATCTTTCAAGAGGTCGGCACGATCCGGGGCAATAAAGGCAGAGACACCTTTCTCTTTCGAGTAAAACCGAAAGACGTTCGTATGCTGGCACGTAAATACTGGATCGAGAAAATCGCTCTGGCACCGCCTATGAAATTCTAAGAGAAGTGAAGACTGGATCCTGACCAGGGTCAGGATGACGAGCGGTGAGGTATAAGCTCATTGTCATTCTGACGCCAGTCAGAATCCAGAGGGTTCCACAATTTGCCAACGGCGCTACTGACATTCCTAAAAGCGCTTGATAGAGTTACCCCTTGGTTAATTAAAATAAAAAAAGGGGGGCATCATGGCGACCGAAACAGGCCAGCAAGTTATTGCAATCGAAGAACACTATTTAGATCCGGAAGTCTCGCAGCACTTTCAGGGCCGCGATAACGCGCGGGCGCCGGCGATTGTTGAGCGCCTCGAAGATTTGGGCGAACTCCGGCTCAAAGAAATGGATGATGCCGGTATCGATATTCAGGTGCTGTCGCACGGTGCGCCGGCAACCCAGCGCATCCCGGCCGACATCGCTGTGCCGCTCTCGATCGAGGCCAATGATCGGCTCTATCAGACCGTGCAAGCCAAGCCCGACCGCTTTCATGGATTTGCCGTGCTGCCGACCGACGATCCCAAGGCAGCCGCCGATGAATTGGAGCGCGCAGTCGATAAGCTCGGCTTCAAAGGCGCGATGATCCACGGGCCATCCAATGGCGAGTTCTTGGACAACAAAAAATTCTGGCCGATTTATGAACGTGCCGAAGCGCTGGACGTGCCGATCTATATTCACCCCTCGGTGCCGATGGAGAGCGTCATCCAGGCCTATTATCAAGATTATCTGGAAGACTACCCAACACTTGCTACCAACGCCTGGGGCTTCACAGTGGAGACCGCTACCCAAGGCATTCGCATGGTTTTGAGCGGTGTCTTTGAGAAGCATCCTGGCCTTAAGATCGTGCTCGGCCATTTGGGCGAGAGTTTGCCGTTTTCAATTTGGCGCATCGATGCGGGTCTCAAACGCTCCCGCGCCAATATGACATCGTTTCGCGATCTATTTTGTAAGCATTTCTATATCACCACCAGCGGCAACTTCTCCGATCCTGCCATGCTCTGCTGCATTCAGGAGATGGGTGTCGACCGTATCCTTTTTTCAGTCGACTGGCCTTTCGTACAAAATGACCCCGGTGTCGAATGGATGGAACGCATCTCGCTCAGCACCGAAGATAAAAACAAGATCTTGCATGGCAATGCGAAGAAGCTGCTGAAGATGTAGGTATTTTTGGCAATTGAAGAGTTTCTAAGATTTTATGATAATCTTTGGTCTTAATATATTTAAATCTATTTTAGAGTTTGGGGTGATTTGAAGGGGTTCAAAATGAATAAAGGCAAAAGTTTATTCTTCATTCTTCTTTTGTTGGTCGCTATTCCGTTGCTTTTCGCCCAGCCGGTAAAGGCTCAAAAAAGATTGGTGCTGGTCACGCCGCCTAACACGGTTGATACGGTAATCAGTGAAGTCATCACGCGGCGGGCTTATAAGCGCATCGGCATAGAGGTGAAAATCCGAAAATTACCCGGCGAGAGAGCGCTTCGGACGGCAAATAGCGGGGCCGCAGATGGAGAGGTCCAACGCATCAACGGTCTGGCCGCGACCTATCACAATTTGATCCAGATACATCCCGCTATCAATTACATTGAAGGTGTTGCCTTCTCGACGACTAAAAATTTTAAAGTACAGGGATGGCGTAGCCTCCGTCCCTATCGGATTGGCTATATCCGCGGCATAAAATTTGTTGAGCAAAATACGCGAGACATAGAATCAGTTAGCGTCAGTGACTATTCGCTTTTGTTCAATATGCTCACCAAAAAACGATTTGATGTGGCCGTTTCACCGGGGCTCAATGGTCTCTATCAGATGAGCCGATTGGGGATTAAAGGCGTTCGTGAGCTACGCCCAGCTATTATGCGATTTGACCTTTTTCACTATCTCCACCAGAAAAATATCAAATTGGCCCCCAAAATCTCAGCCGTGTTTTCAGCCATGGCCAAAAGCGGTGAATTGGCGGAAATTCGCAAAAAAGTAATCTCCGTTCTAATGGAAAGGGCAAAACGCAAACTCCCAGTCTGCGATAAAGATTACAAATGCTTTGAGTGAAACGTATTCAGCTTAACCCCGATAGGGAACGGATGAGAAGTTAAATAATTTCTTTCGTCCGTAGTTCTGCGATCTCGTCAGTTGTCATATCCAGCACATCGGCTAACACGTCTGCCGTGTCAGCACCCAGCAGCGGCGGGGCTTGACCGGGCTTTGCCGGGGTTTCAGAGAATTCATAGGGTACGCCCAGCATTTTAAGCGGCCCGATGGTTGGGTGATCCACTTCGACGACCATGTCATGTGCCTGTGCTTGCTCGCTTTCCAGAGCCTCATCAACGGCATTAATCTTGCTGCACGGGATGCCATCGCGTTCAAATATCTCAATCCAGTCATCACAGGATTTTGCGGCGAGAGCCTCATTGATAATGGGCTCTAGGAGATCTCGATTAGCGACGCGTTGTGCATTGGTTTTATAGTCGTCATCTGCGGCCCATTCCGGGTGGCCAAGGCTCTTTGCCATGCGGGCAAACTGAGTGTCGTTGCCGACGGCGATGGCAATCGGCGTGTCTTTGGTGGCAAAATCACGGTAGGGCACGATGCTGGCATGGGCATTGCCAAAGCGCCCCGGTCGCTTGCCGTTGACCAGATAGTTCGAGCCGATATTGACCAACATTGAAAGACTGGTATTAAACAGCGAGATATCTATGCGCTGGCCCTTGCCGGTGTTGTGGCGGGCATTGAGGGCGGCCAAAATACACATTGCCGCATTTTGGCCAGTGCAGACATCAACAATTGCGACACCATATTTGGCCGGGCCGCGGTCGATATTGCCGGTGATATCCATCAGGCCGCTTTCCGCTTGCAGCAAAAAATCATAGCCCGGCAGACCTGCCTTCGGGCCTTTATCGCCATAGCCGGTAATTTGGCATTGGATCACCTGAGGGGCATTTTCCTTAAACCAGCTTTCACTAAATCCCCAGCCTTCCAACGTGCCGGTTTTAAAATTATCGATCACGACATCTGATTTTTGAATAAGGGCGCTGAGAATGTCTCTGCCTTTATCGCTTTTAAGATCTAGGGTGACGGATTTTTTACTGCGATTAGCCCCTAAAAAATAGGCCGCTTCACCTTCGATAAAGGGCGGCCCCCAATTGCGCGTGTCGTCGCCCTTGCTGGGCTGCTCGATCTTGATGATCTCGGCCCCCATATCACCCAAATTCATCGTGCAGATCGGCCCGGCTAAAATGCGGGTAAGATCGATAATGCGGAGCCCGGTGAGCGGGCCGTCTTTAGATATTGTTTCGGTCATTTTTTTTCTGCCATTTTTGATAGCTTTCAATATCGTCGATGTCGTCTAATTGTTCGAGCTTTTTAATGCGCGCGCCGAGAATTTCTCGTTCGATATTTCCAATGGTGTCGGCCAAAGTTTCAGTGTTCGACCAACGGACATTGTCAAAGATCGAGGCAATTTTAGGCCGCCGCTTCAGACCAATGAGCCAATAGCCACCATCTCCGGCCGGGCCGATTACGGCATCATGATTACCCAAAGCTTTGAAGGCGCGGGCGACCTTCTCGGTGTTTATGTCGGGTAAATCAGTGCCGACAATGACGACGGGGCCGGGGGCGAGAGCTTTAAAGACGCGGTCCATCCGTTCACCTAAATCACCTTGGCCTTGAGCCATGCGGGCGAGCATTGGGGCCGAAAGGTTAAAGCCAGAAAAAGCATCCTTGTCGGGAGTCAGTGCGAGATATGTCTGCCAGCGGGGATCGCCGGATAAAACCCTGATCGTTCGCTCGGCCATTTGACGATAGAGGCGACACGCCTCAACCGCACCAAGATCAACCGCCAAGCGGCTTTTCACCGTGCCGAGGCGGGGGGCTTTGGCGAAGATAACGAGGTGGTTGGTGAGTTGGCTCATTGATAAAGCCGCCCGATCAAATGAGGTGGCAGGCCGACAAAGTAGAGCGACAAGCAGGCGGCGTTTCTCAAAGGCCGTAGGATATAGCCGCTTTGACGGTAGCGCGACGCTGACGTGATGGCCGCGGTTTCGAGATAGGTGATGTTGCGGTGGCCAAGGCGACGAATGATATCGACATCTTCGTAAAGTGGCAGCTCCCGAAAGCCATCGATTTGATCGTAATGGGCCCTTGAGATTAGCAAGCCCTGGTCGCCATAAGGCAAACCCAACCAGCGACAGCGCCAGGCGACGATCTTTTCCAATCGCCGGGCGGCAGGATTGGGATCATTCAAGGCGAATTTAAAGACCGCAGCTTTAGGTGCCTCCTCTGTCTTGGAAATGAAAGTCTCGACCGCGCTCTGCCAGCCCGCATCTAACCGTGTATCGGCATGCAGAAACAGCAGCCAAGGCCGGGTCGCTGCTTTAGCGCCTTCGGCCAATTGCGCGCCGCGTCCTGTGGGAGCCTCGATAAGCAGCGCGCCTCTCTGAGTGGCGATGCCCTGCGTGCCATCGCTCGAGCCGCCATCGCTGATGATCACCTGCGTCTCTATTCCAGGCGCCTCCAGGGCGCTTAAAGTCGCTTCTAGGCTGGTGGCAGCGTTCAAGGTCGGGATAATGATGCTCAACATAGCCAAATTATACGCGCCAGTTGCATTTGGTGAAAGACAGATGTATGTTCTTGTTATGTTCTCTATTAGAGTAAGGCAGGCTATTAATGGACGCGATACCAAATCAGGCAGTTAAGGGGCGGGGTGCTGTTGGCAATACCGCGGGTCGTTTTGAGACCACCAAACGCTTTGCGGTCGATGATGGTTGGTGCCAGGAAGATGGTCTCTCTCGTCATCTTCAAACCAAGATCCGGCCCGATGCGGCGAGAAGTGTGATCACGCGTAATCAGTCGCCCGACATTCCCTTTGACCGCTCCATCAATCCTTATCGGGGCTGTGAGCATGGCTGTGTCTATTGCTTTGCTCGGCCGTCACATTCGTTTTTGGATTTATCGCCCGGGCTCGATTTTGAGACGCGGATTTTTTTCAAAGAACATGCCGCGAGTTTGTTAGAAAAAGAGCTGTGCAAACCTAAATACAGCTGTGCGCCAATGGCTTTGGGCGTGAATACGGATTGCTACCAGCCAGCCGAGCGCGACCTCAAGATCACCCGCTCTATATTGGAAGTGTTGGAAAGGTTTAACCACCCGGTCTCGATCATTACCAAATCAGCCGGTATTTTGCGCGATCTTGATATCTTGAGCGAGATGGCGGGGCGCAATTTGGTCCATGTGATGATCTCGGTGACAACGTTGGACCGAGACCTTGCGCGCCGAATGGAGCCCCGGGCAACAACGCCTGAACGTCGGCTTAAAACCATGCGGGCACTCAATGATGCAGGTGTGCCAACAGGGGTTCTGGCATCACCCATAATTCCCGGTCTCAATGACAGCGAGATCGAAAAAATATTGCAGGCGTGCAAGGATGCCGGGGCGGTTCAGGCTGCTTATCTTCTCCTGCGCCTGCCTTATGAGCTCAAAGAAATATTTGAAGACTGGCTCCGTCAGCAATACCCTGATCGGGCCAAACATGTCTTGAGCCTCATTCGGCAATGTCGCTCGGGCGAGCTCAGCAGTTCTGAATTTGGCACGCGCTTCACCGGCGAGGGGGCTTACGCTGAAATCATTCGCCAGCGTTTTCACAACGCTCAAAATAAACTTGAGCTCCCGCAACGGACCCTTGATTTGGACAGCTCAAAGTTTCAAATCCCCCTGGCTGTTGGTGATCAATTAGGCCTCTTTTAATCCCGCTTTATGGGGCTTGTTTTATGCCGGGCTCCGTGCTCATTTAGCGGCCATGATGAATGCAGCGATAAAAATTCATGGCTTAAAAAAATGTGACACCTGCCGCAAGGCGGTGAAGGATTTGGCGGCGGCTGATATCGCCCATCAATTCTTTGATTTTCGCAAAGATGGCTTGGCAGAAAGCGATTTAAAAAAATGGGTGGCTTCTGCGGGCTGGCAGGTTCTACTTAACACCCGTGGCACGACGTGGCGGGGCTTAAGTGAGGCAAAAAAGGCGGATATGGGCGAATCAAAGGCAACTGCTTTGATGCTCGAGCATCCGGCTTTGATAAAACGTCCGGTATTTGAGATCGACGAGAAAATCGCGATCGGTTACAAAGATGAACAGAAAATAGCTCTTGGTCTATAAAGTCCAAGCGGGAGGAAAAACATGAGAACAGATTTAGAAAGAGACGACTTTATTGTTCTATTAGAACAGCTTAAAAGTGACGAGGATGCGGATATCTTAGCAGCCGTGCGCGACATTAACGCCAAGATGACCGTCGCCGGTGTCACCTGGGATGATTTGCTGATGTCGCAAGATGATGCGGCAAATGATTATCAGGTGGATGATGAACCAGATGATGAAGATAGTCCCGATGATGAAGAAGATGGTGATGAAGAAGACGATGATGAGTTAAATCCGCTGAGTGATGAAGAAAAACAAGAAGCCACGGGGTTGATCAGCGCGATCGGTGAAATGGAAATCTCAGAGGCGACCAAGCAGGAGCTTGAAGAATATAAAGATGATCTCGAACAAGGTGAGTTCGAACAAATGGATTTGCGTTATTTGCGGGCACTTAAATCACGGCTATCGGCTTAAATGAAAGACGCGCCGATCTATCACATCTGCCGCGCTGATGAATGGGTGATGGCACAAGAGATTGGTAGCTATGGTGGCTCGTCGCAAGATCAGGCCGATGGTTTTATCCACTTTTCCGGCGGTGACATGGTTATCGAAAGTGCCGCCAAGCACCGCGCTGGCCAAGATGGTCTGGTGTTACTTGAAGTTGATCAATCAGAGCTCGGCGCCGCGCTTAAGTGGGAGCCCTCCCGTAACGCTATGCTGTTCCCACATCTCTACAATGATCTGCCGGTCTCAGCTGTCATCCGGACTTTTGCGTTAAATCTGGATGCTGAGGGCAAGCATGTTTTTCCAGCAGATTGGGGATTGGGATAAGCCCCCCGCCCTCCTTAATCCTCCCCCACGAGGGGGGAGGAAAGTTTGGTTGAGATGTTGAATAAAACTCCTCCTCCCCCTTGATGGGGGAGGATTAAGGAGGGGGTGATTCTTTTTTGGCCTCTCTTTTATGCGAAGAGAGGGAGAAGGAAGCAAATGCCAAATTTTGAATTCGAGAAAACTGCGC
Organism: Rhodospirillaceae bacterium; assembly: GCA_018649725.1. GTDB lineage: Bacteria > Pseudomonadota > Alphaproteobacteria > Rhodospirillales > UBA2165 > TMED23. Next base: position 40,582 of record JABIHH010000017.1, on the reverse strand, counting down.
TAAAAAATGGTCACAGCTTCATCGCAGGAATTGATGAGGCGGGCCGTGGGCCGTGGGCGGGGCCGGTTGTTGCCGGTGCGGTTATTCTTGATCGCAATAAAATGCCAGACCATCTACGCGATGGATTGGATGATTCAAAAAAGCTCTCGGAGGGCAAACGCGCAGCTCTTTTTGACGATATTTTGAAGTGTGCCGATGTTGGTATCGGTCAGGCGAGTGTCGAAGAAATTGATGACATTAATATTTTGCAGGCGACGTTTCTGGCGATGGGACGGGCTGTGGGGAAACTTTCGCAAAAACCTGATTTTGCCCTTATTGACGGTAATAAGGTGCCGCCATTGACCTGTCCGGCAGAAGCCATTGTCAAAGGCGATGGGCGGTCACTTTCAATCGCAGCGGCCTCAATTATTGCCAAAGTGACGCGGGATCGTCTGATGGCGGCACTTGCCAGCGACTTTCCGGGCTATGGCTGGGAAAAAAACAAGGGATATGGCACAAAAACCCATCAACTGGGGCTTGAAAGCCTAGGAGTGACCGATCACCACCGAAAAAGTTACAAGCCGATAATCAATATATTGAGTCGGCAGGAATCTTGACTCCCACATGTAGCGGGTCAGGAATCCTGCTAACCCATTGATTCCAAATAACTCTTGACGGCGAATCCCGAAAGACTCAGTATGCCGTCGTTATGGCAGGTCACAAAACTTTAAAATTGAATCAGATTCTCGAAGGCGATAGCGTCGAGATGATGAAAACGCTCCCGAGTGCGTCGGTTGACGCTATTTTTGCGGATCCCCCTTATAATCTTCAATTGGCGGGTGATCTTCTGCGTCCCAACAACTCCAAAGTCGACGCGGTGGATGATGAATGGGACCAATTCGAGAGCTTTGCAGCTTACGATAAATTTTCTCGTTCCTGGCTTACGGAAGCCCGGCGCGTGCTGAAAGAGACCGGCACGCTGTGGGTTATCGGCAGTTATCACAATATTTTCCGGGTCGGCACAGCGCTCCAGGATATGGGGTTTTGGATGCTCAATGACGTGATCTGGCGCAAGACCAATCCGATGCCGAATTTTCGCGGTAAGCGCTTTACCAATGCGCATGAGACATTAATTTGGTGTTCCAAAGGCCAGGGCGCCAAATATAAATTTAATTATGATGCCATGAAGGCGTTGAACGAAGACGTGCAAATGCGATCCGATTGGCTGCTGCCGATCTGCAACGGCAGTGAGCGCATTAAAAATGAAAAAGACGGCAAAAAGGCCCATCCGACGCAAAAACCGGAAGCGCTTCTCCATCGGGTGATCTTGTCCTCGACAGAGCCGGGGGATGTTATATTAGATCCCTTCTTTGGCTCCGGCACCACAGGCGCGGTTGCCAAAAAGCTCGGCCGAAACTTTATCGGTGTTGAGCGTGACAAAGGCTATATCAAGGTCGCCAAAAAACGCCTGTCGCAAATCACGGGCCCCATTGATGAGAGCCTCGTTACCACGCCATCTAAAAAGAAAGAGCCACGTATTCCGTTCGGCTGGTTGGTCGAGCGCGGCTTGTTGGAGCCGGGCACAGTATTGTGTGATACCCGCCAGCGCCATACAGCTAAGGTGCGTGCCGATGGCTCAATCATCAGCTCAGAACATCGCGGATCGATCCATCGGGTTGGTGCTTTGGTGCAGGATGCGCCGGCATGTAATGGCTGGACGTTCTGGCATCTCAATGTTGAGGGCAAGATGATGCCGATCGATGTGCTCCGCCAGCAATTGCGGGCAGAGCTCCATTAATCACCTAAATTAGCGGGTTGGAACAGGTACGTCGCCGGCATAATCATAGAAGCCGCGACCAGATTTCCGACCCAACCAACCGGCTTCGACATATTTAACCAGCAGCGGGCAAGGGCGGTATTTGGTATCCGCCAAACCTTCATGCAGCACTTGCATGACCGAGAGACAGGTGTCCAGGCCGATAAAGTCAGCAAGTTCCAGCGGCCCCATCGGATGGTGGGCACCGAGCTTCAAAGCTGTATCAATCGCCTCAACCGTACCGACGCCTTCATAAAGCGTATATACCGCCTCATTGATCATCGGCAGCAGGACCCGATTGACGATAAAGGCCGGGAAATCTTCTGAGCTAACCGGGGTTTTGCCGAGCTCGGAGGTGAAGTTGCGAATGGTTTCGAAAACTTCTGGCTCGGTTGCTATACCCCGGATCAATTCGATCAATTCCATCAACGGGGCAGGGTTCATAAAGTGGATACCCATGAAGCGACCTGGTCGATCCGTATCTGCCGCCAGACGCGTGATCGAGATCGATGAGGTATTGGTCGATAAAATCGCATCCTCTTTCAAGATCGGGCAGACCTGAGCGTAGATCGCTTTTTTGATCTCTTCATTCTCGGTCGCCGCTTCAATAACCAAATCGCAATTGCTCAAAGAATCTAACGATGTGTTGGTCGATATTTTTGACAAAGCAGCCTTCTTATCGGCGTCTGATATTTTGCCACGCGAGACCAAGCGGCCAAGATTGCTGTCTATTGTCCCCACCGCTTTTTCCAGCGCTGCATCATCGATGTCGACAATATTTACATCATGACCTGACGCGGCACAGACATGAGCAATGCCGAGACCCATTTGACCTGCGCCGATAACACCAATCGATTTGATTTCCATACTTATTTTTCCAACCGCTTTTTAAGTTCAGTTTAAATCAAGCTCATTTGCACTATTTGTTGAGCTCTGCTTCCAGTTCCGGGACAGCTTTAAATAGATCAGCCACCAGCCCATAATCAGCGACCTGAAAAATCGGCGCTTCTTCGTCCTTGTTGATGGCGACGATGACCTTGCTGTCTTTCATGCCGGCCAAATGCTGAATTGCCCCAGAGATACCGACCGCAATATAAAGATCGGGGGCGACAATCTTGCCGGTTTGTCCGACTTGGTAGTCATTGGAGACAAAGCCGGAATCGACCGCTGCGCGAGAAGCACCAACGGCGGCGCCTAAAATATCCGCAACTTTTTCCAGCATAGCAAAATTCTCGCCATCCTGCATGCCGCGGCCACCAGAAATAATAATCTGGGCCTGGGTCAGTTCCGGGCGGTCTGATTTGGTTAGCTCAGTGCTGACGAATTCTGAAAGACCTGGATTGTCAGCCGCTTCGATTGTTGTGATATCAGCACTGCCGTCCCCAGCTATGGCCGCTTCAAAAGCGGTCGCCCGTACGGTTAATAGCTTAATCGGATCGCTCGATTGCACCGTCGCAATAGCATTGCCGGCATAGACCGGGCGCTCAAAGGTATCTGCACTTTGGATCGCGGTTATCTCTGAAATCTGCTGCACGTCCAAGAAGGCGGCCACGCGGGGCAGTAGGTTTTTACCGAAGGTCGTGGCCGAGGCCAGAATATGCGTGTAATCGCCCGCCAATCCGACCACAAGTGGTGCAAAGGTTTCAGCCAATGGGTTGGCGTATTGTGCATCGTCGACCAGCAATACTTTTGCCGTGCCGGTGAGGGCTGCGGCTTCATCGGCAACGCCAGCACAATCGCTGCCGGCGACCAAAACGGTCACCGCGCCAAGCTCGGCTGCGGCCGTTAATGTGTTAAATGTCGCCCCTTTTAGGGCCGCATTATCATGGTCAGCTATAACTAGAACTGTCATTTCAAATCCTCCCTTATATAACCTTGGCTTCGTTTCTAAGTTTATCGACCAACTGGACGACGTCTTCGACAATAACACCGGCTTCTCTGGATGAGGGCTCAGTCACTTTAAGCGTCGTGAGACGAGCGGCGGTATCAACGCCAAGATCGGCAGGTGTGGTTTCATCAATCGGCTTTTTCTTAGCCTTCATAATATTCGGCAGCGACGCATAGCGCGGTGTATTGAGACGTAAATCCGTGGTTACAACTGCCGGCATGGTGATCTGGATGGTTTCCAAGCCGCCATCGATCTCGCGGGTGACAGAGGCTTTGCCGTCGCTGATACCCAGCTCTGAAGCAAACGTGCCTTGCGACCAGCCCATAAGTGCTGCCAACATTTGTCCGGTTTGATTGCTGTCATCATCAATCGCTTGTTTGCCGAGAATAACGAGATCAGGGTTTTCTTTGTCAGCCAACGCTTTCAGTAGCTTGGCAACGGCAAGCGGCTCAATTTCATCATCTGTTTCAACATGAATGCCGCGATCAGCACCCATTGCCAGCGCGGTACGGATGGTTTCCTGAGCATGTTTTGGCCCAATCGAGACGGCGATCAGCTCTTCGGCACTACCCGCTTCACGCAGCCTGACACCTTCTTCCACGGCGATTTCATCGAACGGGTTCATCGACATTTTGACGTTGGTTGTTTCAACGCCCGTTTCATCAGATTTGACCCGGATTTTTACGTTATAATCTATTACGCGCTTGATCGCGACGAGGACTTTCATAAGATTTCCTATGGTATTGGTCACAGATTCTGTTAAATCGGTATTCGAACACCGATTTAAAGCGAAACATATGAATTCACTACTGGTCTGTCAATAACCGAGGTTATATAGGCCCGAATTTTTAACGATTTTTTCCGGGTTCCCACAAGATATCGGCCGCGCCATGGTCGTTTAAAACACGCGCCAGGACAAATAAATGATCTGACAGCCGGTTTAGGTAAATGACGACCAAAATGTTGAGCTCGGCCTCTTGGGCAAGTTCCGTTACCAGTCGTTCGGCGCGCCGGGTGATGGTCCGGGCGACATGAAGATGGGCGGCGCTGGCCTTGCCGCCTGCCAGAATGAAAGATGTAAGGGGTTCTAAACCGTCATTCATCTCATCGATTTCAGCTTCTAGACGGTCAATTTGAGATTGAACAATACGCAACTCTTGAACGGAATTTTCCTTATTTAAGGGCCTGGCGAGGTCCGCGCCCAAATCAAACAGATCATTTTGAATGCGACCGAGCATGGCATCTGTTTCGTTGTCAGTCGGCTCCGCGGTATGAAGTCGGGCCACGCCAATCTCGGCATTCGCCTCATCGACCGTGCCATAGGCGGCGACGCGCAAATCATGTTTGGCGACCCGAGAACCGTCGCTGAGCGAAGTTTCGCCCTTATCGCCGCCGCGGGTATAAATTTTGTCCAGCCTAACCATGTAATATCCTGGGCCTAATTTTGACCCAATTGGGGTGAAAAAATCATAATGACAAATAATATGATAACGATCGCCTGAAGCACGACGCGGAGGCGCATCATTTTATTTCTAAACAGCGGCGAAAATTTACGATCGCTTGCCATACTGACAATGCCAAAAAATAAAACAATGGCGGTCGCAATGACAGCAATAAGCAGCAGCATTGGTACCAAGCTCAAAAAGGCACTCATCGGTCATCCAATCCAGCGGGCTATCCAGCGCGTTGTTAGCCTTCTTTTGGCTGTTCGCCGGGCAACAATACAGGAATTAAATAAGTTTCGTCAGTTTCTTCTGTGGGTGCGAGAGGATTTCTAACCTCCGGCTTGAGTGATTGCGTCAGGAAAAGCAAAACGCCGCGCCGATATTCTTCCAATACGGGCGACCAAGTGACGTAAAGGCTGCCATTGACTTCAAATTCAGTAATATCATCATTGTCGATGGCTTCGTTGATGCTGCGAGCAAGGTCGGGCGTTTCGGCAGCATAAACCCAAGAGGGTTTAACGCCGCCATGCCAAACGACATAGACGCCCCCGACGCCCCGAATATTCGCTTCGCTAGGTTCAAAATGAAGCAGGCGGTTGAAAGAGCCCTTTGGCGATTTGGCCCATTTTGGATCAATTGCCTTGGTAATCTTTGGCGCCGCGCCTTTTTTGCCTCCAAACAATGCCATACTAATATAATCTTTCTCGTCTAAAATATAAGGAACAGATAGTTTGCTAATGTTTGCCGCAATATCAAGTATTTTTGCTGATTGTTAACTTTTCACAGTTATACATTTTAACGACTTAAAATAAATGAGTAATTAACATTCAATCTAGGGCGTAATTCACAAGGCTGAAATAGTATCCTTTTGATCAAATGGTTTGGCGACTAATCTCCACCATTTGATAGGGCTCGATATTTCGGATCAAGAACTAGATCTGACCATGACATCTCTGATTTAGATGTGTATGGTCATCATAGATATTCAATTCAGGAGGACAAAATGTTCTTTGACGAAATTAAAGTAGTTGAAACAAGCATTAAGCAGTTAAAAACCGATCTTATAGCAATCAAGGACGGTGTCGATGGTCATTACGATCAATTAGATGATATTGCAGCTCACGTGATTGCTTTGGAAGCGGTTATGGTTGCGGTTTTGAAAAAGACTGAAGTCGATGCTGCAGCAGTCAAAGCCTGGATTGTTGATGCGACCACAGGCAGCACCGGCGAAGAAGGCGGTAGTGAGAAAGCTCAAATTATCGTTGATAATTTGCTCGAAGGTAATCCGGTCCCGGAACGCAAAGACTAAGCTTCGTCGCTTTTTAAAGATTTAGAATGAAAGTGCTGTCCTTATGGGCCAGTGCTTTTTTCTTGCCTGACTTAAGACTAGCCACATTTTGAATAGGTGCAGCTGGTGCAGGTATCACAATTTTCTTGCCGGATCAGGCTGGCTTGACCACATTTTGGGCATTGGCGAAATCTCTTGTCTGGCTGTGCCGGGGCTTCTGAAGCATCCGAGGTCTCTGGAGAGTTGAGACTATCCGGCAAATTAACCACCTGAGGCATGGCGATCAGATCATCTTCATCCAAAGTTCCGGGCGCTTTCATGAAGCCAATGGATATCATGTGCTCTTCAAGAATTTCACCGATGGCGGCAAGCAAGGACGGCACATAACGCCCCTTCATCCATTGGCCGCCTCTTGGATCAAACACCGCTTTTAATTCTTCGACCACAAAGGAAACGTCGCCGCCGCGCCGGAAGACAGCCGACATCATTCGGGTGAGGGCGACCGACCAGGCGAAGTGCTCGGTATTCTTCGAGTTGATAAAGACTTCAAAAGGCCGGCGTCTGCCATCCTGGATGACATCATTGACGGTGATATAAAGTGCGTGATCGCTTTCCGGCCATAGAATTTTATAGGTGGCGCCTTCAAGCGCTTCCGGGCGATCGAGGGGTTGCGTCAGATAATGCAAAATTCCGCTATCGCCGATATCCTTGGGTTTGGCATTGGCACCCGCTGTCGCTTTGCTCGGCGCTTCGAGCGGAAGTTCCGCCTGATCATTGGCCGCTTCGCGTTTTTCCTTGGCTGCTTTGGTCTCTAAGACGGCACCGGTGACATCATTTGGCCGGTAAGTCGTGCAGCCTTTGCAGCCAAGCTCATAGGCCTGCATATAGATATCTTTAAACTCATCAAAGTCGATATCTTCCGGGCAATTGATGGTTTTGGAAATCGAGCTATCGATGTATTTTTGCACCGCCGCCTGCATGATGAGGTGGTCTTTGGGTGAGAGCTCCTGCGCATCGACGAAGGCGTTTGGCAGAGGCGTGGCCTCACCTTTAAGGCGGTGGAACAGCCGATAAGCATAATCGGTTACCTCTTCATCTCGCCGCGTGCCATCCGGCATCAAAACATGACGGGTATAGGCAAAGCTGAAAACAGGCTCAAGGCCAGAAGATACATTATCGGCAAAAAGCGAGATCGTTCCGGTCGGCGCGACGGACGTTAGCAATGCGTTTCGCATACCGTGCTCAGCAATAGCTTCACGGATATCTTCATCAACATTTTTGAGCGCTTCACTGGCGAGATAGGCTTCCTTGTCAAATAGGGGAAACACGCCTTTTTCCTTGGCAAGTTCAGTCGAGGCGAGATAGGAAGCGCGCTGGATCGTTTTGAGCCAGATCTCGGTAAGACGGACAGCTTCGGCGGAACCATAGCGGGCATTGCACATAATCAAAGCGTCAGCGAGGCCGGTAATACCGAGCCCAATGCGCCTTTTGGCTTTGGCTTCCTGTTCCTGCTCGGCTAGAGGAAAACGTGAGACATCGATGGTGTTGTCCATCATGCGCACGGCTGTGGTGACAATCTCGGCTAAATTTTCAATATCCAAGCTTGCCTGATCGCTAAATGGCTCGCTAACGAAGCGGGAGAGATTGACCGAGCCCAGCAGACACGCGCCGTAAGGTGGCAAAGGCTGTTCGCCACACGGATTGGTGCCGTGGATGGTCTCGCAATAGGAAATTGGATTGAGGCGGTTGATGCGGTCGATAAAAATAACGCCGGGTTCAGCATAGGCATAGGTTGCCCGCATGATCTTGTCCCACAGCTCGCGCGCCGGGATAGAGCTATAGACCGAGCCGCCAAAAACCAACTCCCAGGTCGCATCCTCTTTCACGGCTTGCATAAATTCATCCGTCACCAGCACGGAAAGATTAAACATGCGCAGCCGGCCGGGCTCTTGCTTGGCCTGAATGAAAGCTTCGATATCAGGATGGTCGCAGCGCATGACGGCCATCATGGCACCGCGCCTGGAGCCGGCACTCATGATCGTGCGGCACATCGCATCCCAGACATCCATAAAAGAAAGCGGGCCGGACGCATCAGCACCGACACCTTTAACCGGCGCGCCTTTTGGCCGGAGCGTCGAGAAGTCATAACCGATGCCGCCGCCTTGCTGCATAGTGAGCGCAGCTTCCCGCAGGCTTTCGAAAATCCCGGACATGTCGTCTGGGATGTCACCCATGACAAAGCAGTTAAACAGCGTTACATCGCGCTCGGTCCCAGCGCCCGACATGATGCGGCCAGCAGGTAGAAATTTAAAATCGCTGAGCGCCTGATAGAATTCTTCAACGAAGTCTTCTGTCGCGCTTTCCGCTTCGGCTAAGGCCGTGCCCACGCGCCTGAAGGTGTCATCAATCGTTTTATCGATTGCCACGCCGTCTGCGCTCTTAAAGCGATATTTCATATCCCAGATTTGCTGAGAAATTGCGGCAATTGACGCCATAATTTACTGCTTTCCAACCCCAGTTATACGGCATGAAATACACCGATTCGATTTTTGGGGTGGTAGTGTAGCGGCAAACAGCCCGTAGGGTCAACAAAAAGTTCCCGTTTTGTTTCCCCCGTTATTCGAGAGTTATCCCTCCTATTGTCCAAAGGTAACTATTTGTTTCTATTGAACAAATCACAGTTTTTAACGTTTTTCACAGGAAGGCGTATAAGTTATCCCAGGCACTGCTTTCTAATCTCATCGATCCTGGCCTTTCCGGCAGCGGTGCGAGATATTTCTTCAATGACGAAAATTTTGCGGAGCTGTTTGTAGCCGGCTACTTTCTCAGCAACAAATGCCATTATATCATCGCCATCAATGCTGTCGCCTTTGGGAACCACCGCTGCAACCGGTGTTTCGCCCCAGGTTGGGTCCTCCACACCGAAGACAACGCAGTCCTTGAGACCTGGATAGCAGCTTAAAACTTCTTCTAATTCAGCTGGGTATATATTTAATCCGCCGGATATAATCATGTGTTTGGATCGGCCATTTATGGAAAAATAACCGTCATGTTTGACAGCTAAGTCTCCCATCCAGCCCCATTCGCCATCGGTTTCTTGGGATTTGAAAAATCCGGCTTCGGACTTTTCGTCGTTAAGATAGCCGGTCATAAGATGGGGACCCCTGGTCGCAACTTCACCGGTTTCGCCAATTTCAGCGATAACCCCAGGGGCTTTAAATATTTCTATCTCAATGCGTCCGCCCGGTTGATTGTAAGCGTCATATACGGCCTCTCGGTCGCGCTTTATCTGGGCTGCTAAATGTCCGGTTTCCGTTGAGCCATAAGCCCGACCGCAATACATCCACGGCATGGCTTCTTCGGCACGTTCAATTATGGCTCGAGCTAACGGTGCGCCGCCAAATATAATACGCTCAATTGATTTCAGTCGTTCCGGCTCGAACGTCGGGTGATCAAGTAGAACGGCCATTTGCGACGGTACCGCAAAAATCATATTGATCCGATGCTGCTCTGCCAGTTGCATAAAGATCTCTGGATCCCATTTAGGAATGATAACGCCTGTGCACCCCGCCAATACGGCTGGCTGGAGCCAGGAACACAGCCCCGCTGTATGCGTAAACGGCACCGAATAGCCAGCAACCAGATCTGTTGCGACGCGAAAATCTTCAATGCCGGCCATTGCCGAGACTGCCCTGGCGAGGTGAGATGACAATGTCGCCTTTGGTTTGCCGGTGGTTCCGCCGGTAAAAATAATAGTATCATTGTCTTCGGGTTTGATCTCTATAGCGGGCTGAGTGTTCGCTTGTCCCTGGAAAAAATCCCAAAATTCAATTGAAGGATTTACGCCTTGTTGGCCAATCGAAATATAGAGCGGCTGGTGTTCAAATTGGGCGCGCGCCGCCTCAACGATTTCCAGACAATCTTCATCAACGATGAGGGCTGAGGGCTTGGTTAGATTGATCGTATAGGTCAAATCATCGACACTGCACCGGGTTGGAAAGTTGATCGAATAGGTCCCTGTTCGTGAGATGCCGAAATGCGCAATGAAATATTCCGCACTGTTCTTGCCGATGATACCGACCGGACCCATTCTTTCGCTGTGGCCTTCGCCAAATTTTTCTAATAGCGCTTGGGCAAATTGATTGGCCAGTTGATCTAATTCTTTAAAAGTCCATTGCCGTGAGCCATCAATAAGCCCAATTTTGTCAGGCGTCGCGCCCGCTGGTGAGGCGAGTATCTCACCAGTTGTCGAGACAATCTGATGCGGGAGGAGGGCTTGGTAGGTCGCGTGGCTTAATTCCATAGATATTGCTCGTTCTATTCATTTGGGTGCGGTAGGGAGGTTGGAGGTTCCGCATCTTCTGGTACAAAACCCGCTTCCTTCTCCAGCTTCTGCGTCGCTGTTTTAATTTGGCTTTGCAGTTCCACCATAAATTCTTTGCGATCCATACCGGGCTCGATAGGCGGCAAAAACTCGATGACTATTTTGCCGGGTTTTTTTAAAAACACGCGGCGCGGCCAGAACATGCCGGAATTAACAGCGACCGGCACAACGGTCGCATTGAGTTGGGTGTATATGGCGGCAACGCCGGGGTGGAATTTGCCGATCGTGCCCGGCGGCATGCGCGTGCCTTCGGGGAAAATTGCGATCGAGCGACCGTCATCCATAATCGCTTTGGATTTCCGCATCATATCTCGCATCGAACTTGCGCCACCGGTACGGTCGACCAGAACGTGGCTGCTCTTTTTCATGTACCAGCCCCAAAATGGGATACGCGTGAGTTCCGACTTCATGATGTAGGCATTGTCTTTATGCTGCCATAGAAAGAAGACCGTCTCCCAGACCGACTGATGTTTTACGGCAAATAAAACGGGCTTGGCTGGGATGTTTTCGAGACCCCGCATCTCAAATGAGACACCGATGATTTTTAACAGAGCAAAGCAGCCCTTTGGCCATACGGAAATGGCGCGGCGAAAATTGGACGGTGAGAACGGCATGGCGAGCCACAGCAAAGCCAGCACGAGGGCCGTCCAACCGAAAAAGAGGAAATTAAAAATACCTGAGCGGATATAGGCGATAGATGAACTCATTTGTTAGGTGATCCGTCGTTTGTAACTTGCCACATTTTTTTCAAATTCCCTAAATTTTTCAAAGCTGAGGCAATGTTGTATTTTGTATATTCGCTAATGATCAGGGTGGCTGTACCAGGCCACTGCCACCAGCGGTCGCGCTTAAATTGCTCGGGGAATACCGGATGAGGCAAGATCTCGACATCCGGCATTATATGGTGAAATTCCAATAAGCTGCGCGGCATGTGGTAGTTGGCTGTCACCAGCCTGAGCGATCGATATTTCTGCTCATTAATCCAGATTGCAGTTTCCAACGCATTTCCTGCTGTCGAGGTGGCGGCATAGCCGAGATTGATACAGCACATAAGTTCAGCCGGGTTGTACTGTTGGATAGCGAGCAATCGTTTGACATCATTACCGCGGTAAACACCTGAGACAAACAGCTTCTTTGCTTTTTTATTGGTGAGTAATGTCAGCCCCTCTTTCAATCTGTCACTGCCGCCAGTTAGTACAACAATGGCATCGGTTGTTTGATCAGCTTTGACGGCCTTGTCAGGAATGAGATCGACGAAGGAAATGAGGCCATAGGTCCACACGCCAAGCGCCAGTACGAGCAATATCATCAGAAAGCTAATGCGGCGTTTCGCTTGGGTAGGGCCGAACATCATGCGCTGGGAGGCCATGATCACACAATCTTCTTTAATGTTTTGAGCACGGTCGAGCGTGCCGTCATCATAGCGACGAAGGCAACGACCGGCACAATAAAGCCGACGCTAATCCAAATCGAGATATCTAGGCTGGCTTTAGGCAGCAGGCCCTCTTCGAGGTTTTTGAGGACATAATCAAATAAATAAAGAATGGGCGCGGCCAATAAGATTCCCACAATGCCGCCTTGCAAGCCGACGATAAAAGCCCGGGTCGCGAATTGCCGGGCAATAAACTCATCCTGGGCGCCAACAAAATGCAGCACTTCTATGGTTTGGCGGTGAATTCCCATGCCGGTACGCGTGGTGAAGACGACTGTGCCCATTGTTGCCAAGGTGATCAGAAATACGATGGCCAGTGCAATAAGCTCAGCGGAACGTAGCGTGTCGACCAGGCTGGTTAGCCAGACACTGTGATCGTCAACCGTCGTACCGGGCATAATCGGGGTAAGTAATGTTGTGAGCTTCTCAGCTGTCAAATCTGCACTACGGTCGACTTCGACATCAATAATTTGCGGCAGCGGCAAGCCTTCAGAGCCGGCCGTCTCACCCAGCCAAGGTTGCAGTAATTTTCTGACCTCTCCATTGGGCACCCGCTTCGAGGCAATAACGCCGCCGACTTTTTTTAAGGCAGCGAGAGCTTCGTTGGCGTGTCGCTCATCAGCAATTGTGTTTTCTGCGGCTGGAATTTGAACGGTCATGGTGTCGTGGATGCTGTGCTCAAAAACATTTGATATTTGATTGAGCATCAACATACCGGCAACTGAAAGGGTGGCGAGCAATACCATGAACGCGATAATCCAGGGCAGGAAGCGATTGGAATCGTCTTTTTCCAGGGCCAATTTGGACTGGCGGAAGCGCATAGCTAAAAATCCTCTTCCACATCGAATAGGCCGGATGGAGAAGGGCGGTCCAAGGGTACGCCTTGTGGGATTATTCTTAAGCGACCGCCATCTATTTTTAGGACGGGGCGGCCAAATTCCTGAACAATCGCTTCGTTATGGGTCGCGATGATGACTGTCGTGCCAAGCTTGTTCAACTCTTCAAACAAATGCATCAGCCTAGCAGCTATGCGATCATCGACATTACCGGTGGGCTCATCGGCATAAAGTATTTTTGGCCTGGCAATAACCGCCCTGGCAATGGCCACCCGTTGCTGCTGTCCACCTGACATTGTCGGCGGGCGCATGTCCATATGGTTTTCGAGAGCAACCCAAACCAGTAGCTCTTCGACATGGCGTTTTATTTCCGATTCGCGAACTCCGGCCACCCGCAAAGGGAGAGCGACGTTATCAAAGGCGGTTAGATGCGGCAGTAATCTGAAATCTTGAAACATTACCCCGATGCGGCGACGGACTTTCGGTAGTTGCTCGCGGGGCAAGGTCGAGACGTCTCGTCCGAATAGGGATATCAATCCTCGGGTCTGGCGGTGGGCGAGATACATCAGGCGCAAAAGTGATGATTTTCCAGCACCACTGGGGCCTATCAGGAAGTGAAACGAGCCCGCTTCAAGACCGAAAGTGATATCTTGCAGCACTTCAGGTCCTAATCCGTAACGGAGCCCTACATTTTCAAATCGAACGACTTCAGCCATTTTGGTAGATTTTCGACCTTAAATAATTGCTTTGATAGGTGGCAAGAATGACATGCAAGCAACCCATTCGTCCAGCGCCACTTGCGTTCAGAACCGCATTTTCCTATAAGTATCAATAGTGTAATGACGATGGTTGCTAATGTATATTGCTTGTCCCTCTTGTTCGACCTCCTTTAGTGTCGATGGTGCAATGATCGGAACCGATGGTCGGGCCGTTCGTTGTTTTAATTGTAACCATTCATGGCATCAATACCCGGTCGTTCATCAACCACAACCGCAATACGTACCAGTGCAATATGTGCCGCCTGGGCAATTTGCCGTGCCGCCTCAAATGATGGCGCAACCGGCAGCTCCGGCACCTGTTCCAGAACCCGTGCCCGTGGCAGAACCTGCTCCACTGCCCGAGCCGGAGCCAGAGCCAATTCCCGAGCCCGAGCCGCTTCCCGAGCCAGAGCCAATCCCCGAAGAGGATCTACCGTCCGATGACGAGTTGGAGGCCATGCTGGGTGCCGCTGATGATGTCGCAGCTATTTCAAACGAGCCGGAAATCGAAGAGCCTGAAGAGATCAGCCTCGAGGATCTTGAGGAATTAGAAGATCCGGAACCATTTGAATCTCATCATCCACCCGAAACAGATGACTTTGATGATGAGGAAGAAATTGACCCGGATGATATTCCGGACCCTGATCCGATTTCCGGCGGGCTTTATGATCCGGATGAAGATGATCTGGAAGAGGAAAGCAAGGGCGGCATCGTTAAAATGCTGATCAAGGTTTTGGTCATTCTCATTGTTGTCGGTGGATTGGGCGGCGGTGCGATCTTTATGCGCGGTATTGTCGTCGATCTGGTCCCCGCCTCGAACATCGTTTTTGAGCTGCTGGGGATGCGGGTAGCAATTCCGGGTGATGGTCTTAAGCTGCAATCGGGGAATCCCAAACGTGAACAACGCGATGGCAAAGAAGTCATCGTCGTTCGAGGCTCAATTACGAATATTTCCGATATTGAGCAGCAAGTGCCGGAGATTCTGATCCGGGCCATCGATGCCGAAGAGCAAGTTGTTCAAATTCAGACCTTAAAGCTGGCGAAAACCAGGCTGGCCCCCGGCAAATCAGAAAAATTTGAGAGTGTCTTTAAAAACCTTGTGCCGACGGCCCGGCGGCTGGATGTCACCTATGGTGCCTTCATCATGGAAGATGGGTCTCAGGAAACGGCTCCTGAAAAGGATGCCCCCAAGAAATAAGATGGGCATAAATAGCCTGATTGGTTAATTTTCGGCAGGATTTGCCGGATAATTTTACCCCTCCCCTCCAGCCATAAAAATTAACCTTTTGGTAACTAATTGAAATCACGCCTTTATTTTCGCTTTCTCTAATCGGCATGGTTATTGCTGAGTAATTGGTATGGGCTGCCGTTTGCGGCCCATTTTGAGGGAGCGAAAAATGAATATAATCGAAAATCCTCCGGCGCCACGCCCGGATGATAAAATTAGAGGCTCGACATCTTATCGAGACTTTTCCATCCATTCACAAAATCCGGCAGGCAGCTCCTGGCTCAGTGCCAGACGAGAGCTGTATCAGATGCGGCGTGAGCTTATCGAACATTGGCTAGATGAATTGAAGCGTTTGTTTCCTGATAAACCGGGCGCTTCGTGAGTTTTGGGTGTGGATTGGGGAGCGACAGAAGGTTGCACCCCGTCCACCCCAAAGGCTAGAGTGAGTCCTAACAGAAGTTAGGATGCTTGTGATGAAGCTCAATTTAGGCTGTGGCAATAATAAGCTCGAAGGTTATCTCAATGTTGATAGCCAGCAGCTTTGCGCGCCCGATCAAGTGGTCGATCTGGAGGTTTTCCCGTGGCCCTTCGAAGATAATTCTGTCGATGAAATTGTCATGAGCCACGTGCTTGAACATCTGGGCGAGACCAAAGAAGTTTATCTCGCGATCATTAAAGAGCTTTATCGAATTTGTCAGGCCGATGCCGAAATTCGCATCAACGTGCCCCATCCGCGCCACGATGAATTTATCATCGATCCTACTCATGTTCGCCCGATCCTGCCGGAACAGTTCCACCTGTTCTCCAAGCGCCTCAATGCGGAATGGCGGGAAGCGGGCTATGCCAACACACCCCTGGCCGACTATATCGACGTCGATTTTGAAGTTGAGGATGTGCAATGGGTGCTGGCAGACGACATGCTCGAAAAACTGCAAAGCGGAGAGATTTCATCCGACGACCTCGCCACCCGCGCCCAGCATGAATACAACATCCTCAAAGAAATCCAGATCAAGCTGCGCGTGGTAAAGTAGCCCATCTCGGATATTTCGGTGACCGATTGCCGAATTCAAAATTCGCCAAAATGTGGTGGTTTCGCCACAGCCTCATTGCCTGCTTAACTCCCGAAAGTGGACATTTATTTCATAGGTCAAAAGTGTCTGCTAGTAGTCATAAGCGGACATAATTGGATTTGTGGCATTGCTAAAATTTGGGAAATATTGAAATTGACGATAAGGTTTCTTATATAAATTATAGGAGTGGTCACTTAAAAACGCGTGCAACGTAACAAAATTTGAAAATCGAGAATGGAACCCCATTTCAATAACTTGTTGTTTGAAGCGCTGCCTATTGGGCTGGCTATTTGCGACATGGAAGGCAAATTAACATACGTTAATCCTGCCTTTGCCGAGATTCTCGGGTACTCAGTACCGGAGACCTTGGAGCTGAGCTATTGGGAAATTACACCAATTGAATTTGAACAACAGGAACAGGAACAATTAAATTCTCTGAAAAAAATTGGTCGGTATGGGCCATATGAAAAGGAATATATACATAAAGACGGCCAGCGTATTCCTGTTCGCCTATCCGGCGTTCTAATCAATGATGATAATCAGGAACTTATTTGGTCAAGTGTCGAAGACATCAGCGAGCAAGTTCTTTCGCAAGAAGCTTTGAGATTTAGTGAAGCAAACCTAGCAGAAGCTCAAAAAGTTGCGGGACTTGGCAGTTGGACGCTCAATATATTTTCGGGAGAAGCTTATTGGTCTGATCAACGCTATCGGATATTTGGCTACGAACCTGGAGAAGTTGAACCAACCATCAATAATTTTAAGAAAAGTCTTCATCCTGATGATCGCTACAGAGTGATCTCAGAATTGATGGATGCCTTTAAAACACAGAAAATTTTCAATACAGAATGTCAAATTGTCCAACCGGGCGGCGGGGAAAGAACCATTCACATTGTTGGTAAAACCGTCCAGGGGGATGATCAAAAAGGTTCATATATGTCCGGAACGGTAATGGATATCACTGAACGAAAGATTGTTGAGAATGAACTTATAAGAGCCAAGGAGGAAGCGGAAACCGCTAACCAAACAAAATCAAAGTTCTTGGCCAACATGAGCCATGAGTTGCGTACCCCACTGAATGCAATTATCGGATTCTCTGATACGATGAAGGCACAGATTTTTGGCCATCTTAATGATAAATATCTAGAATATGCTGAAGATATTAATAGTTCTGGTCAACACTTGCTTCAACTCGTTAATGATATTCTTGACCTAGAAAAATTAGAAAACGAGAGAACGAAACTGCGTATAGAAGAAGTGTCGCCAAAGAAAATTCTGGTTGAGATTATCCCTTATATTAACGAGTTGATGAAAGAGCGGCATATCAAGTTCGTTGACTTGTGTGATGGTCATGAAAATGTCGCAGTGATGGTCGATAAAATTAAGTTCAAACAAGTCCTGTTGAATATTTTCACCAATGCAATCAAGTATAACATCGAAGATGGAAAGATTTTTCTGGGTTGCGAAGGTGTGGATATGGGAATTACCAGGATCACAATTGAGGATACTGGTATTGGTATTCACAAGGACTCGCAAGCGCAAGTATTTGAAGCGTTCAATCGACTGGGTTTTGATGACGCCGTTGTTAAGGGAACCGGTATTGGCCTGACGATATCGAAACATTTGGTTGAACTTATGGGTGGCCGGATCGGTTTTGAAAGTACAAAAGGTAAGGGTAGCAAATTCTGGGTTGAATTTCCCTGCGCCACTGTAAAGGAACTTTGAATTCCGTTTTGGGTCAAAAGCAGACTTTTTTGCTCTATCCCATTCATGTCCGATTCTGAGGGCAGAGCGGACAGAGTTTTTGTGACGATTGGGCGACAGTTTACTTAATTAAAACCGCTTGAGGAGCCGTTCGATATAGTCGAGTTCCATTTCGGGGCGCCAGAGGTCACCGGCGCGGCGGCGGAGTTCATTTAAGATTTCGCGGGCGCGTTGCATTTCGCGCTCGCCGGGGATTTTAACCCGGCCGGTTGCCGTGCCTTGGTTGCCTTCTTCTTGTTGGCGGCGGCCAAAGGGATCGCGGTTGCCTGGCCGCATACCACGCAGGCGCGGACCACTGAAAGCGCCAAAACGTCCGCCGGGACCGCGTTGGCCATTTGCCCGTCCACGCCCACGGCCCATGCGTTGAGCGAGAGCGCGGGCGGAGTTCTGAGCCCCTTTGCGGAGCGCATCAAGGGCGCGGCCTTGTGGGCCGACGGATTCGCCTTGGCGGCCACGGCCCAAGGATTTTTCGGCCTCCCGCATGGCGCGCTCAGCGGTGCCGAGACCTTTTGGAATCTTACCCATCATCTCGCCAAATTTTTGCATCATTTTACCAAGCTGGCGGCGAATGCCTTCTTGGTCTTTGAGACCTTCGGTATCTTTCTTGCCTTCTTGTTCACGCTCCGCCGGGTCTCGCTGGGCGCGTTTATGAGTTTCATCCAACAGCTTTTGTTGACGGCGGATGATGTCGCGCAGCTCTTTCATGGTCTTTTGCGCCTGCTTGGATTGCTGGCTCTGACGACCACCACGCGACAAGGCGCTGCGCAGGTTTTCCAGCATGCGTTGGAGTTCCGCCATCAACTGTTTGGCAGCATCGCGATTGCCTTGGCGCATAAGCTCACGGGCCCGGTCGAGCATGCGCTGAATGTCCTGATTGGTCATGGTCTGTGCATTGGGGTCCATTTGCTGGAGCTGGCCGCGCTGTTGCAATTCCCGCATCAATGACGACATAAACTTCTCGAGCGCCTTTTGCACTTCATTCATCAGGCGCTCGATCTCTTTGGCATCAGCGTTGCGATCAAGTGCTTCCATCAGGCGGCGCTGGGCGGCACGCAAATCAGCGCCCGCGGTTGCGGCCAAGCCTTCCTCAATCCGAAGCGCCATATCCCATAGCATTTTTTGAACCTGGACCACAGCACGTTCGCGCTTGTCGCGTTTGAGACGTTCGCGGGCAACTCGGAGACCCAGATAAACCGCTTTGTTGCCTTGGAATAATTTGGGCTCTTCGGAAAGTTGATCGAGTTTGAGACCAGCTAAAATGCGAGAGCGCTGGTCGACGGCCAGGCGTTTACGAATTTCGTACAATTCCTTGGCTGCCGGATGGCTAAATCGGCGCTCGGGCAACACGACGGGTTCTACCTGGCTGAGACCGGTCTGGCCAAGCTCATCACTGGCCAGCAAGTGAACCAGGACCGGTAGGCCGGCCCAGACATGGGACACCAGATCATGGTTGGACTTGCCTTTAACATTGGTCTTTTCCTGACCGGGTAGGGGCAGGCGGAGAATAATCTCATCTTCGCCGCCTGGAATTTTCTTGCCATCCAAGCGACGGATCGATGCTCTGACAGTTTTGACGCCGTAATCGTCTTTGGCGGAGAAGGGCAGTTGCAGGCGGAGCTGCGGCGTTGCTTCCGGCGCGCCTGAAAACTCAACAACCGGGCCGGTATCTTTCTTGAGGCTGAGCGGCCAGCCGGCCAATTCGTGGCCGTGTTGCATGATCGAGAGGCGATCGCCGATATCCAAGTTGGTTGCATTTTCGCCTTCACCGCCGAGCTCGGCCTCCAGGTGATAGGCATCCGCTTCGATGCGATCGAAATTCAGCATGTCAGTTGCTTTTGCGGCTTTCCCCAAAGTGAGTTGCGGCACGGCACCGCCGCCATTCACTTGCGCGAGAAACGTGCTGCCGGCTGGTATTTTCAGAAGTTTCGGCTGCTTGCTAGCAGATGTCTCAGGGATTTGAGTGCCGGCATTGAGAATGATCGGCGGCACGTTCGTATAGGCTGGCGGCGTAATCCAAATATTGATGCTAACTGAGCGACCCAAAGTGAGGGCGGATAGCTCGGGTAATAGGGCTCGGCCCAAACGATTGAAACTATCGCTACCGGCAGCGATCACACCAACGACCAGCATCAGCGCGATGCCGGCCCGCATACCCCAGGGGTCGCGTTTGGCGAGACCCGCTTGTGGTATGCCCAATTTAAGATGATCGGTCTCTTGAGCCATGCGTGCCTGATGCGCCCGCCATAATGCGCGCGCTGTGGCATCGCCGCCGCCTGCCGCCAACGTATCATCAAGCGCTGCTAACGGGCGGTGATTGAGTTGGCTGGCTTGTTCAATATGATGCTGGGCCTGGATGACTTTAATGCGCGGCAGCCGGGTAACAGCTTTTTGTAGGGCTGCCAAAAAGCCAATTAAAAACGCAACAACGATCCCGGCATGCAGCCAAATCGGAAGATGCGAGAAAAGCTCAAGCAGGGCTGCGATTGAAAACACGCCGGCCAAGGCAACAGCCGGCCAGAGCGCCGGCCACAAGCGCTCCCATGTCAGGCTGGCTTTAGCGAGCCTGAGGTAAATCTTGTATAAAAATTCGTCTTTTTTCGGCTTATTTCGCAAATTTCTACCGTTTCCACTATTTGCGACAAATTAGCTTACATCTGCCGCTTACGACTCCCAGTTTGGCAGATTTTCGTAAGATAGCATAGTCTCAGCTGCAATGCGCTCGCGAATAATTGAATAAGCGCCTTTTTTGACCAAAACCTCAGGAATCAGGTCGCGGCTGTTATAAGTTGAGGCCATAACGGCGCCGTAAGCTCCCGCCGAGCGAATGGCCAGTAAATCACCGGCTTCGGCGGCGGGTAAATCCAGCTCGGTCGCAAAGGTATCGCCGGTCTCACAAACCGGGCCAACAACGTCGACGCGCTCCAGATTTGCGCCTTCATTTGGCTCAATAACGGCAACGATATTATGCTTGGCATCATAGAGGCTGGGCCGCATCAGATCGTTCATGGCCGCATCCAAGATTAGAAAGCGGCGGGTCGCGCCTTCTTTCACATAGACGACCTTGGTCACTAAAATACCGGCATTACCAACTATTAGACGGCCCGGCTCAAACAACAGATCGCAGTCAAGATCACCCAAAACCTCTTTCACGACTTTGCCGTAATCAGCCGGGCTGGGTGTGCGGGCATCATCGTAAGGGATGCCAAGACCACCGCCGAGATCAAGTCTCGTCATGGCGTGACCATCGGCGCGCAGGATTGCAACGATGTCTCTCAGCCGAATAAAGGCGTCGCGGAACGGCTGCAACTCGGTCAATTGTGAGCCGATATGGATGGCGAGGCCGGCAATCTTAATATGAGGCAGTTTGCTGGCACGCGTAATAACATCGTGAATGCGTGTCCACTCGATGCCGAATTTATCTTCCGAGCGACCGGTCGAAATTTTGTCATGGGTATGCGCATCGATGTCCGGATTGATGCGGAAAGCGACTTCTGCCTTTTTGCCCATTTCGCCCGCAACCTCATTGAGGACGTGCAATTCCGGCTCAGATTCGATGTTGATCTGAAGAATATCTTCCTTAAGCGCGTGAGCGAGTTCATCCCGCGTTTTGCCAACGCCGGAAAAAACGATTTTTTTGGCGGGCACACCGGCTTTAAGCGCGCGCATTAATTCGCCAGAGGAGACAACGTCTGCACCAGCCCCCTTATCGGCAAGGGTTTTAATAACAGCCAGATTGGAGTTCGCTTTGACGGCATAGCAAATCGTCGCCGGGAGACCCTCAAGTGCCTCAGCAAAAACCTGATAGTGGCGCTCAATCGTCGCTGTCGAATAGCAATAAAAAGGCGTGCCGACAGCCTCCGCTATTTCGGAGATAGCCACGTCTTCGGCAGAGAGGATGCCGTTTTTGTAGTCAAAATGATCCATGTCAGGCTCAGTTTATTGATTTAGCGAAAAAGCTCAATAGGTTGGATATTCTCGCGGATAATCGGATTTTTCACCGGGCGGGGGCTCTAATTTGCCCTTTTTACCGCAGGCCGATAGCATCGGTAACGTCATCAAGACGACCAATAAAGCAAATATCCATTTTCGCAATTGACGGTATGTCATCAGCTAAAATCCAAAGTTACTTTATCCAAGATACTTAAGACGTGCCTGAGCGCAAGCGTCTTTGACGTTTTCGGGTGCGGTTCCGCCAAAACTCGACCGCGCGTTCAAGGCTTGCTCAATATCAAGCTGGGCCAAAACGTCTTCGGTTATGGCGGGCTCGATGCTCTGCATGTCGCCAAGCGATAATTCTTCCAGCGTACAGTTTTTGCCTTCGGCTAGTTTGACCATGGCGCCACTGATATGGTGCGCTTCCCTAAAGGGCTTGCCCAGAACCCGGACCAGCCAATCGGCGAGATCAATCGCGTTGGAGTTAGCAGCTTTGGCAGCCGCCAGCATTCTGTCTGCGTTGAAGGTAATTTCCTCAAACATGCCGGTCATTGCTGCAACGGTAAGCGCCAGCGTATCAGCTGTCTCGAAAACCGGCTCTTTGTCTTCTTGCATATCTTTGCTGTAGGCCAGCGGCAAACCCTTCATAACAATCAGAAGACTGTTGAGGTTGCCGATCACCCGGCCTGATTTAGCCCGCACCAGCTCCGCCGCATCCGGATTTCTTTTTTGCGGTAACATGGAGCTACCGGTCGAAAAACTGTCCGGTAAATTGACAAAACCAAAGGACGCACTTGCCCAGACGACGATTTCTTCGGCGAGCCTGGAGAGATGCACCGAAAGAATGGCGGCCAGGGACATATATTCAAGGGCGAAATCCCGATCTGATACCGCATCCAGAGAATTTGTTGTCGGACCATCAAAGCCAAGCGCCGCGGCTGTCGCGTGCCGATCTATTGGAAAAGATGTGCCGGCGAGCGCGCCCGACCCCAAGGGGTTCTCGTTCATTCTTGTGCGGCAATCGACAACCCGGCTTCTGTCTCGCCCAATCATTTCGACATAGGCTAAAAGGTGGTGGCCAAGTGTCACCGGCTGCGCCGTTTGTAAATGGGTATAGCCCGGCATGATCGTCTGGACGTGTTCTTCGGCCCGGGCAATCAGCATGGCTTGAAAAGACTTTAGTGCGGCGTCCAGGCCATCAAGCTCGTCTCTGACCCAAAGTTTGAAATCGGTGGCGACTTGATCATTTCGGGACCTGGCGGTGTGCAGCCTGCCGGCCGCATCGCCGATGATCTCGGTAAGCCGGGCTTCAATGTTCATATGAATATCTTCAAGCGCGGTCTTAAACTCAAATTCACCGGCCGTGATCTCGGCCAGAATCTGCTCGAGCCCGTCACTTATCCGGGCGCCATCTTCGGCCGAAATGATATCTTGAGCGACGAGCATGGCTGCATGGGCTTGAGACGCAGCAATATCCTGGGCATACATCCGCTTATCGAAATCAATTGACGCATTAATGCGTTCCATGATTTCTGACGGACCCCCATCAAACCGACCGCCCCAAATGGCGCTCGAACTCATCTCTTTTTTAGTCGCATCACTCATATTTCAGTACAATTTCCTGCGAGAATCTTAATTCCCATTAAAGGTCGCGCTATTCTGATCATATCCGCTTAGCAATCAAGTGGTATGAGTTCAAAATAATAGAGAAATTTGATGGATTTAGGTGGTTTTAGAGCAAAAAAAGCGGAGATGGTGCGAAAAAAGCCTATTTCAATTTTTTCTTGGTTAATTTTGCCAGCTTTTTTTCTTCTGCCGCGGCCTCTTTTTGCTCCTGTTTCAAGGTCTTATACCATTCGAGAACATCGTCTTTCTGGCCACGCCATTTGAGACTTACAATATTGGCAACGGCATCTTCTTTATCGTCAGCCATCGAATCACCCGACATCATATTGACGAATTCTTCGATAATTGGCTTCAAATGCGCCGTCGCAAATTCAGGCTCACGCAGAATAAGTTTCGCGAAATCACCAAATTCTTCTCGGAAAACTTCCATGAATACTTTGAGGAAAGGCATTTTCAGCCGACTGATCACCGGCAAACTTTCCATCGACATATCGGCAACGCTTTGGTCCAAGGCCCAGGCAATGTCCTCATGGACGCCCAGTATTTCAGCAACGTATTGTTGTTCACGAGCGAAAAAGTCAAAGACGCGTTTTTTTGCGGTTTTAAATAAAAAATCAAATTTGGCTTTGGATTTAATTTGCGACATACCCGCGATTGCTTGAGGTTTGACGCGTAGGATGGTCTCAAATCGCTCCTCGGTAAGTTTCCGAACATCGGCAATCGCACCAGGGCTGAGACCGGCAACAACGCTTACTTTTTGAGGTGTGTCTAAAAATAGGAGCGTATCGCCGAGCGCTTGATAATGCTCGCGTTGCAATTTTTGGTAAGCATCGACGAGCGGGAGCTGCCAGGCATAAATAAGATGAGGTTTAAGTTCGGCCAGCTTGTCGGCCCCTTCATCTAGTTTTTTAGCTGCTTCTCCGTCTGCGTCTTTGTCTTTTTTTCCACCAAAAAACCCAAATCCCTTTTTCTTCTTCTCCTTGATGACTTTGGGTTTCTTCGAGGTTACAAAAATTTTACTGGCGCAGGTATAGACAAGCATGCGTTCAATTTCGCTCAAGGTGGCACCACAAACCAGTGGTGTATCTAAATCTAAAACACGATTGCCTGCTTCATCGACAAATAAATCTTTTCCGAGGTCGAGATTGTCGCGCACGAGATCAAGATATTTTTGCATTAGAAGCGGTGTCAGGAGGACGTCTTTATATTCCGTCTCAGCTTCTATAACCTTATTTTGCTTGAGGCGTGCCAATAGGAACTTGACCCCCGCGAGCACAATTTTGCGCATTTCAGAGTCGAGGCTAACGGTCTTGGGAATAGCTATTTCTTCTGCGCTATCTTTCGGCATCAAATGAGCTTTTTTTACAATCCAATTTGTGCATTTCTAGCAATACATCTATGTTTGGATGGCTTAAGCAAATTTCAATGATTTTTAGTAGAAATCAGCAATAAGACCCACAGAAATGGCGGAGTCTCAGGATCGAGTATTAGTCAAAAAGGGCGTCGATGTCGTCTTGAGCGATACCTTCATCACCCATAGCCGGGCCATTGAGGAGGTTTTTGTCTCCATCTGTCTCATCAGCAACCGAGGCATCAACTTCGGAAATATCTTCCTCGCCCCAAATTTCAATCATCGCATTGATGCGATCCTCGACATATTTGAGAGCGCTGACAACCTTTGTAATACGTTGACCGGTAAGGTCCTGAAAGTTACACGCTTCGATCATTTTTATCGTGATTTCCATGATTTCATCGGCGGCGCCCCGATCATCTTCATTGTCAGCATTATTTTGAAGTTTTGCCGCCAATTCATCAATTTTCTCAGTGGATTCAAGAATTATGTTTGTCGCATCTTCGGTCGCTTGAACAACGGCATCCAATTCATGCGACGCCTTCAAGACCTGGTCGCCACCCTGCGTGCCGCCTTGCATGGAGCGAATTTCAGATTTTGTTTCCTGAATTGAGCGCGACAGCGCCCGAATTTCATTTTTAAGCGCCGTCGCCGCTTCAAAATCCTGCTCTAACTGTGTCGTCTCGGGCGAGGCATCGGAAGGTTCTGGGGCTGCAACGGGTGCGGCAGCGGGCTCAGCACTTGCCTGGTTGTTTTTCCGCATGATTATTTGGAGATCAAGGATGGCAGAAAGCAATTGCGCATTGGATACGCCTTTGGAAGTGGGCGTAGGTGCAGCCTCTGAACCGCTCGTTTCAAAAACGTGTTGCGGCAATTCCTGGCCTTTCTCCTTCATCATTTTGATTTCAGCGGTGAAAAGCTTCTTTGTCGGCGTGCCAGCCATAAGTATTCCTCGAAATTACGTTAGTTTTTTAGCTAAATTTTTAAATTTAATAGTCGCTGACCCTTTCGGGCCGAATAAATGTATAAATTAAGTAAGTATTTTTATATCGTAGACCAATTATAACAATTTGATTTTATAAGGAAAAATAGCAGAAATGGCAATAAGGGCAATCACCAGCACCCATTTCGTGAATAAGCCATATTAATCTAGTTAATATCAACACATTTGAGTTCGAGCCATTTCTGGGTTTTTTTGTCCAGCAACGGGCCGAGCGTGGTTCTTACTCTATGATGATATCCGTTGAGCCAATCCATTTCTTGCCGGGTTAAGAGAGCTTTTTCTATCAATCTGAGGTCGATCGGGGCCAAGGTAAGTGTCTCAAAACCGAGGAGGGGCTTTGCTCCCATAGCTTCGGTGGTTTCAGGCTGTGGTGGCACCACCACGGCAAGTAAACTCTCAATTCGAATGCCATATTCACCCGTTTTGTAATATCCCGGCTCATTTGAGACGATCATACCAGGCTCCAGAGCGATACGGTTGCCAATCTTTGAAATTCGGTGCGGTCCCTCATGAACGCCGAGATAGCTGCCGACGCCATGACCGGTGCCATGATCATAATCCAGACCAATTTGCCATAACGCAGCGCGTGCCAAGACATCCAATTGTGAGCCGCTGGTGCCCATTGGGAAAACCGCACTTGCGAGCGCAATATGGCCTTTAAGAACGCGGGTAAACCTGTCTTTCATTTCTGCGCTCGGCGTGCCGATGGCAATCGTTCGGGTGACATCCGTGGTGCCATCCAAATATTGAGCGCCGGAATCCACCAAATAGAGCGAATTTTGATCCAGCTTACGGTTGCTTTCAGGCGTCACGCGGTAATGCACAATAGCGCCATTGGGCCCCGAGCCTGAAATGGTTGGAAAGCTTAGGCCCTGGATCTTATCACCTTCCCGGCGAAAAGCTTCCAATTGATCCGCGACCGATATTTCCGTCTGATCTCCGCCCGGCGCTGTTTCATCCAGCCAGGCCAGAAAGCGGGTGAGGGCGATGCCATCTCTTACATGAGCTTGCTTCATACCGTCTAATTCGACCGCGTTCTTTTTGGCTTTGGGCAATTGGCAGGGGTCGGTTAAACGCTGCAGGCTGGCACCTGCATCGGTCAGGGTTTTGGTGATTATTTCGGCGGCGCTGGACAGATCGACACCGATTTTGGATTTTTGCGCCCCCAGATTATGGAGCGCCGGTAAAAAATCCTCTCTTGGGTGGAGCGAGATATCCTGTTCCAGATCTTTGATTGAGGAGCTCGGGTATTTTCTGAGATCACCGTATATCGCGAGCTTACAATCGGCATGAAGTATGGCGAAGCTCAAAGAAAACGGCGTGTAAGGTACGTCGCCGCCACGGATGTTGGCGGCCCAGGCAATCGAGTCTGGTGCGGTGAGTACACAGGCGGCAAGACCTTCACTTTGTAGCGCGAGAGCTGTGTTTTGGCGTTTTTCAATGGAAGCTCGGCCGGTTAGGTCAGATCCCAACAAAGTCACCGGCGTCAGCGGTGGGTGCGGTTGATTGTGCCATACCGCATCGACGGGATTGGCGTCAACGGGTGACAATTTTGCGCCCACTTTTGCACAAGCTTTTCGCAACCTGACAACGCCATCGGAAGTGTGCAGCCAGGGGTCAAAGCCCAGGACGGCTTCGTTTTTTAAATTTTCTGAAATCCAAGTGTCAGCAGGTTGGTCGATCAAATGATTGATCTCAAATTGATCCTCATCTACTTGTTCGCTAGCCTGCAAGGTGTAGCGCCCATCGACAAAAATTGCCGCCTTTTTTTTGAGCACGATGGCGAGGCCGGCGGAGCCCGTAAAGCCGGTGAGCCAGGCCAGTCTTTGGGCATTTTTTGGGACATATTCGCCTTGATGCTCATCGGCCAGTGGGATGATAAAGCCATCCAGACTTTGAGCTTTCAGCTCGCCGCGAAGATCTGCCAGCCGTGCTTTCGAAGGATTGGACCCATCGCCCAAGCCATCATCAATTTTTAGGGCAATTTCTAATTCTGAGGTTAAGGCACCTGCTAATGCGGAAGAAATGTCTAGGCCGACGAGTTGGTGCCATGAATCTGCTGGGCCAATAGCACCATCGCTACCCGGGCTGGCGGCAACACCTTTTATAATATCCCTAACCGCCGCCGCAGAATATTCAATACCGGCGTCCGATAGAAGCTGGCTCAGCACATCATTTGCGGATTTATCCATGGTGTCGTTTGTCTCTGATCGTCCGGCTCAGCTAATTGCCAGAAACCTGTCGATAACCTTTGCCCGAAAGACAATTGGTGAAATAGGCATAGCGTTTTTTGCGCGCATCGTGAGCGGCGAACTGAACTTGGAGATCATCTTGAACGCGAAAGTTAGAATCGCTGTCGATATCTAACTGACGGGAGATCAGCATGCTGGCCCGACTTTTACAGGCAGAAATATCAGCCGACCACATATCTTTTGGTTTTGTTGGATGCTGCCAACTCCCCGAACTTGAACTGCATGCTGTTAAAGCTGCCATCAGAACGAAGCCGCCCAGGACTAAAAGCACCTTAGACGTCCGTTTGATATCTTTCACACTGTATTTGGCCGCCATTTATCAATTCCCCTGTCAATTACCTGGTCAATTACCTGGTCAATCTTCGCTTACCAACTCACTAGATATTAGGTTCGCCATTCTAAAGCAAATTTTTTCCAATTAACATGAGCAAATGCTTGACTAAAAACGTTCGGTAGCCCAACAATACAGTTAATAATTCCAATAAATGAATAGCTGTCGCGTCGCAGAAATATATATACAGAGGGGGGGTCCTCAGTGTCCTCGACCAACGGTTCAGACAGAAAATCGCTTAATATGGCCGAGGCAGTTCTCGGTCCCTCGATAGCGCGTGGCCAAAATCACGATATCGCGCTCGTTTGCGGCGATGAAACCGTGACCTATTGTCAATTGTGGCATCGCGTGAATCAAGCGGGAAATGCCTTTTTGAAATTGGGTATATCGAAGGGCGACCGCACCGTTATGATGGTGCGTGATACACCGGAATTCTTCTATTGTTATTTGGGGCTCATGAAAATTGGCGCCGTGCCGATCGCGGTTAATTTGCGCTTAAGTGCGGCTGATGTTGCCTATACGTTGAATGACAGCGAGGCCAAAGCCTTTATTCTTGATAACATGTTCATCGACGGCTTTCAGGAAATTGCTGCAGATGTAACGGCTAATCCAGCAGTCATTATCACCGATGCTGAGTATCCTGATTTTCACAATTTGCCAAATATAATGGATCCCGCCTCAAAGGAATTGGAGGCCGTCGAATTGAAGCCGAATGACCCGGCGCTTTGGATGTATTCATCCGGCACAACAGGTAAGCCCAAAGGCGTTGTTCATAGTCAAAAATCAATATTTTCTGCTGAGCATTTGATGGGTGAGCTTATGGGGGTTGGCCCGGGCGACCGCATCTACGGCTCGTCAAAACTGTTTTTCGCATTTTCCCTGGCGCATTGTTTTTTGGCACCGATTAGGCTGGGAGCGACGGTTATTCTTTATCCCGAATGGCCGGATGCCGCCTCTGTTGCGGCAATCGTTGAAAAATACAAACCGACGATTTTGCTCAGCGTGCCGACTTTCTACCGAAATATGTTGCGGGACGGCGTTGCAGAAAACCAAGATTTTAAAAATGTGCGTTATTATCTGACGGCCGGAGAAAAGCTCCCACGCTCGTTATTTGATCAATGGATGGAGGCCACTGGGCGCCCCATGTTGGAAGGTATCGGCGCGACCGAGACCTGCTTCCTGTTCCTCGCCAACCGACCGGATAAAATGAACCCCGGCACCTGCGGCGTGCCAACACCTGGAACCGAAGTGAAAATAATCGACAAGGATGGCGACGTGGTGACCGAGCCAAATATGCCGGGTGTGTTATGGGTTCGAATGTCCTGTGTCGCCAGCGGCTATTGGAATATGAAAAAGAAAACCCGGGAAGTTTTCAAAGATGGCTGGTATTGCACTAATGACATGTTCACTTTTGATGAAGAGGGCTGGTACGAATATCAGGGACGGGCGGACGACATGCTCAAAATATCAGGCCAATGGGTGAGCCCATCCGAAATTGAAGATCAGGTTCTCAAAAACGACGCCGTCCAGGAAGCTGCTGTTGTCGGTGTGCCCAATGAAGATGGTCTCGTACGGTTGGCGTTGTTTATGGTCGCCCCCGATATCAGCGGTTCGACCGATGCACTTGAACAGGAATTGACAGATTCGCTGACCGCTAATTTATCGATCTACAAATGTCCGCGTCGCATGTTCTTTGTGGACGAGATGCCTTTGACAGCAACTGGAAAATTACAGCGCTTTGCCCTACGCCAAATGGCTGAAAACAGTCCTTCTTTAGAGGTTAGTTGAATTGAAAAAAATGGCAGTTTTCGGCTACACTAAAAATACTGTGGCGTGTATAGACAAGGTTAGGCATAAATCTTATGGTCGCAGCATATTTAATTAACTGTTTAAAAAAAATTGATTGAAAACCGTGGTGGATAAAACACTTTCAGCCTCTGAGGCCAGTACAAATGACGCAGATATCGATTTCGATATTCTGCCGACATTGCTCGGCTATCATCTACGTCGAGCTCAGATTACTGTGTTTAATGATTTCGTTAAAACCATGAGCGAAGTCCAGGTGACGCCGGGACAATTTGGCGTCGCTCTATTGGTCTATTCAAATCCCGGTCTTACCCAATCTGCCCTAGCGCGCGCTGTGGGCATTGAACGTTCGACCATGGTGGCTGTTATTGATGCCTTGGAATCGAGAGGCCTGGTTGAGCGGCGACCCTCACCGGTTGACCGGCGTTCCTATGCTTTGGTGCTCAGCCAACAAGGTGAAGCTTTAATAGAGAAACTTAAACCGATGGTTATGGGGCATGAAGATCGGATCGCGGCAAATTTGTCGACCGAAGAGCGCGGCCAATTGATCGCTTTGTTGTCGAAGATCGCGAACGACTGAGCTGCCTATTTAAGCGCCGCCAAGACGCGCTCAAGTTTTTGATCGCGAATGCCCAACTCTCTCAAATGTTTGATCGTATTCTCTAAATATTCCTGGCCAGTGCCGCTGGTGCCGATGCCTTCACTGATAAGTCGGGCGATTTCCTCTTCATTGATATCTCCGGCATATTGATCATTTTCGGGATTAGCGATATAGCCAAACACCTGTTGCCTATTGCCCTGGATATCAGCCTGCATCCATTTCGGAATATAAACCTCATAGACCATTTCGCGCTCGTGCAATTTTCGATGCACCTCTTCCCAATCATCCTCAGCAACGCGGAAGGCGACACCTTTGCAGGAACCACCCGGCAAAAGGCCGGCGACCAATCCAGGTTTGTCGCGGGTTCCGCGATATAAATAGGAATAGACACAAAGAGCACGGTGAAAGCCAAACAGTAGCGCGGGATGTCGCTCTATAAAGTCGAAATCCGGTTGCCACATCAAGGACGCATAGCCAAAGACCCAAATGTCTTTTTGGGCCGTCATGCCTTCTCTCGGGTAACCATGGCGACTCCGACAACAACTGCCGCCATGCCGACTAATTCAAGTGGCCCCAATGTTTCATCAAAGACGAAAAATGACATCAGGGCTGTTACCGGTGGTACGAGATAAAACAGACTTGCCACTTTGGAAGCAGCGCCGCGCCTGATGAGCATCGACAGCAGGGATATCGCGCCGACTGATAAGACGATCACCAGCCATAGAATGGCGAAAATAAACTCCCCGCTCCATTGAATTTCCCGAGTCTCTAAACTGCCCGCCAGGAGCGATACGATAATTAGCGAAGATGAGAACTGAATAACCGAGCCGCTCCGCAAATTCATCGTGCTGCAATATTTCTTTTGATAAAGCGTGCCCGCCGTGATGCCCAAAAGTGCAATGGTGGCCAAGGAGATGCCTAAAATATTGCTCTCTGGACCGTGGATTTTATTGAACACCACCAGCACAACACCGATAAAGCCGATCAAAATACCCATCCATTGCTTACTGCTGACTGTCTCACCTAACAAATGACGGGCAAAAATAGCCGTCAGTACTGGCTGCAATCCGGTAATTAGAGCTGACAGACCGACCGGTAGTCCCACCTTCACAGAAGAAAATACGCCACTTAGGTAGACGCCATTTACCAAAGCACCAGCGATGGCGATGTGGAATATGGCTTTGGCATCCTTCGGCCAAGGGGCACGGGTAACAAGGCAAAGGATCAGCATTAGACCAATGACTATGACGAATCTTAACGATAGAAAGGTGAACGGTTCGGCATAGGGCATGCCAAATTTGGCGCCAATAAACCCGGTGCTCCAAAGAAACACAAAAGCGGCCGGCATGGCTGCTATCCACAGGTTTTGGGAGCTGTGGGAGGCGCTGGGTGGGGGGGCGGGCTCAGTCATGTTTTGATCACTTTTGGAATTTGATTTAGATTACTGTCTCACTCGCAACTGTCCAAGCGTTTATATGCGAGCGCTCAATAAACCGAATGCTAAGAGTAAATAATGGCCTATAACCCAAAAAATCTGGATCTTGAGAAGGCCATTCGCGAACGGTCTAAAGCCGCACGTCATGCATCGCTTGATTACAAGCCACCCAAACATTTCCGAGTTTTCCGCAATCTTTTGATCGCTGCCATTGTGATTGCGATGACGGCGGTGCTTTACACGATTTATTGGTTCGTCGTTGCGACAAATATGAAGGAGGCAATGAGTGATTGGATTGCCGATCGGGCTCGCCAAGGAGTGGTTGCCTCTTATCAAAAAATTGATGTCAGCGGTTTTCCGTTCAAATTTAAAGTCGTCCTGACTGAGCCTAAATTGCAAACCAAGGATTTGTTCGGTGCCAGTCATCAAGATCTCGGCGGCGAAAAATGGCTTTGGCAGGGCGGACAGGCGAGCGCGGAAATGAAACCGTGGAATTTCCGCCAATTTACCGTCGATCTATCCGGTGCCCATGACGTGACGTTCGAAGATAAGGGAGGCCGCTATCGATTTGTCGGTGAGGCGCAGAAGTTTTTTATGGCAACAAAAATTTATGCCGATGGTTGGCCGGAGAGATTCCAGATGAATTTTGCAGGTGTTAATTTCTCCGAGCAGAACTCCAAGGCGATCATTGCCGCAAAATCGGGCTCTATTAACAGCGAGAGATTGAGGCCCGGTGAAGCGGCTGGCTATGGCAATGCGAAGACTAAAACCTATTCATTGAAGGCGTATTTAGAAGAAGTGCGGCTGCCTAATTTTCTTAATCTACCTTTAGGGCTGAATGTTCAAAAGCTTTCAACTGAACTGAGCGTCATCGGACATCTCCAACCTTCAATTACTGTTCAGAACCTAGCCAAATGGCGTGATCGGGGTGGCATCATTGAGATTGAATTGCTTGATGCAACCTATGGCACGCTTAAGACCCATGCGACGGGAACGCTTGCTCTCGATAAAAATTTGCAGCCTTTGGCCGCTATGTCGGCTAATTTCCAGGGGTTTTTCCCGGCCATCAATAAACTAAAAAATGCCGGCTATATTCGCTCTGGTGACGCTGCAATGGCGAAGCTTGTATTGGGTGTGTTATCAAGGCGAGATAATGGGGGGAAGCGTATAATTAGCCTGCCACTCACGTTGCAAGATGGCCAATTTTCGGCGGGTCCTGTACCATTGATGGCCGTTCCCGCGATTGATTGGGGCGAAGATGTGCCGCCTCCGGTAAAACCGAGCCAGTTCTAATCGTACATTTTTTCCTGCTTGGCTTCGATCACGCCGCGGCGCACTTCTTGAGTACGTGAAAACAGATCGTGCAACGTCTCACCTTCACCCCAACGAATGGCGCGTTGCAGCGCCGTAATGTCTTCGCTAAATCTTTGCAGCATTTCGAGGACAGCATCGCGATTATTTAGAAACACATCGCGCCACATTGTCGGATCAGATGCGGCGATCCGGGTGAAGTCTCTGAAACCACCGGCAGAGAATTTAATCACTTCGTTGGTCAGTGATTTTTCAAGATCGGTTGCCGTGCCGACAATGGTGTAGGCGATCAAGTGAGGCAAATGTGACGTCATGGCCATCACCAAATCGTGGTGATTGGGCTCCATGATTTCGACATCGGAGCCAAGCGCTTCCCAAAACTGAGTGACGCGGTCGACTGATTTTTCATCCGTGCCAGGCGGCGGTGTGATAATGCACCAGCGATCTTCAAACAATTCAGGAAAACCGGCTTCCGGGCCGGAATGCTCGGTGCCGGCGACGGGATGGGCTGGCACAAGATGCACACCTTCAGGGATATGGGGTCCTAGATCACGCACCACAGCCTGCTTGACGGAGCCAACATCGCTGACAATTGCGCCCGGCTTTAGGCCCGGGGCGATAGCTTCAATGATGGTGCCATAAGCACCGATCGGCGAGCAGATGATAACCAAATCCGCATCTTTGACAGCGGCGGCTTGATCAAGAGTTACGCTGTCGGCAATACCAAGCTCCATCGCTTTATCCAGGCTTTCCTGGCTGCGCGCTGAGACAGAGATGTGGCCGACCAAGCCATCGCGTTTTGCCGCACGCGCGATCGAGGAGCCGATCAGTCCAATGCCGATTAGTGCGATCCGTTCAAAAAGAATATCAGATTTTGCCATCTTATTTGCCCACGAATTCAGCAAGCGCTTCGACGACGATTTTCATTTCGTCTTCCAAGCCAATTGAAATG
Organism: Rhodospirillaceae bacterium; assembly: GCA_018649725.1. Classification (GTDB taxonomy): domain Bacteria; phylum Pseudomonadota; class Alphaproteobacteria; order Rhodospirillales; family UBA2165; genus TMED23. Next base: position 6,096 of record JABIHH010000017.1, on the reverse strand, counting down.
CGCAACGCATCCGGCAAGCCGTAGCCACCCAATCGGCGCACAATGATGCCCTTGGATTTTAAAAACACATCGGCCGATTCAGCAGTGGCGTTTGTGCCTTTATCTTCCGGAAAACGGACGATGACGAAATTGCACACGCTGTCTGGAACTTCCAAACCAAGATCGCGAATGCTGTCGGTCGTCCATTTGAGCCATTTTATATTGTGCTCTTGCGACATTTTTAAAAATTCATCGTCCTGGATCGCGGCAACGCCAGCCACCATCGCAGGGTAAGCGACATTAAACGGGCTCCGCATACGATTTAGGATATCGATCACCTCATCCGGTGCATAACCCCAACCAAGGCGCAGACCACCCATGCCGTAAATTTTAGAAAAAGTTCTCAGCATCACGACGTTTTCATTGGCGGTAACGAATTCTGCGCCATTGGAAAAATCTTCCCGGTCGACAAACTCTGCATATGCAGAGTCGAGGACCAGCAGAACATCTTTAGATAAACCATCGATCAGACGCTGAACCTCTGATTTAGGAATATAGGTACCGGTTGGGTTGTTTGGGTTGGCAATAAACAGCAATCTGGTTTTTTCGGTAACATGGGCAAGCAGCTGGTCAACATCGACGGTGATGCCGTTCTCTGGTGCAGCGACAATGTCGGCACCAACTGTCCGGCCATAGATTGGGTACATGGCAAAACCGTGGGCCGAATAAAGGATCTCATCACCGGGTCCTGCATAAGACCGACATAGTAAGCTGATCAATTCATCTGAGCCGGCACTGCAAATGATATTATCTTTGGGCAGATTGTTTCGCTCGGAAATTAGCTCACGGAGCTCATTGCAATCGCCATCCGGATAGCGGTGAAAATCATTACCGATCGCGTTGATCGCCTCGAGGGTTTTTGGGCTCGGGCCGAAAGCGCCTTCGTTCGATGCGAGTTTCACAATCCGGTCAAAGCCGGTAATTTCGGACTCGCCGCCAATATAGGGTGCGATATTTTTTAAACCGGCGAGCGGTTGAGGAGAAGCCATCTTCAGTCTCTCTTTTATGTGTCACGAGCAGCTAGGACGTTCGCGCCCAAGGGCACGGCATAGCTGCCAAGAATTGTTGCTTGGTTTAAATGATCGCTCAAGCCTTCCGCCAGGCGATCTAATTTTGCGTCATCGGGAGATATAAAGCCATCAACCCGGATCAATTGGAGCCATCTTTCAGGCGCTTGGGCGTCATGCCAGACAGTAACTACTGAGCCAGTCATATTATTTTCCGCGATCCGGGCATCAATGCGCGTTGCTGGAATGTCTTCTCCAAGATCAAACACGATATAGGTGCCATCCTCGCCGGACGGGTCCGCATCGCTTTTGGCAATGACCAGGCACTCCAACGCATTTCCCGTAGCATGGCCGTGCTCGCCAAGCGGAGCAGCAAAAGGCAGTCTCGCAATTATGCGGGCAGGGGCTGAGGCACCGCCGCCTTTGGTGGCATTTCCCTGGACGGCCAGATGTCGCCACCAGGGATTATCTTCCTGGCGCTGCGGCAAAGGAAGAACACCGATTGGGCATTCGTCTTCAAGAATGGCTTCAATCACCCGTCGCTGTGTTGGGTGGGCGACAATTTGCGTATAGGCTCCAAAGTGCTCGCGTGTTGCGGCCACATAGCCCCAACTTTCTTCATCGCCGTTCTCAGGTGCATAGACCGCCACCGAAACATTGCCTTGCGCTTGCAACGAAGCGCTCAGTATTTCGCGCCAAATTCTAATCAATTGAGGTTTGGGAAAAGAGCCCTGATGACGCTCCATGAGGGCGCGCAGAATTTGGGCCTCGCGACCTGGCTTCAATTTCATTTCTCCGTCCTGCTTAACCTTTTTAACCTCAAGCGATATATCGGCTCGACGGGTCAAAAGGTTTTGAAGCTCAATATCGATTAAATCGAGTTCATTCCGCAGGTTTTTTAATTTATCATCTGGCATTTCATTAATAAGTTTAGTTGCACCCCAATATCTTGCTCAACGCCATGATAACGACGATGGCAGGCGACAGTGATAGTCTGCTAGGCCGTTAAAATCAAAGAAAAGATTGACAGAATAGCGCTTGATTCATAGCTATGGGGCTTATTTTACCCAGTCTTTACCTATTTTTGCGATATTTGTAAAAAATAGCCCGGACTTAACCCATGCTCAAACTGAAATTGAACCGGTTATGAATGATCAGACAAGTGGCCAAAACGGTGTGGAGGCCACGCAAACAGTGACAGATAGAGATGCCGGCAAGCGGGTGACGCTGGGCCAGGATGAGCCTCTGCGTCTTGATTGTGGCGTGGAGTTGTCTGACTTCACCATCGCTTACGAATCATACGGCGAGCTGAATGCCAATAAGAATAATGCCATATTGGTCTGCCATGCGCTCAGCGGTGATCAGTTTGTCTCGGGTATTAATCCCATCACCGGTAAGCCGGGTTGGTGGGAATTAGTTATTGGTCCCGGCAAAATCATCGATACGGAGCGCTTTTTTGTTATCTGCCCGAATATATTAGGGGGCTGCATGGGCACCACTGGCCCGAAGGAAATTAATCCTGAAACAGGTCAGCCTTGGGGTCTCGATTTTCCGATGATTACGGTCTCCGATATGGTGCGGGCGCAAGCTTTGCTGCTCGATCATCTTGGCATTGATCAACTGTTCTCAGCGATTGGCGGCTCAATGGGCGGCATGCAGGTGCTGGAATGGGCAGCGGCCTATCCGAAACGCGTTTTTTCTGCCATACCGATTGCCACGGCGCCCCACCATTCAGCGCAAAATATTGCGTTTCATGAGGTCGGTCGCCAAGCCATTATGGCGGACCCGGATTGGCGGGGTGGCGATTATCTCAATCAAGATTGCCGTCCGCATCGGGGGTTGGCGATTGCCCGTATGATCGCGCATATCACTTATCTGTCGGAGCCCGCTTTGCAGAATAAATTTGGTCGCCGCTTGCAAGATCGGGATGCGATATCGTTCGGCTTTGATGCAGACTTTCAGGTTGAAAGCTATTTGCGCCATCAAGGCAGCACCTTTGTCGATCGCTTCGATGCCAATTCCTATCTCTATATTACGCGGGCAATGGATTACTTTGATATAGCAGAGCGTCACGGTAGTGGCGTGCTGGCTGAGGGATTTAGGGATGTCGGCACGCGGTTTTGCGTTATATCCTTCACCAGTGACTGGCTCTACCAGACAGCCGAGAGCCGGGCGATTGTCAAAGCCTTGAACGCGGTTGCAGCTAATGTCAGTTTCGCTGAAATAGAATCAGATAAAGGCCATGACGCGTTTTTGTTAGAAGAGCCCGAATTCTGGAAAGTACTTTCCGGCTTTATTGAGGGCGCTGCCGAACGTTATGGATTGAACAGCCAATGATGAGTGACGCACAAAAGCGCGCAATCCGCGTTGATCTACAGATGATCGCTGAAATGATCGAGCCGGGCAGTCGACTGCTTGACGTTGGTTGTGGTGATGGCGCGCTATTGGATTATCTCATCCACGAGAAGCAGGTTGACGGTCGAGGTATTGAAATTAGCTCTGAGGGCGTGAACGCCTGTGTATCGGCAGGTCTTTCGGTGATCCAGGGTGATGCTGATCAAGACCTCGACGATTATCCCGATCAGGCGTTTGATTTTGTCGTGCTTGGCCAAACGCTTCAAGCGACGCGGGAGCCTCATAATGTGCTCAGTAATCTTGTGCGCATCGGCAAGCATGCTGTCGTTTCTTTTCCGAATTTTGGCTATTGGCGGGTTCGGATGGGGTTATTGCTGGGCGGTCGGATGCCGCAAACCAAAACGCTGACCTATAACTGGTACGATACACCGAACATTCATTTTTGCACGATCAAGGATTTTGTCGCCCTTTGCTGTGATCTGAGCATCCAGATTGAGCGCGGCTTTGCGCTGGATGATCGTGGCCGGGCGAGACCAATCGGCGAAACGGGTATGCGCTTTGCCAATCTCCGTGGTGAGCAGGCGGTGTTCTTGCTGCGTCAATCCTGAGCAATCTTAATTTCAAGAATTTGGTATGGTCACATAGCTGCGTCGCCGGGAAGCTTTGAGCGTTGGCGTCGCCGCGTAAATCTGTTTGCTGGCCTCGATTGAAATTACGCCCCCCATCGCACCACCGACAGCACCCAGCCAACGCTGGCCAATATTTTCCCAAACCGGGGCCGATGATATCACCATGCGGGACCGGCTGGGCGGCACATAAAGGGCAGCGCGTTTAACCATCGGCGTAAACATGGTGTCGCGTAGCAAACGGGTAAGTTGGGATTGACTGTAAGGGCGGCCATAGCCGAACGGCGTGCGCTCCATTCTCGCCCAAATACCCCGGCGGTTGGGAACAATGACAATGAGCCGACCATTGCCGGAAAGGACCCGCCAAATCTCCCGCATCATGGGCCGGGTTGCCTCGCTGCATTCGACAGCATGGATCAAGATAACCCGGTCGACAGAAAGATCATCCAGCGGTAACTCAGCTTCATCGGTCAGAATTGTTTGCCCCGGCCCTTCATTCGGCCAATGGAGGACACCTTGCGACGCCGGCATAGCTGCAATGATCGAGCTTGCTTCACTACGGAAGGCGTTTAAATAGGGCGTTGCAAACCCAATACCCAAAACATTCATTCCGGTCACATCCGGCCAGGCCTCACGGAGATGACGGCCGATCATACGCCTTGCAACCCGCCCTAAGGGATCAGCATAGAACTCCTGAAGATCGATGACATCTAACCACATGGCTGTAATATGTTCTGATTCATAGGTTTTTTCCAGTTCTGAATTGGAATAAATCCTTCGTGGGTTGGAATCTATTGTTAATTAAAGGGTAAAAAAATCGTTGAATTTCCGGAAATGGTAACAATCTATAATTTTCAAACTCAGAAACATGAGAAATAGTAAGGCTGGTTATGAAAATTAAGGTAGAAAAAAAATCAAACAACCGTCCGACGGAAACCGACAGTTATGTTGGCTCACGTATTCGCGACCGCCGCATTATGATGGGGCTAAGCCAGCAAGATATTGCGGATCTCATTGGCGTGACGTATCAGCAGGCGCATAAATATGAACGCGGCATAAATCGAATATCAGCCAGTCGGCTTTATGATATTGCGCGGGTGCTCCAGGTTAAGGTCAGCTACTTTTTTGACGAGATTGAAAATGGTACGGAACACAACGAGGCCGCGCCAACTCAGCGCATGTGCCTGGAACTCGCCCGAAACTTCATGAGCATTCAGGATAAATCTCAGCAAGAAGCGCTCAGCCAAATGGCGCGTGTTTTGGCCGAAGATCCTGAACTGCAATCAGCTTAATTTTTCTGAGTAAAATCTACCATTCTTGAGATTGGTAAAAGTTTGATGATAAACCACCAAACTTTCAGCCAAATCATTAAACCCTCATCCGCTGAGGTAAGGTATCCGTTTTTAACCCTGCCTCAATGCAAGTGGGTTTTGATCTATGCCCAACCAAGTTGTTTTAAAGAATGGCCATCGTTCCAAATCTTGGTCATATGGCAAATCCTATCGCCATCAAATTTAATAACATATACATAATCGGCAGCAACTTTATTGCCGGTCGGTGAGACAGGACCACCTTCGCCAGTTTGTGTGCCGTGGAAAATAGCCGATGCAGAGACTGTATTTCTTTCAGCATCAACTGCAAAACAGGTAAGTTCATAGTGCCCGTCGGGTATGGGGGTAAGTAAACCCTTCATCCATTCGGTATAACCTTCCAGGGTTGTGACGTCTGCCAGAGCATCGGCTTGGCAGGAAAAGCCAGCACCATCCTGGCAGCAGTCTTTACAGCCTTCCCATCCTTTTCCGGTTTCGCAGGCATCGAAAAAAGTCATTGCGGTTTCAGAAATTGACATAAATTTATTTAACTCCCTATTGTGAACCAGTCTGGAAGTTTTGGCGGGTAGGTGAGACTGATTCCGTTTAACCAAATTGTGCAATGATCGTTAATCGTTTTATTACCAGAAGCGTTGATTAAGCCTGCAAAGCGCGTAAAACATTGTCTAATATTTGGAGGAGATTTTTTTTCGTATTCGGAATCCTGCTGTACAAAACCATACCGTGAAGGCTGCACAT
>JABIHH010000042.1 GCA_018649725.1 Rhodospirillaceae bacterium | reverse complement strand
TATGTAAACCGCCTTATGGAACTGGTGCAAAAGATCGCAGATGAGCTCTGAGCCGCAAAAAACTCATCTTAAAAATTATATGCTCGTGACCGGCGCTTATTGGGTGTTCACGCTTACCGATGGCGCGCTTCGTATGCTGGTTCTGCTGCACTTCTATACGTTGGGCTATGACGCATTTCAGATCGCTTTATTGTTCCTACTTTATGAAGTGGCCGGCGTGGTGACGAATTTAATTGGCGGCTGGATCGGGACGAGGTTGGGTCTCAAGGTGACGCTATTTGTTGGCCTTGGCTTGCAAGTGATTGCTCTCTCTGCCCTCGCAAATTTTAATCCGAGCTGGCTGGTTTGGCAGGCGGTGGCTTTTGTTATGGGGCTCCAAGCGCTTTCGGGCATCGCCAAGGATCTCACCAAAATGAGCTCCAAATCCGCCGTCAAACTTGTCGTTGCCGAAGACGCCCATGACGCGCTCTATAAATGGGTCGCCATTTTGACCGGTTCGAAAAATGCCCTTAAGGGTGTCGGCTTCTTTTTAGGCGGTGCTCTTTTGACCTGGATTGGCTACAAGACGGCGCTTTCATCGATGGCGGGCATTGTGGCGCTAGCGCTAATTGTCGTTTCGGTTCTACTGACCGGCGATCTCGGCAAGGCCAAAGAACGCGTTAGGTTCGCCGCCATATTTTCAAAGACCCCAGCGATAAACATTGTTTCCGGGGCGAGGTTTTTTCTCTTTGGCGCGCGCGATATCTGGTTCGTCGTCGGCCTGCCGCTATTCCTGGCTGCCGAGCTCAGCTGGTCGCATACCGAGATCGGCAGTTATATGGCGGCGTGGGTGATCGGCTACGGTCTGGTGCAATCCATGGCGCCCAAAATAGCCAAAGGCGAAGCGGCAGTGGCGCGGGCTTGGCTGCTTTTACTGATTGCCGTCACCGCCCTAATCTCAGCCGCCCTTCATTTTGAGTTTCAGCCAACGCTGACTGTCTTATTGGGGTTGATCCTTTTTGGCTTTGTCTTTGCCATCAATTCTTCTGTTCACTCATTTCTGATACTGGCCTATTCCGATCGAGACAAAGTCGCGCTCAATGTCGGCTTTTATTATATGGCCAATGCGGGTGGGCGTCTGGCAGGCACCTTAATCTCCGGCCTCGCCTATCAATATGGCGGGCTGCTCGCCTGCCTAATTGCCACCCTCGGCTTTCTCATCGCCTCCTGGCTGATCGCCCTGGCTTTGCCAAAAGCCTCTCAGGCAAACTAACCGATATCAATGACGTGGTGATATAGGTTCGCTAAAGCTTTTGCTCTTTGTCGTGTTGCGATTAAGGGAGAGGGAATGCGCTCGGTCGCCAGATCGCCATCTAAACCGTCGGTGATTAAACTCGCAGGTTTACTCATGCGTCCGCTGCCTTTGGCGCCTTTGCAGCCCTTGTTAGCCGTCGCTTTGGCGGTCATGCGCCGTCGCCACGATGGCGTATTTGAGCGCCTAGCTGAATTGGATGATCCGTTATTTGTGATTGATCCGACCGATTTGCCTTTTGTTTTCAAGCTCCATCTCCATCACCAGCGGCCATCACTGGTCGCGTCGCGCGAATTCTCCACAGAGGAAGCGACAGCAATTATTAGAGGCCCCCTGCCGATGCTGATCGACCTGCTTGAAGGGCGGCTGGATGGCGATGCGCTTTTTTTCTCTCGGGAATTAACTGTCGAGGGAGATACCGAAGCCGTCTTGCTACTGCGCAATGCCGTCGACAGTGATGAGGTGGATCTATTTGAAGATTTGTTGTCAGTGCTTGGGCCGCTCGCCGGGCCGTTGCGTTTTGCTGCCGACGCGCGGAAGGCCGTAGTGTCGGGCTGGAAGGCGGCGACATGACTAAGGCTTTAAAACAAAAATCCTTAGAGCTTGTCTGTCCAGCTGGCACGCCCGCTGCGCTGCGCGCTGCCGTCGAGGCCGGTGCTGATACCGTCTATTTGGGTTTCAGGGACGAGACCAATGCCCGCAATTTCCCGGGCCTCAATTTCAACCGCAGAGAATTAAGCGAGGGCGTCGACCATGCTCATGCCAATGGCGTCAAAGTATTGGTCGCCATCAACACCTTCCCCAAAGCAGGTAATCCCGGGCCGTGGCAGGAGGCGGTGCGAGATGCGGAGGCCTGTGGTGCGGACGCCGTTATACTTGCTGATATTGGTCTGCTCGCTTATGCGGCGGAAAATCATCCGAAGTTGCGCCGACATTTATCCGTTCAGGCATCAGCCTCCAACGAAGACGCCATTCGTTTTTACGCGGAAGAATTTGGCGTCAAACGTGTTGTCCTGCCCCGCGTGCTGACGATCGAGGAAATTGCTGCCTTAAATGCCACTATTCCGGTTGAGACCGAGGTGTTTGTTTTTGGCGGGCTCTGTGTGATGGCCGAAGGGCGATGTTCTCTGTCGTCTTATGTCACGGGTCAATCGCCCAATATGAACGGCGTCTGTTCACCAGCGAGCCATGTACGTTATGAGGAGCGCGATGGTCAGCTTATCTCGAAACTCGGTGAGTTTACCATCAACGCCTTTGATGAAAATGAAGCCGCCGGCTATCCAACCCTCTGCAAAGGACGTTTCTCCGTTGATGGCAGCATTTCATATCTGTTCGAAGATCCAACCTCGCTTAACGCCATCAGCATGTTGGATGCCTTAATGGCAGCCGGTGTGACCGCGCTAAAAATCGAAGGCCGCCAGCGGGGCCGAGCTTATGTTAGTAAGGTTGTTGGATCCTTCCGCCAAGCTATTGATGCGGCAATCGAGGGCGAGGTTTTACCGGATATAGATATGAGCGATCTCACCGAAGGGGCCAGTGACACCATGGGGGCCTACCAAAAATCATGGCGCTAGAGAAAAACATGCAGCCAAAATCACAGCTAACCCTCGGCCCCGTTCTTTTTAACTGGCCGGTCGAGCGCTGGCGCGATTTTTATTTTCGCATTGCCGATGAAGCGCCGCTTGATACTGTCTATTTAGGCGAAGTCGTCTGCTCTAAAAGGCTGCCCTTCTACGCAGAACATTTGCCGGTCGTCGCCGAGCGTTTGATGGCGGCGGGCAAGGACGTTGTTTTCTCAACCCTCGCCTTGGTCATGAATAAACGCGAATTAGATCAGCAGCGGAATCTGGCCCAGATGACCGACACTTTAATCGAAGCGAATGATCTTTCGGCCATTTCCGCGCTGAACGGCAGGCCGCATATCGTTGGTCCCTATATCAATACCTACAATGAAGGCACTGCCGCCCACTTTGTCCGGCGTGGCGCCCAGCGAATTGTGCTGCCACCCGAATTGCCGGGCGAAACGATTGGCATTTTGGCTGAAACAGGAATTGATCTGGAGGTTCAGGTTTTTGGCCGGCTTCCCTTGGCGCTTTCGTCACGCTGCTATCACGCGAGATCTAGAAATTTGCACAAAGACAATTGCCAATTTGTTTGCGCCGAAGACTTGGATGGCATGACGTTGTCGACCGTCGATGGCAGTGATTTTCTCACCGTAAACGGCACGCAGACACTTTCCTATCGCTATGGCAATCTGGCGGGTGAATTATCTGACCTCCAGAATATGGGGGTGACACATTTCAGATTATCGCCCCACGCCACCGATATGGTGGCCGTCACTCACTGCTTCAGACGCCAGTTGGACGGTGAGCTCACTGTTGATGAGGCGCTCAACCAGCTGTCTGAATTGTTGAGCAACGTGCCCTTTGCGGATGGTTTTTTTCACGATCAAGCCGGTGTCGCGTGGAATCACGCCAGAAATAATTAGTTCTCATCACATTTTGGCGTGATTATCAAAGCGCTTTTACTGATCAATCCCTATCTTCTTCTGCAACAAAGGAGTTCGATATGAAGATCGTAATCAACAATAAGCAATATCCTGTTCCAAAGGACCTGGAGCAAATTTCACTGCTCGATTTCATTCGAGATACAGTGCAGCTGAAGGGTACTAAATTTGGCTGTGGCGAAGGTTTGTGTGGTGCCTGCACCGTCCATCTCGATGGCGAAGCCGTCCGCGCCTGCCAGCAGAGCGTGGGAGACGTCGTTGGTCATCGCGTCTTAACCATCGAAGGTCTCGCTGATACGCGACCTGAAGCCAAGTATCATCCCGTGCAAGAAGCCTGGATTGAAGAATCCGTTCCGCAATGCGGTTATTGCCAGCCGGGCCAGATCATGGCGGCCTCGGCTTTGCTGAACCACACGCCAAATCCCTCAGATGAAGAAATCCGCGATGAGATGAGTGGTAATCTCTGCCGTTGTGGCACTTATCCTCGAATTCAACGCGCCATCCGGCGGGCTTCAAAGGATCGTTACTATGAAACTCGATAACTCAAAAACAATGAACCGCCGGCAGTTTTTAATTAAAAGCGGCTGGCTCGCTGTGGGCGTTACAGCCACGGCATCTTGCAGTCCGATTTATTCATCGCTCCCGGCACTGCCGTCAACCGATGGCCCCGAGTGGGCCGATGCGATCACCTGGATCCAGATTATGCCAAATGGAAAGGCCCGCTTTTATTGCCCGCGTATGGAAATGGGGCAGGGCGCGCCGCTCGGTTTAAGCCAAGTCGTCGCTGAGGAGTTAAATCTCGACCAGAGTGACGTCGAATGCCTGTTGCCCGATACGCAACAAATACCGCGTTTCAGAATGACGGTCGGTAGCCAAAGCATCTTGGATTTCTTTGATCCGGTATCGCGGGCAGCAGCAAATCTACGGGAAAATTTGCGGGCTATGGCGGCTGAGAGAACACACTATAAACCGGCGCAAATTAAAGATGCACCCGGGGGGTTTGTATTACCGGATGGCCAACGCAAGGATTACACCACATTGGTGACCGATAAACCTCTTTTGCTAACCGAAACCCGCTCGATTGAGGACGGGCTAAAAATCTATTCGAAGAATAAAAATCGAAACCGTCGCGCCATTGGCAATCCCTGGAAACATCATGAACTGGAGGCCATCGTTACCGGCCAACCGCTTTATGCCCGGGATAAATCGCTGCCCAATATGCTGTATGGCCAGGTTTTGAGGCCCGCTGTCTATGGCAGTAAACTGATAAATGCGGATGTGCGCGACGCTAAAAAAATGCCAGGGGTGACGGCTGTTGTCGTCGACAAAGGCGCGAATTTTATCGGTGTGGTAACAGAGCATCCTTCCCAATTGAACGCTGCGTTGGATCGCCTAAAGCTTAAATGGCGAGAACCAAAGGCCAGGGGCCAAGCTGAGTTAAACGATAGATTAAATGTAATGCGGGTTCGCCGCGAGGATAAATTCGAGCACAGCCTGGTTTCCCAAGGGCAGATGCGACAAAAGCCCCGGCCCACACATCTTAGCGCTGCGGGCTATTTTGAAACATCCTTTGCCGCGCATGCGGCGATGGAGCCACGGGCGGCCGTTGTTTCCGTGAAGCCAAAAAGCACGGAGGTCTGGTGCGGCAGTCAGGATCCGTTTTTTGTCCAGCGCCTAGTTGCTAAAGCCATTGGCTATGCCTCTGATACAGTCATTGTTTACCCGCAACGCATTGGCGGCGGTTTTGGCGGGCGCGTTCCCTGCCAGGCTTCAGTGGAGGCCGCTATTCTGTCGAAAGCCGTGGCCCGGCCAGTGCGCGTGGCGTGGGACCGCGAAACCGAGTTCGCTCACAATTATTTCCAGCCGCGCTACTCTCATTATATAAGTGCGAGTGCGACGCGTGAGGGCGTCATTGATTCCTGGCAGCATGATTTTGTTTCCTCACCGATCATCACCGGTCTGGTGCCGGATAATATTGCCTGGATCGTGGATAAAGTGGTCGCCGATGAAGGCACGGCACGTGGAAGCCTGTTGCCCTATCAGGTTAAAAATCAAAGCGTCCGCTATTCCGATATTCGAACCCCAATCCCGATCGGAGCGTGGCGGGGATTGGGCTCTGCGCCCAACACTTTTGCAATTGAAAGTATGATCGACGACCTTGCCAAGGCGGCTCAGATGGATCCGCTTGTGTTCCGCTTAAAGAATTTGCCGACAACCGAAAAGCGGTTGGTAAAGGTCTTTAACCGAGTTGCGGCAATGGCCAAATGGGGGCGTGAATTGCCCGAAGGCGTCGGGCTCGGAATTGCGGGGGCAATCTATAAAGGAGAATCCTACGCTGCGGTTGTTGCCGAAGTTTCAATCGATGCAACCGATAAAAACCTTCGAGTAAATAAAGTCTGGTGTGCGCAAGATTGCGGCCTCATCATCAATCCCGATCAAGTTGAGAACCAAATTGCCGGTAATATAATTTGGGGCTGTAGTCTAGCGTTGAAGGAGCAAATTACTTTTGCCGCGGGGCAGGTGGAACAAAGTAATTTTGATGATTACGAAATTCTGCGCCACAACGAGGCTCCCGAAATGGAGATTGGTCTAATAGTATCTGATGAAAAACCGACGGGTGTTGGCGAGACGGCGCTGGCACCTGTGGCACCGGCCATCACCAATGCGATCTTTGCCGCGACCGGCAAACGGGTGAGACAATTGCCGATAAATCTTGAAAGTGTTTTCGAAGTCTCAGAGACTAAGGGATAGATAAATATAAAGGACATTGAACGATCCGAAATTTTGCCAAAGCCAGCCTGTTTGATCTTATTGTTCGTCAACTAAATCAAACACGGCCAGATTTGATTGAACCACAGGGTCAGACTGCGGAAGCGCTCCGTCCTACTTTGGTTCCGGCCCATGTCTCGGCCGAAAAGAAACGGGAAATCCTCAGATATGTTTGGCAAGAAGCCGGCCCTCTCTTTTTGCTGTCTATCGGGCAGGGGGTGAGCGAGGCCATTTACGATCCAATTTGGCGCGGCGCCCTGCGTTCAAAAAGCCCGGAATATTTGTTTGAGAAATGGCGGCGGTTTGAAAAGTTTTCCCATTCGTTCAATCGATTGAGAATTGATCCTGTCAACCAGACAAAAGCGGAATTTCAAAGGCACACCATTGATGGCGGCGTACCTACTCTGCCGGAAAATCTTTTTATCTGTGGTTTGATGATCGCCCTATTGGAAAAAATTGGTTGTTTGGAACTTAGTTGTGAAATGCCTTTGCAAGATGGCACGCCATTTTTACTTAGGGCAAATGGCAAGTTTCGTTTGCCGCCGGATGCCGAAAGTTTGAATTCAGCGTTGTGGAAAATTGAATGGCAGAATTTTTCGCCGCGCCTCATGGCTCAAGATATCGAGGCCTCCACCCTGCCGGCCGTGCCGAACATACCGAATATAAATGAGACAATAGAGCGCTTGCTGCGACTATTAATGATGGATGTCTCGCAGCAGTGGAAGATAGATGAGTTGGCACGGGAAGCCGGTATGTCGAAGCGTAGCTTGCAGCGAAAATTAACCGATGTTGGTCTGAGTTTTTCAAACCTCGTTCGCCTTGTCCGCATTCAAGAAGCCTGTACGTTGCTTGAAAAAAGCGATGTGGCGGTGACGAGCGTCGCTTTCGGTACGGGTTTTTCAGATAGCGCCCATTTCAGCCGCGACTTTCGCTCCAGTATGGGAATGACACCAACCGACTACCGGGTTGGATTGCGGTAACGCTCACTTACTCCCAAGCCGCCAAGGGCGGGAGGGACATTAAAATTGCCTCGGTATTACCGCCGGTCATCAGGCCGAATTTGGTGCCGCGATCGTGGATCAGATTAAATTCGACATAGCGCCCGCGTTTTTTAAGCTGGGCTTTTTTGTCTTCATCGCTCCAACCTTCGTTCATGTGGCGGCGGACGATATCTGAATAGGCGGTCTCAAAGGCTTTGCCGACATCTTTGGTAAAGGCGAAATCAGCGTTCCAATCGCCGCTCTCCAAATTATCGTAGAAAATTCCGCCGACGCCTCTGGCTTCATCCCGGTGCGGCAAAAAGAAATACTCATCGCACCACTCTTTGTATTTGGGATAGTAGCTTTCGTCGTGGGCATCACAGGCCGCCTTGAAGCTTCCGTGAAAATCCTGGGTGTCCTGCTCAATTGGGAAAACTGGTGTAAGGTCGCCGCCGCCGCCAAACCATTGCTTGGTGGTGACGATCATGCGGGTGTTCATATGGGCGATCGGCACCCGGGGCGATCGAGGGTGGGCAACGAGGGAGACACCTGACGCCCAAAAGCGGGGGTCTTCGGCGGCGCCTGGAATGGAGGCTCGGAACTGTTCAGAAAATTCACCAAAGACGGTTGAGACATTGACGCCGACTTTCTCGAAGACGCGGCCCCGCATCACCGACATCACGCCTCCGCCGCCTTGTTTGAGACCTTCAGGGCGCTCCCAGCTTTTTTGCTCAAATTGGCCGGGCGCGAGATCCATGATCTCGTCTGCGCCCTCCACGTCTCTCTCGATCGCTTCGAAGGTCGCGCATATGTCATCGCGGAGATTTTCAAACCAGGCGCGGGCCGCGGCCTTTTGCTCTTCAATGTCATTCACTGTTTCGGGCATTACTTTGGAAATCCATCTATTTGTCTTAAAGCTTCATCCAATACCATCGCTGCTGAAACTGCAATATTCAAGCTCCGGGTTTCTGGTGCCATCGGCACAACAATGCGAGCATCCGCGGCATTGTGAACTTCATCCGGCACGCCGGCACTTTCGCGGCCTAATAAGAGTATATCGGAAGGTTTGAATTCAAAATCTGTGTGGCGGGTATCGGCCTTAGTGGTGAGCAGAACGATTCGCGCCTTGTCGTCATGTCGCGCCTCGGCGATAAATTTATCCCAGGAATCGTGCCGTTTGAGGTCAACTTGATCGAGATAATCCATGCCGGAACGCTTTAATCGGCGATCGCTGAACACAAAGCCGCAAGGCTCGATAATATCGACAGCAATGCGAAAACAGGCGGCTAAGCGTAGAATTGTCCCGGTATTTTGTGGGATATCCGGTTCAAATAGGGCTAACCGCATGAATATAGGTCCTTTATTAATAACTTATGTTAAGGAAATATGAGGCCTTCTGGCCCCATAAAGGAGCACATTTTAGGGGGATTTTCCTTTTCTAACGGCACATTCTGCATTATACCTTGGCCCAATCAATACCCTGGCAATACCCCGGCAAAGACCTGGACTATGTAAATTCAGAAAAAAAATCCCCATATATACGAATACGAATTTAGGCAAAGGACTGAACATCCGGAAATATCCGGTGTGAAAGAGGAAAATAGGTATGGCTGATACAGCTTCAACCGTAGAAGACACAGGACACTCAACAGATGATGAGTCGAAGCGTGATTTTCTGCTCTATTCTACAATAGCCGTCGGCGCCGTCGGCACCGCCGCCGCCGCTTGGCCCTTCATCGATAGCATGAACCCGGCAAAAGACGTTTTGGCCCTGGCCTCAACTGAGTTGGATTTGTCCTCTGTTGAAGAAGGCCAAAGTATTACGGCGATTTGGCGCGGTAAGCCGGTCTTTGTTCGCAGACGTACGGCGAAAGAAATTGAAGTCGCTGAAAACGCCAATTTGGCTGATCTGAAAGATCCCGAAGCGGATAAAGATCGAGTTCAAAAAACTCAGTGGCTGGTCTTAATCGGCATTTGCACCCATCTCGGCTGTATTCCATCAGGTCAAAAAAGCGGCGATGTAAAAGGCGAGTATAATGGCTGGTTCTGCCCTTGCCATGGCTCGCACTATGATACCTCAGGTCGTATCCGTAAGGGTCCGGCACCGAAGAATTTAGAGGTACCACCGTATAAATTCGTCGATGACACAAATATAGTTATAGGTTAGGGAGCCAAAAACATGAGCACGCCAACCTGGAAAAATCCAATTATTAAATGGGTCGATCACCGCATGCCGGTTTTCACCTTCCTCGATCATTCGATCATCACTTATCCAACACCGCGTAATTTAAACTACTGGTGGAACTTCGGATCGCTCGCCGGCATGGTGCTGGTTATCATGATCGCAACCGGTGTTGTCTTGGCGATGAGCTATACCGGCCACACCTCAATGGCATTTGATTCCGTTGAGCGCATCATGCGTGATGTGAATTATGGCTGGTTGATCCGCTACGTTCATATGAACGGTGGCTCGATGTTCTTTATTGTTGTCTACATCCACATTTTCCGTGGCATGTATTACGGCTCTTATAAGAACCCACGTGAGTTATTGTGGATCCTTGGAATTATGATCTTCTTGGCTATGATGGCGACAGCCTTTTTGGGCTATGTGCTGCCTTGGGGGCAAATGAGTTTCTGGGGCGCCACTGTGATCACCAATTTGTTCTCGGTCGTGCCGTTCTTTGGCGAAGCGATTGTGCAATGGCTGTGGGGCGGCTTCTCGGTTGATAACCCAACCTTGAACAAGTTCTTCTCGCTGCATTATTTGCTGCCATTTGTAATTTTTGCTTTGGTTTTTCTCCATCTTTGGGCCCTGCACACGCATAAATCAGGTAACCCATTGGGTGTCGAAGTTAAAGGCGATCAGGACGAAATTCCGTTCCACCCTTATTACACGGCGAAAGATGCCTTTGGCGTCGGTGTATTTCTGATCTTCTTCTTAGGGTTCGTGTTCTTTGCACCAAACTTCTTTGGTGAGCCGGATAACTACATTGAGGCCAATCCTTTGGTAACCCCGCCGCATATCGTGCCGGAATGGTACTTCCTGCCTTATTATGCGATTCTCAGGGCCGTACCGGACAACTTCGTCGATATCTGGGGCATTTTGCCAGTGATTATTCCAGCCAAGACCGCCGGCGTGATTGCGATGTTTGCTTCCATCTTGGTGCTCATGGTTTTGCCATGGCTCGACACCTCTAAAGTTCGCAGCGCAAAGTTTCGTCCGACCTATTTCTGGCTGTTCTGGATTTTTGTCATCGATACGATCATTTTAGGTTATATCGGTGCCAAACCGGCAGAGGGGACCTTCCTGATCGTCGGGCGCTTAGCGACCGCATATTATTTCCTCCATCTGGTGGTTCTTGTGCCGTTGGTTGGTAAATTTGAGAAAACCAAACCATTGCCAGATAGTATAAGTTCAGCGGTGACTGCCGCAGGATCTGATGCGAAGGAGGCCAGCTAATGTATAAAAAGACTCTCGCAATTGTATTCGCGTTGGCATTGTTTGCTGGCCTAAACATCAACTCGGCTCAAGCAGCTGGTGGGGCCGCCCATCCAGAAGCACAAGCTTGGACGACCAATGGTCTGTTTGGTCATTTCGACCGTAAGCAGCTTAAGCGCGGTTGGCAGGTCTATAGCGAAGTATGCGCCTCCTGCCACAGCATTCGTTTGATCTTTTATCGCAATCTGGAGGAAATTGGTTTTTCCCCAGATGAGGTTAAGAAGATTGCTGCTGAAGCTGAAGTGCCGGCAGGCCCAAATGAAGATGGTGAAACCCATGCTGATGGCGAGCCGATTATGCGTCCGGCCAAGCCGTTTGATAAGATCGTCCAACCTTTTCCGAACGACCTCGCAGCACGCGCTGCTAATGCCGGGGCACTGCCACCTGACTTGTCTTTGATGACCAAAGCACGGGTCGATGGCCAGAACTATGTCCATGGGCTGCTGACCGGCTACAAGGATGCGCCTTCAGGAATTAAAATCTCTGAGGGGATGAGCTACAATCCGTATTTCTCTGGTTCTCAGATTGCCATGGGTGCACCGCTTAGTGATGAAGGTGTGGAATATGCCGATGGCACCAAAGCGACCGTTGAGCAGATGTCAAAAGACGTTACGGCGTTCTTGATCTGGACGGCTGAGCCTGAATTGGAAGAGCGCAAGCGCCTTGGTCTCAAGGTAATGCTGTTCCTGATCGTCTTCACCGCGATGCTCTATGCGGTCAAACGTCAGGTTTGGGCAAAATTGCATTAATTTTTGCCTTCAAAGACTTTATTTAAGAGAGGCGTTTAGATAGTTTATCTGTCTAAACGCCTTTTCTATAGGCGACATTTATTTTCTTGCAGGAGAGTACAAGAATGAAGAATTTAATCCTGGCCGTTTTACCCTTTGTGGCGGCCTTCGCGCTCGTCGGCAATTTGCAGGCGGCGGGCAAGCCAAAAGTACATTTCAAAACGAATATGGGTGATTTCACGATAGAGCTGGAGCCGGACCGCGCGCCGCAAACAGTGGAAAATTTTCTGCAATATGTCCGGGACGGTCATTATGATGGCCTGGTTTTCCACCGCGTCATTAAAGCCTTTATGATCCAGGGTGGTGGTTTTGACACCAATTATGAAAGACGCCCGACACGCGCACCGATCGAAAATGAGGCTGATAAAGGTATCCCAAATGAGCGCGGTACCATTGCCATGGCCAGAACCAATGATCCGCATTCGGCGACCGATCAGTTCTTTATCAATGCGAAGTTTAACGGCTTTTTAAACCACCGCTCCAAAAGCGGGCGCGGCTGGGGGTATACGGCTTTTGGTCGGGTGATTGACGGCATGAATATTGTCGGGCGTATTTCACGTGTGGAAACCGGCTCTGGCGGGCCCTTTCCAACCGATGTGCCGGCCAAACAAATTGTAATTGAGAAAGCAAAAATAATTTCTGAATAGGGGGAACAGGCAATGTCTGACACACCAGTTATTGGGATTATCGGCGGTTCCGGGCTTTATGAAATTGATGGATTAACGAACACCAGATGGGAGCGTATCGAAAGCCCCTTTGGGCCAACGTCTGATGAATTTTTGTTCGGCGAACTTGATGGTCTGCAATTGGTGTTTCTGCCGCGCCATGGCCGGGGCCATAAAATCCCGCCGGCGGAGTTAAACTTCCGCGCTAATATCGATGCGTTGAAACGCGCTGGCGTCACCGAGATTCTCTCTCTTTCGGCCTGTGGATCATTTAAAGAAGACCTCGACCCCGGCACCTTTGTCATTGTTGATCAATTTATCGACCGTACGATTGCGAGACGAAAAAGCTTTTTTGAAACCGGCATGGTCGCCCATGTTGGCTTTGGCCATCCGGTCTGCTCCAGGTTGGGCGATGCTTTGGAAGCGGGCTGCAAAACACTCGATATCAAAACTCAGCGCGGCGGCACTTATCTCGCGATGGAGGGGCCGCAATTTTCGACCTTGGCTGAATCACAGCTTTATAAATCCTGGGGCTGCGACGTTATTGGCATGACCAACATGCCGGAAGCCAAGCTCGCCCGCGAAGCTGAGATGTGCTACGCGACGGTTGCCATGGTCACTGATTTTGATTGCTGGCACCCGGATCATGATCACGTAACGGTCGATGCGATCATCAAAGTGCTGCTCGGCAATGCCGATAAAGGTGGCGCGCTGGTTAAAGAAGTTGCGCCTAATTTATCAGGCCGGACAGAGCTTTGTTCTGATGGCTGTCATACAGCGCTTGAGAACGCGCTGATCACGGCGCCGGAAGCGCGTGATCCGGATGTCCTTGCCAAGCTCGATGCGGTCGCAGGAAGAGTGCTTTAGCCATGAAAGTAAACGGCACCCCAACGCGTACGATCTGGCTCGCGGAAGACGGCTGGGCGGCGGAAATTATTGATCAGACTAAATTGCCCCATGAGTTTGTCACAGTCCGGCTTGAGACGATGGCAGAAGCTGCGGTCGCGATTAAAGACATGCTGGTCAGGGGGGCGCCACTAATTGGCGCAACGGCGGCTTATGGCGTGGCGCTGGCGATGCGGGAAGATGCGTCGGATGCTAATTTAGGCGCGATGTATGATCATTTATTTGCGACGCGGCCGACGGCGGTAAATCTGCGCTGGGCTTTGGATGATATGAAGGCGTTGCTATCGCCTTTGGCCGAAAATGAGCGGGAAGCGGCGGCTTACAGGCGCGCCGCCGAGATTTGCGATGAGGACGTTGAGATCTGCTCCAATATTGGCGAGCATGGTGCGGCGATCATCAAGGAAATTTCTGAGAAGAAAAATGGTGCGACAGTCAATATCCTGACCCATTGCAATGCTGGCTGGCTGGCAACGGTTGATTGGGGCACGGCCTTGGCACCGATCTATAAAGCGTTTAATGCGGGCATTGATGTCCATGTCTGGGCCGATGAAACCCGGCCCCGTAATCAGGGTGCGAGCCTCACCGCCTGGGAGCTTGGCCAGCACGGCGTACCGCATACGGTCATAGTTGATAATGTCGGCGGCCATCTGATGCAGCATGGTCAGGTTGATCTGGTCATTGTCGGCACGGACCGGACGACCTATACCGGCGATGTCTGCAACAAAATTGGTACTTATTTGAAAGCTTTGGCGGCGCAAGATAACGACGTGCCGTTTTATGTCGGCCTGCCCTCGCCAACGATTGATTGGACAGTCGAGGACGGTGTCAAAGATATTCCGATCGAAGAGCGCGATGCGACCGAAGTTACAGTGATGGTCGGTAAAGATAGTTCTGGCGCAGTCTCAGAAGTGCAAATCACACCGGATGGATCACCTGCCGCGAATTATGCTTTTGATGTCACGCCGCGCCGCATGGTGACAGGCCTGATTACCGAGCGCGGCGTGAGTGAAGCCAGTGCCGAGGGTTTGAAAGAGCTTTTTCCAGAATTTGCCTGAGTTTGCCTGGGTTTGCCTGGGTTTGCCTGGGTTTGTATGAATTCGCCTAGACTGGCTGAAATACAATGTCTGTAGATCGGACAGTTTGAACAAAATTTTTACCCAGTGAAATTTAATCAATTTCATTCAAGACTTCCGAAATCCCATATGTTAAGATTTTTGCGAGAGATTAAAAAAGGTTTATTTAAATATAACTAGGGAGAAAATTAGCAATGAAAAAATTCCTCATGGCCGGTGCTGCGGTCTTATTTACCGTTGGTGCGGCTCAGTCTGTACAAGCGCAAAATGTTACTTTGACAAGTGCAGCTGCTCAGCCGGGTGGTGGGTCAGATGTATCCGCTAAATACTTAGCCGAAGTTGCTGCTGCTAATAAAATAGCAACAATTCAAGTGCAAGTCGGCCAGGTTTTGACCAAAACCATGGTGCAAGTTGCCCAAGGCAAAACTGATATTACAGCAAGTGCATTTATCCTCAACTTCCTTATGTCACGCGGATTGGGTCCTTACTCAGGTCTTGGCAAAGAAAAAGGTAAGGTATTAGCGGGCAATTTGCGGATACTCTACCCTTTCCATTTGGCGCATTTTGTTTTGGTTGCCTTCCAAACCACAGGTATTGATAGCTATGCGAAACTAAAGGGAAAAATCGTCCACAATGGTCCGCCGCGTGGTGGTGCTTTGGTCACAGCGCGAAGTGTTATTCGTTTGAGCTCTGGTGGTCTTGCGGAAGGCAAAGGGTATACCGGCAAGCAGATCGCTTGGGGCCAAGCCAATAATATTTTCTTAGACCGGACTGTCGATGCTGCTGTTCGTCCTGCGACAAACCCGGCCTCTTGGATGCCGATCATTATGTCAGCCGGTAAAGTGAATATGGTTTCGGTTCCTAAGAAACTATTCGAAGGTAAAGCTTGGACAAAGTATTCTCGAGCCCCTGGCAACGTTCCGGTTCTTTTCCCGGTTAGCGAACTCGCTCATTATGGGCCGAATGTACGCGTTATTTCTGATGACAATATGTTCCGCTCGGTCGCTAATGCAGGAGGTGCCGCGGTTAATAAAAATATGGACAAGAAGCTGGCCAAAGCACTAACTGCAGCCTTTATTAAAAATATCCCGGATTTATACAAGAAAACCGCTTTTGCTAAAACGTCACAGTTTGGCAATGTTGATGATAAGAACTTCAATTTCTGTAAAGCGGGTATCAAGTTTCATCCCGGTGCCGTTGAAGCATGGGAAGAAGCTGGGCACAAAATTATTGCCTGCGCTAAACCATAGGCAACACTATTAAGTAATGCATGTCTTAAGAGCCGGAGAGCAAAACCTCTCTCCGGCTCTTTTGGCTTTTGTTGTGAGTTAAGATATTTAAGATATAAGAAAAATACTGGTAAATGCATAAACCTGGGAACTAAGGGGTAATATAGACGCGATGTCGGAAACTCAGACACAGGAACAAAATGGTTGGATGCGCCAACTTGCGCTAGGTCTTGCTTTTATTCTGGTTTTAATGGGCATGGCTAACAATCTCCCCAATATTCCGGGGTTGTTGGAAACCATACGTATGATTCCAGGCCTCGAAAATTTGCCGCGCATCACCAAGTACAGCCCCGAGTTCTTTTTCCCTTTGACATTTGCGTTCATGATGGTGATCGCGTTGTTGACCTCGTCTTTTGCCAAAGACTGGCGCAATGAAAAACCAGCAAAATATTATTTGGGAATTTTACTAGATGTTTTGTTATTAACAACAATCATCGGTATGGCTGTTATCTACCTCGTCGAAAATGAGCAAGTCTGCTTAATCGACACGCTCAATGGGGATCGTGGGCGCGCTATGGCTGAAAATAGAGCCCGGGCCGAAGAATACATGGCCATATTTGGTACGCCGCCAGATGAAGATTTTCCTGACTGTATTACGAATTTAGGCAATTGGATTTTACCCTTTCTGGTGATGGCGATTGGTGTGTTCTTTGTCTATATCGTCAAAGTCTGGGGACTGCCGATTGTCGCCGTTG
Source organism: Rhodospirillaceae bacterium (assembly GCA_018649725.1). GTDB lineage: Bacteria > Pseudomonadota > Alphaproteobacteria > Rhodospirillales > UBA2165 > TMED23. The sequence goes on along the minus strand of JABIHH010000042.1, from coordinate 36,643 downwards.
CCATTGCGATCTCGATCTACACAGTGGTATCAGCAGCGGCTTGGTATTTTGACTGGACCGACAATAAATATTTGACGACGTCGATTGGAACCGTTGCGGAGGGGGTAAGGGGGTATACCGCGGCCGTTGTCGGGGCCAGAAATGCGATTATATTGGAATCCAATGGTATCCTTGGTCAATTTTTGAACATTACCGTCAATGTCGTCTTTCCATACGTTGTGCTGGGTTCGTTGTTCGGCGCTTCGGCTGGTGGGCGCTCACTGATTAAAATGGCGGTGGTGCTTACGCGAAAATTACGCGGCGGCCCTGCCCATGCTGCGATCGTCGGTTCTGCGACCTTTGGCACCATATCGGGTGGTCCGGTGGTGAATGTTCTCGGCACTGGAACGCTGACGATCCCGATGATGATTAAAAATGGCTTCAAGCCAGTGTTTGCCGGCGGCGTCGAAGCGGCTGCCTCCAGCGGCGGACAAATTATGCCACCGGTCATGGGCATCGCTGCGTTTGTCTTGGCTGCACTTTCGTCTGTGCCGTATTCGGATGTTATTGTTGCCGCCTTCATACCTGCTGTTGCCTATTTCTTTAGCCTGTTTTTGATGGTTGTTTTTGAATCACGCCGCATGAAAATCGAAGCCGTTCGTGAATTGTCAGAGGAACAAAAACTGACGCGCGAAGACTATAAAAACCTCATTATGATTGCTGGTCCAATCCTGGTTATTTTGATTTTGCTGTTGAGCACAAAAGATACCGTCGGAGAAGGTTTCTCGGCCTTCCTTTTTGGCTATGACAAGGCGTCGGGTGAGGCTATGCCGTGGGTGCTTAAAGTTTATCAAAACGCTGCAGGTAGTCCAGGTTCTGCTGGTTTCTGGGCGGTTATTATTCTTGTCGTATTGTTGTTTTTAGATCCGGAGATTCGAAAGGCACCTCGGAAAGTTATCTTAGCCCTGTCGGATGCCGGTATTATTATTGCTGAGTTGTTCTTATTGCTGGTCGCTGTATCGGTCATTGATGTTTGTATTAGCTTCACCAATTTCACCGGCATTTTGACCATTGATGTTTTAAACTGGCTTAAATCGGTTTCTACTTTCTCGTTCTTTGGCCACGAATTTGTTTTGGGTGGCGCGCTCTATTTGATGTTGGCGCTCTTTGTTGCCATGTTGGCGACGATCTTGCTGGGCATGGGCATGCCGACACTGCCTGCCTATGTAAACGTCATTTTGATTATTGGACCACTTCTGGCCGCCCTCGGAACATCCTTTTTCACGGCGCATATGTTTGTATTTTACTTTGCAGTGGCGTCGGCGATAACGCCGCCTGTGGCAATCGCCGCATTTGCGGCGTCGACCATTTCAAAGTCTGAACCGTTAGCAACAGGCTTCGCCGCTGTGCGTGCTGGTATTGTGATGTTTACTATCCCGTTTGTCTTTGCCTTCTATCCGGAGATATTGCTGATTGAGCAAGCTCAAGTTATGCAATCGTTGGAAGGTGGAACCACTGCCAAAAAGGAATATTTGCCGGGATATGATGGCACCATTAATATGGCCGCTCTCAGCTGGCTCTTGTTTAAACTTGTCGTGATATTGTATCTGGTCGCAAGTGCGTTGAGCAGGCAGGATAAATATCGTCTCTCACCATTTGATATTGCCTTGCGGTGCGTATTGGCCCTTTTGATTTTGCTTAAGATACCACTTATCGCCAATTCTGCACTGGTTGTAGCCGGACTTTATTTGGCGTTCCATCATTTTGGTGGCGGCAAGTTGCTCGCGCCTAAGCAAGCACCTTAAGTTTTAGGCGGGTGGGCGCGAATGGCGTCCTCATTGGGATCGCAACCCCAGCCTGGTAGGTCCGGCAAACTCAAATAGCTGTTTTCGATTACCGGCGGCGTTGAGAATATCTCATCATCCCAGGGTAGGCGATCAATATCGGTCTCCATAATCCTCAAATTTGGCACCGCAGCCGCAAAATGAGCGTTCATCATGGTACCGAGATGGCCATAGAAATTATGCGGTGCAATATTAATCTCATGGGCATCGGCAGCCGCGGCAACTTTCATTGACTGCCAGACACCGTTCCAAATTGCATCGATGACCGTGACGTCCATTGATTGAGCTTCGAAATAGGGCAGGAACTGGCGTTGACCGATCAGGGTTTCGCAAGACGCGATGGGAAACGGGCTGGCGCTCCGAATAGAGGCAAGTGCGTCTGGATTGTTGTGGTCCAGTTCGAGCCAGAATAAATCAAAATCCTCAAGCGCCCGGATGATTTGTAGGAAGCCTTCTGTGCGGGCATTGAAGTTCACATCCAACAAAATATTCATATCCGGTCCAGCACCATCCCGGAAGGCCTCAAGATAGTCGCGTAATCTGGTTAGGAAGGCTCTATCAATGTTTAATTCAGGTTGAAACGGCTCACCAAAGCCCGGGCTCCACATCGCCATACCGCCTTGGCCATCGTCGCGGTAACCATTCACCTTGATCGCTGAAAAGCCCCGCTCTCGCGCTTCTGCCCCGAGGTTCTTTACGTCTTCAAGGGTTTTGATCTGGTTGCCATAAAATTCTGCTCTCGGCGGCATGCGCCAGGAACCACAATGCGACCAATAGACCGGTATGCGATCCCGAATTCTGCCACCGAGTAAATCAGCGCAAGGAATGTTGAGGTGTTTGGCCTTGGCATCCAGCAAGGCGTTTTCAATCGCGCCGATAGCCTGGCCAGTGACACCGGCAAAAGCCGCCCGGTTCGCGCTGAACAATTTAGCGAAAATCAACTCATGCGCCGCAATCGGCAATCCAATCAGGCCATCGGCAAATTTATTGATATTTAATGTGACACCAAGCGGGCCAAAGCTTTCGTCATATTCACTCCAGCCGACAATGCCGTCATCACTTGTCAATTTGACAAAGTAATAATTTCGCCAGCCCGCGTCACAGCTCATTGTCTCAATTGATTTGATGCAGGGTTGTTCGGCCATTTCGAATTATCTTTCTTTAAAAAATCTCAAAATATTCTTTGTGTTCCCAATCAGTAACGGTTGAGAGGAAGCGGGATATCTCGGCTTCTTTGATATGCAGAATATAGTCAATAAACTGATCACCAAATTTTTCGCGGAAGAAGGTATCTTCCTTGAGCGCAAAGGTGGCGTCCAGCAGCGAGCGTGGCAACGGGGTGGCTTCGGTATCATAAGCCGCATCGACCGGCACCGAGGGTTCCAGCTTGTTGTTGATGCCGTCCAGTCCAGAATAAATCTGTGAGGCGAGATAGAGATAGGGATTGGCCGCCGGCTCACCAACCCGGTTTTCAATGCGGGAGCCCGGATCGCCAGCGCCGCCAACCACCCGCAGCATCGCACCCCGGTTATCCTTGCCCCAAAGGGCGCGGTCAGGAGCGAGCGAATAGGGCTGGTAGCGCTTATAGCCATTGATGGTCGGCGTTGAGAACAGCGCAGCTCCTCTGGCATGTTTTAAAAGACCCGCAATGAATTGCTGGCCAAGCAAGGAGAGCGCCTCGTCATCTGTATCTGGTATGAAAGCATTTTGGCCGGTTTTTTTGTTGACCAGGGATTGATGGAGATGCCAGCCCGACGAAAATAAATTCGGCAGATTGGGGCGGCACATAAAGGTCGCGTGCAATCCCTGACGATGAGCGATTTGTTTGACGGCGCTTCTAAACAATACCATGTCATCGGCTGTCGTAAGACCGACACCTGGATCAAAAGTAATCTCAACTTGGCTTGGCCCGAACTCAACTTCTAAGGTTCTGAGCGGCAAGCCAATATCTAACAGATGGCGCCGGAGGGTTTCGAGATAAGGATCAAGCTCGTCCATGCGCTGTTCGGTGAGGTACTGAAAGCCATGCGCCAGCAGACTGACCTCTGGCGGCTCGGCAGGCTGGCCAGCTTGTTCTGGCCTCAGATTGGGGTCTTCGAGCTTAAAGAGGTGAAACTCGACTTCGAGACCGCTGACATAATCATAACCGGCATCGCCCAATTCGCTTAACGCATCACGCAAAATCTGGCGGGTTGAGAAGGGTACCGGCTTGCCGTTTGGGAAATAAATATCGGCCATGATCCAGCCGGTTTTATGCGCCCAGGGCAGCACCCGAAACGTTGTCGGATCGGCAATCATCAAAAAATCACCACCGCCGCTCATTTCCTCCATGCCAAAGCCGCCGCCTTCGGTGAACCACGGGAAAACAGTTTTGTGCGCTGTATCTTTCGCCAGCAACGTTGTCACCATGCCGACGCCGTTGTTGAGCGCTGCTTCAATCTCATCGGCGACAATGGTTTTACCGCGCAAGATGCCGTGCTGATCGGGAAAAGAGATGCGCACAACTTCGAGATCCAAATCTTTGACCTGCTTAACGACGTCTTTGACTGCCGCTTTTTGTTCGGCGTTCCAAAGATCAAAGCGTTCGGCAAAATTATCTCTGCCCATACTCGCATTCGTCATGATTGAACCTCTTGGTTTCCTGCTTGTGCCTTATCTATAACTCTGCATCCCATGGGCAATCGGCGCGCCGTTTGGCGTCGCCTTCAAGCCAGATGGTCTCGCTTGTCTCAGAAGGTCCAACCGCATCAAGCGCGATCGGGCCTTTAATGTTAGCCGCATTGACCACCCCAACGAGATCATCGTCGCCGTTATCAATTTTGGTGATGGTTTGCAGCAGCAGGCGGCGATAGGCCGAAATCGCTTTGTCGGTCGTTCCTAAATGCTCTTTGGTGCGATCCTGAATGGCTCCCATAGATTCACACGCCCATTGGTCGTGCACATTAATGTCCATGCCCATGCCAGTATAGGTGAGCTTGTTCTGCTCCTCGGCGTCATAGCCATATTGGTTGGCTTTGTTTCTGAGCGGCGCGTAATCCGGCAAGGTGTGCTCGGCCAGTCGCTGTTCACGCATTTTTTCCTTATCAACCGGCTCGGTGAAGCTCGTGAACATGGCGTACCAAAAACAATTGTCATCATCGATCGGTACATGCCATTGCGTGATGTTCATCGTGCTCGACATCGGAATGGTGATGGCGCAAGGGAAAACTTGATTGGTAATACGGACGTGAGTCTGGCCATTGTCCAGATGCCTGAGGGTTTTTATGCGGATGCCATAATCGGTTTCTTCGGTCTGGATCTCCGGGCGATGATAGTCGCGGAGTACCTGGGTGATCGGAATGTCTGTATCAGCGGCGGTGTCTCGAAATTGCTTGCCGTACTGATCGTCTGGATTTTCATCTTCAAAAAAGCGGTGCAAGAATGATGCATGTGCCGGATCAATGCCGACCTCCAAAGCTTGTAGCCAATTGCATTGCCAGAGCCCTTTGAAGGAAAAGACGTGGCTGTCGGGTGCGCGGAAGCAATCAAGTTCGGGCAGGGCAGGTGCCTCGCCTTTACCCATAAAGGCAAAAATGATGCCGTTCTTCTCGACGACCGGATAAGCCGTGGTTTTTACTTGCTCGTGGAGCTTGGAATCTGCGGGCTCGGCCGGTTGCTCGAGACATCGGCCATCCGTGCCAAAATGCCAGCCATGAAATGGGCAGCGCAGCCCGCCATCTTCCAGGCGGCCATAGCAAAGATCGACACCGCGGTGCGGGCATTGCCGGTCGATCAGGCCAAGCTCACTCTGATCGGTTCGAAACAGCACGAGATCTTCGCCCATCAATTTGACTGGGACGATGGCACGCTCTCCTTCCAGCTCATCGCTGAGGGCTGCCGGTATCCAATATTGGCGCAAGGCTTTGCCGGCACCTGCATTTGGGCCCGTCTGGGTCAATAACTCGTTTCTATCCTGTTTCATCTCAGTCTCACGAACCCCGTAGCATTTGCTCTCAGTCTAATCGACGACAGCGATCGCATTGACCTCCAGCAGACAACGAGGATCGGTGGCGAGACGGACGATTTGAACCGTTGTCGAAGCCGGGCTGTGATCGGTGAAATACTCGTTCCAGACTTTGTTGAGATCGTCCTGCATTTCCATATCGGTGAGGAAGCGATCACAGACAATAACATCGGCAAAGCTGGCCCCAGCAGCTTCAAGACCTCGTTTCAGGTTTTCCATGACCGCGCGAGCCTGGCCTTCCATATCATCCGGCATGGCATCAAATTCTTCCGGCTGGTGGGGGTGGTGATGGTAGACCGGTGCTGCGGTAACGCCCGCGCAATATATGGTCGAGCCACCGGTTACTTTAATTGCCGGCGCATAAGGCATCCACATATCCGGCGCATCTGGCCATTGCAAATGTTCGATTTGTTTCGTCATTTAATTTCTCCCTTTATGACTTCTTTTTGGCCCAAGTGTCTCGAAGGCCGATTGTTTGATTGAAAACCAGTTTATCAGAAGACGACTCTTTATCAGCGCAAAAATAGCCGATGCGCTCGAATTGTACCGTCTCGCCTAAAGGAAGTTCCCTCAAGGCGGGCTCGAGTTTGCATTCTGATAGAACAGTTAACGAGTTGGCATTAATGTCGGCCAGAAAATCGCCGTCACTATTTGCGCCCGGGACTTCTTCTGAAAACAAATAGTCATACTGACGGATTTCCGCATCCACGGCATGGGCGGCCGAGGCCCAGTGAATGGTGCCTTTCACCTTGCGGCCATCCGGTGCATTGCCACCTTTGGTTTCGGGATCATAGGTACAACGCAGTTCAACAACCTCCCCTGCATCATCTTTAATGACATCAGTGCAGGTGATAAAATAGGCGTAGCGGAAACGGACTTCACGACCAAGCGACAGGCGGAAGAATTTTTTTGGCGCGTCTTCCATAAAGTCATCTTGTTCAATGTATAGCTCACGGCTGAAGGAGATTTTGCGGGTGCCGGAATTCTCATCGTTTGGATTGTTCTTGGCATCAAATTCTTCGACCTGGTTTTCAGGGTAATTCTCGATCACTACTTTAAGCGGTTTGAGCACGGCCATGCGGCGCTCGGCATTTTTATTCAAATCTTCTCTGACGCATGCTTCCAAAGATTGTACCTCAACGGTCGCGTTGGATTTAGAGACGCCGATGCGGCTGGCAAAATCGCGAATCGCTGCCGGTGGATAGCCGCGCCGACGATAGCCGCTGATGGTTGGCATGCGAGGGTCGTCCCACCCTGCCACATGGCCGTCATTGACAAGCTGCATGAGGCGGCGCTTGGAGAGTACCGTATACGTTAAATTGAGCCGGGCGAATTCATATTGATGCGGCTCAGACGGCACGGGTAGGTTCTCGATCAGCCAGTCATAGAGCGGCCGGTGGTCTTCGAACTCCAACGTGCAGATCGAATGGGTGATGTGTTCAAGCGCATCCGACTGGCCATGGGCAAAATCGTAATTGGGATAGACGCACCACTCATTCCCGGTTCTAGGATGCTCTGCATGCAAGATACGATAAATCACCGGATCGCGGAGATTGATATTACCCGAGGCCATATCGATTTTGGCACGCAAGACTTTGGCGCCATTTTCAAATTCTCCGGCGCGCATCTGCTGGAACAGGGCGAGGTTTTCCTCTGGCGTACGATCCCGGTATGGAGAGTTCTTGCCGGGTTCAGTCAGGGTGCCGCGGTGCTCGCGAATTTCATCGGCGCTTAGATCATCAACATAAGCCATGCTTTGATTGATCAGATGCTCGGCCCAGCTATAAAGCTGCTCAAAATAGTCCGAGGTATAATGAAGGTTCTCGCCCCAATCAAAGCCCAGCCAACGCACATCTTCTTGGATGGCATCGATGTATTCCTGCTCCTCTTTGGTCGGGTTGGTATCATCAAAACGCAAATGGCATTTACCACCGAACTCATCGGCGATACCAAAATTCAGGCAGATCGATTTAGCGTGACCAATATGGAGATAGCCGTTCGGCTCTGGTGGGAAGCGCGTAACAACAGATGCTGTCCGCCCCGCGTTCAAATCTTCATGAACAATATCACGAATAAAGTCGCGTGGGGTGCTGTCGTCATCGGTGTTGTCTGTCTGGTTCATTTAAATGCGGACCGTTGTTTGTAACATAAGGGGTAGGGCTTAAGCCCCTTATGTGCCAAAAAAATTGGCCGACGCCAAGCCTTCGATGATCGGAAGGGCGATGAAGTGGCTCTATTCTGCTAATTTTTGGCGCAACGTATCCGCCTGAGGATTTTGATGAGCTTGCTGGATCAATATTGCTTCGGCCCCAACCTGACCACCATAATACTCGGCATTGAAATCATTGCGCCGGACCATGGCTGAGCCACCTAAGGAAATTCCCCCGAACAAGCCTTTGGAATCACTATAGGCGATGATATCGGCACCAAGATTTGTCGTGATAGACCCTTCCAGGCCGGTGCCGACATGCCCGGTGGTAACATTGGCATCGGCGGAGATTTTACCTTGATGTTTTACCAATGCTTTAACCGCGCCTAGGCTTCTGATGATAAAGACCATCCCCGATTTCTGGCCGCCAAACTGCAGCCCCCAACTACCGGAAGCGAGGGTGTAGAAGGCGGGATAGCCCCAATTGCCGTTGGCGTCTTTGGCGAGCATGATGCCATTGCCGCCCTCGGCGCCGATGAAAAATCCCGCTTTATAGACCGACGGAAAGATCGCTACGCCAGCGGCATTTTTGAGTTGAGCATTAAACCGCTCTAAATCTGTGCGGTTCTTGAGTGTGTGCAAGGTGCTGACCGCGGCGGTTACCAGCGCTTCGGAAGGGGGCGTCTTGGGTCCGCTGGTGCAGGCCGCTAAACTCAAAGAGCTGATCGTCAATAAGGCGACGAGTGCGACGGATTTTATTTTACGGCTCAGACTGTCAGACATTGACCTTTCCCCCGATAAGTTCCGATAAATATGCATTAATCAATAAAGTCCAAATTTTGCGAGCGGCGTTTCGCCATTTCCATCTCCCGGCGACGCGCATCCTCGGCAATTAAATTTTCAATATGGCGGCCCTGGAACATGCTGATGCCGATCGATTGGCCAAATTCGATGGCACCATCTGTGTCGCAACGACATAGGATGATACGCGAATTACCCATGTCAGATACGATCTCAGACGCCTTTGCCTTGCCGATGGTGTCGACCAATTCCTGGTCCCAGATAAGCTTTACCATATCTGCGCCCAACTTCTCCCGATTGACAAATGCCACGGTTTCATAAGTGAGGCCGTCAATACAAATGCGGTAGCCACGGTCTTTGGCAAATTCACTGGCGAATAAAAAGGCGTTGAGGTCGGAGAAAATATCTAACTTTTGTAATTCAACGACAACAGAGCCGCGCATTGAAGCCGGCACGGCATCATCAAATTGCATAAATTCCGGCGACAGCAAAGTTGAGACATTGAGATTGATGCTGATCTCACCGGTGATGGAATTGTCATTTGATTTGCTCAACATGGCGAGCATGCGGCGGTCGAGCGATTCGGTAAGATGCTGGAACAGCCAGGGGCTTTCAGTAACATTGACGCCAGGCATCAACGTCTCACGGAGATCGGCGATTGATATAAAAAGTTCGCTGAAAAGTGGCTGCGGGGCAGCCTGACCGATGAGGCCGCAGATAAACTGACGGCGCACCATATTTGATAAGTCTGCGCGTTGGAGAGCTTGCTCAACCCGTCCCAAAACCCTGGGCGTGAGCGGCTCACCCGTCGATTGTTTGGCTTGAAGGGCTGCCTTGGAATTTTTCTCATCTTCCTCAGCTTCATCTTCCTGGCCTTCATCATGAACAAACTGGCGGACCAAGGCGAGAATGGTTTCGTAGTCGCGTTCAACATCAAAATAGGTGCGAAATTTGGTGTTATCGCCTTCATCGGCACCGGCCATTAACGGATCATCACTAAACAGGAAACGCAGCTTCAAGATGGAGGTTTCGACGTCGTTCTGCGCGGTGTGTTTATAGATAAAAAAGAGATCCGAGTTGTGTAATTGAAACAGCTGGCCATCGAGCATTTTTATGAGGGGGTCAAACGTATTGGCCGCCATACGGATGTGATGATCCCGACGGTTTTGAGGTTTAAGCGCCGATAAATGAATGTGAACAGCGTGCCGATCCTGTTTGTGGGATTCGAGGCGATGGACATAGTCCAGGAGCAAATTCTCCTGATTGGGTATGCGCTGTGCTGCTGTTGGAGGGGTTGCCATAAATTTTCCCTAATGCACCTGTTTATTTGTGGGGCCGGCCAAATGGCCCTCTTTCTCAATCTGACGCTGTACCAATTCATCGATGAAATAGCCTTGAAAGCGGCGGATGCCAAATGTCAAAGCCCAACGAACAGATTCTTCTGTTTCGGCGCGGGCAACTATAAAGCGCTCGGCCCCAATCTTGTTGATTGCCTCACCGATGTCATCATGCTCCTGAGCTGATTCGGTCTCAGTAAATTCTAATCCCCAGCCAACTTTATAAAAATCCGCTTCCAGAAGACCAGGATCGAAGTAATGCAGCGATACCGGGTTTAAGCCATCGAGCAGAACTCGGTAGCCCCGATCTTTCAGCCAATTGCGGGTGTAATAAAAATTATCGAGATCAGAGAAGACATCGATCTGCTGTAACTCGATTACAACTTTCTCGGTAAATTCAGCCACCACTTCGTCAAAGCGCTTGAAGTCATTTGAGAGCACGGTTGCGATATTGAGGTTGATGCTTATTGGTTCGGCAAGGGTTTCATAATCGTCGCGAATGAGGGTTGCTAAAATTCGTCGATCCACCGTCTGGGTTAAATGCTGAAACAGCCATTGATTGGAAATTAAATTGTAACCCGGCGCAATCCGGCGTTGCAGCTCAGCGATCGAGAGGTAGTTCTCTTGGAACAAGATGCGCTCTGTGCCATCGGCGCCGATAATGACAGCTGGCTGTTGTTGGATCATATCGTCGACGCGGGTGCGATTGAGGGAATCATTCACTTTTGCCAAGCTGAAGGGATCAAGCGCCTCGCCGACAAAGCCCATGCCTAACCCCCGTCCTGCCGACGCATCTTCAGTTTGGCCAAGACCACCACTTTGGCCGTCAGCCATTTCCCGAACATTTTGCAAAAAAGTGTCGTACTCAATTTCAAAATCGAACCACGAAGTAAACTCCTCACGGGATCGCCTCCGGCCACCTGCCGTTAAGGGGTCGTTGCGAAATAAGGAACATAATTTATCGATGACAAGATCAATGTCCTCGATGCGCACATCTTTACAGATCAGGACCAGATCATTTGAGGATAATACATACAGATTGGATTCGGCCGAGTTCAGTACCGAGTCAAACGACCGGGCGGCAATGCGAATATGATGCGGCTTGCGATTGTGGGGGCGCAGTTGTGACAAATGAATTTGCACGGCAAAGCGTCCGCTGCGGCTATGCGCCACGCGCCCGACGTGATCAAGCAGCGAACTTTCTGGTGATCGCCGATCCGAAACGGATGTGACTGTTGAAGAAGTATCTGCCATGTCTCATCTTAGAATATTGGTTTTGGGCGCAACCCGCCCGAATAGGCTTTTTATACTGTAAAAACACTTAACCAACTATAAACCGGTTGATTATAGGATGTTTTATAGGTGATAGACATATTTCTTGTCAGAAGGCTTTCATAATCGTGATTTCCGGGATATTTTCCGACTTCGCCATTTAAGGGCTGTTGAATATAGATTTGGAGTAACAATGCCTCCCCGTAAACGAATTTTGATCACCGGTGGTGCTGGATTTATCGGCTCCCATTTAAGCGAGCGACTGGTTACGGCAGGCCATGATGTTATTTGCCTGGATAATTATTTTACCGGCACCAAGGACAATATCGCGCCCTTGCTGGATCAGACGAATTTTGAGTTGATGCGTCACGATGTGACTTTTCCGCTCTATGTTGAAGTCGATGAAATTTATAATCTCGCTTGTCCGGCATCGCCGATCCATTATCAATATGATCCGGTGCAGACCACCAAGACCAGTGTCCACGGCGCGATCAATATGCTGGGTTTGGCGAAGCGCACCGGCGCTAAAATTTTCCAATCGTCGACAAGTGAAGTTTACGGCGACCCGACGGTGCATCCACAAAGTGAAGACTACCGCGGCAATGTAAATCCGATCGGGCCCCGGGCTTGTTATGATGAAGGCAAACGCTGCGCCGAGACATTGTTTTTTGACTATTACCGCCAACATAACCTCAGAATTAAAGTCGCCCGCATATTTAACACTTATGGACCGCGCATGCGTCCGGATGACGGTCGGGTGGTTTCAAACTTTATTGTGCAAGCGCTGCGGGGCGATCCGATCACGATTTATGGCGATGGCAGCCAGACCCGGTCGTTCTGCTATGTCGATGATTTAATCGAAGGCTTTGTGCGTCTGATGGAGTCGGGGGATGATGTCACCGGTCCGATAAATCTTGGCAACCCGGGCGAGTTTACCATCAAGCAATTGGCTGAACTCGTCATCAAGATGACGGGCGCAAAATCCGAGTTGGTTTATGAAGACCTGCCGGAAGATGATCCGCTGCAACGCTGCCCCGATATTTCGCTCGCCAAAGAGAAGCTTGATTGGCAGCCGACGATCGAGCTTGAACAAGGCCTCGAGAAAACCATTACCTATTTCTCCGAAACGATCTGAAGTAATTGTTTCCCGGGTAACAATTAAATCCGGTACATCCGGTACATCCGAGCTGGTTCCAAGTTACCTTTTTTTTACCTTTTTTGATCACAATTCCGACGGAATTTAGGTGTCTATTCCGCTGCAAATTCGATGGGAGATGGCAGCATAATCTGCACTGCAATGGGTTTTGTCATCCCATTTTAAGCCATGCTATCCCATTGACGCCCATTTAATCCCATGGTATCCCAAATATACCCACGGGAATGTCCCCTGCTGTAAAATGGGGCTTGGGTGTTAATTTGGCGGATTGCTTTGGTTTTTTGCGTTTTCTAGGGGGTCGGGACCTCAGTTGAAAATTTAAAAAAGTGGCCGTCATAATGTGTTGAGGCGGGAAAAATGGCTGCGTTAATCGGCAGGCATATCAATAAGATTGATAAAAAGGGGCGTGTTTCGGTACCCAAGCCGTTTCGTGACGCCCTCGCTGTATCTGCTCAAACCCAATCCGAGTTCTCCGGTATATATGTCTATCGCTCTTTTAAATATCCTGCCATTGAAGGCTGCGGTGAAGTATTTATCCAGCGTGTCATTAACAGCCTGGATGATCTTGAGCTGTTTTCCGACGAGCAGGATGATCTCGCAACAACGCTGTTAGAAAATTCCCACCAGCTTGCCTATGACCCCGAAGGGCGCGTCCAATTCCCGGAAGAACTCATCGACTATGCCGGCCTTTCCGCCGAGGTTGTCTTTGTCGGCAGAGGCACGCGCTTTCAAATTTGGCAGCCCGAAGCTTACGAGACCCATAACGCCGAAGCATTTGAGCGCGCCCGTTCCCGGGGCGCGACACTGCGCCTGCGCTCTGAAGGCGGTGAGCCATGACAAATGATCATATCCCGGTCATGGCCAATGAAGTCCTTACCGGATTAAATCTCCGGGACGGCGGCATCTATGTTGATGGCACGTTCGGTCGGGGTGGTTACAGCCAAGCTATTTTGGAAGCCGCCGCAACTCGGGTCTTCGGTATTGATCGCGACCCGGCTGCCATTACCTTTGGTGCGGAACTTAGCGATAAATATGATGGCCGCCTCACTGTGCTGGAAGGCTGTTTCGGTGACATGGCTGAGCTCATGGCCAAGGCCGGTATTGAAAGTGTCGATGGTGTAACATTAGACCTTGGCGTCTCATCGCCGCAAATAGATGATCCTGTCAGGGGCTTCTCTTTTCGTTTTGATGGCCCGCTCGATATGCGCATGAGCGGTGACGGTCCAACCGCGGCTGACTTTGTCAATGAGGCTGGCGAAGAAGAGATTGCCGACGTGATATACCATTATGGCGAGGAGCGCTATTCCCGCCGCATCGCCAGAGGCATCGTCGAGGCCCGCGCAATTGATCCAATTTTATCGACCGCGCAACTGGTTGGTATTATTCATAAAAATGTACGCCGCTCGAAGGACGGGATCGATCCCGCGACCCGGACTTTTATGGCGCTCCGCATTCAGGTCAATGATGAGTTGGGTGAGCTTGAACGCGGCTTAATCGGGGCTGAGAAAATTTTAGCGCCGGGCGGGCGTCTGGTCGTTGTTTCTTTTCACTCCTTGGAAGACCGCAGAGTGAAATCCTTCCTCCACGAACGCAGTGGGGCAACGGGTCGTGGTTCCCGCCACATGCCCGAACTGCCGGCTGATGCGCCGATCCCGAGCTTTAAATTAATAAAGCGCGGCGCCATCAAGCCCAGCGAAACCGAAGCTTCTGAAAACCCGCGGGCGCGGTCTGCCCGACTTCGAGTTGCTGAACGCAGTGATGCGCCAGCTTGGTCCAACAGGCAATAGAGGAGAAGAGAGCATGCGCCAAACAACAATTCTCACACTTCTACTCGCGGCTATAATGAGTGTTGCGCTATTTTATCTGAAATATGAAGTCACGGATCTAGAGCAGGAACTCGATACGCTAAATCGAGCCATCGTGACTGATCAAGAAGGCATTCATGTACTCAAAGCCGAGTGGAGCCATTTGAACGATGTTGCCCGGATCAAAGATCTGGCATCGCGCTATCTCGAAATGAAGCCAACAGATCCGCTGCAAATAAAATCACCGGAAGATATCGCCAAGGAATTGGTTGGTCGAAGTGAGCCCCAAGAAGGTGATGAACAGGCTATTTCGGCAGATAAAATTTCTACCGGTTCAGCGAAAAGGGGGGCAAATCGGTGAACTTCGAACGCCTCCGACATCCGTTTAGTCCTGCCGAGACAAATGTTTCGACGGCGGAGGTGACACCAGAACTCCCAACGCACATAAAATTCGAAGGCATCCGCCGCCAAGCCTTAGAGACCGGGCGCAACCGATTGCTGGTGACCGGCGCATTGTTTACCTTGGCATTTGCGGTTGTCGCGGGCCGTCTGATCGAGCTCGCGATTGTAGATCAAGGGGCAAGAGACCTTCCGTCCTCCCGTATTGCAGCCGATTCTAAAATGCGCAAAGTGCGTTCCGACATTACCGACCGCAACGGTATCTTGCTGGCCTCAAGCCTTCCGACCGCCTCACTATACGCCAATCCCCGCCAAGTTCTTGATCCCAAAGCAGCAGCCCGGAAGCTTGTCCGTGTTTTCCCGAACATGGACCGAAAAAAAATAGCGACCAAGCTCGCCTCTGATAAATCCTTTGTCTGGCTGCAACGCAACCTCACGCCAAAAACTCAATTCTCGGTCAATGCCTTGGGCATTCCGGGGCTCGATTTTCAGCGCACCGAGCGCCGCGTTTACCCGCATGGCCGCATGGCGTCGCATGCTTTGGGGCTCACTAATATTGATGGCCGGGGGCTGTCCGGTATCGAAGGATATTTTGATAAATCTTTGCGCGGCACCGATGAGCCGCTCGCTCTTTCCATTGATATTCGCGTGCAATCCGTGTTGCGCGAAGAGCTTTTAAAAGCCATGGCCGAGTTCAGAGCGATCGGTGCGGCGGGTGTTGTCATGGATGCGAGCAATGGCGAAGTACGCGCGATGGTGTCGCTACCGGATTTCAATCCCAACAAACCTGTGACGGCTGCGGGCATTGCCGGCTTTAACCGGGCGACTAAGGGCGTCTATGAAATGGGCTCGACCTTTAAGCTGTTTACAGCGGCGATGGCACTCGATTCCGGGGTAACACGGCTTAAAGATCGCTACGATGCGACCAAGCCGATTAAAATTTCACGCTTCAAAATATCAGATTACCACGCCAAAAACCGCTGGCTTACGGTGCCGGAAATAATTGTTTATTCATCGAACATCGGGGCGGCGAAAATGGCGCTTGAGGTTGGCACCTCGGGCCAGAAAAAATATCTCAAACGCTTCGGCATGTTGACGCCTGCCCGGATTGAGTTGCCAGAAATAGGCTCGCCGCTGACGCCCGATCATTGGCGCGAGATCAACACCATGACAATTTCCTACGGTCACGGCATTGCGGTCAGCCCAATCCAGTTGGTTTCAGGGATCGCGGCCTTGGTCAATGGCGGCGTGCTCTATCGTCCACGCATGCTCAAAATTCCGCGTGGTGAAGAAGTTGCAGGCTCTCGCGTATTGTCGAAGCGAACCTCCAGAAAAATGCGTGGTCTGATGCGCCTAGTTGTCCGGCACGGCACGGGCCGCAATGCCGATGTGCCGGGCTATTTGATTGGCGGCAAAACAGGCACTGCGGATAAGCCCGGCCCGCGCGGTGGTTATGGCGGCCGGCGGGTGATCTCGTCATTTGTCGCGGCTTTTCCGATGAACAAGCCGCGCTACGTCATTTTGGCTCTAGTGGATGAGCCCAAAGGAACTCAACGCACGCATGGTTATGCGACAGGTGGCTGGGTGGCCGCTCCGGTGATTGCGCGTGTGGTTAAGCGGATGGCCCCGCTTTTAGGGATCAAGCCATCCAAAATTGTAGAGAAAGCGCCGAAGCCGGGGGATGATTTATTCATCGCGGCCAAAGCAAGAAAACGCTGACGCAATGATAATGAGGAAGGGAAATTCCTTTTGCGATTAGCAGATTTATTGGTGGGTTATGAATGGAAGATTATGTCAGGTAGCGATTTTGTAGACGCTGACATTTTGGGCATTACAGCTGATTCGCGTCAGGTGGAACCGGGCTTTTTGTTCGCGGCTCTGCCGGGCGTAAATATTGATGGCCGCGACTTTATTGCTGATGCGATAAAGGCGGGTGCCGTTGCTGTACTGGCACCAACCGATACGTCGCCAGATATCATCGGTGATGCGCCGGTGAGTTTGGTGCCCGACCAAAATCCGCGCCGTCGTTATGCGAAAATGGTGGGGCGGTTTTATCAACCCCAGCCCGAACATGTGGTAGCGGTCACCGGCACCAATGGCAAATCTTCCGTGGCAGAATTTACCCGCCAGCTTTGGCAGTCCTGTGGTCAAGCCGCCGCAAGTTTCGGCACCCTTGGTCTTATCACACCAGACAAGCAGGAGAGCGGCTCGCTGACGACGCCGGATCCGGTCGACCTCCATAAACCCTTGGCGGTATTAGCCGTTGATGGCGTTGAGCATGTCGCCGTTGAAGCCTCCAGCCACGGGCTCGATCAATTTCGCCTCGATGGTGTCTTTATCAATGTCGCCGCTTTTACCAATCTCAGCCGCGATCATCTTGATTACCACGAAACCATGGAAGATTATTTTCAGGCCAAGCTTCGATTGTTTACGGACGTGCTCGACCGGGAAGGTGTGGCAGTAATCAACTCTGACGACGATCGGGGTGATGAGCTTACGCAGATCCTGACCAAGCGCCGCACCGAGTTTTTGAATTACGGTCGAAACGCCAACGACATTGTCTTGAAAAACATTACAGCGCAGCCTGATGGTCAGCGACTTGCTTTGAGCGTGCTGGGTCAAGATGTCGAAATAGCTCTGCCGCTAATTGGCGGCTTTCAGGCAATGAACGCATTGTGCGCGCTGGGTATTGTCCTGGCCGATGGTGCTGATCAGGCCAAGTCGGTTGCGGCAATGGAAAATCTGCAAGGGGTGCGCGGCCGGCTGGAACAAGCGGCACGGCTCTCCAATGGCGCCGGCATTTATGTCGATTACGCCCATACCCCGGATGCACTTGACCATGTGCTCACCGCATTGCGGCCCCACACGACCAATAAACTTAAAGTCGTCTTTGGCTGTGGCGGGGATCGCGATCAAGGCAAACGCCCTGAGATGGGCGCGATTGCTGCGCGCCTCGCTGACGAAGTTATTGTTACCGACGATAATCCGAGAAGCGAAGCGGCGGCACCTATTCGGGCCCAGATTATGGCGGCCTGTCCGGGCGCAACAGAAATTGCCGATCGCCAAGCGGCGATTGAAGCGGCGGTTGAGAATCTGAGCGATGGCGATCTGCTGGTAATAGCGGGCAAAGGCCATGAGCAGGGCCAGATTGTTGGCGATCAAATATTGCCGTTCGATGATGTTGAGGTGGCAAGACAAGCGGCGGGAGGAAGCGCATGAGCGATCTGTCTCCGCTTTGGACCTCCGAGGATGCGGCTTTGGCCACTCATGGCAGCTCGCCTGAGAACTGGCAGGCAAGCGGCGTCTCAATCGATAGTCGGACGGTTGAGCAAGGTGATTTGTTTGTACCGATTTCGGGACTTAATTTTGATGGCCATGATTTTATCGCAAATGCTCTGGAACGTGGGGCGGTGGCCGCAATGGCAGCAAAAGCAGTTGACGGCGACGCACCGATCCTAAGTGTGGCTGATACTTTCGAAGCCCTCAATGATTTGGGCCGCGCGGGACGCGATCGGTCTCGGGCAAAAGTCATTGCTGTAACCGGCAGTGTCGGCAAGACAGGCGTCAAAGAGGCGCTCGGTCAATTACTTTCCGGTCAGGGGTCAACTTCTTACAGCCGGGGCAGTTTCAACAATCACTTCGGTGTGCCTCTGTCGCTCGCTCGCCTGCCCAAAAGTGCTGAATATGCAATTTTTGAATTGGGTATGAACCATGCCGGAGAGCTTATCCCGTTATCGCAAATGGTGCGCCCGCTGGTCGCCATCATCACGACCGTGGAACCTGCCCATATTGAGTTCTTTTCCTCCGTCGAAGATATCGCCCATGCCAAAGCTGAAATATTTCAAGGCCTGGAGAAAGGCGGCACGGCAATCCTCAATCGCGATAACGCGTATTTTGATTTGCTTTCTGACGCCGCGATGGCAGCAGGTGCCGGTAAGGTAATCGGCTTTGGTGCTCATGAGGATGCTCAGTTCAAGCTGGTTGATTTCGTGCTCGGTCCCGAAGGCTCAACCGTCGAGGCCTCTTTCGACGGCTATCGCTTTACCTATAAATTGGCGATGGCGGGATTGCATTGGGTGAAAAACAGTCTGGCTGTGTTGGCCGCCGTGCAAGCCGTTGGCGCGGATGTCTTTGCTGCTGCCCGGGCGTTCGCGGATATCAAGCCGCCGAAGGGTCGGGGTCAGCGCCATAGATTGTCGGTCGAGGGCGGTATTATTGACCTAATTGATGACAGTTATAATGCAAGTCCGGTATCAATCGCGGCGGCACTGGAGGTCTTGGCTCAGGCCGAGCCCGGGCCTTCAGGCCGCCGCATCGCAGCCCTCGGTGATATGCGGGAGTTGGGCGAGCAATCCCCTGACCTCCATCGTGCAATTGCGCCCGAGATTGAGGCAGCTGGCGTTGATCTGGTTTTCGCTGCCGGGCCCGAGATGAAGCATATGTGTGATGCGTTGCCTGAGGACGTTTCAAAAACTCATGCGGAAAATTCGGCTGACCTTATTCAGCCGCTCTTTGATGAAATTAAACCGGGCGACGTTGTTCTCGTTAAGGGATCCGCCGGCTCGCAAATGGGCAAGATCGTCGATGCTCTCCTCGAACTGCTGGCGAGCCCCCAAATAAATAGTGAGGATCGACATGCTCTATAACACCCTGGCGCAATTTGCCGATCAATTGGCGTTTCTCAATCTGTTTCGCTACATCACGTTCCGCACCGGTGGTGCGATGATGACGGCTTTGATCGTGAGCTTCATTTGCGGACCGTACATTATCAATTGGCTCAAACATCATCAGAAGAAGGGCCAGCCGATCAGAGAGGATGGGCCGGAAGGGCATCTGATCACCAAAGTCGGCACGCCCACCATGGGCGGCTTCATGATTTTATTGGCGCTCGTGGTCTCGACCTTGCTGTGGGCTGATTTGCGCAATGGCTATATTTGGGCAGCACTCGGCGTGACCGTTGGCTATGGCATGATCGGCTTTATTGATGACTACATTAAAGTCACCCGGCAAGACTCGAACGGCTTGCCCGGCAAGCTGAAATTGTTGTTGCAGGTTTTCATCGCCGTCGCTGCGACGCTTTATATTATGAGCCTAACGCGCGAGCCGTTGGCCTCGTCCCTGGCGATACCATTTTTCAAGACCGTGCTGATCGATCTCGGTTGGTTCTTTATCGCTTTCTCAGTTCTGGTTATTGTCGGCTCATCCAATGCGGTCAATTTGACAGATGGTCTTGATGGTCTGGCGATCGGCCCCGTGATGATCGCCGCTGGTGTGTTCGCGCTGATCGCCTATATGGTCGGCAACTCGGTCTTTTCCAATTATTTGCAGTTGAACTACGTGCCGGGCTCTGGTGAGCTGTCGGTCTTCTGCGGCGCGCTGATCGGCGCTGGATTGGGCTTCCTTTGGTATAACGCACCGCCCGCCATGGTATTTATGGGCGACACCGGATCGCTCGCCATGGGCGGTGCGTTGGGCTCCGTTGCCGTGATCACCAAGCACGAGCTGGTGCTGGCCATTGTCGGCGGCTTGTTCGTTTTGGAAACCGTCTCGGTGATTGTTCAAGTCGCGTCCTTCAAGTTAACCGGCAAGCGGGTCTTCGCCATGGCGCCGCTGCACCATCATTTTGAGAAAAAAGGCTGGGCGGAGCCCACCATCGTTATTCGTTTTTGGATTATTGCTGTGATCCTGGCCATTGCCGGGCTCGCCACGTTGAAACTGCGCTAGGGAAAAGAGGTAAAGCCGCAACCATGATCACTGTAAATTCCTTTGCCAATAAGCCGATCGGCGTTTTGGGCTTGGGCCGCTCCGGCCTTTCGGCCGTGCGTGCGCTATCGGCTGGAGGTGCAGAGGTTTGGGCCTGGGATGACACAGAAGATAAGCGTGATGAGGCACTCGCCGCAGGCGTTCAGCTTACCGATCTCTACCAAAGTGATTTCTCCAAGTTGGGTACGCTGGTGCTGAGCCCCGGCATTCCTGATCAATATCCAGAACCGCACGCCGTCGCCAATAAAGCGAGAGAGGTAGGCTGCGAGATCATTTGCGATGTTGATTTACTAGCGCGCGAGAATGATCAGGCGCGTTTTGTCGGCATCTCTGGCACCAATGGTAAATCGACCACGACAGCACTGATCGGGCATATCTTTAAAGAAGCAGGTGAGAGCGTTGCGATCGGCGGCAATTACGGCATCCCGGCTTTGGACCTCGACCTATTGGATGAGAGCGGCACGTACGTGTTGGAGCTGTCCTCTTATCAATTAGAGCGCATTCCTTCGATGCGATTGGACGTTGCGATTTTGCTGAATATATCGCCGGATCATTTGGATCGCCATGGCGGCATGGAAGGCTACGTCGCGGCCAAACGCATTTTGTTTGAGCGCACGAAGGAAGCCTCCAAAGCGATCATTGGCATGGAAGACAATCATTGTCGGGCTTTGTGTTTGGAGTTGATGGTTAATCGCGGTGGTAAGGGCATTGTGCCAATCTCAGCCTCAGCCCGCGCCCCGGGCGGCGTTTATGTCGATGATGGCATGCTGATTGATGATCTCGACAACCAGCAAAAAACCATCATGGATCTCCATGTCGTACGCACATTACCGGGCCGCCATAATTGGCAAAACGCCGCTGCTGCCTATGCCGCTGCCCGGGCTGCAGAAATTGCACCCGACCAAATAGTGGCAGCGCTTAAGACCTTTGCCGGTCTGCCGCATCGCCAAGAGCTGATTATAAAGTCGGATGGGGTTTCCTATATTAATGACAGCAAGGCGACCAATACCGAAGCCGCTGCTAAAGCGCTCGCCTGCTACGACAACATTCATTGGATTGTCGGCGGTCAGTTCAAGGAGGAAAACCTTGGTGCCCTGGAGTCTGAGCTTGTTCGTGTGCGCCAGGCTTATGTCATTGGCGAGGCTCAAGATCAGCTTGCCGACCTTCTCAGTCCTGCTGTTTCAATCAGCAAATGTGGTGATCTGGCGACGGCTCTCCAGCAAGCGCAGGAGGCAGCTCAGCGGGCTAAGCCTGGCACAGTCCTGTTGTCACCGGCCTGTGCATCCTTTGATCAATTTGAAAATTTCGAAAAACGAGGCGATGCCTTCCGATCCCTCGTTAATCAACAAGTGGGGGCGGCGTCATGAATTCAACCTTCTCGCGGACCGATGAAAGCCTCTTTGGCCGCTGGTGGTGGACGGTTGATCGCTGGATGATTGCGGCCATTATCGCCATCGCGGCAAGTGGGGCGGTTTTAGCTTTGGCAGCAAGCCCAGCTGTAGCTGAGCGGATCGGTCTCGACACGTTCTATTTTGCCCGCCGCCAATTCATTGTCTTGCCCTTTGCCCTGATCGTTATGTTTGCCGTGTCTTTGCTGAACCGCAGCGGGGTCCGGCAAGTAGCGGTCATTTGTTTTGGCCTGTCGGTCATTCTCATGGTCTACACCTTGCTCAATGGCGATGATATCAAAGGAGCCACCCGGTGGGTGACCTTTGGCGGCTTTTCGATCCAACCTTCTGAGTTTGTAAAGCCAAGCTTTGCAATCATCTCCGCCTGGATGTTTGCTGCCTGGCGGCTCAAGGAAGATTTTCCCGGCTATATGGTCGCGGTCGGACTTTATCTGGCCGTGGTGGCATTGCTGCTCATGCAGCCCGATGTCGGCATGGCGATCTTGGTGAGTGTCGTCTGGGGAGTGCAGTTTTTCCTAGCCGGCTTACCGATGCTCCTGGTGCTCGCCATTGGCCTCATTTTTATCAGTGGTGGTTTTGCCGCCTATTTCAATTTCTCGCATGTGCAAATGCGGATTGACCGCTTTTTTGATCCGGCCAGCAGTGAGGCCTATCAGGTGGCCCGCTCACTCGAGGCGTTTCGCAATGGCGGTGTTTTTGGCAGAGGACCGGGTGAGGGTCATGTCAAAGAAGTGCTGCCGGATGCCCATGCCGATTTCATTTTCGCTGTTGCCGGTGAGGAATTCGGTTTGGTGATGACATTGCTGATCGTCGGCCTGTTCTTGTTCGTCGTCTTGCGAGGCTTTGCCCGCGCCTTCAAGGAAACCGACTTGTTTGTCCAATTGGCAGTCGCCGGTCTGCTGGTGCAATTCGGCCTGCAAGCCATCATCAATATGGCCTCGACGCTTAATCTCATGCCGACCAAAGGGATGACTTTACCGCTGATTTCGTATGGTGGCTCGTCAATGCTCGCATTGGCGATTGGGCTTGGCATGGTGCTGGCTTTGACCCGTGAGCGGCCGGGCCAGGAAAATGCGTGGCGTGATCTCGGCGGCAAGGATATGGGGGGGCGTCTTATATGATGGCTAAACCCCTCGTCGTTTTAGCAGCTGGCGGCACCGGTGGACATGTTTTCCCGGCTGAAGCCCTGGCGGCTGAGCTTGGCAATCGAGGCTATCGTTTGGCGTTGGTGACTGACCGGCGAGGCGGTAACCTTAAAGGTCGCTTGGCGGAACTTGAGACGCATCGGGTGCGGGCTGGCGGTATCGCCGGCAAAGGCCTAGTCGCGCGCATTTTCAGCGCGGTGGAAATTATCATTGGAACATTACAAGCGTGGTTTTTGCTGCGCCGTCTTAAACCCGCTGTGGTGGTTGGTTTTGGTGGCTACGCTTCGGTGCCGACCATGCTGGCGGCTGCCTATTCGGGTACCAAGGCCGCCATCCATGAGCAAAATGCAGTGCTCGGCCGGGCCAACCGTTTGCTGGCTAGCCGGGTTGAGAAAATTGCGACATCGTTCGAGAAAGTATTAGCCATTCCCGAGACGTCAAAATCTAACGTCATCACAACCGGCATGCCGGTACGTCCTCAGGTAACTCTGGTCAGGGATCGGACTTATCCGAATTTGAAGGCAGAAGACACGATCAACATCGCTGTCTTTGGCGGCAGTCAGGGTGCCCATATATTTAGCACTGTCGTGCCGGCCGCCTTAAGGCTTGTCGATGTTAATCTTCGGCAACGGATCGCGGTCACGCAGCAAAGCCGGGCCGAAGATGTCGAGCAAGTTCAAGCCGCTTATCGTGATCTGGGGGTTGAGGCGACAATTTCGACTTTCTTTGACGATGTGCCTAATCGCATTGCCGATGCGCATATCGTGATTTGCCGATCCGGGGCGTCGACCATTGCTGAGCTGACGACAATTGGCCGACCAGCCATTTTCGTGCCCTACATCTATGCGGTCGATGATCATCAAACCCAGAACGCTCATGCGGTTGATGAGGTGGGCGGTGGTTGGCTTATTCCAGAAGGGGCTTTTACCGATCAGGTTTTGGCCGACCGGCTTGAGTCTTTGTTTGCTATACCGCACATGCTGGAAAGTGCCGGCGCTGCGGCCAAGGCCGCTGGCAAGCCTGATGCCGCCAGCCGACTTGCCGATATGGTTATCGGGATGATGCCCAATACTAGTGATCAGCGGGAGGCCGCATGAGGGGTTTACCGATAGATCTAGGCACCATTCATTTCGTCGGCATCGGCGGCATCGGCATGAGCGGTATCGCTGAGGTGCTGCACAATCTTGGCTATGCGGTGCAAGGCAGCGATATGGCGGAAAGCGCGAATGTTTTGCGCTTGAGAGGGCTCGGCATTGACGTCAAAGTTGGCCACAAAGAAGAGAATTTGGGCGACGCGGCGGTCGTGGTTATTTCTTCTGCGGTTAAAGCCGGGAACCCTGAACTGGATGCGGCGCGCCAACGCCTCATGCCGGTGGTCCGCCGGGCTGAAATGTTGGGTGAGCTGATGCGCCTTAAATGGTCGATCGCGGTTGGCGGCACCCATGGCAAAACCACCACGACTTCACTGGTAGCAGCCCTGCTCGAGGCGGCTGAGATGGATCCGACGGTGATTAATGGCGGGATCATCAATGCGTGGGGAACCAATGCCCGGCTCGGCAGCGGCGAGTGGATGGTTGCCGAGGCGGACGAATCTGATGGTACCTTTGTGAAGCTGCCCTCAACCATTGCGGTCGTCACCAATATCGACAATGAACATATGGATCATTACGGCTCTTTCGATGCCCTAAGAGAAGCCTTTGTCGCCTTTGTCGAACAGATCCCTTTTTATGGCTTTGCCACTTTGTGTATTGATGATGCTGAAGTACAGGCACTTATTCCAAAAGTATCGGATCGGAAAATCATCACGTATGGCGTCTCGCCTCAGGCTGATACCCGGGTCATTAATATTGCCACAACACCGGATGGCTCGAGCTTTGACATTGTGATTACTGATCGAAAGTCGGCTGACGAGCGGGTGATCAAACAGCTCCATTTGCCAATGGTCGGTGGCCACAATATTTTAAATTCAGCTGCCGCGATCTGCATCGCGCTTGAGCTTGGACTTGCTGATGAAGTAATCCGCGAAGGCTTGGCAAATTTTAAAGGCGTGAAGCGTCGTTTCACCAATACCGGGGCCGTCGATGGCATCACTATCATTGATGATTACGGCCACCATCCCGTTGAAATTTCTGCTGTATTGGACGCCGCCAGATCGACAACGCCGGAAGGCCGTGTCATGGCAGTGGTTCAACCCCATCGTTATTCTCGGCTAAAGGATTTATTCGAGGAATTTTGCACCTGCTTCAACAATGCCGACATGGTCGTTGTTGCCGATATTTATGCGGCTGGGGAGACACCGCTTGAGGGCGTTAGTCAGGATAGCCTGATTGAAGGATTACGCTCGCATGGCCACCGTATGGTGATCGCGCTTGAGCACCCAGATAATTTAGCCGCCCTGGTTGATGAGTATATGAGTTCCGGAGATCTCGTGGTCTGCTTGGGCGCAGGCAATATTACGCAATGGGCCAATGCGTTACCAAACCAGCTGGCAGAAATGCGCAACTCAGTGGCGGAGGCAGGTGAGTGATGGGAGTAGTGAAATTCAGCGACGGTTTGTATGACAGACTGCCTCCCGTCAAGGGGCGCATGGAAGCAAATGCGGATCTTTCCAAGTCAACCTGGTTTAGGGTGGGCGGTCCAGCCGAGATTATGTTCTGGCCGGCCGATCTCAGTGATTTGATGGCGTTTTTGCAAAATGTTCCGGAAGATGTCCCGGTGACCATCATCGGCATCGGCTCAAACCTGATGGTGCGCGATGGCGGTGTGCCGGGTGTGGTGATCCGGCTCAGCGAAGTGTTTACGAAAATTTCAGTTGATGGCCTGGAAATTACGGCAGGCGGCGGTGTCTCAAATCTCAGGCTCGCCAATGCAGCCCGGGAATGCGGCATCACCGGGTTTGAATTTCTGTGTGGTATTCCGGGTGCCGTCGGCGGTGCGATCCGCATGAACGCGGGGGCTTATGGTTCTGAGACCAGGGACATTGTGCAACGCGTCAGGGCCTTGGATGGCAAGGGCAATCTGATCGAACTCTCGGTCGAAGATATGAAATACAGCTACCGCCACTCCGATACGCCGGAAGATCTTATTTTTATCGATGGCTGCTTTAAAGGTGCGCCCGGCGTGGTCGCTGATATTGCCGATCGCATGAAAGAAATTCGGGCCGAGCGGGAGCAAACTCAGCCGGTGAAAACGCCAACCGGTGGCAGCACCTTTACCAATCCACCAGGTGCCAAAGCCTGGGAGCTGATCGATCAGGCGGGCTGCCGCGGTTTGATGCGGGGCGGTGCCGTGGTTTCTGAGAAACATTGCAATTTCTTGATCAATATCGGTTCCGCTACGGCGGCTGACTTGGAAGGGCTCGGCGAAGAAGTGCGCCGCCGGGTCTTTGAGAAAAGCGGCGTAAAGCTTGAATGGGAAATCCGCCGCATTGGCGTGACGATAGACCCCCCGGTTAAATCAATGGCGACGGAGGTGACCTCATGACGCGTCATGTTGCTGTGCTATTGGGCGGTTGGTCCGCCGAGCGGGAAGTGTCTCTGGTAAGTGGTGCGGCGGTCAGCAATGCGCTCTCGGAAGCCGGCTACCGGGTCACTTCGATCGATGTTCAGCGCGATGTTGGGGCATTACTGACGCGGCTCTTTCCGAAACCGGATGTCGTCTTTAATGCGCTGCATGGCCGCTATGGTGAGGATGGGTGCATTCAGGGGCTACTCAATATTTTGGATATCCCCTACACCCATTCCGGCGTTTTGGCGTCAGCCTTGGCGATGGATAAGCCGGTGGCGAAATCTGTCATGGCGGCGGCGGGGATTAAAGTTGCCGAACACAAAATTGTCAGCCAGGAAGAACTTATCGCCGGCAGCGTGATGGAACCGCCCTTTGTCGTGAAGCCTTTCAATGAAGGCTCAAGTGTCGGCGTCCATATTGTGATGGAAGGTGACAATTACCAGCCGGGTGAAGAAGAATGGAATTTCGGACGTACGGTGATGATTGAGAAGTTCATCCCGGGCCGGGAACTCACTGTTACGGTCATAGGAGACCGGGCATTAGCTGTCACGGAAATTACCACCGGGCAGGATTTTTATGACTATGACGCCAAATATGCTGAGGGTGGCTCGACCCATGTTGTGCCGGCGGAGATTCCAAAAGATGTCTATGACGAAGCGCTCCGAATTTCGCTCTTAGCCCATCAGAGTTTGGGCTGCCGCGGCGTGTCCCGGGCCGATATCCGCTATGACGGGACCGAGTTATATATGCTCGAAGTGAACACCCAGCCAGGCATGACACCGACCTCGCTCGTGCCCGAGCAGGCTGCACATTTAAATATATCGTTTAACGAACTGGTAAGTTGGCTCGTGGAGAATGCGGCTAATGATGACCAATAGAATTATATGGAGTGGCATTTAGTGGCGTGGTTTAGCACATCAGCCAAGAAGACAAAAAGGGGGCAGCCTCTGCGGCGGGTAAAACCGTTATGGCGTCGCCCGCTCTTTGTCACCGGCTTCGTGCTTTGCCTGATCGCCGGTGCCAGTACTGCTGGCTGGTATGTCTGGCAGAGCGGCTGGGTGCATCAAACCGTCGAGCGCGCAAAGTGGTTTGTTATTGCCGGCGCCGCCAAGACCGGTTTTTCGGTGCGTGAGATCTTTGTCGAGGGCCGTTTCGAGACGTCACGCAAAACTCTGCTCAAAGCTCTACGTTTAGAACGCGGTGCCCCCATTTTGGCGTTTGATCCTGAAGCCGCCCGCCGACGCGTCGAGGCATTGCCCTGGGTGCGTCAAGCCGTCATTGAGCGCCAATTACCGGATGTTGTGCATTTATTGCTCCGCGAGCGTCGGCCGATGGCGCTCTGGCAGCGCGGCGGCAAGTTTTCATTAATTGATACCAATGGCGAGCTTATCCCGCTCAAAGATGTCAGCGCCTACACCAAACTCATTGTCATCATCGGCCGTGATGCGCCGGGCAATGCTGCCCAGCTTTTTGAAGTATTGGCCACCGAACCGAAGCTCGCCAGCCGAGTCCGAGCCGCTGTCCGGGTCGGCGGGCGACGCTGGAATCTCCATCTCAGTAACGATATCGAAATTCGCTTGCCCGAAGAAGATTCCAGCGCCGCCTGGAGCCATCTCGCTGAGCTCGATCAAAAGCATGATTTGTTGTCAAAAGATCTGATTACGGTTGATTTGCGCTTGGCGGATCGGGTGGTTATCCGCGAAGGCCAAAAAGGCTCGGCTGAAGAAGAAATCAAGAAATTACCTTTATTGCCCAGAAAACCAACGCCGAAGCGAAAGCGCCCCAACCGGCAGCCGGGCGCCAATCCAAAGGGTACGCTAATTAGTGGCCAAGATACATAAGAGATACCTAAATAACCGTTAGAAATTTGAGTAGATGATACAAAACACACCGTCAAAATCGGCCAATCGAACCGGTCTCATAACAGCGTTGGATGTTGGCACCACCAAAGTTGCCTGCTTCATCGCGCGCCCGTTGGTAAATGGCGCGGCAGAAGTCATCGGCGTTGGCCACCAGGTGTCCAA
Organism: Rhodospirillaceae bacterium; assembly: GCA_018649725.1. GTDB lineage: Bacteria > Pseudomonadota > Alphaproteobacteria > Rhodospirillales > UBA2165 > TMED23. The sequence goes on along the minus strand of JABIHH010000042.1, from coordinate 8,050 downwards.
AGGCATTAAGAACGGCAATATCGTTGATATGGCCGCCGTCGAAGATTCCATTCGCACCACGGTTGAAGCAGCGGAACATATGGCCGGCGAGAATGTCCGTGACGTTGTGCTGTGTGTCTCGGGCTCGGTGCCGGAATCCAAGTTGATCTCTTTTGACGTCGCCATTTCAGGTCACGAGATCAGCGAAGTGGACCTCAAACGCGCGCTCGATCCGACCTGGCTCTATAGTCAGCAAGTCGATGACCGCCAGATCATTCATACGCTGCCCGTCGCCTATAGCATCGATGGCAATCCAGGTGTGAAAGATCCGCGTGGCATGTATGGCGAGAAGCTCGGCGTCAATATGCATGTCATCACCGCTTCTGCGGGCGCGCTCCGAAATATTACGGCCTGTGTTAATCGCTGTCATTTGGATGTCGAAAGCCAAGTCGTCGGGCCTTATGCGGCTGGATTATCGTGCTTGGTTGAAGATGAAAAAGAACTTGGCGTGATCTGTATTGATATGGGCGGCGGCACCACGGACCTCTCAGTGTTCTTTGATGGGGAAATTGTTTATACCGATTCAGTGCCGCTTGGCGGTAATCACGTTACCAATGATATTGCCCGTGGGCTCTCGACGCCTGTTGCTTATGCCGAGCGGATGAAAACGCTTTACGGTAGCGCCGTGCCGTCGCCCTCAGATGACCAGGAAGTCATTAAAGTTCCCCTGGTTGGCGAGGAAGATGATGGCGAAAACCAAATTTCACGCTCGATGTTGGTTGGTATCATCCGCCCTCGTATTGAAGAGATTTTTGAGTTGGTTCGCGAAAAACTCGAACCAACAGGCTTTGAGAAGGCTGGTGCACGCCGTGTTGTGCTGACGGGTGGGGCTTCTCAATTGACCGGCGTGCGCGAATTAGCAGCTGAAATGATGGATAAACAGGTCCGCTTAGGGCGGCCAAACTACGTCAAAGGATTGGCTGAATCCGTTAATGGGCCTGCGTTTTCGGCCCCAGCGGGCCTTATTCAGGTTGTCATGAAAGAACGCAAGGCGATGTCACAGACATCCTCTCGCACGATGGACGCGCCAAATAACAAATTTGGCCGAATAGGAAAATGGATACGTGAAAACATTTAGGTAACCTTTTGCCTCTAGAATTGGGGCTAATGGATTTTGTTCTCAATTAAGGAAATTGAGGGAACGCGCCGCTCGTATGTTGGAGAAGCCGACAAATTAGATGAGGGGCATGAGATTTGGAGTTGGAGGCTATTATGAGTATCAATCTTACACTACCGTCAGGTTCGTTGGAGTCTGAGTTAAAACCTCGCATTACAGTTATCGGCGTCGGCGGCGCGGGTGGAAATGCGGTCAACAATATGATCCAGTCGGGCCTGGAGGGTGTCGAATTTCTCGTCGCCAACTCTGACGCGCAAGCCTTGGCATTATCGAAATCGGAACGTCGTATCCAGATGGGCATTAATATTACCCAAGGTCTGGGCGCGGGCGCCAATCCCGATATCGGACAAGCAGCAGCCGAAGAATCCCTGGAAGAAATTGTCTCCCACATCCGCGATGCCAATATGGTGTTTATCACAGCTGGCCTTGGCGGCGGAACTGGAACAGGTGCCGCTCCCGTGATTGCCCGGGCGGCTCGTGAATATGGCATCCTAACCGTAGGTGTTGTTACCAAGCCGTTCCAGTTTGAAGGCGCCAATCGAATGAAGGCCGCCGAAGCCGGCCTGGAAGAGCTCCAACAATATGTCGATACGCTGCTAATTATTCCAAACCAAAATCTATTCCGTGTCGCAAACGAAAAAACAACCTTTGCAGATGCCTTTAAGATGGCGGATGACGTTCTCTATTCGGGCGTCAGAGGCGTTACCGATTTGATGGTTATGCCAGGTCTGATCAATCTCGATTTTGCAGATATTAAATCTGTCATGGGCGAGATGGGTAAAGCCATGATGGGTACTGGTGAAGCTGAAGGTGAGCGCCGAGCTACGGAAGCAGCCGAACAGGCGATTGCCAATCCATTACTTGATGATACCTCGATGGGCGGTGCGAAAGGTGTGCTGATCAACATCACCGCCGGCACCGATATCACCTTGTTTGAAGTTGATGAAGCCGCTAACCGAATTCGCGACGAAGTAGATGGCGACGTTAATATTATCTTCGGCTCAACCTTTGATGAAGCGCTTGAAGGAAAGGTCAGAGTTTCTGTTGTCGCAACGGGTATTGAATCTATTGCTGGTGTGAGGCCGGAGCCGGTTGTCAGAACCGTTACGCAAGCCACGCCCAAACAGGCCTTGCCAGCTCCTAAAGCTGAGCCCGAAAAAGCGGCGGCCCCGGTAGCCCCGGTAGCAATGATCCCAAGGCCGCAAGGTCCTGAGCCCATGCAGCCCGTGGCGAAAGAGCCGCAAAAGCAACCCACGCCTCAACCGGCACCGGTTCAACCGAAGCCAGCTGCGGCGGCTATTGCTGAACCGGCGATTGAGGAAGCAGCGATCGAAGAAGCTGCTTTGCCGGAAGACGATCAAATTCCAGCATTTTTGTCCAATATTAAACAAGACGAAGATGTCTTTATTCCGGCAGAGCCAGCCGGCACTTCTGGATCCATGGAAACTGAATCGCCTGCCGATCCCTTTGCCGCAGCTGATATGGTAAATGCGACCACTGAGCCGGAGGCCGAACAGGCACCTAAGAAGACGGGTTTGAGCCTGTTTGAACGGGTCACCGGTGTTGCTCGTGGTGACAAAAAGCGCGGTGAGGCAAAAGCTGCTGAACCTGTTCTTGAGCCGGAAATCATTCCGGAGCCTATTTCGGAGCCGGAGCCAGAAATTGCTGCTGAGCCGGAAATTATTCAAGAACCTGAGCCGATTCCTGAGCCGGAAATTGCGGCTGAGCCAGAAATTGCCGCCGACCCGGAAATTATACCGGAACCCGAGCCGGAACCTGTTGTCGAGCCGGTTATCGAAGCTGTGCCTGATCCAATTCCTGAATCGATTGTCGAAATGGCCCAAGAATCAAGTGACGAATCGGGCGAAGAAGCAGCAGAAGAGGATATTCCACCGCCGCAAGCTTTACTCGGCGATCTTGATCCAGCAGACCGTCTTTCTTCGGCGCAGGATGAGGAGGATGTCCTTGATATTCCTGCCTTTTTAAGACGTCAGGCGAATTAATAACCGAAGTGGTGCGGTTAAATAAAGGGCGTAATAATTTGCAACATTAGTTGATTTGAGTACTTACGAGGGCGTTGCTACAACACTCTCGGAGTATTCAAGCTCCTAGGGGTGTTAATTTGAGATACCCTGATACTAGGGAATAGGAAAGTTTAAGCCAACACCATGAACCACATTGGTCAGGACGTCATTTCAGATACGACAAAATCAGTCTCTCCCGTCATCGCATCGATGGGACCTGAGAAGCAAAAGACGCTTCTGAGGACGATGAATTGTGTTGGAATCGCGCTGCACAGTGGTGAGAAAGTTTCGCTGACCTTGCGGCCTGCTGAGGCTTATACCGGCATAATCTTCCGCCGCATCGATATTCCAGGATCAAAAGAAATTGTAGCCAGTTGGGACAATGTTGTTGATACGCGCATGTGTACAACGCTTGGCTCAGAAGATGGCGTCACCATCAGCACGGTTGAGCATCTTATGTCTGCCCTTGCTGGCTGCGGTGTCGATAACGTCTATGTTGATGTAAATGGCCCAGAAGTTCCGGTGATGGACGGTAGTGCCCAACCTTTCGTATTTCTAATCGAATGTGCTGGCTTACTTGAGCAGGATGCACCGCGCCGTGTGATTGAAATTCTGAAACCGGTTCGTGTTGAAATCGGCGATAAGATGGCGGAGTTGATCCCAAGTGATACATTCTCCGTTGGCTTTGAGATTGATTTTGAAAGTGAAGTCGTTGCCAAGCAGGAAATCACCGTGACGATGGTCAATGGCTCCTTTAAAAAAGAAGTTGCCCGCGCACGCACTTTTGGTTTCATGCATGAAGTCGAACAACTTCGGGCAGCAGGGCTTGGTCTTGGTGGCTCGCTCGACAATGCGGTTATCGTCGAAGGAGACAAAGTTCTCAACGAAGATGGTTTGCGCTATGACGACGAATTTGTACGCCACAAAGTTCTGGACGCTGTTGGTGATCTCTATTTGGCCGGCGGTGTATTTCTTGGCAGCTATAAAGGCGTTCGCTCTGGTCACGCTTTGACCAATCAATTGCTGCGCGCTTTGTTTGCCGATAAATCAGCTTGGCGCTATGTTGATTTTGCCGAAGAGAGTGCCGTTGAGGTTGCTCCTAAAGAAGCCGAAGTGGTGAATTTGGTCGCTGCTACTGCCTAAAAAGCCCATAATTCAATAAGTTTTCAGACGAATTGTAGCCGGCCCGTAAAATGAGCCGGTTTTTTTGTATCTTTTCGCCGGATGCGGGTCAATTTGAGCAGACAAACGGCTGAAAAATGATATATTTAGCGCTTCATTCATACGAGTTGGACCACTTTGATGACATTTACCCGGACCCTATTCGTCTCTGCCGCATTATTGCTTCTCGTTGCCTGCGCGGCCGAGGAGGAAGTCTATAAAGAAGAGCCGGTCGAGCGTCTTTACAACACGGCTTTGGCGCAACTTGAAAATGGCGAATACGAATCCTCGGCCAAAGCTTTTACGGAAGTGGACCGACAGCATCCCTATTCGGTCTGGGCAACCAAGGCACAGCTCATGGCGGCGTTTAGCTATTATCAAGGCAATGAATATGACGACTCGATTATCGCGCTGGATCGCTTTATTCGCATTCATCCGTCCAATCGCGACGTGCCGTATGCCTATTATTTGAAGGCTTTGTCATACTATGAGCAAATCTCAGATATCGGTCGCGATCAGCAAATGACTCAACTCGCTTTGAAAGCGCTTCGTGAGATCGTTACGCGTTTTCCAAACAGCAAATATTCTCGGGATGCCGCATTGAAGATTGATCTGACCCAGGATCATCTAGCCGGTAAAGAAATGGAAATTGGTCGCTATTATGAAAACCAAGGCCTGCATTTGGGCGCGATCAACAGGTACAAAAAGGTCGTCGACCAGTATCAGACTACGACCCATGTACCGGAAGCACTCCATCGTCTGACCGAATCTTATTTGGCCATGGGTATGATCGAGCAGGCCAAAAAAACAGCTTCTGTTCTGGGACATAACTTTCCGGGCAGTGAATGGTACATCGATTCCTATGAGATGGTCGAAGGCAAAGCCTTTCGCCCCAAGGCGAAAGAAAAATCCTGGTACTGGCCCTTTGACTGAGCTTAAGCAATTCAACTTCTAATCACGGAATAATCAGTTCTTATGCTTCGCACCTTATCTATCCGCAATGTCGTGTTGATTGAGCGCTTGGATTTGGGATTCGGCGGCGGCTTGGGCGTGCTGACCGGTGAAACCGGATCGGGTAAATCGATCCTCCTTGATGCGCTTGGTCTCGCCATCGGTGTCAGGGCTGACAGTGACCTTATTCGTCAAGGGGCGGACCAAAGTGCTGTTACGGCAGAATTTGAACTGTCGGAGAGCAGTGAAATAGATGCGCTGCTCACCGAGCACGGCATTGAAGGGGCTTCTAATCTGGTGCTGCGCCGGGTGGTTTCAGCAGATGGCCGGTCCCGCGCTTTTATCAATGATCAGGCCGTCAGCGTCGCATTGCTCCGTCAAATCGGTGAAATTTTGGTTGAAGTTCATGGCCAGTTGGAAACCCATGGCCTATTGGATCCGGCGACCCATCGCCGCTTTGTTGATGCGTTTGGTGGCTATCAAAATATGCTGCAAGCGGTATCTGATAAGTATAAAGAGTGGCGGGCGGCGGTCAGCGCTTTCGAAAAAGCCAGCGCCAATGTCGAAAAAGCCAAGCGCGATGAAGAATATCTCCGCCACGCTGTCGATGAGTTGCAAGCGATCGATCCGAAAGAAGACGAGGAGGATGAACTTGCCGGCAAGCGCAGCGTGCTGATGAACGCCGAGCAATTGATTGAGGCGCTCCAAGAAGCCTTCGTAGATATCAATGAAGGCAATGGTGTTGAAAGCGGCTTGCGCTCGGCTTTGCAGAAAGTCGAGCGGGTAGCGGATAAAGCGGGCGGTCAATTCGATAATGCGGTATCATCTCTAGAACGCGCGCTTCTGGAAGCCACCGAGGGCATTGCCGAGCTTGAGCGCGTGTCCAATATGATGGAGCTGGATCCGCAAGAGTTGGAACGGATTGAGGAGCGCCTCTTTGCGCTTCGGGGATTGGCGCGCAAACACAATACGGATGTCGAGAAATTACCTGCTTTGTTAGCTGAGATGGTGGAGCAATTGGCGGTGCTGACTGACAGGGCCGGTAATCTTGAAGCACTGGCAAAAAAAGTTGAAAAAATGAAAGCGGATTATGTCGCGGCGGCGGGAAAGTTATCGACAGCCCGTAAAAAGACAGCTGATCGGCTTGATAAAGCCGTCACCAAGGAGCTCCCCCCTTTGAAATTAGAGGCTGCGAGTTTTCACACGCGTCTCGATGATTTGGATGAAAATGACTGGAATGAGTTCGGCGTCGAATATGTTTCCTTCGAGGTGAAAACCAATCCCAATACGGCAGCTGGACCGATCCATAAAGTGGCTTCCGGCGGCGAGTTGGCGCGCATTATGCTGGCGCTTAAAGTTGTGCTGGCTGATGCCGATGCGGTGCCGACCATTATCTTTGATGAAGTTGATGCGGGTATTGGTGGTGCGGCGGCGGCGGCGGTTGGGGTGCGCTTGGGCCGGCTGGCCGAAGACGTGCAAGTCCTGGTCGTGACCCATTCGCCGCAAGTGGCGGCCCGCGGCAACACGCATTTTCAGATCAGCAAGACCGGCGATAAGGATGGCAATATCACTCAAGTGGGGGAGCTTACCGGCGAGGTGCGTACCGAAGAGATCGCCCGCATGCTTTCCGGCGCCGAGATCACTGAAGAAGCCCGCGCTGCTGCTGTCAGCCTCCTAAATACAAATGAGCAGGTCGAGGCGGCGCAATGACCGCGAAAGAAATTCTGGTTGAAGATTTGACCGATATAGAAGCGGGCATCGAACTTGATAAATTAACCGAAGCGATCAGCACCCACGACAAAGCCTATTACCAAGATGATGCGCCGAAGATTTCTGACGGTGACTATGATGCACTGCGCCAGCGAAATCTTGCAATTGAGGCAGCCTTTCCGCATTTAGTCCGGGCTAACAGCCCGTCCGATCGCGTCGGCGCCGCCCCTACCAGTGGCTTTTCGAAGGTGACCCATGCGCGCCCAATGCTGTCTTTGGGCAATGTATTTTCGGAAGACGATTTAGAAGATTTCCTGACAGGGGTTCGGCGGTTCTTGAAAGAGCTTACTGATGATCCAAGCATTGCGCTTGAAATGATCGCAGAGCCCAAGATCGATGGCCTGTCGATTTCATTGCGCTATGAGAAGGGAAATTTTGTCTCGGCAGCAACGCGGGGGGATGGATCTGTTGGTGAAGATGTCACGGCAAATGTGAAAACCTTTAATGAGCTGCCTTTTGAGTTATCCGGGAATGTGCCGGATGTTGTCGAAGTGCGGGGGGAGGTTTATCTGGCAAAATCCGATTTCGATGCTTTGAACCGCCGCCAGGAAGAGGCGGGAGATAAAATCTTCGCCAATCCACGTAATGCAGCAGCGGGCTCGCTCCGTCAATTAGACGTTAGCATTACCGCCGCCCGGCCCTTGAAAATGTTCGCCTATGCTTGGGGTGAATTAAGCGAGCCAATCGGTGATTCGCAATGGGATTTTTTCGAGCAGCTTAAGGCCTGGGGCTTTGACGTTAATCCTTTGACGCAGGTCTGTAATGATCTGGCAGGTCTCATGGCGGCCTATTCTAAGATATCAGAGCAACGCGCTGGTTTGGACTACGACATCGACGGCGTGGTCTACAAAGTAAACCGGCTGGACTGGCAGGAGCGCTTAGGGTTCGTTAGCCGTGCGCCACGCTGGGCCATCGCCCATAAATTTCCAGCCGACCAAGCACAGACCGTCATTAATGAAATCGATATTCAAGTTGGCCGGACCGGCTC
>JABIHH010000083.1 GCA_018649725.1 Rhodospirillaceae bacterium | reverse complement strand
CCCTCAGCACCACCGCCGCCGTTTAGCGTGTCAGCACCGTCGCCGCCATAAATACGGTCATTGCCTTCGCCGCCGTTGACAGTGTCGTCGCCAGCGTCACCGTAAAGGCTGTCATTGCCCGCGCCGCCATCAATGTCATCATTGTCATTGCCGCCATAGAGGCGATCAATGCCGCTGCCGCCGTCGATATTGTCTGCGCCGCCTTGGCCATAAATCGAGGTGTTGGCGGATGAGCTAGAGGCGTCCAGGACGTCATCGCCCTCGTTTGATTTTACGTACTCAATCTCAGAGGTGGCCAAATCAATATTCATGTCATCGTCAGTTAGGACATAAGCCCGATCAACGCCTTCGCCGCCGGTGAAGGTGTCATCACCATCGATATAGAGACTGTCATTTCCGGTGCCGCCGTCTAAGGTATCTGCGCCCGCGCCGCCGTAGATGCGATCCGCTCCTTCGCCGCCATTGATGATATCATCACCGGCATCACCATAGAGGCTATCGTTATCGGTGCCGCCATTGACCGTATCATTATCATCGCCGCCATAGAGCCGATCGGCTCCTTCGTCGCCATTGAGAATGTCTTCACCAGTTTGGCCATAGAGGCGGTCAGCGCCTTCGCCACCTGAAAGTTCGTCATCGTCAGTGCCGCCATAGAGATTGTCATTGCCAGAGCCGCCGTCGATTTCGTCATCGCCTTCGCCGCCATAAAGCGTATCGTTGCCTTCACCGCCAGCCAATTGGTCATTGCCATCGCCGCCGAGCAATCTATCGTTGCCCGTGCCACCGGTGACCGCATCGTCGCCATCAGTGCCGCTGGTGGTGCCGCCGGTGTCACTTGCTGCTACAACATTAGCGACAGAAATATCGACGGTTGCCGTATCCGTGCCGCCTGTTGCATCGGTGACGCGATAGCTAAAGCTGTCGGGGCCATCAAAATCTGTATTTGGCGTAAAGGTGTAGGTGCCGTCGGCATTGAGAATAATTGTGCCGTTGTCAGTGCCATCAACTAATTCAAAATTGTGCGTTCCGCTGTCTTGATCAGTGATATCGCCGCGCAAATCACCAACCAGAACTTCGTTCTCATTGACAGTCTGCGTGCTGTCTTCGGCATCAGGGTCATCCAATACAGTAATGACAATCCGCCCCGTGCCAACGCCGCCCTGGCCATCTCCGACGCGAAATTGAAAGCTGTCATTCCCAATAAAACCAGCGTTTGGCACATAGCTGTATGAGCCATCACTGTTTAGAGATACCGTACCGTTTTCAGGTTCGCCATTGGGGCGCAGCCCATAATTCAAGACATCGCCGTCAGGATCTGAAGCGGAGAGTTGCCCCTCCAAGGTGTTGGTCTCATGGAGGTTTACGGATTGATTCTCAACGGTCGGTGCACGATTTGGTGTTGTCGAATTTGTGCTGGTTGTTTCCGGCTCGAACCCTTGAGATTGGGCGGGGCCGCGAAAAATCGGCTGTGGCGTGGTTGGGAGTTCTGGACCTGAGGCTTGAGTATCTGTCTCCAGATCTTGGTCGGGGGTATTATCAAATGACAAGGAATCTGGAGAGGACGGCGGTACTTCATCATCTTCACCACTTGCGGTTTCAAATCCACCACTATTGTCTTGTTCTGGATCTTGCTCTGGATCATCCTGAACTTCAAATGTGTTTTCTTGCGGGCCACTATTGCTTTCTGATGCCGTTTCAAAACCGGAGAGGTCATCGTTTTGCGGATCGGTTGGAGCATTGCCAGACGGCGCGCCGGGGATGTTAGGTAGCGGCTGAATTATATCGACCTGGGCCAAATTGGCGACAATAGCGCCAGTCATAACATCGCCGGAAGCAAGGTTTATGTTCGGCAGAGTGCGATGAGAGAAATAGTCATGTAAGACGACCACAGTGCCATCCTCGGTCGTGAGGATGAGGTCCAAACCAAATTGTTCGAAATCGGCATTTTCAACATCAACCCCATCTGGCAGGGTGACCGCTTCTCCGGCGGTTGTTTTTATTTGGATGGTGGCCATATTAAATTTGCTTACTCAATTCACAATTAAAGATTTAAAAAATTTGGCGTGCCGATTGGGCAATGCCGCAGTTTTCCTATTTTATGGATTCCAATTTACATGAGCGACGTTGCAAGCTGCTGAACGTTATGTGAACGGAATGTAAACGTGTACTAAATCTCTTTAATTTCAATAAGTTGTTATACAAACTCAAGAAGCATGGCTGGCCTTTATAGGCACTGTTATATGAGCCGATGTATTAGGGAATCCCCTTGATCGCAAGGGCGGAAGGCTAAGTGATTTCCGCTATGTCGTAAAAAGAGCTGCATTCAGTCATAATTCATTGAAAATAAACAAAAAAATGGGGCTGATTTGGAATAAATCAGCCCCATTTTCTATTAATTGGTGTGATGCGGTTTTTAGCACATATTATTTTATTAAATTTGTGTTAACGCTTTGAATACACAAGAGAATCCGAATATAAGAATGACTTTTAATTGTCCCTTAGTTAGGATCGATCTTCGACCATACCTTTGCGGCGATGTTGAGATAGGCGGCGGTGTGTTCACTCGAGGGATCTGAGGCAACGATTGGCTGACCATCATCAGAAGTTTCGCGGATGACGATATCGAGCGGAATTTCACCCAAGAAATCCATACCGAGTTTCTCAGCCTCTTTTCGGGCACCACCATGACTGAAAATTTCAGTGCGTTCGCCACAATGCGGGCAGCTGAAATAGCTCATATTTTCGACCAAGCCCAAGACCGGCACATCAACTTTCTCGAACATGTTGAGGCCTTTGCGGGCATCGGCGAGCGCAATGTCTTGCGGTGTTGAGACTATCACCGCTCCAGCGAGCGGCACGCGCTGTGCCATGGTAAGGTGGATGTCACCGGTTCCAGGCGGCAGATCAAGCACCAGACAGTCAAGCTCACCCCAGGCAACGTCAGTGATTAGCTGCTCGAGCGCACCCGTTGCCATCGGTCCCCGCCAGATCATTGCGGTTTCTTCTTCGATCAAAAAGCCGATCGACATGCATTTAATGCCATAATTTTCGAGGGGCGCGATCAGACCGGCAGCCGTCTGGGTTGGCTTTTCGGTAATGCCCAACATCCGAGGAATAGAGGGGCCATAAATATCAGCGTCCAACAAGCCGACCCGCTTACCTTCGGTCGCCATGGCGAGAGCCAGATTGACCGCGGTTGTTGATTTGCCGACGCCACCCTTACCGGAGGCAACAGCGATAACATTATCAATGCCGAGCAAATCCATCTTTTGGAAAGCGGCTTGTTCCGGCACAGGCGGCGGACCACCTCGAGGTTGCTCGGGCTCTGGCTCGGCATCAGCGGGGCGCTCGGCAGTCAGAACCACGGTCGCGGTCAAAACGCCGGGCAAATCATGCACCGCCATTTCAGCGGCTTTTCGCAGCGGTTCGAGCTTGGCGCCCCGCTCGGGTTCAACTTCAATGCCAAAGGCAACATGGCCATCCTTGAGCTGGAGGCCGACAATCATGTCTAAATCGACAATATTTTCGCCTTTATCTGGGTCATTAACGTTTTTTAAGGCTGCTAGGACTTGCTCAGCGGTAATCTCCGCCATATCTAAGACTCCGAATTATTAAAAACTACTAAGAGGTCAAATAGTCACCCAAATCGGTAAATCAAGCGTGAGTGACCGTTGCATGGGTGCTAAACCTGTCATATAAGGCAGGAATAAGTTAATGGGCACTATTTTGCAAACAACTAAAATATAAAATTACGCGGTCAATTCAGATCGCGTATTCAGAGAATAAGGAAAAAGACATGGCGTGGGATACCCAACGCGGAGGCCCTTGGGGCGGATCAGGCGGCGGTGGTGGCGGACAAGGACCTTGGGGAGGCGGCGGTGGCGGCCCTTCAGGTCAACAACCACCTGACATCGAAGAAATGCTACGGCGCAGCCAGGATAAGTTTAAAAAATTTATTCCGAGCGGCGGCGGTGGCGGACGCCGGATTGTGTTATTGGTTCTGGCCGCGCTTGTCGTTTGGCTGGGTACCGGCTTTTACCGGGTGCAGCCAAGTGAGCAGGGCGTTGAACTGTTGTTTGGAGAGTTTGTTAAACGCACCAGCCCAGGTCTTAACTACTGGTTCCCAGGGCCAATTGGTCAAGTTCTGACGCCTGACGTAACCAACACGAATATCACCAGCGTTGGCTTTCGCGAATTAGGCTCAGGAGGCTCGCAAAATTCGAGTGTTCGCGATGTGCCGGAAGAAAGCCTGATGTTGACCGGTGATCAAAACATCATCGATATTGATTACCAAGTTCAGTGGCGCATCAAAAATGCAGCTGATTTTTTGTTCAATATTAGAAATCCTCAAGAGACCGTGAAATTGGCCTCTGAAAGTGCCATTCGTGAGATCGTTGGTCAAAACACCCTCGAGGATGCTTTGGCCAAGCAACGCCAGCAAGTGGAAAGCAAAACCCATGAAGTTCTCCAGAAAATTCTGGATAGCTATGGCGCCGGCGTGTTCATCGATTCCGTGAAGTTGCAGAAAGTGGAGCCGCCTAAACAGGTGATTGATGCGTTTAACGATGTGCAGCGGGCCAAGCAGGACCGGGAACGTCAACAAAACGAAGCGCAGGCTTATGCCAATGATATTATTCCAAAAGCAAAAGGTGAAGCAGAACGCATGATCCAGGAGGCAACGGCGTTTAAAGAGAAGATGATCCGTGAATCCGAAGGTGAAGCCAAACGCTTCCTCTCTGTTTATGAGGCTTACAAGGGCGGTAAGGAAGTGACACGTTCGCGTTTATACTTGGAGCGGATGCAGCAAGTCTTAAAGGATTCTGAAAAAGTGATTATCGATAAAGGTCAGGGCGGCCCCGGTGTTGTGCCGTATCTCCCACTTCCTGAAATTAAGAAACGTAGCGAAGGAGCAAACTAATGAATAAAGTTGTTCTCGCCGTTATAGGTGTTGTCGTCGTTGTTGCCGGTGTTCTGGCCTCGGCGTCTTTGTTCACAGTTCATCAGACCCAACAAGCTTTGGTTCTGCAATTTGGTAATCCGGTGCGGGTAGAATCGACACCAGGTTTGAAAGTCAAATTGCCGTTTGTTCAAAATGTTACTTTCTATGACCGCCGTATTTTGGATCTCGATCCACCGGCACAGGAAATTATTTTGAATGACCAAAAGCGGATCAACGTTGATTCTTTTGTGCGTTATAAAATTATCGATCCGTTGGAATTCTTGAAAACGGCTCAAACCGATGCAAATTTCCGTCAAATCTTTGGTGGACGTCTAAACGCGACGGTGCGTTCTGAAGTTGGTAAAGTTCTGCTGGGCGATATGTTGTCGAATAAACGCGATGACGTCATGCACCGCATTACCGCACAATTGAAGTTACAAGCACCGCAATTTGGCATCGAAGTTGTTGATGTCAGGATCGGTCGGACCGACTTGCCGGAAACGACATCGCAATCGGTTTATAATCGGATGCGCTCTCAGCGTGTTGCCGAGGCCGCTAAGCTGCGTGCTCAAGGTGCCGAGCTGAAAGCTAAAACGCAGGCCGAAGCGGATCGTGATCGGACAATTATTTTGGCCGAAGCGCAAAAGCAGGCGCAGATTTTACGTGGTCAAGGTGAAGGTTCGAAAACTGTTATCTTGAATGAAGCCTTTGGCAAAGATCAGGAGTTCTTTGAGTTTTATCGCTCGATGGAAGCTTATAACGAAGCGTTTGGTGAAGGCACGACCATGGTGTTGTCGCCGGATTCTGACTTCTTCAAGTTCTTTGGCAATATGACCGGTAAAAAATCTGCTAAATAGCGGCCGGGAGAAGGCGATCACATGACCGATCTTCTCACTGCCATCGCTCTCGCAATTGCTCTGGAAGGAGCGCTTTATGCGCTCTTTCCAGAAGCGATGAAAAAATTCATGTTACAAATTTTAGACCAACCAGACACGGCGCTTCGTCGTGCTGGACTGACCGCGGTAATCGCTGGCGTGGCCTTGGTGTGGTTGGTCCGCAGCTAGTCACGCAAAATTTATGCTTGGTGAGTTGTATTTCGCCCTGTTTTTGACGCAATTTGATCTATATAAAGGCTCAACGAAATTTTAAACCGGAGAATTAAGCGTGACGCGACTTATTGGTAACCGTTTTCACCTAACATTTATTCCATTGCTGCTGACAATTGTTTTAGTTGCATCCAGTGTGAGCGCGCGCTCGGCACCTGATAGTTTTGCCGATTTGGCTGAAAAGCTGTTGCCGGCGGTGGTTAATATTTCCACCACCGCGACAACAAAGCAGGGCGCTGGTAAGGCACCCGAGCTGCCACAATTTCCTCCCGGCTCTCAATTTGAAGAATTTTTCAAAGATTTTTTTGATCGTAACCGGCCTCAACAACAGCGCAAATCGACGTCGCTGGGCTCAGGTTTTATCATCGACAAGAAGGGCATCGTGATAACAAATAATCACGTTATCCAGGATGCCGATGAAATCACAGTCATATTGCACAATAATGAAACCCTCAAAGCCGAAGTTATTGGCCGCGATCCCAAGACGGACATTGCGGTTCTCCGAGTGAAGCCTAAGAAAGATCTACCGTCAGTTAAGCTTGGCGATTCCGATAAAATGCGCGTTGGCGATTGGGTTGTGGCCATCGGCAATCCGTTTGGTCTTGGCGGCACCGTGACCGCCGGTATTGTCTCGGCGCGTGGCCGGAACATTAATTCAGGCCCCTATGATGATTTCATTCAAACCGATGCGTCTATCAACCGCGGCAATTCGGGTGGCCCGTTGTTTAATTTGGCTGGTGAAGTGATCGGTATCAATACAGCTATCTTCTCACCTTCCGGCGGCAGTATCGGTATTGGTTTTTCCATCCCGTCCCGCATCGCCAATAACATCATCAATCAGCTGGTTAAATACGGCAAAACCCGGCGCGGTTGGCTTGGCGTGCGTATTCAAAAAGTCACGGATGAGATTGCCGAGAGCCTGGGGCTCAAAAAATCTGAAGGTGCGCTGGTCGCCAGCGTCACAGAGAACAGCCCGGCGGCTAAAGGTAATATTAAAGCCGGTGATGTGATTTTGAAATTTAACAATCAGCCGGTCAAAGAAATGCGCAATTTGCCGAAGATCGTCGCTGAAACCGATATCGATAAGAAAGTCGATGTTGAGTTATGGCGAGATGGCAAAAAAGTGATGACCAAGGTCAGTGTTGGCGAACTGGATGAAGAGCAGGTCGTGAAAAAAAGTACTAAGCCGGGTGACGGTGGTGCAAAAGAAGAAGAGTTAAAAATTGAGACGCTGGGTTTGAGTGTTGGCAGTCTTACCGAAGGCACTCGTAAACGCTTCAACCTTCAAAAAAAGGCCAAAGGCGTTGTCATCGTTGCTGTCGATAAAGATGGTGCCGCGGCTGAAAAGGCCATCAAAGCCGGTGATGTTATTGTCGAGGTAAGTCAAAACGAGGTTAGCTCACCCTCAGAAGTTAAAAAACGTGTAAATGATGCCAAATCTTCTGGCCGGAAATCCGTGTTGCTCTTGATCGAAGGGCAGGCAGGGTTACGCTTTGTTGCTTTGAGGCTGACCAAAAAATAGGCTTCTACATATTCAAATGAGATTAAGCGGCACCTTCGGGTGCTGTTTTTTTTGCCCCCTTTTCAACTTGGCTTTGGTCAAGGACTCGCTTTCAACACAGAACTACTGTTTAATTCTCAAGTTCTAACTTTTAAAATAGGGAGGGGTCGTCAAAATGAATGACACCGTAAAATATGTCCTGGAAGAAAACAGGATGCCAAAAAGTTGGTATAACATAGCCGCCGATCTACCGGAGCCTTTGGCACCGGTTATGCATCCCGGCACCGGCCAGCCGATTGGACCAGAAGATCTTGCACCATTATTTCCAATGGCGCTTATCATGCAGGAAGTCAGCACCGAGCGGGAAATTGAAATTCCGGACCCAGTGCGTGACGTTTATCGACAATGGCGTCCATCGCCGCTCTTTCGGGCCAGACGGCTTGAAAAGGCACTCGATACGCCGGCACATATTTATTACAAATATGAGGGCGTGAGCCCGGCTGGCAGCCATAAGCCCAACACCGCTATTGCCCAGGCTTTCTACAACAAAGAAGAAGGTACCAGGCGTCTCACGACAGAGACCGGTGCGGGTCAGTGGGGCTCTTCGATTGCCTTTGCCGGTGCTCTATTTGGCCTCGAAGTCGATGTCTATATGGTGAAGGTGAGCTTTGAGCAAAAACCTTATCGCCGGGCGTTGATGGAGACCTATGGTGCGCGTTGTGTGGCTTCGCCGAGTGATGAAACCAATTCGGGTCGGGCTATTCTTGAACAAGACCCGGACTCAACCGGTAGTCTCGGTATTGCGATTTCAGAAGCCGTGGAGATCGCGGCGACCAATGATGATACCAAATATTCTTTGGGCAGCGTGCTCAATCATGTTTTGACCCATCAAACGGTGATCGGCCAGGAAGCCATCGAGCAGCTGGATATGGCAGATGATTATCCTGATATCGTGATCGGTTGTGCGGGTGGTGGCAGTAACTTTGCTGGTCTTGCCTTTCCGTTCTTGGGCGAAGGCTTTAGAGGCGGTAAATCCGTGCGCGCCATCGCAGTTGAGCCTGCTGCCTGTCCGACCTTGACCCAGGGTCGCTATGCCTATGACTTTGGTGATACCGGGCATCTTACACCATTGGTTAAGATGCATACCCTTGGTTCGGCTTTTGTGCCGCCCGGCATTCACGCCGGTGGTTTGCGTTATCACGGCATGGCGCCGCTGGTTAGCCATTTGTTGGAACTGGATGCAATCGAAGCACGCGCCTACGATCAAACAGAATGCTTTAAAGCGGCGGTCGATTTTGCCCGCGCTGAAGGCATTGTGCCGGCACCGGAATCAAGTCATGCGGTGCGGGGTGCAATTGCGGAAGCTTTGGTCTGTAAAGAAGAGGGACAGTCTAAAACCATTCTGTTCAATCTTTCAGGCCATGGGCATTTCGATATGCAGGCCTATACCGACTACTTTGCCGGAAACCTGCAAGATGTTCAGTTCGACAAAGATAAATTAGATGCGGCATTGGCTGAATTGCCGGACGTTGCTGCTGAATAATTAGATTACCACCGAGCCCTGAAAATATTTCGGGTTTAACTTGGTGGGTAAGCTTGCTAAATAAGGCTGTCGCTGGTCCTGATCATGTCTGATGAGGGGGCTAAGCGGCAGTCTTTATTTGTATATAGGAAAATTTAGTGAGCGAAGTTCAAGAAAAACATCTGGTGCGCCCTTTTGCCGCCCTCCGTCCGGTACCTGATTTGGCTCAGGAAGTTGTGGCCCCACCGTACGATGTCGTTAATACGGAAGAAGCGCTCGCTCTGGCAGAAAATAAGCCATGGAGCTTTTTGCACATTTCAAAGCCGGAGATTGATTTGCCGCCCGGCACCGATGTCTTTTCGGATGAGGTTTACGCCAAAGCTCAGGAAAATATCAATCGCATGGTTGATGAAGGTATCTTGAAGCGTGATGGCGACGACTATTACTACATCTATCGTGTTGTGATGGGCGACCATGTGCAAACCGGTATTGTTGGTGCTGGTTCTGTAGAAGCGTATGAAAAAAATCTTATTCGTCGTCACGAGTTTACCCGGCCCGATAAAGAGACCGACCGGGTGCGTCAAATTGATGCGGTGAACGCGCAAACGGGCCCGGTCTTTACGACCCACAAACCGGACATATTTCTGGAAGAAGTTATTCAGCGGACGGTTAAGGGAGCTGCTGATTACCATGTTGTCGGTGAAGGCAGTGTCGAGCACACGCTCTGGGTTGTGACCGAGATGTCAGATATAGAAAAAATCACCGACGGATTTGATCGCTTGGGTGTTATCTACATTGCTGATGGCCATCACCGTTCCGCTGCTGCTTCGCGTGTTGCGGCGGCGCGTAATGAGGCGAAGGCTAACCCGACCGGGAATGAGCCATACAATAGCTTTCTCATTGTCAGTTTTCCTGAGGCGGAAGTGAAAATCTACGACTATAATCGGGTGGTCAAAGATCTGAACGGGCTCTCCGAACAAGATTTTTTAGGCGCTGTTAGCTCTGCTTTTGATGTTGTTGAGAAAGACAGTGCCGCTAAACCAAGTGCTCGAAATAGCTTCGGTATGTATCTCGCCGGTAAGTGGTATGCTTTGTCCTTAAAAGACCCGGCGCCAAGTGATGGCTCGCCGGTGGACATATTGGACATTAGCCTGTTGACTTCGCGCCTCTTGGAACCTGTATTGAGCATTGGCGACCCTCGGGTTGATCCGAGGATCGATTTCATTGGCGGCATTCGTGGTATGGCAGAACTTGAAAAGCGTGTTAACAGCGGTAATTGGGCAGTTGCGTTTGCACTATTCCCAACCAGCATGGCTGATCTTATGTCCGTTGCTGATGCCGAAGAAGTCATGCCGCCAAAAAGCACATGGTTTGAACCGAAACTGGCCGATGGCATGGTTTCCTTGGTGTTAGAGTAATTCATGACCACGTTTCTTGACATAATTCATTGCGATGAGGATGAGCAAATCAGGGCATCCTTTCCGATCATGCGGCAATTGCGCCCCCATCTTGAGGAGCAAGACTTTGTCGAGCAAGTTCGCCGGCAAATGCTGGCCGGCTATCGGATCGCTTCGGCCGAAATCGATGGTGAAATTGTCGGCGTAATGGGCTATCGCTTTAGCGAAGATTTGGCGTGGGGTAAAACACTCTATATTGATGATCTCGTGGTTGACGAAGGCCAGCGAAGCAGAGGTGTTGGTGAGGCGTTCATGCAATTCGCCGAAAGCCAATGCAAGCGCCGGAATTGTGAGACCTTGCGCCTGTGCAGCGGATTGGAAAAAGAGGCGGCTCATCGATTTTATGAGCGGATCGGTATGGAAAAAGCAAGCTTTTCCTTCGTCAAAAAATTAAGTTGAAGCGGTCCAACAGGAATCCGGTTATAAACTTAAGACTTTAGCGAGGGAATATTTAAACCGTTCCAATGACGATTACCTCAACCATCTTACGCAATATTAAATTGCTGACCGCGGCTCAGATCATCGCATCCGTGGCGGGGCTTTTTTCATCAGCCTTGCTCGCACGCGCCCTGGGCGCCGAAGGTTTTGGCATCATCGGATTCGGTGCGGCTTTCCTTTCTTTACTTGGCGTTGCGGCAAGTTTGAGCACTGATATGTACGGCACCCGCGAAATTGCCCGTAATCCAAATGAGGCCGGGTCTGTTGCAAGTGCGATTATCGGGCTTCGTTTCACGTTGTCGGTCATTGCTTTTGTTTTTTTTGTCGGCATCGTTTTTCTGCTGGATCGCACGTCTCAGGAGAAGACGGTACTGCTTATCCAGGCGGGTGGCATTTTCGTTAGCGTTTTTGTACTCGATTTTGTCTTTCAAGGTTTGGAACGCATGGGCATCAACGGCCTTCGGCAGATTTCCATCGCCTTTATCACACTTCTATGTGTTGTTTTATTTGTTCACTCCCCGGATGATATATTACGAGCGGCGCTGATCCCGGTTTGGGCCGGGGCGCTGGCGGGCGGTGTTGTCTGGATATATGCGAGGCGCCAAGTCGCCGGTTTAGGTCTCTCATTTTCAACAGAACGCTGGCGTCAAATTTTAGCGGTCTCCGTGCCGATGGCCGTGTCCGGCATCATGCATACTATTATTTTTAATACCGATGCCGTAATGCTGGGTCTGATGTCGACAAATGAACAGACAGGTCTGTATGTCAGTGCATTTAAAATTGTCGGGCTGACTTTGATTCCGGCTGGCTTAATAATGACGCCGTTCTTTCCGAGCCTCGCCGCCGGCTGGAAGGAACCGCAAATGCGGTTTGACCGTAGTAAGACCTTTGCCATTTCTGTTTTGATTGTTTCCCTGCCGCTGGTTATTTTCATCGCATTGTTTCCAGAGTTAATTCTGCGCGTTTTATTTGGCGAAGCCTTTGCCGAAGCGGCCCCAACGCTTCTGATACTGATGGCAAGCATGGCGGTGATGCATCTTCGCGTAATTTATGGGAATCCTCTAATAGCCTGGAATGAAGAGCGATTTTACATGTTCGCGACACTTTTTGGCGCGGTTTTGAACGTCCTGCTCAATTACTTGCTTATTCCAGATTACGGCATCTTGGGCGCGGCCTATGCCTCGCTGATCAGCCAAGCAGTGATTTTATTGGGTGTGGCCTATCGATTTAAAATCCTGACATCGACGTTTCACTTGGACGTTATCGTGCGAGCAGTTTTATGTATGATTGTGGCTGCCGCAAGTGTTTGGGTTCTAGCTTTGTCATTTGGTCAATCGTTTAGCCAGAGCATAATGACCCTAGTGATAAATGGCGCCGTTTTTGGCGTGATTTACTTGGCAGCAATTGCTCTGGTGTTTCGGCCCAATTTGCGACAAATTCTAAATCCGGAAAAATAACGACACAAATAATTACCACTTAGTTTTTGGGATTTGCTACACTGTTTGAGACGGCTTGATTTTCCACCCTGGGATTAACACGTATTAATTGGTCCTATCGATGGTTGTTAAAAGATGAGTGTTACAATTGGAAAAAAATCTGCTTAGCGCTGACATTAAGAATTTGTTCTCCTTTGAGAATGTCGATGATGAGTCATACATCGCCGGAATTCGGGCAAAGATAAGCAGTGCCTTTCTCCTAATCGGAAGTTATTTGTTAGTTCCAACGATATTCGGATTTGTATATCGCGGCTTGGATATCGGTTGGCAATCTATTCATTTCTCAACATTCGCCGCTTTGGTCTTAATGTGGGTTGTCAGCTTGCTACGTAATAAGCTGTCTCATCAGTTTCGTTCTTATGCTGTTGTTACATGTTTCTACATTGTGTCGACGACGGGCATGCTGAATAACGGGCTCCTTGGTGTTAGCGTTGCCGGCTATATCTCTTGCTGCATTGTAGCTGCAATTATTTTAGGTGTGGACAAAGCCCTCTATACTGTTGCGATCTGTGGCTTAAGTTTGCTTGTGATTGGTTTTGGTTTTTGGACGACAGGATATTTAACCTCGGTCGATGCTACGGCTTTCAATGCGAGCAAAGGAGCATGGACCTCGGTAACTATAGTATTCTTCGTTATATCTGGGTCCTTAATTTTATGTCTTGCCGGGCTGATGGGAGCCTTAACCACTCTTTTGAGCAAAGTTCGTGAGCAGGGTGCTCAGTTAATGGAGCGCCACGATCAACTGGAAGAATTGGTAGCCGCCCGTACCCAAGACCTCACCAAAGAAATCGAAATTCGCGAAGAACGCGAGAGCGCCCTCAAAGAAAGTGAAGAGCGCTTTAAAAGCTTTGCTGAAATTGCTGCTGATCGCTATTGGGAATCGGATGAGAACCATCGTGTTACGTTTGCTCCAACAGCGTCTGGTTTGGCAGCTAAGAGTGGTTTGGAAATAATAGGTAAGAAAGCCTGGGAATCTGGATTGGAGATTTCACCTGAACACAGTCTTGCTATAAGACGAGCTTTGGAAAATAAAAAAGAATTTCATGATTTGGAAATATGTCGAATTTCTCCCGATGGCGAAAAATTTTATCGCAGGTTGGCTGGTGTTCCTTTGCACGATAATTCCGGAAAATTTAAAGGCTTTCGGGTTGTCGGCATGGATGAGACGGCGGAGATTGAGGCTCAGAGCGAAACCCAGGTAATGCAATCCCGTTTCTTTGATGCGCTTAGCCAGTTTGATGTGGGTGTTACGCTTTGGGGACCTGAAAAGACACTATTGTTTTTCAATGATGCCATATGCCGGATGTATCCAGAATGGACTGAAGCTTTGACGACGGGTGCGCCGCTAGAAAAATTCGCCGAATTTATTGCTGAATACCGATTGGGAGAAGGTGCCGATCCAGAGGAAAAAGAAAGGGTGGCCAATGACTGGTTAAAAACTTTTTCAAGCCAGCCCTACGGTATCGAATTTGGCCGTAAGGATGGTGGTGTGACCAAAGTCTATCGGCGGCCACTCGATGATGGCAGCGTACTTGGTCTGTACATTGATGTTCCCGTCGGCAAGGATCCCACGGAAGAGATGTCTTTCCTCACGCCCGTTACTAAAGACAATGAAAAATTCCTAAAAAGCTAATTTTATCGGTTGATCTTAGTCAAAGACGACGCCCCCCATGATATTCATAGTGGCCTCCAAATTCAATTAAACTTGAGGCTGCTTCCATGTCAGACATCAAAAGTGAACCCATCAATGATATTGCTCATCTCGGTCATGTCGAATTACTGACACCCAAACCGGATGAAAGTCTCTGGTATTTCTCAGACATTCTCGGCATGGAAAATGTCCATCAGGAAGGCCGCTCGGTCTATCTGAGAGGTTACGGAGATTATGCGACGACGACCCTCAAATTGACCGAAGCGGATGATGCGGGCGTTGGGCATATCTCGTGGCGGGCTGCTAGTCCGCAAGCCTTAGATCGCCGGGTTAAGGCGATTGAAGAAAGCGGGCTTGGCATCGGCTGGACCAATGGCGATTACGGCCACGGTCGCAGTTATCAGTTTAATGACCCGGACGGGCATTTACTGGAAATTTATTATGACGAGCAAAAATATGAGCCGCCGGCAGAGCTACAATCAACGCTGATGAATTTGCCGATGAAGTACCCGAAAGATGGCATTGGCGCCAGGAAAACCGATCACCTGGCTTTGCTGTGTCAGGATGTCGAGAAAAATCGAACTTTTGCTCAGGATGTGCTCGGACTTAAATTGCGGGAAACCGTTATGTTTGATGAAGGTAAAACTGAGATCGGCTCCTGGATGAGTGCCTCGGCGGTGCATCATGAGATGGCTTATGTCGTCGATGTGAAAGGGCTCAGTGGCCGCTTGCATCATTTTTCGATGTGGGTCGATGACAAATCGGAAGTGCTCCGGGCTGCTGATATTATGATGGAAAACGGTATCACCATCGAAGCCGGTCCTTCCAAGCACAACAACAGCCAGGCCTTCTATCTCTATTCTTACGAGCCGGGTGGAAATCGTGTCGAGATATATACCAGCGGTTTCTTCATCTTAGCCCCGGATTTCGAGCCGATTGTCTGGAACGAAGAAACCCGCGGCACCGGCGTCTATTGGGGGGCCGCTTTGCCGGAAAGCTTCCTCAATTATGCAACGCCGAATATAGATGCGGCTATTGATGAGGCGCAGCCAATGGTTGATCCGCTCTAATTAGTTGATATCTGACTGTCAGATAATTCACACCCGCATATGTTCAATGGCACATAATCGTTAATTAGTGACAGTCACCAATTAACGATTATGATCCATTTATGAATTCTAAATCTCAAAACCCGATCCTAATTATCGCCGGGCCGACGGCGAGTGGGAAGTCTGGCTTGGCGTTGGCGGCGGCTGATAAGTATGACGGCGTGATCATCAATTGTGATTCCATGCAGGTTTATGCGGAGCTGCGCCTAATCACGGCCCGGCCTTCGATCGAGGATGAAGCCAAAGCGCCGCACAAGCTCTATGGTGTGATCCCGGCATCCAAGCCTTGTTCGGCAGGGATTTGGCGAGATCTTGCACTGCCTGAGATTGAGGCTTGTTGGGCGGCGGGCAAGCTGCCGATTATAACCGGTGGCACCGGGCTTTATATCAAAGCATTGATGGAGGGCTTGACGGAGATTCCGGATATTCCTTCCGAGATCAGAGAAGAGGCCACCCAGCGCCGCGAACAAATCGGCTTTGAGGCGTTTCACCAGGAACTAGGCGAGTTCGATTCGGTTTCCGCTGAACGTCTTAATCCGACCGATAGTCAGCGGGTGATCCGCGCTTATGAAGTCTATCTCGGCACCGAGCGATCACTCTCCGATTGGCACAAGGATGCACCAACGATGCCACCGCTTGAAGCCAACTACCAATCCGTCATTTTTGAGCCACCGCGTGATGTGCTTTACGCCAAATGTGAGGCACGCTTTGATTGGATGATGGAGCACGGCGCATTGGACGAAGTGACGGCTTTGATGGATCTCAAACTCGACCCCACTCTACCTGCGATGAAGGCGTTGGGCGTGCCGGATTTGATCGCCTATTTGAACCAGGAAATATCTCTGGAGGAGGCTGTTTTGGCCGCCAAACAAGCCACCCGACGCTATGCAAAACGCCAAATGACCTGGTTTCGTAACCAAATAGTTCAAGATCATAGGGTGATTGCGCAATATTCGGAAAGATTATTGCCAGAAATCTTTGCAAAAATTGTCATTTAGGTGTTGACGGCCTGAGTCTTTGGGTATAGTTTCCGCCGAATTGCGCCACTAAGGCTGCCCACCTGGGTTATTTGGGTCGGTCTGGGGGCGCTCTGTGCTTTTCAAACTTGTTTTATTTAGATGTGAAGGCGCCGTTTGGCGCGACTATGGAGAAGGAAAATGTCGAGTAACCGATATACAGGCGGAGAGATCATTCTGAAAGCTTTGGCGGATCAGGATGTTGAAGTCGTGTTCGGCTATCCGGGCGGCGTGACCCTTCCTTTGTATAACGATATTTATAAGCAAAATTCTTTGCGCCACGTTTTGGTCGGCCATGAGCAAGGCGGCGTTCATGCAGCCGAAGGTTATGCGCGCTCAACCGGTAAAACCGGTGTTGCGATGGCGACGTCTGGGCCGGGCGCAACCAATACGGTCACGGGTTTGGTCGACGCGCTAATGGACAGTATCCCCTTGGTTTGTATTACAGGTCAGGTAACCAGCGCCTTGATCGGTAATGATGCCTTTCAAGAGGCGGATACCACCGGTATCACGCGGCCTGCGACCAAGCATAATTATCTGGTTAAATCGACCGAAGATCTCGCGCGCATCATCCATGAAGCGTTCTACATTGCGGCCAATGGTCGTCCCGGTCCGGTTCTGATCGATGTTCCGAAAGATATCATCATGGGCATGGGCGAGTATGTTGGCCCCGAAGGCATTGAGCCTCGCAATTATAAGCCGCAGATTAATGGTGACCGCGAAGCCATTGAAGAAGCTGTTGATATGCTGGCCTCGGCTGAGAAACCAATCATTTATGCCGGTGGTGGCGTTATTAATTCCGGCCCTGAAGCCTCCCAGCTGTTGCAGAAGCTTGTCAAAATGACCGGCTTCCCTTGCACGACAACCTTGATGGCCTTGGGGGCCTATCCAACCACGGATAAGCAATTCGTCGGCATGCCGGGCATGCACGGTACGTATGAAGCGAACCTTGCGATGTATGGCTGTGATGTCATGTTTAATGTCGGCGCCCGCTTTGATGATCGCGTGACTGGTAATACGGCGCTGTTTTCTCCCGGTAGCCAAAAAATTCATGTCGATATTGATCCCTCATCGATTAATAAAAATATTGCGGTTGATTTGGCGATCATTGCCGATGCGACAAGCTTTTTGACCGACTTCATTACCATTTGGAATGAGAAGCAGCCTAAACTGAACCACAAAGCGCATGAAGAGTGGTGGAAAGAGATTGAGAGTTGGCGTTCTGTTGATTGCCTCGGTTTTGAACAAGACAGCAAGGCTGATATTAGGCCGCAATATGCGCTAACCCAACTTAGCGAAGCTTTGAACGGCAGTGATTACTATGTCACGACCGACGTCGGTCAGCATCAAATGTGGTCAGCTCAATATATTCAGTTTGATGAGCCTAACCGCTGGATGACATCTGGTGGTCTCGGCACCATGGGTTACGGTATTCCAGCCGCGATGGGCGTACAATTGGCCCATCCGGAAAGCTCAGTCGTCTGTGTGACTTCTGAGGGCTCAATGATGATGAATGTTCAGGAAATGGCGACCATTGCGAAAGAAGGTCTGCCGGTTAAGATCCTCTGCCTGCATAACAAAGTGCTGGGCATGATCCGCCAATGGCAGGAGCTGTTCCATGAGAACAACGAGTCGGAATGTGATTTAAGCCAAGGTCCTGATTTTCCGAAACTGGCCGAAGCCATGGGCTTTAGCGCGATGGTTTGTGAAAAAGCCGATGATGTTGAAGGTTCTATCAAAGAAATGCTGGCCACCGACGGTCCGGTCTTTTTGCTGATGCATACCGATCGGATGGAAAATGTGTTTCCGATGATCCCGGCTGGTGCGGCGCATAACGAGATTGTCCTTGGACCCAACCAAAAATTGGTGCCAGCTGACGACAAAGACAATGTGATGGCTTAAGGCCACTTAAGCTGGAGTAGATAAAGTGAATAATTTTTATAACGATAAAGTGCAGGACCATACTTTTTCCATCCTGGTTGAAAATGAACCGGGTGTGTTGGCGCGCGTCATTGGCCTTTTGTCGGGTCGGGGCTATAACATCGATACCCTAACCGTTGCCGAAGTTGATGAAGAAGAAGGTCTCTCGAAGATCACCATCGTCAGTTCTGGCACCCCAATGGTGCTCGAACAAATCCGCGCACAGCTCGAAAGATTGGTGCCGGTGCGCGCGGTTTCCGACTTAACAGTCGATGGACCATCTGTCGAGCGTGAGCTCGCTTTGGTAAAAGTCGCCGGCGAAGGTGAATCTCGGGTTGAATCTTTGAGAATCGCCGATATATTCCGGGCACGCGCCGTTGATAGCACGAACACATCCTTTGTGTTCGAGATTGTCGGCAGTACAGAAAAGCTGGATGCTTTCATTGAATTAATGAAGCCGCTCGGTTTGGTAGATGTTTCACGCACTGGCGTGGTCGCCATTTCGCGCGGTGCAGAACCTATTTGAACCAATTTAATCTAACTCTTTATGAACGTAATTGTGGGGAAATAAACCATGCGTGTTTTTTATGATCGTGACGCTGATGTCAATTTGATCAAAACTAAGAAAGTTGCCATTGTCGGTTATGGTAGCCAGGGCCATGCCCATACTCTGAACCTTCGGGACAGTGGTGTGGAAGAAATTGCTGTTGCCCTTCGTCAAGGTTCTGGCTCAATCGCCAAAGCCGAAGCAGAAGGCATCAAAGTTATGGAACCAGCCGAAGCTGCTGCTTGGGCTGATGTGCTGATGATTTTGGCACCAGACGAAATTCAAGCTGATCTTTATGCAGCTGAAATTCATGACAATCTGAAACCGGGTTCAGCGATTGCGTTTGCGCACGGTCTGGCTATTCATTTTGGTCTGATCAACCCACCCGAAGGTGTTGACGTCTTCATGATTGCACCAAAAGGTCCTGGTCATACCGTACGCGGCGAATATGCCCGGGGTGCTGGTGTACCTTGCCTAGTTGCCGTTCATCAAGATGCCAGCGGCGCAGCGCTTGATTTGGCACTTTCCTATGGTTCAGCAATCGGTGGCGGACGCTCCGGCATCATTGAGACCTCTTTCAGAGAAGAATGTGAGACCGATCTCTTTGGTGAGCAAGCTGTGCTTTGTGGTGGCCTGACGACACTGATCACTCAGGCGTGGGAAACCTTGGTTGAGGCCGGTTACGCTCCTGAGATGGCTTATTTCGAATGCTTGCACGAAGTGAAGCTGATCGTTGATCTGATGTATGAAGGTGGTATTGCCAACATGCGTTATTCAATCTCCAACACGGCTGAGTTCGGCGACTATGTCTCCGGCCCGCGCATTGTTGATGCGAGCGTCAAAGAGCGCATGAAAGACGTGCTCGAAGACATTCAATCCGGCAAATTCGTCCAAGATTGGATGATGGAAAACAAAGTCGGTGCGCCGCGCTTTAAAGCCATGCGTCGCCGCGCCGCTGAACATGACATCGAGAAGGTCGGTCAAAACCTCCGCGACATGATGCCATGGATCACCGACAACGCTTTGGTCGACAAATCTAAAAACTAGATTTCTCTATCATAGACACAAATTAGGGTGTTCCTGGAAACAGGGACGCCCTTTTTTTGTCCGTTAATTCCACCATTCAAAATAATTTGAATTATTCTATTTGCAGATACTGCGGTTACGCTAAGGTGAGTATCTCAATGTTCACCATATAAAAAGGCGAGGTTTTAAATGAGTGTCGTTAGAAGAAATATTCATGGTGTTACCCAATACGAAAAGGGCCGGGCGTCTGAGGGCTATACGCTTTTCGCGCCGATGATGGGGCGCAATGTGTGGCTGATCGATATGATGGGCCAGGTCGTGCATCAGTGGAAGATGGAAAACATCCCCGGCAATTATGGCAAGCTGCTGACCAACGGTAATTTGCTTTATATCGGCAAGCTCATTCCGTCGCCGCTGCCAGAATTCGGTGGCAATGGCGGACAACTGATCGAGGTTGATTGGGATGGCAATATTGTTTGGGAATATCGCGATCCATTACACAGCCATTGTTTTGCTGAAATGGACAATGGCAATCTGATGATCGCGCAATGGCGTGAGGTCCCCGAAGACATTGCCAAGACCGTACAAGGCGGGCAGCCCGACACCGAGCTCGACGGCGTGATGTGGGGTGAGGCCATTCAGGAGATCGACCGCGAGACCAAAGAAGTCGTCTGGGAATGGTGTTCCTTCGATCATCTTGATGTTGATATTGATATTCTCGGACCGCTCCATCCGCGTGACCGTTGGACCAATCTCAACGCCATCACCATGATGCCTGATGGCAATCTGCTGGTGAGCTTTCGCTGCATCAACACCATCGTGATTATTGAGCGCGCAACCGGTGACATCATCTGGCGCTGGGGGCCAGGCGAAATCGCCGGGCAGCACAATCCGACTCTCCTAGAGAACGGCAATATCCTCTTATTCGATAATGGCGCGCATCGGGTCTATACGACGATTGATTTCTCCCGGGTGATTGAAGTTAATCCCAAGACCAATCAGATTGAGTGGGAGTACAAAGACAACCCGCCGTTTGATTTTAACAGCTTCATTTGCTCGGGCGCCCAGCGTCAACCTAATGGTACGACATTGATCTGCGAAGCCTTGAAAGGGCGCCTGTTCGAAGTCACCCGCGACGGTGATATCGTCTGGGAATTCCATTCACCGTTTTATTATGATCATAATGTTTTCGGCAACAACAACATGGTGTTCCGCGCCTATCGCTATCCAGCCGATTACCCTGGCCTCAAAGACGCCGACCTCGATCCGCGCAACTATCCCGACATCAACGCGCTGATGCCGAGGCGCTTTACTTCTGGCCGGACCAGCGATGTGCCACACGTGACCGGCAGTTCCTTCGAAGAGGGCGGTTTCAGAGATGAAGATGCCTAGATAATCGCGTCACATCCTCCCCCTTGATGGGGGAGGCCACTATATTTTCATGGGGAGAGGGTGCATTCCAAACAATCGTTATGTTACTCTCCGCCCATGATTGAAATAACCCCAGATATAAGCCTCGCCGAAGATGAGATCGAAGAGCATTTTATCCGCTCGCCAGGATCGGGCGGCCAGAAGGTCAATAAGACTGAGACGGCGGTGCAGTTGCGCTTTGATGCCCGGCACAGCCCGGCGCTATCGAATGCTGTCTTTTTGCGCCTCAAACCCCTGGCCGGTCAGCGCATGACCAAAGACGGCGTCATTGTGATAACGGCGCATCGTTATGCGACGCAGGAACGTAACCGCCAGGATGCGCAGGAAAGGCTGGTGGCGTTGATCAAACAAGCCGCCACTCCACCCAAGGCACGCCGCAAGACTAGGCCAAGCAAAGCCTCGAAAGAGCGCCGCCTCGATAGCAAAAGACAGAAAAGCAATCTCAAGAAGGGGCGCGGGCGGCTCAGGAATTTTGACTAAAAATTTAAGTAAACTGTCACCGCAAATCCACCTCACTGAAAACCACCGAAAACTCGGTCGTCATTCTGGCGCAGGCCAGAATCCAGAAAGCTACAGTCGGCATGTTGAGAAATGGACCCTGGACCAAGTCCAGGGTGACGACTATGGGAGAATACTGCTAGCCTAAAAATTGCCTTTTGATACACAATCGTAGACACTCCATCGATGAATGATCCCATCGCCTATATTGACCGCACGCGCGACTACTACCTCGCGCTTGGCTATGACAATCCCTATGTCTGGGCGCAGTTTGATGAGGTGCCCTTCAGCAAATTAAAGCAGCCACTGTCGGAGTGCCGACTTGCCTTGGTGACGACCGCCGCACCGTACCATCCCGACCAGGGTGAGCAGGGAGCAAATGCGCCTTATAATTCCTCCGCTAAATTTTATGACGTCTACGCGATGCCAATCGAAGGTGACCCTGATGTTCGGATATCTCATGTGGCGATTGACCGCGACCACACCACGGCAGAAGACAAAAATACCTATTTCCCGTTAGAGCAATTGAAACGCGCGGCGGTAGAGCGGCGGGTCGGTGATATCTCGCCCAATTTTTATGGCTTGCCGACCAATCGCAGCCAGAAAACGACTGCTGAAAAATATTGCCCGGATTTGTTGACGCTCCTGCAAGAAGACCACGTGGATGCTGCTCTGTTGGTACCTAACTGTCCGGTCTGCCATCAATCGATGAGCCTCGCTGCCCGGCATTTGGAAGAAAACGGCATACACACGGTGATCATGGGGGCTGCCATGGACATTGTTGAGCATGTTGGTGTGCCGCGCTTTCTGTTCAGTGATTTCCCGCTTGGTAATGCGGCAGGAAAGCCGAACGATCCAGACTCTCAGAAAACAATCCTCGACCTCGCTTTGAATTTGCTGGAAAATGCAGAGAGTTCACGCACAACTGTTACATCGCCTTTGCGATGGAGTGACACCGCTGAGTGGAAATTTGACTACTCAAACCCAGAGAAATTAACGCCGGAAGAAATCGCTAATGCGCGGGCTGAGTTTGATCAGGCCAAAGCCATTGCTAAGAATTTGCGCGAATAATTCATTGACTTTGAGCGCAGAAACACAGTAATACCCTCTTGTTAGGTAATTTTTTGGAACGATTTAATGTTTGTTGAACAGAAAATCAGTGTTGCACGTTTGACCGGTGTTGAGAGTAGTTTCTCAGGCGCCGCGAATTTGCGTGCCCAATTACCTGCGAGCGAACTCCTACTCGAACTGGCCCTACGACTTAGGCGCCCCTGATCGCGCACGCTAAATAAGCGGCATGTGTTCAGGGGAATAAATCGTCTCAGAATCGTAAACGCTATTTAGAAAGGTCCAGTCAGATGACTACCAAGAAATCAAAGAACGACATTATAATTTTCGATACCACCTTGCGTGATGGCGAGCAGTCGCCGGGCGCCTCGATGAACTTGTCCGAGAAAATTCGGATCGCCGAAGTTCTGGAGGATATGGGTGTCGATGTGATCGAAGCCGGCTTCCCGATCGCCTCAGATGGTGACTTCGAAGCCGTCAATGAAATCGCTAAGCTGGTGAAAGGCTCGACCATTTGTGGTTTGGCACGTTCCAGCAAGGGCGATATTGACCGCTGCGCTGAAGCGATAAAGCCCGCAGAAAGTGGCCGCATTCACACGTTCATTTCGACCTCACCGCTGCACATGAAATATAAATTGCAGATGGAGCCGGAAGACGTCCATCAAGCCGTGATCGACAGTGTCACCCATGCCCGCAATTTCACCGATGACGTTGAGTGGTCCTGTGAAGACGGCTCGAGAACCGAGCACGACTTCATGTGCCGGACGATTGAGTCCGCCATTGATGCCGGGGCGACGACGATCAATATACCCGATACCGTTGGCTACGCTATGCCGATGGAATATGCCGCGATGATCGAGATGGTGATGAACCGGGTGCCCAATGTCGACAAGGCGGTGATCTCTGTTCATTGTCACAATGATCTGGGCATGGCAGTCGCCAATTCCCTGGCTGCCGTTCAAGTCGGCGCGCGTCAAATCGAATGCACGATCAACGGATTGGGCGAACGCGCGGGTAACGCGGCGATGGAAGAGATCGTCATGGGTTTGCGGACCCGCTCGGATTACCTGCCTTATAATACCAATATTAAATCCGAGTTGATCACCAAGGCGTCTAAGTTGGTTTCAACGGTGACTGGATTTTCCGTGCAGCCGAATAAAGCAATTGTCGGGGCCAATGCCTTTGCTCATGAATCCGGTATTCACCAGGATGGTATGCTGAAAAATGCGCAGACCTATGAGATCATGACACCGGAATCAATTGGTCTGACCGAAAGCAAATTGGTTATGGGCAAACATTCGGGTCGCCACGCGTTCCGCGAAAAGCTGATCGAGTTGGGCTATGATCTGGGCGACAACGCCGTGCAGGATGCCTTCAAGCGTTTTAAAGATTTGGCTGATGTCAAAAAAGATGTCTATGACGAAGATATTGTCGCCATCGTCGATGATGCTGTCATCCGCGACAACGACACGATCAATCTGGAAAAGCTGGAAGTCTTGTGCGGCACCGAGCACCAGCCGCCTAAAGCGTCCATGACCTTGAACGTCGATGGTGAGCAAAAATCAGCTGAAATGACCGGCGACGGCCCGGTCGATGCGATCTTTAAAGGCATTAAAGAGCTGACCGGAATTGCCCCCCATCTGCAATTGTATCAGGTCCATGCGGTGACGCAGGGAACCGATGCGCAAGCCGAAGTCACGGTTCGCCTCGAAGAAGACGGCAAGACCGTCAATGGCCAGGGGGCGGATACCGATACAATGGTGGCGTCGGCTCGGGCTTATATCAATGCGTTGAACAAGTTGTTAGTGAAGCGCGAAAAATCCGCACCGAGTGCCCTCTCCGCATAATTTTGCGGAAAAAATATAATGTCGGCTTAAATCAATTTCAATCGTCATGCTGGGCCTGATCTGGCATCCAGTAATTCCAACAGATGATTCTGGACCCCGGGTCAAGCCCGGGGTGACGTGAGATTTTAAGACTCCCAGCACACGCTTACGCCATTCAATTGTTGGCAAGTTTAATTTAAAATTTGAATGCATGCCTAAGAGCAATGTCCTAAACTCTCTTCCATGGATAATGCAAACGGGGTTATTTTTCTCGATCTATTGGTAGGTGCCGTTATTGTGAGCGCCATTTTAGTTCGCTCCTGGCTTTCTAAGATAGGGATTCCTTCGTTAGTAGGATTTATCATTTTAGGTTTTTTTCTGAGGATCGTAGACGACAACTGGACGTCAATATCCCTGCACGAATCAGATGTGATCGAATTTCTAGCGAGCATTGGTGTATTTGTTCTGCTATTTCGTGTGGGTCTGGAAAGCAATTTGCATGGTTTGCTCGATAAGCTACCAGCTGCTACGCCGATCTGGATCGGAAATGTCGTTCTGAGCGGCATTCCAGCCTATTTTGTTTCACTGTATTTCCTTGAATTGGGTGAGATCCCAAGTCTATTCATTGCCGCGGCACTAACCGCAACGAGTCTGGCTGTGTCGGCAGAGGTCTGGCGTGAATCCAATGCCCTCGATTCTCCCAACGGCGAGACTTTTGTTGATGTGGCCGAACTCGACGACCTCTCGGGCGTGGCTCTAATGGCCCTTCTCATTGCCGTAGCTCCAGTACTTCGGCCGGGAAATGGTGAATCAGCTTTAGCTGCTGTGATGACAGCCTTGGTAATTATTGTGCTCAAAGGAGCTATCTTTCTTGCGCTCCTATATCTAGCTGCCCGTTACGGAGAACAATATATTTCACGGATTCTCAAAAAAACTATGGCACCAGACTCAATTCTCCTGGTTGTAGGAATTGGTCTCCTGATTTCGGCCCTTGCTTCCTTGGCCGGATTTTCCATTGCGATTGGGGGGTTTTTTGCTGGAATAATATTCAGTAGAGATCCGGAGGCCGTTAAGCTTGAGACATTGTTCCTACCACTCCATTCATTTTTTGCGCCATTCTTTTTCATTGCTATTGGTCTAGCTATTGATCCCGGCTCGCTGGCATCGGCTTTGAGTCTCGGGAGCGTCTTATTGGTCATTGCTATTTTCGGGAAAGTGGTTGGTGCCGGATTACCGGCCTTGATGACAACTGGATCGGCAGGCGCCACATTGATTGGGATAAGCATGGTTCCCAGGGCTGAAATAGCATTGGTTATTGCTCAGCAAGGAAGTATTCTCGGTGATTGGGCAGTGCCGGCTGAGGTGTTTTCAAGTATTGCTATGATTTCTATCGTGACGTGTCTTATATCTCCCCTAGGCATTCGCTGGATAATTCGGAATTTTCCTAAATCGTTGGGATGAATTGAGATTGATAGAAGCCAGTGGGCAAAGGCAAGTTGAATCTCAATCTATTGAAATGGTCTCAAATAATTACGTTCGCTTTGTTTCAAAAAAGGGCGTTTTCAGACTACTGCCAGAATGGCGGTCATTAGCTCAAAGTGGAAAATAGCCACGTTAGAATGATGAGGCTAGATGCGTGCTAATGATAATGATAATAACAATCGCAATACTGGCGATAATCCAAGATGAATTTCCGGGCATAAAACTTTCCTTAATTCCATTCTATCTAAACAAGTTTATTCTGGTTGAACTCTGACCAACGGAATCGTTAATTTATTCCGAGGTTATTTCCATATAATTTGACAGAAATCGAACGCCATATTCCGGTGAAGGACGACGTTTTCTAATTTACGAGAAGGCCAACCAATAGAAAATATTGGCGTCCTAACGCATCAATTTTATGAAGGAGCAGAGGGAGGCCCGTTCGGGCGATGGCTCAAAATTATCGTATTTGCCTGAATAAACTTCGATTGGCCAGAATTTTGTTTTTTATTCCCACTATCGGAAACGAGCGAAGAATCTGTAAATTCATTTTTTTCAGCATTCTTTCCATCTTCGCCATCGTCGGAAACGGATTTTGGATCAGCTATTTCTTTGGTAGCATCCGCAGAAAATAATTCAATGTGGTTTTGAGGTAGCGAAATTTCAATCGAAATTAGGCCGATTAACAATACGGCCAGTAGCAATTTTAGTTTGTTAAGATACGCCAGCATAATGAAATATTATTATAACTTCATTTTTCACGCAAGGATTTATGGAGTTCCGTCTCACCATTCTAGTTGGCGTTGGTCTTATGTTGATAGTTGCAAATAAAAGGCGCAAGTGTGCGCTTTAGTCGATAGCCGATAAAAATCACTGGAGATAAAAGAGTCCGATTTCGGGTGCTTTGTGCGCTCTGTGGTTTGCTTGTTATTTCGTTGACTGTTTACGCTTAGAAGCAAACTGTCACCGAAATATACCCAAAAACAGGTTTAAACCTTGAAAAGCTATGGTAGTTTCATCTTCCACCCGGTTATTCTTAAAAATATTGCTTAAAGAGTATGCGTATCTCTTTGATTATTCTTACCGAATCAGTTAGAGAATGTTAATAATTAGCCCTGATTATAGATCAACTTGAGTATCTATTAGATTTTTTTGATATTGAGAGACTAAATGCTGTCGCGAATTTTTGGATTTTTATCTGCCGATATGGCGATTGACCTCGGAACTGCAAACACCTTGGTCTACGTCAAAGGCAAGAATATTGTGTTGAATGAACCCTCCGTTGTTGCAATTGCCGATGTTAAAGGCAAGAAGCAAGTTCTGGCGGTTGGCGATGAGGCTAAGCAGATGCTGGGCCGGACGCCGGGTAATATTCAGGCCATTCGCCCCTTGCGCGACGGTGTGATTGCTGACTTTGAAATCGCCGAAGACATGATTAAATATTTTATTCGCAAGGTGCATAATCGCCGCAGCTTTGCTTCGCCGCTGATTGTGATCTGCGTGCCGTCTGGCTCAACCGCTGTTGAACGTCGCGCCATTCAGGAATCTGCCGAAGCCGCTGGTGCCAGAAAAGTCTTTTTGATTGAAGAGCCGATGGCCGCAGCGATCGGTGCCGGACTTCCGGTGACCGAGCCGACCGGCTCCATGGTGGTTGATATCGGTGGTGGTACGACAGAAGTTGCTGTGCTTAGTCTCGGCGGCATTGTTTATGCCCGTTCTGTCCGCGTCGGCGGTGATAAAATGAACGAAGCCATTATCGCTTATATCCGCCGCAATCATAACTTGCTGGTCGGTGAGGGTAGCGCAGAGCGTATCAAGGAAGAGATTGGTTCCGCCTGTCCGCCAGAAGATGGTGAAGGCCGGACAATGGAAATCAAAGGCCGTGACTTGATGAACGGCGTGCCGAAAGAACTGATGATCAGTGAGCATCAAATCGCTGAAAGCCTGGCTGAACCTGTGAGCCAGATTATCGAAGCCGTGAAAGCAGCTTTGGAACATACCGCGCCAGAATTGGCTGCGGATATTGTTGATAAGGGCATTGTGCTGACCGGTGGTGGTGCTTTGCTGACAAATATGGATTATGTCCTGCGCTACGCGACAGGCTTGCCGGTATCGATTGCCGACGGGCCGTTATCTTGTGTGGCCTTGGGAACGGGACGCGCCTTGGAGGAGATGAAAAAACTCCGCCATGTGCTGACGACTATGTATTAACTTGGGTATTAACTTGGGTATTAACTTGGGTATTAAGACCAGTTTCTGAGAATATTTCTCGGAACTGTTGAAAACGGCGACCTCCGGTGCCATATAAAAGTGGTATTAATTTCAGGCCGTTAGACGATACGGAGACGCATTTTGGAACAGCGCCCTAGCGCTCTATTACGCATTGCAGCACCGCTGAAGAGTTTGGTTCAGCGCTTTATGTATCTTGGACTGATTGCTGCGGCTTTCGGTCTGATGCTGCTTGGCAAGGTTGATGCTGTGCTGGTCGATCGCGTGCGCGCCGAAGTGACGGATGCTGTCGCGCCGATCCTAGAAGCGTTTTCACGTCCGGTTGCCACCGTATCCGAAGGCATTCAAAACTTTCAGGAATTGCGCGTTATCAGAGATGAAAATGCCAAACTTAAACAGGAAAATGCCCGGCTGATGCAATGGCAGACCGTTGCCCGTAAATTGCAGTCGGAGAATGTCGCGCTGCATCAATTGCTGGGTGTTGTGCATGACAAAAGTGCAAAATATGTCACTGCCCGGGTCATTGCCGGCTCTGCTGGTGCATTGTCGAATATGCTGATAGTTAATTCGGGTAAATATGACGGCGTGCGCAAAGGGCAGGCTGTGATCAGTGATCGCGGCATCATTGGCCGTATATCAGAAGTTTCCAATCGCTCAGCCCGTGTGCTGTTGCTGACAGATATTAATTCCCGCGTACCGGTGCTGATCGAAAGCAATCGCACCCGGGCGATTATGGCGGGTGGCAATACAGCGCGTACCAAACTTATTCATCTCCCGCCGGGAGCTCGGGTGACACCAAGTGATCGTATTATTACGTCTGGTCACGGCGGTGCCTTTCCGTCAGGCCTGCCGGTCGGCGTCGTTGCCTCGGTCAGCGATGGTGGTATCGAAGTTCAGCTTTTTACCGATTTTTCTCGACTTGAATATGTTCGCATTGCTGATTTTGGCTTAACTGGATTAGTCGATATGAGCGTGCAAAAGCCGACTTCTAAAAGCAAGGGTGGCGGTAAGTCCGTTAAGAAATGAGCATCGCCGTTTGGCAAAAACTTGATTATATGGCGCGGTCATTCACGCCATTTGGATTGAGCCTTCTTCTCGTTATCCTAAGTGTCGTGCCAACACATATTCCGGGTTACGCTCAAATAGCACCGATCTTGGCGCTGGTCTCGATTTATCACTGGGCAATTTATCGGCCTAATTTATTGCCGTTGTTTTCAGTTTTTATTCTGGGGTTATTGCAGGATCTCCTCACCGGAACGCCGGTTGGCTTGTACATCCTGGTATTTCTGACCGTCTACGGTATCGTGCTTTCTCAGCGGAGATTTTTCGCCGGCAAATCCTTCACCGTCTATTGGATCGGTTTTGCAGTGGTCTCTCTGGTCGCGTCGGTTGAAAGTTGGGTGCTGGCTTCCGCCTGGAATTTGGCTCTCATAGATTTTAATGCCGTGACTTTCCAATATTTGTTATCATTGGGCGTATTCCCCATCGTTGCGTGGATTTTTTTGCGCTGGCAACAAGCCTTTTTGCAGCAGGATTAATATCGGGAATCTAGAATGCATCGAGACGGTGACAGATATAGAACTTTTTCCAGGCGTTCGATCGTCTTGTTCGGCGGCAAAGTCGTTTTGTTGTCGGGCTTGGTCGGTCGCATGTATTACCTGCAAGTTATCGAAGCAGAAAAATACAAGACTCTGGCCGATGAAAATCGCATTAGCCTGAAATTACTGGCACCGAAGCGGGGGCGTATTTTGGACCGCTTTGGTCGGCCGATGGCTGTTAATCAGCAAAATTATCGTGTTCTGCTGATCCCTGAGAATACCAAAGACATCGCGCATACTTTGGCGCAGCTCGGTAAAGTCATTCCGGTTGATGATCATGATTTGGTCCGGGTGAAGCGCGAGATAAAACGTCGACGCCGGTTCCTACCTATTATTCTACGCGAGAATATGAAGTGGAATGATGTGGCGCGTATCGAAGTTAATACAGCCGAAATACCAGGCATTGTGATCGATGTTGGCGAAACTCGCTTTTATCCGGATGGCGATCATGCAGCCTCGGTTTTGGGATATGTGTCCGGTGTTTCGGAAAAAGATCTGACCGGTGACCCCTTGCTCGAATTGCCCGGCTTTCGGATTGGCAAAGCGGGTATGGAGAAAGTTCATGATCTGGCGCTGCGTGGCAAAAGCGGCACAAGTCAGGTTGAGGTTAACGCGTTTGGTCGCCAAATCCGGGAATTGGAGCGCCGGGAGGGATTGCCAGGGGCGGAAACTTGGCTGACCATTGATATGGAGCTGCAAAAATTTGTCGCGACGCGATTGGGAAATGAAGCCGCTTCAGCTGTTGTCATGGATGTGCATACCGGAGAGGTTCTCTCTCTGGTGTCGACCCCAAGCTTTGATCCAAACATATTTAACCGCGGGCTGTCGCGATCAGAATGGAAAGAGCTAGCATCCAACCCGCGCACACCGCTCAACAACAAAGCAATCGCCGGACAATATGCGCCAGGCTCAACTTTTAAAATGGTTGTTGCATTGGCCGCGCTTGAGAAAGGCATCGTAACACCAAAAACCAGACATTTTTGTAGCGGTGAGATTGAGCTTGGCGATTCAACTTTTCACTGCTGGAAAAAGCGCGGGCACGGTTCGATGGATTTGGTGTCTGCTATTACCCAATCCTGCGACGTTTACTTTTATGAAATTGCCAAGCGGACCGGTATCGACCGAATTTCTGCGATGGCGCGCCGTTTGGGGCTTGGCCAAATTTTGGATATCGAATTGTCCGGCGAACGCAAGGGCTTGATGCCGACCCGAGCGTGGAAGAAAAAGGTCAAGCGGGTGTCCTGGCAACAGGGTGAAACTTTGCTGGCGGGAATTGGCCAAGGTTTCATTTTGACGACTCCCCTGCAATTGGCCGTCATGACGTCACGTCTGGTCAATGGCGGTAAAGCTGTTAAGCCTCATTTAACGCGCCATGTTGTGCCTTTTGATGCGGTTGAGCCACCGCTCCCTGTCTATCCAGAATTTGCTTCGATCGGCATTCACCCGCCGCATCTCGATTTGGTCAAAAAAGCGATGGCAGCAGTGCCAAACTCGCCCTATGGAACCGCCTACCGGTCACGCATAAAAGAAGCTGGATTTAAGTTTGGTGGTAAAACGGGAACTGTTCAGGTTCGACGAATTTCGAAGGCAGAGCGCGAAGTTGGCGTTAAAAAGAATAAAGATCTTGAATGGCGGGAGCGAGATCACGCTCTCTTCGTCGGCTACGCTCCGGTCCAGGCACCACGCTATGCAGTTTCGGTCGTTGTTGAACATGGCGGTGGTGGATCGTCAACGGCTGCGCCGATTGCCAAAGATATTCTTTTAGAAGTTCAGCGCCGCGATCCATCCAGAGGTCAATCTGCGGGCCGGTCTCAGGATCAGGCAAAAAAGCCGTCATCAAAGTCGGCGAAGAAGGGGTAGGGCGTTATGGCACTGTCTCCCTTTGGCCAATCAGATATGAGCATTGGTCAGCGTCTTTGGCAAATTAACTGGTCTTTTGTTTTATTGATCAGCGTCACGGCATCGGTGGGTTTTGGCATGTTGTATTCCGCAGCCAATGGAAATCTTGACCCCTGGGCTTCGCGTCAAATGATCCGCTTTGGGGCTGGTGTCGGCCTCATGTTGGTTGTGGCGGTTATCGATATCCATGTTTGGCTACGTTACGCCTATGCGATTTACGCTCTTTCGCTGGCGTTATTAGTGGTCGTTGAATTTAGTGGCTCGATCGGTATGGGCGCCCAGCGTTGGATTGATTTGGGCGTGTTTACGATCCAGCCTTCAGAAATTATGAAAGTATCGATCATATTACTTCTGGCGCGCTATTTTTATGCCAGCCGAATGGAGGATGTCGGACGCATATCTCACATTCTGATGCCCCTTATTTTGATGGCCGTGCCAGCTATTCTGGTGATGCGACAGCCAGACCTCGGCACCACCATATTGATGGTGGCAACCGGTATCGCCATGCTGTTTTTGGTGGGCGTGCGAATTTGGGTTTTCGTTGCTGGAGCCTTGGCAACAATTGCTGCGGTGATACCACTTTGGCAATTTGTTTTGCTCGATTATCAAAAAAAGCGCCTGCTCACCTTTATTGACCCAGAAAAAGATCCTCTTGGGGCCGGTTATCACATTCTTCAATCCAAAATCGCGCTTGGCTCTAGTGGCTTGTTTGGCAAAGGCTTTCTGGAAGGCTCACAAAGTCACCTGAGCTTCCTGCCAGAGAAGCAAACCGATTTTATTTTTACCATGTTGGC
This sequence comes from Rhodospirillaceae bacterium, assembly GCA_018649725.1. Classification (GTDB taxonomy): domain Bacteria; phylum Pseudomonadota; class Alphaproteobacteria; order Rhodospirillales; family UBA2165; genus TMED23. Next base: position 127,160 of record JABIHH010000083.1, on the reverse strand, counting down.
AGAAGAGTTTGGCCTCGTCGGTGGTTTGGTGCTGATCGGCCTTTATATGCTCCTGCTGATCTATGCCTTTGCTATCTCGCTGCGCTGCCGCTCTCAGTTTGGCCGCCTGATGGGCATGGGCGTTTCAACATCCTTCTTCCTCAACATTTTCGTCAATATTGCGATGGTGATGGGGGTTGTTCCTGTGGTCGGGATGCCGCTTCCGCTGATATCTTATGGTGGCACGGCAATGCTTACGCTGATGTTCAGTTTTGGGCTGTTGTTGAACGTTTACGTCCACCGCGATGTGCAAATCGGCCCCGGCGCTGCCGACGGAAATTAGCGGCGTAAGCTAATTTATCTGTAGGAGCTTCTTAAAATATCAACTCCCCAAAAAATGCAAATAAAAGTAGTAAATAATAATAAATTACTAATAAATATTGCAATTATAAACGATATAATTTAATTTATCCGTAAGAGTACTATTTATGAGGTTAAATTGAAGCCAGTAAAAGTATTTGGAGCGGAGAATTGCAGGAAATTTCCTTTTCTATCGAGTTTACGAGGCACCCGATAAACCCTGGGAAATTGAGTGAAAATTTAAGATCACTCAACCAGAAGTTATTGAACGATTGTGATTTTAGTAAGCTTGATCAGTCAAAGTCTAACCGTGGGGGGAAGAAGTATCAGGACCTCGTCGATTTGCTGACTGGAAATATTGTCGAGTCGGTTGTTGAAGGGTTTTTTGAATCCATGAAATCATGGCTTGAAACACGTAATCGAGCGTCATTTCAGCTCGAAATTGATGGCTGGAAGATTACTTCAAAAAATATTAGTAAGAAAACTGCAGCAACTTTGACCAAAGAATTTTTAGACCTTCGCAAAAATGAAGTTAAAAAAAGGCAAAATGGCTGGGTGCCCGTGGTGGATCGCAAAAAACCTAAACCCAAACCTATGCCGATTAGTAAAGGAATTACTCCTGAAACGACCTTGGTTGTTGGACTTGGGGCCGATGAGTGGCCTAAGAACAAAAATCTCGATGATTCGCCCGCATTTGGCAGATCGGCTGAGGGTATTCGCGACTATATTCTAGATGAGGATGCTTTTGGTATTCCATCAGATAACTGCCTCTGGTTGTTCAATGTTAGTTTCACAGCTTCTCGCATAGATGAAGAGATTAATGATTTCTTGCATCAGCGAATTGATGCTGTTCGCAGTACCACCAAACCGATAACTGACATAATTCTTTATTATGTCGGGCATGGATTTTTCCATTCGGAAGGGCTATATTTTCTTTCTATAAAAGGCACCCCAGATCGTAACCCTCAAATGAATAGTCTTGAGGTGGGAGCATTGCATAACACGCTAAGTTCCTGCGCGGGTGGTCTTCGGCGTTATTTAATTGTTGATGCCTGTTACTCGGGTGCCACAGGAGACGTTGTTCAAGACATGGGCGTTCCGTCGGAAAAGTTAAAAAATTTGCCCGATAGAGGGACTGTAATATTTAGCGCGACTGACAGTGATCAGCGGGCAGTTATACCAGAGGGCGCAAATATGACGCTCTTTACGAGTGCGTTGCTAAAGGTTTTGCGGGATGGTGATACATCTAAACCCAAAACTTTTTGCATTGAGGATCTCTCTGAATCTGTATTAATGTTTGGTCGCGATCTATTTGGTGGTGACTTCCAGGCCCCCCAAGTTGCAACTTCCAGCGGCAACTCCGATTTGGCAAAGTTTCCGTTGATCAGAAATGTTGGATTTTCAAAAACCAAAAAGTGGCGCCCAAATTGGAGCGCTTCAAGATCTCCGATGGACAGTGATTCTGACACTCCTAATGCCAAGGAAGGCGAGGCGCCAATTAGTGAAGAAATTATCACAAGTTCAAGTATTGCCTCTGAATCTGAAACTTGGCTCAGCTATCTGACTAGATATTTTCAAGTAGACCATTACCGATATCACGGATTTATGCGGGCAGAGTGGAGGTTGTTCACTGACAACGAGCGGAATGATATAGTGAGAGCCGGAAATGCCCGCCGTAATGCATGGATTTGGATGGGAATTTCGTTGTTGATTCTGGCTCTGGTTATTGGCGTACCTTTTGTGAGAGGAGAAAATGAAGCACCATCGATGTTATGGAATCTTGGATTTGCACTTTCGCTACTTTTTTTTGTAGTTGGCATTATTAACGTATTAATTGGAAGGTTATTTGGCGACGAAGTTTTGTTTCTGCAAACCAGCGGAACTCACAAAGATGTGACGGCGCATCCAAAGGTGACCGACCTCAGGACCACTAAAGCATGGGCAATTATTTTTAATCTGGATGTTTTTAAGACAAGTTTTGTAATCGGGACGTTCGTCCATTTGATTACCGTTTTTCTTGTACTTCTGGTTTTACGCAAATATACAGAATTATCTCCGGTGGCGTGGATATTCCGAGCCTGGTTTTAGGCCGGCATCGTTATAAAGCAAATCACCTTTTGCGGTTAATTGTCCAGGTACCCTCACAATCGCCCTCGCCACCAACGATGATCGTGCCGCTGCCTTTGCCAGATTTCCAATCAGTAATTTTCCCACTGATTTCGCCTAATACATAAGTTCCGGTGCCATAACCGCTGAGCGTGCCATCTTTTTCAATCTGCCCCATTATGTGGAGTGCATCAGCGCCAGCATCCAGGACACCAATGAATTTACCATTCTTGACCTCGACGTTATGAGCATATGCACTGGCAGGTTCACATATAACATCCATCGTCCAAATCCCGTTAAGCGCCGCTAAATTTCCCCGTAAAGCTTTAACCGGTTCTGGTGTTACTATTTTTGCAATTTTGGTTTGGACTTTTGCAGGCTGCGGCTTTTTAACAGTTGTCTTTGCTTTCGCGGCATTGGCCGTACTGCAAAGTTTAACAATCTCGCCTTTTGTCAAACCTGCATCGATGAACTTAATGACTTTATCTTGCGTGCATATGCCAAACAATCCAGCCTGAGCATTACCCTGAGCCAAATCAAACCATAGGGTTAGCGTGAAGACAACGAGTGCGATAGGGAGGGTAATTTTTTTCACAATACGCCAATCTCAGACTTAATTGAATAGTTGGCCAAAAATACGCTAAAAAATGGAACAAAGATACCGCGTAATTTGAATAGGGATTAACGTCCGGCAGTCGATAGAATATTGCCAATTTCTTAGTTTGTTATGCGATTAATACTCGCGCTAGAATGCAGAAAACTGTCTAGGGGACAAAATGGCAGATCGAGGAACCACGCAGAGCCTGAAGAAAGGGCTCATCGTGCTAAAGGCGTTGAATGAGAAGGATGATATTTCCGTTCTGATGCTCCATCAGAAGACCGGGATTCCTCGCCCTACTCTATATCGCTTGCTCAATACCTTAAAAGAGCTTGGTTACGTGACGACGGGTCCCAAGGGCGATACCTATCAGTTAACCATCCTTGTCCGGGCGCTGAGTGAAGGCTATAGCGATGAAGCGTGGGTGACGGAGATCGCCTCGCCCATTTTGGAGGAACTCGGCGATGAAGTGATCTGGCCACTTGATATCGGCTCGCTTGATCGCGATGCCATGATTGTCCGGGAAACCACTCACCAGACAAGCCCGCTATCGCTGGAGCGGGGTTATAGCGGTCGGCGGGGCTATCCTGGTTATCGGGTTCCGATATTAGCGACGGCAATGGGAAAGGCTTATTTGGCGTTTAGTTCCAAGGAAAAACGCGAGTCTATTTTGGATGTCCTAAGATCGCCAGACTCGGATGAACGTAAAGCGGCTTCGAAAGTCGATGATTTAAAAAAAGAATTCGCCCAAATACGTCGGCGTGGATATGGCGTCAGAGAAGGTGGGCTTATCCCCAAAACAGGTTCCATCGCTGTGCCGATAATTATTGAAGGTGAGCCGCTTGCGTGTCTCAATCTGCATTATATTTTGTCAGCCCTTACCTTGAAACAGGTGGTCAGCCGCTATCTCAGCCCCATGCAAGCCGCCGCTGCGAAAATCGAAAAGCAACTCACCAAAGAAATTCGTGTCCGTTAAGTGAACAAATTTCGGGTTTGAATTGAACTGGTGCGGAAATTCAACGACAACCATCACCAAATCAGAACGAATTATACAAAAGGGAATTATCTATGTCACAGCCAACCGAAATGACAGCCATTGATATTAAAGAGCCGGGCGGACCGGAGGTTTTGGTACCGGTGACAGTCCCGCTGCCGACCTGTAAGGCGGATGAAATCCTGGTTAAAAATGAAGCCGTTGGTGTCAACCGGCCTGACGTTGCGCAGCGCACCGGCCATTATCCTGTGCCGGCGGACGCCAATCCTTTACCGGGTTTGGAAATTGCCGGTGAGGTTGTGGCTGTTGGTGAGGATGCGGGCGATTGGAAAGTCGGTGATAAGGCGATGGGGCTGACCCATGGCGGCGCTTACGCGGAATATACGGCTGTCCACCATTCGCATTGCCTACCCTGGCCGAAGGGCTTCGACGCGAATATGGCGGCAGCGATCCCGGAGAATTTCTACACGGTCTATTACAATGTCTTCATGCGTGCTGATTTGAAAGCGGGTGAGTATTTTCTCGTTCATGGCGGTAGCAGTGGCATCGGCTTGGCAGCCATTCAACTGGCCAAAGCCAAGGGCGCGATCGTGATTGCGACTGCGGGGTCTGCTGAAAAATGCCAGTTCTGTCTCGATCAGGGGGCGGACAAAGCAATCAACTACAAGGACGAAGACTGGGCGGAAATGGCCAAAGACTTCACGGATAGTCATGGCATTGATGTCGCGCTGGATATGGTCTGCGGCCCTTATGTTCAGCAGGAAATTAATATTATGGCGCGCGACGGCCGTATTGCTTTGATCGCTTTTTTGGGCGGCAATTCAGCAGAAATTAATTTTGGCCGTGTGCTTCGGGATCGGATTACCATCTCAGGCTCCACACTCAGGCCCCAAACCAATGAAGAAAAAGCGCTGATTGCTTCAAATCTTCAGAGGGATTTCGGAAGCCAAATGGATGAGGGCAAAGTTCAGCCTTATATTTATAAGACCTTCCCGTTAGAACAGGCATCTGATGCCCACACGCTGATGGAAAGCAGCGCCCATATGGGCAAAATCATTTTGACGGTTGGTTGAAAATGAAATTCAGCCTGATCCTTTTCGGCCTAAGCTGGATGCTGCGCCTCACGGCATGGCGGCATTCTGCTTTCCTCGCGCGCCTAAAAGAGAAAAACTTCACCGCTCAGCTGCGGACCAGGAACGGTAAAGTCGGTCGCTGGTATCAATTCAAAGATGGCAAGGTTATTTCGAAATCCGGTATTCATCCCGATGCAGAAGTCGTGCTGACCTTCAAAGACGCTGTCATTGCCGCTAAACTGCTCATGCCGCCGATTAGGCAGTTGGAGCAGATTAATGCGCTGCGGGATTTCTACATCGATCTCGCGGGCCCGGATGAGCTAACAAATTGGTTTACGCAGACGATCTTGATGACTCAGACGGTCGGTTGGAAATACGGCGCTCAAATGCCAAATGGCGTGATGCGCTATACCAATATGACCAATGGCGGACCGCTCTTTGTTTATGTCAAAGACGGCAAGATCCTTCGAATGACGCCGATTGAATTTGATGACAGCGATCCTGAAGGCTGGACCATTGAGGCGCGCGGTAAAACTTTTAAGCCGCCGCGCAAGACCACACTCGCCCCGCATGCGCTAAATTGGAAATCGATGATCTATTCGCCGGACCGCTTGCTTTATCCGCTGAAGCGGGTGGATTTTGATCCCACAGTGCCGGTGAGCGAACGCAACTATCAGAACCGCGGTGTTTCCGGTTATGAACGCATCAGCTGGGATGAGGCACTTGATATTGTCGCAGGCGAAATCAAACGGATGAAGCGCGAGCATGGACCGGGAGCGATTGCCAACTCTCATGGCTCGCACCACACCTGGGGCAATATCGGTTATTACCTGAGTGCCAATAACCGCTTCATCAATGCGGTCGGCATGACCCGCATACATCACAACCCGGATAGTTGGGAAGGCTGGTACTGGGGCGCGTCCCATCACTACGGCTATACGTTGCGGGTTGGTGAGACGGAGACCTATGGCGGTGTTGAAGATCTGTTGACGAATTCCGAAATGGTCGTGTTTTGGGCGTCCAATCCCGAAGGCACGAACAGTTATTCGGCCCAGGAAGGCACCATCCGTCGGCAATGGCTCAAAGATACCGATATCGAAATGGTTCATATCGATCCATACTACAATGACACGGCTCAATTGCTGGGCGGTAAATGGTTGGCCCCAAAACCAACGACGTCACCGGCACTTGCCTTGGCAATTGCCCATGTCTGGATCACCGAAGGTCTTTACGACAAGTGGTTTATCGAAAACCGAACCCATGGTTTTGATATGTGGCGCGATTATGTATTGGGCAAAGAAGACGACATCCCGAAAACCCCGGAATGGGGAGCCGAGCAAACCGGTTTGGCGGCCCGCGATATTCGGGCGCTCGCCAGAAAATGGGGCAGCAAGCGCACTTATCTCTCCTGCGGCGGTGGTGGCAATGGCCATGGTGGCGCATGCCGCAATGCGACGGGCTCCCAGTGGGCGCGCATGATGGTGTGCTTGGCCGCGATGCAAGGCTTAGGTCGCCCCGGCGTGGGCCTTGGCAATATGCAATATGGCACGCCGGTTGATCTTAATTTCTATTTCCCAGGTTATGCCGATGGCGGCATGTCGGGGGATCTTCGGAACACCTCCGCGGCAATCGCCCATTATCAGCGTATGCCGAGCCTGCCCAGTATGAATACCGTAAGCCAAGTCATCCCGCGCCTCCACTTCGCTGAAGCAATATTGGAAGGCAAGGCTGAGGGCTATCTCTGGGATGGTTCAACCATCGAAAATCAGTTCACCAAATTCGGCTATCCCAAGCCTGGTCATTCGCCGGTCAAGATGCTCTACAAATATGGCGGCTCGATCCTCAGCACGATGCCGGATTCGAACCGCTTTGTTGAGATGTATCGCTCTGACAAGCTTGAGTTTGTCGTCAATCAATCGATCTGGAACGAGGGTGAGGCGAAGTTCGCTGATGTCATTTTGCCGGCTTGCACCAATTTTGAGCGCCCAGATATTTCTGAATGGTCGGCGCTAGGTGGCTATGCCCATCACGGCCAGCAACAGCTCAATCACCGGGTGATAACCTTCCAGCACAAATGTATTGAGCCCTTAGGAGAGTCTAAATCCGACTATCAGATATTCCTCGATATTTGTAAGCGGTTGGGCCTCGCTGCCTATTTCTCAGAAGGCATGAGTGAGCTCGATTGGGTCAAACGGATGTATGATTCCTCCGATTTACCAAGTCTGATGGGCTGGAAGGAATTTATCCGCAAAGGCTATGCCGTGCTGCCGGCTAATCCGGCTGATGATAAAATGCCGACGGCGTGGAATTGGTTCTATGAAGGCCGCAAAAAAGATGTGCCGGAACCGCATCCCTTGCCGTCTGATTACACAGATGAATTTTTGACCGGCCTGCAAACGCAAACTGGATTGTTCGAGTTTGAATGTGAAAGTCTTAAACGCTTTGATGCCAATGATCCCGAGCGTCCCATCATTGCTAAATACATTCCCGCGCCACAAGGGGCCGGGAACCCAGAGGACCTCAAAGACTATCCGCTGCAAATGCTGACCCCGCACCCGCGCTACAGCTTTCATACCCAAGGCGATGGCAAGGATGCCTTTATCAATAACCTTGAAGAACACCGTGTGCGCGTCGACGGTCACGACTACTGGGTGCTGCGCATCAATTCGGAAGATGCCCAAAAGCGGGGCATTAAGCGTCATGATTTAATCCGAGTCTTTAATGGCCAAGGGGCGGTGATTTGTGCCGCTGTGCCGACCGATCGCCTCAGGCCAGGCCTGACCCATGGTTATGAAGCTTCAGCCAATTATGATCCTGTGGGAGAGCCCGGAAAATCTGCAGACCGAGGCGGCTGTCTCAATCTCTTAACGCCCAAGAAAAGCCAGCTCAAACAGGCCCATTCCATGGGCAGCAGCACGGCGCTGGTTGAGGTTGAGCTTTGGACGGCTAATGATCGGGAGCCTGAGAGTATTCAGGCGGAGGCTACATCATGAGCAAATGGAACATGATCGTTGATGTCGCCGAATGTACCAATTGCGGGCTTTGCTCGATTGCCTGCCAGGATGAGTTCGTTGGCAATACCTTCCCAGGCTATGCAGCAGAGATGCCGAGGCGGGGTAAAAACTGGATCGAGATAGAGCAAAAAGTGCGTGGCCAAGCGCCGATGGTGGATGTCGCTTATCTGCCGAAGATGTGCCAGCACTGCGACGATGCGCCTTGCATCAAAGCGGCAAAAGATGGGGCTATTTCGAAACGTGCCGACGGTATTGTCTTAATCGATCCGGTGAAATCTAAAGGCCAACAGCATCTGGTCGATGCTTGTCCTTACGGTGCCATCACCTGGAATGAAGAGAGCCAAGTGCCGCAAAGCTGGTTCTTTGATGCGCATTTGCTGGATGAGGGCTGGAAAGAGCCCCGCGGACCACAAGTATGTGCCACCAATGCCTTGGTCGCCAAAAAAATGAGCGACGAGGAGATGAGCAAGCTCGTCCAACAAGAGGGTCTCGAAGAACTGCATCCGGATTTACGCACCAAGCCCAGAGTTTGGTATAAAAATCTCGCGCGCTTTCAAAAAAGCTTTATCGGCGGCAGTGTGTCCCAAGATAAGGCCGGCATCGTCGATTGCGTTGAAGGGGCGAGCGTCACTCTCCTGCAAAGCGACGCAGAAATAGCTCAGGCTGATACGGACTATTTTGGTGACTTTAGGTTCGAGGCGTTAGAGCCTGGCAGTGGGGCCTACACGATCGTCATTAATGCCACCGGGGTAGCGGAAAAACGCATTGACGTTAGCTTAGACGACAGCTATTCCCCTAGTGTGTCTTTAGGCGAAATTTGCCTTTAATTGGTGGTTTTAGATGATAGATAAAATAGTAAGCTCAATCGAAGAAGCAGTTGCCGGCATCGAGGATGGCTCGACCATAATGGTCAGTGGCTTTGGTGAAGCAGGTGCGCCAAGCCTCTTAATGGAAGCGGTTATTGATCAAGGGGCCAAAGATTTAACCATTATCTCAAACAATGCCGGTGAGGCTTATCACGGGCTAGCCAAGCTCATTGCTGAACGCCGCGTTACCAAAGTTATCTGCTCCTTTCCGACGGCAGCAAAAAAAGCCGTTGTTAAAGATCTCTATGCCGTTGGCGAGATAGAGCTTGAGATTGTACCGCAAGGAACCTTGAGTGAGCGTATTCGGGCAGGTGGCGCTGGCATTGGCGGCTTTTACACACCGACCTCTTTTGGCACCAAGCTCGCCGAAGGCAAGGAAACCCGCCAGTTTGATGGCAAGGATTTTGTTTTGGAGCATCCCCTCCATGCTGATTTTGCTATGATCAAAGCCAAGCAGGCAGATCGCTGGGGTAATCTTACCTATGATAAATCCGCCCGAAATTTTGCGCCGTCGATGGCGATGAACGGCAAGACGACAGTTGTGCAAGTTGATGAAATTGTCGAGCTTGGCGATCTCGATCCAGAAGCCATCATCACGCCCGGTATATTTGTCGACCGGGTCGTTCAACTGGACGTGCCTAATTATATCTCTTGATATCAGTCAAATACCACCGCGTTAATTCCCGATAGTTTGTGCTTCATCAATTTATAATGAGGAGCATTTGAGCAATGGGTGAATTGGTTTATGCGGCAAAGGTGACCCATGTGCCGACAATGATTATGTCGGAGCAGCCCGGTCCGATCCATGGGAAACGTGATCAAGCCATTGAGGGTTTAAAAGAAATTGGTCGCCGCGCGCGAGCAGCAGGGGCTGACACCGCTGTCGTCATTGATACCCATTGGTTGGTCAACGCTGCCTACCATGTGAATGCCAATACCCGCTTTAAAGGTGTTTTCACTAGCCACGAGTTTCCGCAGTTTATTCAAAACATGACCTATGATTATAAGGGCGAGCCGGCGCTGGGCGCTGCCATTGCCCAGAAGGCCCAAGATAAGGGTGTCTATACACTGTCCCATCAAATCGATTCCCTTGATCTGGAATACGGCACTCTGGTGCCGATGCGCTATATGAATGAAGAGGCTGATTTGAAGGTGGTGTCGATTGCCGGTTGGTGCACGGTTCATAGCCAGGAAGCGTCGCGTAAACTAGGTGAAGCGATCCGTGAAGCGATTGATGAAAGCGATAGTAAGGTGGTGCTCCTGGCATCCGGGTCGCTCTCCCACCAAATTTGGGAAAACGATATCTATGAAGAAAATAACGGCACCTTCACGATCTCCAGCGAATTTAACCGCCAGGTCGATCTAAGAGTTCTGGAGATGTGGCAGGAAGGCGATATTAAAACCTTCCTCAAGATGCTGCCCGACTATGCCAAAAAATGTTCCGGTGAAGGGGCTATGCACGATACTGTTATGCTTTTTGGGGCCTTGGGTTGGGATAAGTATGAAGGCCAGGGCGAGTTGATCGGTGAGTATTTCCCAAGCTCTGGCACCGGCCAGGCCAACGTTGTCTTTAGCTTGTAAAATAACGCGCTTTTTTTAGGCCTCATGCTCCGGTAAGTCTTCGAGGAAATCGCCCGGCCGGGCTTGAATCATATCGCTGAGTTCCTTTTGCAAGCTTGCCTTACCGGGATCGTTAAACCGGTTCACCATTTCATCCGGATCTTCCGCCAGATCATACATTTCTCCTTCGCCAGAGATGAGTTCCAGTGTGAGCTTGGCGGTCTTGGCGCGGACGGTGCGTAGGTTCAACTCGACCCCGGTTCGGCTGGGCTGTTGGTTCCATTCGCTATAGGCGACGTCGCGGGTTTCTTGCCCGCCTTCCAAAAGCGGGCGCAAAGATTGGCTTTGAATATTTGCCGGTTTCTCGATATCGGCCCAATCGTAAAAACTCGCTGCCAGATCATTTGTTGAGACAGGTTCATCGACGACTTTGTTTTCCGGGATGCCGGGTCCCTTGGCAATAAAGCCGAGCCGTAAGAGACCTTCATAAGGTGTCGGTCCTTTTAGATAGAGGCCATGATCGCCCAACAGATCGCCATGGTCAGAGGTGAAAATAACGATGGTATTTTCGGCCATTCCGCTGTCTTCGAGCTGTTGCAATATGCGTCCGACGCCATCATCGATAAAGGCAAGCTCGCCAAAATAATTTGCGGTCATCTGACGGAGCTGTTTATCGGTTTGTGGGGGGATGCGGGAATATTCTTCGCGGAGTGTCTTCTCTCTTTGCCTTTTGGCTTGCGGGACACTCTCGAGCGACGCGCGGTGCCACCAGGGACGTTGATCCAAGTCACGTTGGTGGTGCTTGGCGATCACCACCTCATCTTCGTGATGCAGGCGGCTCCAAGGTTCCGGGCAATCAAAGGGGTGGTGGGGGTCGGGATAAGAGGCCCATAGGCAAAACGGCTCCGAGCCATCCTGCTGGTCTAAATATTTTATCGTTTGGTCGGTGACCCAAGTGGTTGAGTGCCATTCTGCCGGTAATTTGGAAAACCAAGTTTGGGCGGCTTCCTGCTTGGGACCGAAATCCTCCGCCCATAATTTCCAGGCTTCACCGTCTTCGCCGTGGCCCCAGAACCAACGTTCAAAATGGTGTCCCCGCGGCGGCTCTTCGCACGGCAATAGATCATGCCAGTGACCGAGGATCATCAGCTCAACATGCTCAAAGCCCATATAGGGGCCGTTCCAAGTCTCTGGAAAGCCAGCTGACCCTTCTCGGCTTTCCGGTGAGCCATAGGGCGTGCATTCTGGATGTTCGCCAAAATGTGCTTTGCCGATAAAAGCGCTTTGATAACCGTTTTTGGCAAGCGACCCTGCCCAACCTTGCTCGCCGATTTTGGGATCGAGACTGACATGATTGTCATAGACGCCATGGCTGAGCGGCAGAAGGCCGGTAAGCATGGAAGCGCGGGCGGGCTGACAAACGACATTCGGTGTAATGCAGTTGCTAAACCGGGTGCCACTGTGGGCCAAGGCATCAAGATTGGGTGTCTTGATATTGCGGCCTTCAAATCCAAAGCAATCAGCACGATGTTGATCAGACGTAATTAAAAGAATGTTCGGTTTCATTTAATATCCCCGGTGATTATTAAAATCGTTGTCACAACAAGCAATTTTTGTCAAGATTTGCCAATGACAGGATCAAGGAGGGTTCTGAAGGTTCTATGGCAAAAGAATTTGATATAAGAGACCGGTTGGCATATCGGATACAGAATCTGGCGAATAAAATGGGAATGTGGGGATCACGCATTTATTCGGAAAATTTTGAGGTCGGTGTTCAGGAATGGCGCATTTTAGCTGTGTTGGCTGGAAATGGAGAAGGCACCGCACGCGAAATATGTGAGACGACCTTGATGGATAAAGGCAATGTCAGCCGCGCCATCAAAAAGCTTGTGCGGACTGGTCGTGTCCGGGAGATAACGGATAAGAAAGATAAGCGCAGCACTGTTTTGGTGATGACTGATAAGGGGTATGAAATTTATGGAAAGATCAAAGAACTTTCTGATGCCCGAGAGCAGAAAATTTTGGCCTCCCTCACGGCTTCCGAGCGTAGATCGCTGCCAATCATTTTGACCAAGCTCAACGGTGTGATCGAAGAATTGTTGCAGGAAACTGAAAGGTCCTGATCCATGGCGGAACGTAATACAAATATTGTGGATTCAGAACTCGTTGGCGAGGTTTGGCCCGCTGCCGCTCCGACCGAGGATCCTGTGCTTTATGGCCGAGCCGAGCTCTCGCCGGAAGGGGCCTTTCAAGTACGCTCTCACCAGACCTTTACACTGACCTATACGGTTGGGCGGTTTGGCTTGGATGACAATGGCAGTATTCGCATTGTCTTTAGATTTTTTGGCGATTGGGGCGGGTTGCAAATGACCGATCCGAAAGCGCCAAATTATGTCACAGCCGTGACCAGTCTCGGCACGTACCCAAAACTTGGATTTGAAAATGTCGGGCATTCTCGTCCCTGGATGAAGGCGCTCACCGTTGGTATATCGGGCGGTTATTTATCAGAAGGGGATACGATCACGCTCACTTTTGGTGATACATCCGGCGGCTCGCCCGGCTTTAAAATGCAAACCTTTGTTGAAAGCGGTTTCGAGTTCAAAGTATTGGTCGATGCTTGTGCCGTCGGCCATTACGTGCCGATCCTAGACAAACCCGCGATCTCGATTGTCCCCGGTGATCCCATTAACTGGCGGGCGGCAGTCTCAACGCTGAGGCGCCCGGGTGAGAGTTTTCAGCTTGGTATCAAAGCCGAAGATGAGTGGGGTAATCCGTCTGATCTTGTCGAAGCCAATTTGCGGATCGAAGCCAGCTTACCGGTGACCAATTTGCCCGAAACCGCCAGTTTTACCAAAGGCCAGAAGTCCCTCCAGTTCGAAAAGCTCTCCGTCGCGGAAGAGGGCGAGTTGCGGATTACCATATTTGATGCTGATAGCGATGCGCCGTTGTGTGAAGCTGGACCGTTGATTATTGAAGCGGGCGCTTATGGCGGCTATTGGGGTGATCTCCATGGTCAAAGCGGTGAGTCCATCGGGGCGACAAATTCCAGGGAGTATTTTGATTTTGCCCGCGATCTGGCGTTTCTCGATGTCATTAGCCACCAAGCCAATGACTTTCAGGTCAATAATGCGTTTTGGGCCTATCTCAATGAGCTAACGGCGAGCTATCATCAGGACAATCGGTTCGTTACATTCCCGGGCTATGAATGGTCAGGCAACACGTCGGTCGGTGGCGATCGAAATATCTATTTCCGCGAAGAAGGCCGTCAAATTAGACGTTCGTCTCATGCCTTACTGCCCGATCAGTCAGACATTGATACCGATACCAATGATGCGCGCGAACTGTTTGAAGCGCTCAAAGATGAAGATTGTCTCGCCTATGCCCATGTCGGTGGCCGCTATGCCGATATCACCTTTGCCCATGATGCCAAGATCGAGACGGCAATGGAAATCCATTCAGCCTGGGGCACATTTGAATGGCTGCTGACGGATGGCTTCCCGCTCGGTCATCGCTCAGGCGTTGTCTGCAACAGCGATGGTCATAAAGGGCGGCCGGGAGCGAGCTATCCCGGTGCCTCAATGTTTGGCGCTTATGGCGGGCTCACTTGTTTCCTGACAGAAGAGCTGACTCGCGATGGTATTTTCGATTGTCTCCGCAAACGTCATCACTATGGCACCACCGGCAACCGGCTCCATATGACTGTAGATGCGCATTTTGACAGTACCAGCCAACTTTTTGATCTTGATCCGAATGTCTATGAGACGACCAAGTCAGTCGATGCGAAAGCCGCGATGATGGGCGATATTGTTCAAACGACGGACAATAAAGTGACCATCGCTGTTGATGTGAAATCACCGACGCCGATTGAACGTATTGAAATACGCAATGGTATGGATGTGGTTGAAACGCTGCGTGGTTATGACAAAAGCGATCTTGGCAATCGCTACCGGGTAATCTGGAGCGGCGCGGAATATCGCGGGCGCGGGCGCAATACCAGCTGGATCGGCGAGGCGGTCTTTAAAAATGCTAAGATCACGCGCATGGAGAAAATCAACGCTTGGAACCATGAACGACTGCTGGAAGTGGATGGCGACAGCAAAGTCAAATGGGATGCGATCACCACCGGTAATTATGGCGGCTTTGATGTCTGGCTTGATACCAATGAGGATGTTGAGCTTGCTTTAGAGACAAATCACGGCACTTTATCCTGTGAATTGGCAGAAATGGGTATTGAAGACCGCATTCTTGATTGCGGAGGATTGGAAAGAAAGCTTAGAATTATGCGCTTGCCGGATAAAAACCCGCATCGATCACTTGCGGGGGAGGTGCAGATAGATTTAACCGCGTCAGGTGATAACCCGGTTTGGGTCTGCGTGACAACGGAAGATGGCTTCCAAGCCTGGAGCAGCCCAATATTTGTATTTAACTAAGCAGCCTAAAAGTGATAAGGTTGTTTCAACAACTAAGTAAGAATTTTAACGATCAACATGGGAGACGATCAATGTCAAAACTAACCAAAATAGTTATGCCTCTGGCAGTAGTCGGTATGGCCGCTACGGCTTTTATGGCTACGCCAGCGAAAGCTGAATGGCAACCAAAAGGACCTATTAGTGTTATCATCGGCTTTGCTGCGGGTGGTGGTACGGATACCCAAGCCCGTCTCATCGCGGCTGAATTGAAAAAGCGCAAAGGCTGGAATGTTATTCCGTCAAACGTAACCGGCAAGGGCGGCGTCGTGATGGCGCGCAAACTTAAGGGCCTGCCTAATGATGGCCTAACCATCGGTATGGCGGTGACCGAGGTGTTTGGCTACAACATGCTGGCCTCTAAAAAAGCCGGCTACAAAACCGATGATTTCACCTATATCGCGACGACGACAAGCTCACAGATGGGTATCGTTGCCAATACGTCCAAGGGCTGGAAGACTTTTGCCGACGTGATTGCTGCGGCTAAGAAAGGCAAGGTCTTCAAATTTGCCGGTATGAGTGCCAAACATGCAGACATCAATTTCCTGATCGAGCAAAAATACGGTGTGAAGTTTAACACCGTCGTGCTGCGCGGTGGCCGCAAAGTAATGAACGCTATTATTGCTGGTGATGTTGATCTCGGCTATGGCGCGGGCATCCAGTCCAAAGCTGTGAGGTCAGGTAAAATGGTGAACCTCGCCTCTGGTCTTAGCCAGCGTCTTAAAATTTCTCCAAATGCGCCGACCTTGGTTGAAATGGGCATTCCATATGACATCGGTGCGAAGTTTATCTTTGTCGCCCCGGCCGGTATTCCTGGCGAGGCCCGCAAGGCGCTTGCCGATGCGATCGGCGACATCATCAATGATCCAAGCACCAAGGCTTCTCAATATGTCAGCAAAGGTTATGGTGGACCGGATGTCATAACCGGCAAGAAATTGGACGCTTTTATTCAAAATGAAATTAAAATTGCTAAGGTTTTGATGAAGCTTATGAAGTAAGTGAAGTTGGGCCGGTTTGGATAGCCGGCCCCATTTCCTTTTTTAAGATGCAAAAATTTTCCACCGCATTTCAAAAAGCGCCCTGGACTCTCGGTCTTGCGCTTTTCTTTATTGTTACATCCTTGTTTACGCTGTTTGTCTGGATACCGATTGACATCGAAACCGGGGTGATAGAAACCTTCCGCCGCCGGGTGACCATTGGTGATGCTATGGCGCCAACCATTATGACGGTAGGTATTTTGGTGACGTCTATCTTGATGGGGCTTATTGCGATTATTCGCCCGGTATCGGCTGTCGAAGGCCTGGACAGAAAAAGCTTCTATTTTATCTTTCGTCTCGTAATTGCCATAGCCATTGGGCTCGCCCTGATGATGCACGCGGGCCCTCTTCTGGTGGATCTCGTAAATGCACTCGGCGGTGAAATCGGGACCTACCGCAATCTGCGGGGCACGTATCCTTATAAGATTTTTGGCTATATGCTGGGTGGCTTTGCCTTGATATTTGGCTGTATCGGTGTGGTTGAAAATCGTTTTACGCTGGGCAGTGCCGGGGTTTCGCTGCTGGCTGTTATCGTTCTGACCATCCTTTATGAAGTTCCCTTTGATAATATGTTGCTACCACCGAACGGGAATAATTGATGGGCCTGCTCGATCATATATGGCTCGGTATCGTGACCGTTTTTTCAGCCGATCCGGTGTTTTCGATCGCTGGTCTGCCGATCTCGATTACCATTGTTATGGTTATTCTAGGTTTTCTGTTTGGCATTTTTGTTGGTGCAACACCCGGCATCGGCGGCCCGTTCGCGATGGCGATTTCTTTGCCGATCCTCATATCTGTCTTTGGCTTCGATGCAAATGCGTTATTGCCAGTATTGGGTTTTCTGGTCGGCATTATGAAAGGCTCGACAATCGGCGGTGCCGTGCCCGCTATTTTATTCAATACGCCGGGCACACCTGACTCGCTTATGACGACCTTGGATGGCTATCCACTGACCAAAAGAGGTCAACCCGGAAAAGCGCTCCGGGTCGCGCATTTCTCCTCAGTTTCTGGTGATACCTTTTCAGATATCGTACTGATTACCTGCGCACCGTTCTTGGCTATTTTAGTTGAGAAATTCCTCGATTTTCCCGAAAAGGCCGCGCTGATTATTTTGTCGCTGGCTTTTGTCTCAGCCGTGGTGGGCTCGAATGTCTGGAAAGGCATGCTGGCCGCATTGCTTGGATTGTTCATTGCCTATATTGGGACCGGCGAAGACGGCCATCCGCGCTTGTCGATGGGGAGTGACAGTCTCGCCGCCGGTTTCCCGCTGATAAGTGCGGTACTCGGCGTGCTCATATTGGGCGAAGTGTTTAAGTCGCTCGAAGACATGTGGCGGGAGATGAAGGATACCTCCTCGATCACCCATGTTGAAGTGAAGGGTGACAATAAACTTCATCTTAGCGACATTCGCCGCATTCTCCCTTTTATTGGTATCTCAGCCTCTATTGGCACGATGATCGGCGCGCTGCCGGGCATTGGTAGTACGCTGGCGGCAACGCTCGGCTATGCGACCGGGCGCAAATATCACAAAGGCTCGCCGGCATTTGGCGAAGGCGCCATTGAAGGCATTGCGGCGACAGAGGCCGCCAATTCAGCTGTCGCCGGTGCCAATCTCATACCCGTTTTGTCGCTGGGTATTCCGGGCAATGTGTCGGCGGTCTTTATCTTGCTCGCCACCGAAACCATCAGCGGATTTACGCCTGGCCCGCAAGTTTTTAGGCTTGTGCCGGATCAGATCAATCAGGAAATGGTTTATGCTTTTGGCTTGTTCACCACCATGATTTTCGCCAATGGCCTAAACTGGACGCTCGGCGGCATTTTCATGCGCTGGATGGGGGTTATGATCCGTATTCCAAAACAACGCCTGCTGCCGATTGTCCTGCTGCTCACCCTGACGGCCATTTACGTTCAGCAGACCACGATGTTTGCCGTCTATGTGACGCTGGGTTTTGGCTTTCTTGGCTATCTGATGCGAAAATTAAACATGTCGGTATTGGCTTTTATCATCGCCTATATCCTTGCCAATAATCTCGAAGAAGCCATGCGCCAGGCCTTTGCCGTAACCGGCGCTGATCCCTGGTTCCTCTTTGCGGGACCGATATCCATTACCTTCATGGTGCTGGCGATTGCGGTGGTTGTCTTCTTTGCCAGAAATCAGAAGGATTTAAGTTAATTCCATGAAACCTCAAAACCTCCTCTATATTATGTCCGATGAGCATAATCCGAAGATGCTCGGCTGCTATGGTCATGATCAAGTTAAAACTCCTAATCTGGATAAGCTGGCCGCGCGCGGCACACGCTTTACCGCACATTACACCAACTCGCCGATTTGCATTCCGGCCCGGGCGGCGTTTGCGACCGGGCGGTATACCCATGAGACGAAATATTGGGACAATGCGCTGCCCTATGACGGTGAAGTTAAGGGTTGGGGGCATCGCTTGCAGGATGAGGGCCACCGGGTCGAATCCATCGGCAAGCTGCATTATCGCCATGAGGATTTAAATACAGGCTTTTCCAAACAACATCATCCGATGCATGTAATGGATGGCGTCGGCCAAGTTTGGGGCTCGATCCGAGATCCTTTGCCGGATGAACATCCTGCCAAAATGCTGAAAGAAATTGGCCCGGGCGAGTCGAATTATAACCGCTATGACCGCCTGATTGCGGACGAAGCGTGTCAGTGGCTGAAAGATGCTGCGGAGAGTCCCGAAGAGAAACCATGGGTGCTTTATCTTGGCTTTGTCGCGCCACATTTTCCACTTATTGTGCCGGAAGAGTTCTACAACATGTATCCGCTTGATCAGTTGCCACCACGCAAGCTCGATCCGGAAAAAGGTTTTGTGCGTCATCCCTGGCTCCAACGCATGGATGATTATTTGCAAGTCGATCGGCACCTCAGCGCTGAGCAACGGCTGATCGCAGTGGCAGCTTATTTTGGGCTATGCAGTTTTATTGATGCAGAAATTGGCCGCGTGCTGGACGTGTTAGCTGAATGCGGCTTGGTAGGTGACACGCGGGTCGTTTACACCAGTGATCACGGTGACAATGTTGGTGCACGCGGGATGTGGGGCAAGTCCAACATGTATGAAGAAAGCGCCGGTATCCCTTTGATTGTCGCTGGCGACGGTATTCCAGAAGGCAAAGTGAGTTCGACAACGACCTCTTTGCTCGATAGCTACCAAACCGTCATGGATGGCGTCGGGCTCGATCTGACAGATGGGGAGCAGGAGCTTGCCGGTGGATCCTGGTTCGAGATGGCACATACTTCTGATGACCCGGAGCGTATTGTTTTTAGCGAATATCATGCGACGTCCTCCCCAACCGGAGGTTTTATGCTGCGCAAAGGAAAATATAAGTTTCTCTATTATGTTGACTATGAGCCGGAGCTTTTTGACTTAGAAGCTGATCCTGAAGAAACCTCAGATTTGGCGGCTGACCCGAATTATGCTGAAATCGTGACTGAGTATGAGGGTTATCTGCGCGCTATTTGCGATCCTGAAAAAGTTGATCGTCAGGCGAAGGACGATCAAAACGCTTTGATTGAGAAGTTCGGCGGGCGCGATAAGGCGCTGCATACCGGTACGCCCGGTGCAACGCCGGTGCCGGGCCAAGGGCATGAATAAGAGGCACGCGTAAGCGATGGCTAATTTTGTCCTCGTTCATGGTATGGGAGCCGGTGGTTGGCAGTGGCGTAAAGTGGCTAACTTTCTGCGTGCTCAAGGCCATTTGGTGTTTACGCCAACTTTGACCGGCCTTGGTGAGCGCACGCATTTATTGACGCCCAAGACCGATCTTGAAACCCATATCTGTGATATTGCCAATGTTATTGAGTGTGAAGAACTGGAAGACGTTGTCTTGGTCGGTCACAGTTATGGCGGCATGGTGGTGACGGGGGCAGCTGATCGCCAGTTCGATCGCATTGGAACTCTAATTTATCTTGATGCCTTCTTGCCCGAAAATGGTCAGTCGGTAATGGATTTGCAGCCGCCTGATCGCATTGATTATTACCACAAAATGGCCAAAGAAAAGGGAGAAGGCTGGCGGATTCCACCGCCTCCAGCAGAATTTTGGAAACTGACCGACCCGGATGATATTGCTCAATTTGATCGTTTGCGGGTTGATCACCCCTTGGCCTCGCTCACCCAGCCCGTAACACTCGATCATCCTCGACCAGAAAAACGAGCCTATGTGTGGGCCTCTGGTTTTACCCCGAGCCCGTTTGAGAAATTCGCCAAAGCCTGCGAGCAAGATGAAAGCTGGGTCTATAGAGAAATAGAGTCCGGCCATCAAATGATGATGTCTCATCCTAAAGAGGTCGCCGAGATACTTGTGGGGCTGCTCAATTAATTTCGTAATATGCAATAAAAATTTCACCCCGCGTGACTTGTTATCAGGCGTTGTGTAGGTTTGCGGTCAAATGGATAAACGGCAGAAAAATGAGTCCTGGCAATACTTCACTTCCCGATGAATCGGTTTTAATCGAGCTCTGCAAGATGTGGTCAAGCGCCATGCGGATGTCTCCAGATATGGAGCTTGATCCAGACGAGATGAAAACCATTGGCGACCGCTTGTTGAATACGGAGGCTAAAAGCCTGGAGACGGTGCTGCTTAAATTCAGGGCTGCCCATGCGACAGCGGGCCGGGCTTTGGGCGAGGGGCATGCGGTTTTGAACCTGTTGGATTCGACCATTAGAGATTTGGATAAAATAGAAGACTAAAATGGCTGCACCTCAGGACCAACATACGCCCCCTAATATCAGTATCCCTGTGGCTTATCTAATGATCGCCATCACGGTATTGCTGTGGTCAATAAGTGTCGTCATCGCCAAGGGAGTTCATGAGGAGATACCGCTTGTCGGCCTGACTTTCTGGCGCTGGGTGACCGCAGTCATTGTTCTAATACCCTTTGTCTGGAAAGATGTTCGAGACAATTTGGATTTGGTCCGCAGGCATTGGAAAATCTATCTGGCGCAAGGAACCTTTATGGTCGGTGGCGGAACGCTTCTGTTTACCTCATTGAATTTTACCACGGCAATAAACGCGTCCTTGGTCAATACCACCCAGCCGGCTGTAACCGCACTTTTGACCTGGATTATCCTAAAAGATCGTCTCAAGAACATTCAATATGTTGGTATCGCCTCAGCGATTGTCGGTGTTGTCTTTATGATTGCCAAAGCCGATTTGGCGGTATTGATTAATTTGGAGCTAAATATCGGTGATTTTATCGTTATATTCGCGATTTTATCCTATTCGATGTATGCCATTAATTTGCGCAAGCTGCCGCCGGGTCTTGGAACTTTTCCAACATTATTTGTCATTCTATTCTTCGGCACGTTCCCGCTACTACCGTTTTATATAGGCGAAACCATATTGGTGGGACCGGTGCCCTTTACTTTGGAAACCGTTTTTTGGTCGGTTATCTTGGCCATTATCGTGTCGATTGGCTCGCTGGCCTTATGGAACAACGGAAACCGGGTTGTCGGGCCGCATCGGGCCGCGGTCTTTGTCAGCTTGATGCCGGTCTATGGGTCGATTTTAGCGACGACTTTCCTCGGCGAGGAAGTGTTCTCATACCACATTATCGGCGCTGTTTTTGTCTGCGCTGGTATTTTTATGGTGGTTCGAAACCACTAGGGTCAAAAAGATGTTTTTTGATGGCCACACGCTTCCCCAAATTATCGGTCAGGTTATTCTGGGCCTTTTTTTCTGGATCATGATCGTTAAAAATCTGCGCGTTTGGCAGTTCAACATTGAGCGCACCGGCGCTATTCTGCCAAAGCCGCAATTATTTCTCGTGATTAATTTCGCTCTACAATTTGTTGCCGGCTTGGCGTTGATGATTGACTATTACACGTCGCCTGCTGCGATTGTGCTGATTGTTTTAACCGTGTTGGCAACGGCGATGTTTCATCGCTTCTGGACCATGGAAGACTCTCTTCGGAACAACTATCATATGCTGTTATTTTTCAATAATGTTGCCATCACCGGTGCACTTATCATGCTGTTATGAAGGCTGAAATATGACCTTAGAGCTCTACAATTTTCCAGCCTCAACCTGCAGTCTTAAGGTGCGCCTTTGTCTGGCGGAGAAAGACCTCGACTGGGTTGACCATAAACTAATGCCCGGCGGCACAGATCATCTTACGCCGGAATATCTAAAAATTAACCCAAATGGCGTGGTGCCGACATTGTTGCATAATGGCGCGCCGATCATCGATTCATCAGTGATTATTGAATATCTTGATGAAGTTTTCCCAGACGTTAAATTGACACCAGATGATCCGAAAGAGCGGGCCCGAATGCGCTGGTGGCTGCGCTATTTTGAAGAAAAGCCGACCGGTGCCGTGCGCTATCCGACTTTTCAAAAAATTCTAATTAAAAACTTTCGCGATATGTCGGATGAGGAATTCAAAGTGGCGGCTGAAAAGCGTCCGTTAAAGACAGAATTCTATACCCGAATGGGCCGAGACGGCTTTAGTGATGCCGAAATTCAAACCGCTCTGGATGATATCCGCCAAACCGTCGAGAGGATGCATCAAGCGATCAAAGAAACGGGCGGCCCATGGATTATGGGAGATTTTTATTCCTTGGCCGATATTTGCGTGGCCCCCTTGATCGACCGCATGGAAGATATGGGCTATGAGCAATTGTGGGAGAAAGATTTACCTCAGGTCACCGAATGGCTGGCCCGAATGAAAGCCCGGCCTGCTTACAGCAAAGCTTATTATCCAGGGGCGCGCTATTCGGAGATTTTCCCGGACCTTGAGCTCGGGCGATCGGCCTAAAAATACGCCGCCAATAGCTGCTCGGCATTGCCAGTTAGTATTTTTTGCCGATCTGCATCACTGATATCAGCCGTGGCGACAGCGTTTAAAGACTGTTCGGTCGAGAAGATTGGGCAGTCCGTACCAAACACAATGCGGTCCGCACCGAAAACTTTCACCGCCAGTTCAAGCGATTTTGGCCCGAGCGATGAGCAGTCAACATGCACGCGTCCAGCCTTCGAGCTCGGCAGCGCGGCATCCGGTGTCCGGGTCAGCGTCACGTTATCCATGCGCTCAATGACATAAGGCAGTGTGCCGCCCATATTGGCGACATGCAGCGAGATATCCGGGTAGGCGTCGAGGAAATCGCTGAACAACAAGGTCACCATACAATGACTGACGCTGTTTTGAACCGTAAGCGCTAGGCGTTCAGCGACGTTATCTTTGAAGGGTGGTGATTTTGGCTCATAGACTTCAGGGACTTCATCAGGGCGGCGACCGGGATGAATGAAAACATGACCACCGATTTCCTGGACGGCTTTGAAAATTGGCGCCAGCTCGGCTACGTGATCTTCGCTGACAAAACAGTTATTGGGCAAAATCACGCCAATCAACCCAAGCTCATCCCGCGCGCGCCGGTATTCCTGAACGGCAAGATCAATATCCGCCATCGGTAGGGCAGCTAGGCCGGAGAATGTATCTGGAAACTCTTTCGAGAGCTTGGCCACCTCATCGTTAAAAATTTGAACCAAAGGCAGGCTTTCGCTGGCGGCAATACTATCCAGCCCAAACAGGCCGGGAAAAGACAGCACTTGGCGCTGAATGTTGAGCCCGGTCATAAATTCACGCCGGGCAGTCATATCCATGAAGCTGGTTGGAAACGCCAGCTGCCCATGCGGCATTTGAAAAATCTCGTTGCCATCTTCCTTTGTCCGAATAAACGGCGGCACCTCACGCTTGCGCAACTCAGCCGCTAACGTCTCCGGCACATAGTGGGTATGTAGATCGATCGCCATGTCATCTCCCCGGCAAGAAATGTAACAAAGGTGACTGCCACCTTAATTACATTCTTAACCTATTAGTTAACCCGCTTGTTGGATGCGGTAGAAGTCGTTGATGCCCGCCGCTTCGCGGATTTCGGGGGCATCTTGACCTTGGGCTGCCGTGTCATATGGAATGCCGATGGTGTCGGCGATCCGGACGAAGCCGTGGAAGGCTGAGGCGACGGCGCCAGCATCTACGGTGGCGTCATTGCCTAGAGTGTCAAATACGACTTTGCGGGTTTCAGCTATTCGAGCGCAATCCCTGGATACAATCGCTTCAGCGAAATTCACCAAGGCTTCAGCATTAGGTATTTGCGTGCCATCGCTTAAGCCTTCGGTGACGTCTTTCAGTTCAACTTCGGTATCGGCAATTTGCGTGCTCTCACGGAGCATGTAGGTGTGTGCCGTTGTTCAATAAGCGCATTGGTGGAGGCCGGAGCCCCGAGCTGCCATGAGCTCCATCTGCGGCCTCGAAATGGCACGAATTGTTTGATCAAATTGATAGACATATTGGCCGGGCAGATAATGCTCATTGGCCATTGCCCAATAGTTTCGCATAGATTCTGGAACACTTGAAAGACCGCGATAGATGTAGCCGGCCTTGGGGCTTGGATACATGGGGCCATCGGCCTCAACGGCATCTTCTGGCTCGACAATCGGTAGCCAAGCCGCTTCAACTCTGGCACCAGGTGGCTGATAACGTGAAGGTTCACCAGTAACAACTTCCGGCGCATCCGTATCAGGACAGCCCAAAGCCGTCGTTGCCGTATCCATGATCATAACCGAGGCAATAATGCCGACGATTTCTACATATTCGCCTTCGCTAAGCCCACCGGCCAAAACATCTTGCGTCCATTTTTGGCTCAGACGTCCCGGGTCGGAGACGCCCCGGTGAATAAGTTCAACTTCAGCGTCACTCAACGCACCGGTTGCAGTATGCACGCCAGTGACGGCATTGGGTGACAAAGCGTCTTTGATTTCATGACAAAAGTCACAAGATCGCGCTTGGCGGATTTCGGCAACGACAGCAAGCCTCTGCTCACTATCGAGCCAGGTGCCGGGGGCGGCAATTTTGGCCCAGGCCTCCTGATGTGCGTCGATAAGGTTTTGCCGAACCTCATAGTCGCAATTTTCAAATGGAATTGATGACATTTAACTAGGCCTCTCTGTTAAGAATTAAGTTCGCTAGAATAAAATAAAAAATCACCTTTGTAATCACGAATCAATGAGATCGCTTTGATTTGTTAAAATTTCAGCTATATAAGTAAGGAGGGGTAGGAATTTTGTTCCCCTTTAGGAGGGCCGCAAATGACCAATTCCCCAACGAAAGTCTTGATCCTCGGTGCCGGTAAAATTGGTACGACTGTCGGCGAAATGTTACGAGAGACCGAAGATTACGATGTCCAATTTGCCGATGCGCATGAAAAATCCTTTGCTTCGAGCCAGCATAATAATTTAAATCCGATATTATTGGACGTCACCGACGAGAAGGCGCTGCGCAAGGGTCTTGAAGGTCAGGATGCGGTGATTAGTACGCTGCCCTATTATCTCGATTTGCAAGTTGCGCAAGCTGCCGCTGATGTCGGGGTTAATTATTTTGACCCCACTGAAGACGTCATCACGGCTCGAAAAATTCGGGAAATGGCAGCAGGTGCGAGCTCCGCCTTTGTCCCTCAATGTGGTTTGGCACCCGGCTTCATTGCAATTGTCGCCCATCATCTGGTCAATCTCTATGAAGAGCCTCTGGACGTAAAAATGCGGGTCGGTGCGCTGCCGCAATATCCCGACAATGCCCTTAAGTATAATCTGACCTGGAGCCTTGATGGGCTCATTAACGAATATTGTAATCCTTGCGAGGTCATCCATGAGGGCGAAAGGCGGGAGGTCTTACCGCTCGAATCCCTGGAAGAAATTTCTCTCGATGGCGTACGTTATGAAGCCTTTTCGACTTCGGGAGGGATCGGCAGCTTGTGCGAATCTCTGGACGGTCGGGTGCGGAATTTGAATTACAAAACCATTCGCTATCCCGGCCACCGCGATATGATCAAACTGCTGGCCAATGATTTAAATCTTTGCTCCAGGCGAGATGTCTTTAAAGATGTTATCGAATACGGTGTCCCCCTGACCGAGCAAGATGTCGTGGTCATTTTTGTTACCGTCAAAGGCAATAAAGATGGCAAGCTTCATCAGGAATCCTATGCCAAGAAAATTTATGGCCGTGAAGATGGTCGCTGGAGTGCCATTCAATTAACGACGGCCACCGCACTTTGCGCCGTCGTTGATCTTCACCGGGAAGGTAAGATACCAAGGTCGGGCTTTGTAAAACAAGAAGATATAGATTTCGAAGATTTCATATCCAACCGATTTGGCAAAGTATACGCCTGAACTAATTTTTAAGTGCGGGAGAGTCAGATGGATTTAAAAAATGTAATTGCTGATCTTGGCTTAAATGAGGTGGATTTAACAGATGGCGATCTGTCGGTTCACTCGCCAATTAATGGCCTTGAATTTGCCCGTGTTCATCAAGATAGTCCTGAAACGGTTGAGCAAAAAATTACCGCAGCCAAAACAACCTTTGAGGTTTGGCGCATGATACCGCCACCCAAGCGCGGCGAACTTATTCGATTGTTAGGTGAAGAGCTGCGCACTCACAAGGAAGCGCTTGGAGAATTGGTGACGATCGAGTGCGGTAAAATTCTGCAAGAAGGTCTGGGTGAAGTCCAGGAAATGATCGATATTTGTGATTTTTCTGTCGGTCTTTCGCGCCAGCTCTATGGCCTGACCATTGCCTCCGAGCGTCCCGGCCACCGCATGATGGAAACTTGGCATCCACTGGGAGTTGTCGGCGTAATTTCAGCGTTTAATTTTCCAGTTGCCGTCTGGGCCTGGAATGCGGCATTGGCGATTACCTGCGGCAATCCCGTCATCTGGAAGCCGTCGGAGAAAACGCCGCTCACCGCATTGGCTTGTCAGAAATTGTTTCAGAACGCCGTCGCTAAGTTTGGTGAAGCACCGCCAGATTTGGCCCAGATCATTATTGGTGGTCCGGCGATTGGTGAGGCGTTGGTTGAAAATTCTAATGTTTCGCTGATCAGCGCGACCGGCAGCACCCGAATGGGCCAAATTGTTGGGCCTAAACTCGCCGCTCGATTTGGCCGATCATTGCTCGAGCTTGGCGGCAATAATGCGCTCGTTTTAACGCCTTCGGCTGATTTAGCTCTGGCTGAGAAAGCCATCTTATTCTCGAGCGTCGGTACCGCTGGGCAGCGCTGCACCTCGCTACGTCGCCTGATCGTCCATAAAGATATTAAGGAAGAAATTCTGGAACGCCTTATTCATGCTTATGGCTCAATTACTATCGGCAATCCGTTGGATGAAAAAATTCTCGTTGGCCCGTTGATTGATGGTGAGGCCGGGATTCACATGGAAGATATTTTGGCTAAAGCCGCTGAACAAGGCGGCAAGGTTCATGGTGGGGGACGGGTCTATGTCGACGGCTATCCTGATGCGTGCTACATGCAGCCTGCCATTGTCGACATGCCAACACAAAGCGAAATTGTTAAAGAAGAAACATTCGCGCCTATTCTTTATGTTTTGGAATATGAGGACTTCGAGGAAGCCCTTAAGCTTCACAATGATGTGCCGCAAGGCTTGGCGTCGAGCATCTTTACGACCGATTTGCGGGAAGCCGAGAAATTTCTTTCTGCCGCAGGCAGTGATTGCGGCATCGCCAACGTCAATATCGGCCCTTCCGGCGCTGAGATTGGCGGTGCTTTTGGCGGCGAGAAGCAAACCGGTGGTGGGCGAGAATCTGGCTCAGATGCTTGGAAAAACTACATGCGCCGGGCCACCAATACGATCAACTATTCGGATGATATCCCGCTGGCCCAGGGGATAAAATTCGGCCCTGCTGATTAGAAGAATATTTCTTCCTGATAACTGAAATATCTTCCCCTTTGGAAAACCTACGGGTAGATTGGGTTCATCTTAAATTGCAGCTGAATACATAATTAAAAATGTCTGATTTCCCAGAAACACTGTTAAATGGCTATAACGACTTTAAAAGTGGTCGTTTTGATCGCGAACGACAACGCTATCAAGTCCTAGCTGACCAGGGGCAAACACCAGAAACCATGGTTATTGCCTGCTGTGATTCCCGCGCTGCACCAGAAACCATTTTCGACTCGACACCTGGCGAGATGTTTGTTGTGCGCAATGTTGCCAATTTGGTGCCGCCTTACGAGCCTGACGGCACTTATCATGCGACGTCGGCGGCGCTTGAGTTCGCCGTTCAAAGTCTAAAAGTGAAACATATCGTCGTCTTGGGCCATGGGCGATGTGGTGGTATTCAGGCAGCGCTTAATGTTGATGCCGGGCCGCTTTCGCCGGGTGATTTTATCGGCAAGTGGATGGGGCTCTTGTCACCTGCTGCTGCTGCTGTTTCGTCCAGCGAACTTCCCAGTGCCGAAAAACAAACCGAGTTGGAACGCCGGTCAGTTCGTTATTCCTTGGAGAATCTTAGGACCTTCCCCTGCGTAAAAATATTGGAAGATAAAAACCGCCTAACTCTTCACGCCGCCTGGTTTGATATTGCGGATGGCGATCTATGGGTAATGGATCCAGATACCGGGGATTTCGCTCCGGTATCCCAATAAATCCTTTCCAAAAGGAATCGCAATATATAATCAAGGGCCGTCGGCCGTCGGAATAGCCGTTTAGATAGACGTTTTTTGTAAAAATTACGGCCAAAAGCGGACATTCTAGGTCGGAAGGCTACCTAAACCCGGCTGGGGTTTTGTCACTTTCGCAGTAAAATTACCTGGATTGCATCCTCAGCACTGCTGATTTCTCCGGTCAACAGACCCCAAATCAATTTTGAGCTGTTTATCGCCGTAACTTTCCTTGAAACTATTTTGCTTGCGTTGTGTCCGGGCAGTTTGATCATTAACGGCACTTTAGTGCTTTTTATACCATCCAGTTTTTCAGCCTCGCGCCATCGGTGATCGGCCGATATGATGACTGCGCTAGACTCCCATAAATTTGCTTTTTCAAGTGTCTCACGCATTGAAGAAAAAGCGAGGTCGGTAAGTTCGAGATTACCAAGATACCCGCTGGCCAGACCAGTAATTGTATCGAGGCTGTCTGAAAACTTATCCTTCAAATGGTCATATATGAACGGCCGGTGTGGTATGTTCCAATGCAGAATTATTAAATCATAACTGGGATCTGCCAGTACCCGGTTAACATTACCTTTGAAATTCTGATATACGTCCTCGCCCATAGTTCCCTGTATCGTCATGTGAGGTTCGCGCATTGCCCGATACACCAGTGGAACATGTTCGAACAATGAATTGAGAACATTTTTTATGCCCGCAAACAAATTGCGATGTTTTGCTGTCCAAAGATTCCCATTTTCAATGCATGAACTCAAGTATTTGGCAAAAAGGCGGCAATAGGCGTGCCCGCTTTGAGCCAATAGCGCTACATCCATTCCCTGGGATTTGGCTTTTTGAATAATTCCCTGTGACTCAGTCCAGAGCGCACGTTTGCCATCGCCAAAATTCAGCCGCAGGTTATCTTGTTGGGTGTAATCTGCGGTGCCAACATATTTCCCCTGGAACAAGGTCGGTATTGAATAAAGTGTGACATCGCCAGGTGGCTCAGCATTCGTTGCAACGATTGCTTCCGCTCTAAATCTATCTAATGCAGGCATTTCAACACTACTTGGCCGGTCAACAAAACCAACACGTTCATCGAGTTCATCGAAGATGATCCAAACCACCTGCTTTGGGGCAATTTTATTTTTAGCGGGCTGATTGGTGCCGGCGGCTGAATAGACGGTCATGTTTTCAGGTTGAAGCTTAATAAAGGCGATTGAGACATTTATGAGCGCCAGCAAAAAGAATACAGCCCCAATTCTCGTGAGCGGAATTAACATGTTAAAAAACAGGTGTCGCCAACGCCATGCGCCCAGAATAACGACTAGGCTTAAAATTAAGGTTATCCAAAAATATTCAAGGGCCACC
Organism: Rhodospirillaceae bacterium; assembly: GCA_018649725.1. Classification (GTDB taxonomy): domain Bacteria; phylum Pseudomonadota; class Alphaproteobacteria; order Rhodospirillales; family UBA2165; genus TMED23. The sequence goes on along the minus strand of JABIHH010000083.1, from coordinate 97,274 downwards.
GTCAAATTAGCCCAGGATAAAAAATAGATACGAATTCCATTGGCAAAAAACGCCAGGCTCAGCAGGCAGATGGTAAAAGCGATTTTTCCTAAAATAGGGTTGTCCATATGATTTCGAAAAACCAAGACCCAAAAAATTAAAGCGGTAAATAGAATTAGGAGAATTGCCGCCAGATAGTCTACATGAACAAAGCCAAACACATTGTGATACATGTGACCCATATAATTCTGATCTAATGGCGTTCCTATCCTCGCGAAAGCTGCCAGCCAGAAAGGTACCGTCAACAACATCGCCGCGCCCAAAGCCTCCGCCAAGGTTATCAAGTCCTTTTTAGGTAGGATCGCTTTCAATGTTATGTAACCTTATATTTTGAAAATAAATAAAGAATCCTTTGGCCAGGAATCACTTCAGTTTTGCGTTCAATTTTAAAATAAGATTTAGCTTGTTCCTCAAAAACCTGCTGGTTTAACCATCCGTATAAATCATCACGGCCGCGAGAAATTTTTTCAAAATTCTGGTCCGATGGATCTATATATTCCAAAAGCAGGTATTTTTTGGTTGTTTTGGCCAGTTGTTCAAAAAGGGCCGCCAAGGGAATACCGGAGGTCACAATGAGATGGTGCATAACGGCCAGTCCGATGACGACATCAAAATGATTGCTAAGCCGGGGCAAGAGCGCCCTACATTCTTCATTCATCCAACCCGTTGCAGGCGTTGGATCGGCAAAATTCGCCGTTAAAATTGACATGTCTGCCTTTTCCTGTGCTGCCCGCCGCCAAGCAATTCCAGCGACGGTTGGGTCTGCATCAAACGCAACGACTTGATGACCATGCGCTGATGCCATCAAACTATAGCTGCCGACATTGCAACCGATATCTAATATTCTGCTGTTGGAAAGAGAGCCCAGTACAGATGAAATAAATTGTTTCTTGGTTGTGACTTGATCCTCAGTGTAGAGCCAGGTTTGCTCATACTTTTGCCAATGCGAGGCAGCTGATTGCCGCGGAGCGACCTTAGCTAGAGCACGTTTGAGGCGCTTAAAAGATCGGCCCAATATAAATCGGGCCATTTCAGGGCTGCGAGCTATTGGGGTTTTGCGGGCCTGGCTGATAGTCTTCCGCTCGGCTTGAGCGCCGAGCCATACAGGTAAATTTACCCACCACAGAAAGGGGGGGAACATCCGCTGCATAATACCCGAAATCTTATAAACAAATTCTGGCGTGATTCCATCTTGGCCATTCAATAGAAGCTGGTTTGGCGGGATGCCGAATTTGTTCCAACAAAGGAGAGGGAGAATGAAATTCCTGATAAATTGAGCCTCGGCACGCCAGATTGGATCCAAAGGTTGGCGTTTCTCAATACTCAAAACATCTATAAAAGCCGGTTTGGCACCCCTAAACAAAATATTGTAGGGAGTCGCGTCTTTTAAACCATAGCCTTCTTGTAGAAAGTCCTGAGCCAACTCCAATGTCAAGTTAGCCGCCGCATGCAACATTTCTGCAGGCCATTCATGCGGGTAAGTAATAAAGGGAATCCTGTCATGTTGAGCAACGCCCAACCAGTTCCCCTCAAATTCACTAAGAATAATTTCGGCTTCGCGGCCTTGTAATAATTCCGTTCTAATAAGCTTGCCGTCGGCGATAAACTTTTCCGCTACGGGGCTCTCTGCTAGATCACCTAACTTCGTCAACCCCGTCCCGCGGAGTAACCTCAATATACGTTGACCGTCGTCTATAGTAATACCATCGGGATCGCGAAATGACTTGCTGACGAAATTTGACAATAAATCTCATTCGCCTCTAACGTCGCGATTGATATCATCCAGCGGATTTCGTTTAAATAATTTTTTAAAAGCTTGGCCAATTGATCGAATATAAAACAAAGCGCCGATGCCAATTGCCGCTAATGCCTGCAATGCGAGTGAGCCCGTTCCGGGGTCAATATAAGCATGAGCTGATTTGGTCAGTGCAAAACTTACCCCAATTGCTACGAACAAAAGTTTTAACGACTTTATTTGGATGTGACTTGCCCCACTCAAATTTAAAAGTTGTATATCCTGGCAATGCTCAACATGCCCGTTGGAGATACCTCCCTCTAATAACACATAGATAGAACCCTCTTCTATAGAAAAATGGATTGTTTTCCGTAGGTTGGTTCAGCGAAAGCTCATACCATTTTAGTGGGATGGCTTTGGTTCCTTCTCTGGTCAGGGTATTGGGTAGAGAAGGGCGACCTTAGCCTTTAACGCAAAAAAAAGGCCTGAAATTGATCAGGCCTTTTTATATTTTTTGCAAAGAGCGGCTTAGATGTATTTCGTATAGCCGCCGCAGACTTCAACAACGGTGCCGGTCTGGTAGCTGTTTTTTCCAGAAACCATCCAGGCAGCGGCATCGCCAATTTCCTGGGGCTCAGCCCAGCGGCCCAATAGGGTCATGCCGGAAACGCCGTCGCGGACCTGGTCGGCAGTGATGCCTTTCATTTTAGCCATGCCGTCGGCGCGAGGCCCCCAGCTTTCGGTGTTGGTGAAGCCTGGGCAGATTGTGTTGACGGTGATGTTGTCTGGTCCAAGCTCTGCTGCCATGATTTTAGCAAAGCCGTGAATGGCTGTGTTCGGGATTGTTGTCGTCAATGCACCCGGCATCAATTGTTTGCCAGTTACCCCGGAGACGTTCAAGACACGGCCCGCGCCGGATTTTTTGATGTGCGGTATGGCGTGCTTGGTGGTGTGCACGAAGGACATCAAATTGGTGTTGAGGATGGTATCCCAAAGGGCGTCATCAACGCTGTCGATGGTGCCAGGGATCATACCGCCAACATTGTTGACTAAGATATCCAGCCCGCCGAGCTCGGCAGCAGCTTTTTCGATGAACTCACCGCAGCCTGCTTCGGTAGAAAGATCGCAAATGATGCCGACGGCTTTGACGCCTTTGGCTTCCATATCAGCAACAGCTTGATCCAAGCGTTCCTGGTTCCGCGCTGAGAGGGCGACATTGCAGCCTTCGTCTGCCAGCGAGCTTGCGATCGCATAACCAATACCCTGGCTTGAGCCGGTAATGGCGGCGTTTTTTCCTTTAAGTCCTAAATCCATTTTATTTTCTCCTGAGTGAACCCAATAGGGCTTTTTCTGTAAGTTAATTTTCTAATTTAATCTCGGTTATCGACGCGCTTGTTAAAGGCGCGAATTTCAACGCTTTGCCAAATATCGGCAGCGACTAAAGGGTCGCCTTTGGTGAATTCTTCGATTGTTGAGCGGTCGGGGGCGTCTAAAACGTAGAGGCTGCCGACAACATTTTCCATCTCATCATCCATAAGAGGGCCGGACATGATGTTTTTAATCTCGGTCTGGGCACTTAAATACTCAACATGCCCCGGCATCGCCGCAGCACGCTTATCGGCTTGACCCGGCTTATCGATGCAAAAAATCGTAAATAGCATAAGTCGTCTCCTTGTCTCATTGGGGCGTTTTATTGGATCCCCCCTCCCTAACCCTCCCCCTCAAGGAGGGAGGGAATTATTGTAGCAACTCTTCAATTTCTTTCCCCCTCCCCCTTGAGGGGGGAGGGAGGGGTGGGGGTGCTGGCAAACGCACCTTCCCCAATATCTGCTCTCTCCTTATCTCACACCACCCGCAGCCGCCGCTGTGCGTTCGGCGACGCGTTCAATAAGATCATAGGTATCTTCGATGTAAGCTTGATCGATATTACGCGTGATAAAGACGATCCGCGTGCGTTTGTCGTCGCTTGGCCAGCTATCGAGCCAGTCCAATGAATGAAATATCTGTTGTGCGCCTTGAATAACGGCGGGCTGGTCTGGCCGTTCATGGACGTGGACGATGCCCTTAACCCTCAGCAAATCCGGCCCGGCTTCATTGGTGAGGCCTTCCAGGAACATGCTGAGCGTGTTGAGCGCAATCGGATTTTCGCGCACCATCACAAAAGATTTGATGCTCGGGTCATGGGCGTGGGTGGCTTCATCCGGTGTGTGCCCGTGTTCTTTATAATAGGCAAGTGCGGCTTCATCGGGCTCGGCGAGTATGCTGCCGGCTTGATCCGTGCTGGCTTGGTTCTCATAGGCATCGGATTGAAGCCAAGACTCGAAATCGACATTCTTTGTCGTCGGATCAAACAACCCGGTACCAAACAGATCGGATGGATCAGCATCTTCTGTTGTTGTTGCAATGATCGAGGCGGCAGGGTTTAAGACCCGCAGGCGCGTTTCTAGCTCTTTAATCTGGCTGTCATTCTCGACCAGATCGACCTTGGTAATAATAATCCGGTCGGCAATAGCCGCTTGTTTGACGCATTCCGGGAAGCGGTCCAGCGACGAAATGCCATTGACCGTATCAACCGTGGTCACCACGCCATCCAGTGCAAAGTGATTGAACACCATCGGATTGGTGAGAATGATCTGGAGAATGGGAGCAGGATCGGCGATGCCGGTGGTCTCGATAATCACGCGGTCAAAATGTGGGATTGTGCCAGCATTACGCTGAATATAGAGATCGCGGAAAGTGTCGATCAGATCGCCTTTGACCGAACAGCAAAGACAGCCATTGGCAAGCTGGATAATGTTCTCATCCGACCGCTCAACCAGATCATAATCGAGTCCGATCTCGCCGAACTCATTAACGATGACAGCAGCTTGCGCCATGTCGGGATGCTCAAGCAGATTGTTTAACAGCGTTGTTTTACCACTGCCCAAGAATCCCGTGATTAAGGTGACCCAGATCTTATCCATGTCGTCTCTCGTTTACGCGATTAATAAATCTCGCAGCCCGGTAGGCCACAGGAAATCAGATGATCGCTTGGGAAGTTGGTGATGATGTCGCAGCCATCTTCGGTAACGACGACTTCTTCCTCGATGCGGGCGGCACCTGATCCATCAGCAGCGCCTTTCCAGCACTCAACGGCAAAGACCATGCCTTTTTTGAGCTTGGTGCCTTGCTCCATGTAGCGCCGAGATATAATTGGGCGTTCCCAAAGGCTGAGGCCAATACCGTGGCCAAATTGCAGCAAGAAAGCTTCGTCTTCATTGGCATAGCCAAACTCTTCGGCTTTTGGCCAAGCTCTTGAAACATCATCCAAAAGCGCGCCGGGCTTAATGGCTTCCAAAGCCGCATTGACCCATTGCGAACATTGCTCATAAGCCTCTTTCTGCGCGTCGTTCGGAATGCCGCAAATGAAGGTGCGGTAATAGCAGGTGTGGTAGCCATTGAGGCTGTGCATGATATCCAAGAAAATCATGTCGCCGGGTTGGATCATCCGGTCCGAGAAGGTATGTGAATGAGGCGCACCCCGAGGACCGGCGACAGAATTCACACATTCAACGCGCTCAGATCCCATGGCATAAAGCTGATCATTGGCAATCGCGACCAGGTCGCTTTCCCGCGCACCCGGCCGGATTGCCTTGGCGATATCGAGATAGACACCATCGACCATGGCAGCAGCTTGTTTCAGAATTTCAATTTCTTCATCGGTTTTAATTTCGCGGGCATCCATCAAAGCCTGCTGACCATCGACTAATTCAATGCCTTCGGCTTCCAGCGCGCGCATCATGGGCAGTTCCATGACATCGATGCCAATCGGCTCTTTTTCGATGCCCATATCGATCAACTTTTCTTTGATCTGCTTGGCGAATACTTTCTCGATGCCGAGCTGCGGTGGGAGCGCGCCTTGCATGGTGGAGACCGGTGCGTCGACATTATTACCCAACCAAGGAGCGCTTTTACGCTTGGCTGGTGCTGCCGGATCCCAGAGGAAGGGGCTGCCTTCCTGGCCAAGTAGGCAATAACGGTCAAATTTATCGCGGCCCCATTCGCCGAGATGAGTGGAAGTGATATAGCGAACATTATCAAAGTTGAAACAAATGACGGCAGCCAGGCCAGCATCGGTGATGGCTTGGCGGGCGCGCTCAGTACGTTCGGTATTGAGTTTGCGGTAATCGACGCCAGCTTCCCAGTCTTTCGCCATCGTGCCCCAAGTGGCCGTTGAATGTGGTCGCGTATAAAACATTGTATTCTCCCTAATCTAATTCTTCATGGCTTGTTTTCTGAGAATAACGCCCCTGAAAACAATGTAAAACGTGAAAACAATTCCTAATGCCACTCAATTATTTAGCCATTTCATCTGGTGAAATATTAGTCTTATTTGGAGCTGAGTTACAGCCTTCTTAAGTCCCACCAGTTGACAAAAATGCGTGTCTATGGAAATATCCTCGAAATCTATGCAAACGATTGCATAAAAATCGTCAGACGGCAAGTGGCGATTAGAGCAAAATTTTTAGGGAGATAATCTCTTGGCAAAAAAAGCGACAGCAAAGAAAAAAGCCCCGGCTTCGAAAGCCAAAAATAGAGCGGGGCTTAATGATGATATTGGTGAAGAAAATCGCCTTAGGATGTGGCAGCTCCAGCTTGAAGTACGTCATGTCGAGCAGCGTCTGCATGATTTGTTTTTTCAAAATCTGATTAAAGGCACGAGCCATTTGGCGCTTGGCCAAGAAGCGATTTCTGCTGGATTTGGCGCAGCGATGCGGCCTGATGATTATACCTTCTGTACCTATCGCGGACACGCCCATACGCTGGTGCGGGGTACGTCGATGACCGGCATGATCGGTGAACTCATGGGCAAAGAATGCGGCATGCTGAAAGGCAAAGGCGGCTCGATGCATTTGACCGATGTCTCGAAAGGCGCCATGGGCTCTTACGCCATTATCGGCGCGCATCTGCCGATCGCTGCCGGAGCAGCCTGGCAGGCGCAATACAACAATACGGGCCAGATTGCCGCCTGCTTCTTTGGCGATGGCACGACCAATATCGGTGCGTTCCACGAAGCCTTAAATTTCGCCGTCATCTGGAATTTGCCGGTGGTTTATGTCTGTGAAAACAATCTTTATATGGAATATACTCCGATCAGTGAAGTGACAGCCGTGGAACATCCGGCAGCCGATCGGGCAGGGGCCTATGGTCTGCCCTCCATTATTGTCGATGGTAACGACGCCGATGCCGTCTTTAGGGTCGCAACAGAAGCCTTTGATAAAGCGCGCTCTGGCGGCGGGCCGTCTTTGATTGAAGCAAAAACCTATCGCCACTCGGGTCATTCCCGAGCAGACCCCGGAACCTATCGCCCGGAAGGTGAGCTCGAAGAGTGGCTCAAGAAAGATCCGATCCCGATGTATCGTCAGCGTCTGCTGGATTTCGGCGTCAAAGAAGACGTTGTCAGCGGCATTGAAGACGCTGTCTTGCAGGCGGTTGATGAGGCAACCGAAGAAGCCAAGGCTTCACCCACACCCCCTATGGAATATGCCTATACAGATGTTTGGGCTGATGGAGGTTCATCATGGCGGAACTAACATATCGGGAAGCTGTTATTGAGGCGATCGCCCAGGAAATGCGCCGGGATGAACGCGTGGTTTTTTTGGGCGAAGATATTGCTAAAGCCGGCGGTGTGTTTAAAGCGACAGTGGGCTTATGGGAAGAGTTTGGTGATTTGCGGGTTCGCGATACACCGATCTCAGAGCAAGCCATCCTAGGCGCTGCCATGGGTGCGGCGATGACCGGACTCCGGCCGATTGCTGAGATTATGTTCTCAGATTTTTTGGCGGTTTGCTGGGATATTGTCACCAACCAGATTGCAAAATCCCGCTATATGACCGGCGGTCAGGTTGAAGTGCCGCTGGTTATCCGAACAGCCAATGGAGGCGGCGCGCGCTTTGGGGCGCAGCATTCGCAAGCAGTTGAAAACTGGGCGATGATGATCCCCGGCATTAAAGTTGTTGCTCCTTCGACACCAGCCGATGTTAAGGGGCTCTTGGCGGCGGCGATCCGTGATCCGGATCCGGTCCTGTTTTTTGAACAAAAATCGCTTTATGCCACCAAGGGCGAGGTACCGGACGGTGAACATGTTGACGAATTGGGCAAGGCCAAGGTCGTTCGCGAAGGCGATGACGTCACAATCTTGGCGTTGGGCTTAATGGTGCCACGTGCCATTGAAGCCGCCGAGCGCCTGCAAGCTGAGGCCGGTATTTCGGCAAGCGTTGTTGATATCAGAAGTCTCGTGCCGCTTGATACTCAGACCATTTTGGCGGAAGTAAAAAAGACCGCCCGCGTGGTTACCGTCGAGGAAAATCCAAGGCTGTGTGGCTGGGGCGCGGAGATCGCCTCGATCATTGCCGAAGAATGTTTCTATGATCTCGATATGCCAGTCGTGCGTATTACGACGCCGCATATTCCGCTGTCTTCTGCTGATGAGTTGGAGGACGAGATGATTCCTTCCGTTGATCGCATCTTTGAATCCGTCCGGCGGGAGGTCGATTAATGGATGTCATCATGCCGCAAATGGGTGAGACGGTCGCTGAAGGCACGCTGACGGTTTGGCACAAAAAAGTCGGCGATACGGTCTCATCGAGCGATGTCTTGTTTGAGATCGGCACCGATAAAGTCGAAATGGAAGTTCCGGCCTTGGCCGATGGTGTGTTGACGGAAATCCTGGTTGCCGAAGGCGATACCGTCGCTGTCGGCACGAAGCTTGCCGTCATTCAAGGTGAGGGGGAAGCCGCCCAACCGGCCGCTCCAAAACCCGAGGCATCACAGCCTGCCGCAATTTCGACGGCACCTCTTAAAGAGCGTCCAACACGCGATCGCTCGATGAAACTCTCGCCCGTGGTGCGCAAGCTTCTGGCTGAGAACAATCTCGCCCACACCGATATTGTCGGTACTGGCAGAGACGGCCGTATCAAGCGAGGCGATGTACTGGCTTATCTCAAAGCGCCAAATGCGGCACCAACGGCGCCATTTCCCGCCGAGGCACCGGGTGCTGTTTCTGGTGAAGGCATCACGGTTGTGCCGTTCAGCTATCGCCGCAAAATGACTGCTGAACACATGGTGCGGTCCAAATCGACGAGCCCGCATGTTCTGCAAGCTGTTGAAGTTGATTTCTCAGCCGTCAATAAAGCGCGCGCCAAGATCGGCCCTGACTGGAAAGCTCGCGAAGGTTATTCACTGACCTATTTGCCGTTCATTGCTAAAGCCGTTTGCTCGGCAATCAAGGAATTCCCGCACATTAATGCTCATATTGAGAAAGATCATTTGGTTGTGTTTGACCGGGTTAATCTGGCGATGGCGATTGATTTAAATTTCGAAGGTTTGGTTGCGCCGGTTATCCGGGATGCTGATCTCAAGGCCGTTACTGAAATTGCCCGCGCGACCAACGATCTGGCCAAACGCGCCCGCGCTGATGAATTGACACCAGATGAGTTTGCTAATGCGACTTACACAATCACCAACAATGGATCTTTTGGCACGCTGATCACAGCGCCAATCATCAATCAGCCGCAAGTGGCGATCCTCTCGACAGACGGCATCACCAAGCGGCCATTGGTCGTCGAGCAAGACGGTGAAGATATGATCGCCATCCGCCCGGTTGGTATCCTGGCCCAAAGCTTCGACCACCGCGCTATTGATGGCTCTTACTCAGGGGCTTTCATGCGCCGGGTGAAAGAAATCATCGAAGGTAAAAACTGGGTTGAGTCAGTAAGTTAAACCTTACTTCACCCGCCCGGTCGATGATCTTACGATCAAATCCGGTTTGAGCTTGATGGTGCGGGCGGGGATGTCGCGGTCATTTATTTTTTCTAACAATATACGCGCCGCCTCGGCGCCGACATTGATCAAAGGTGTGTGCACGGTGGTCAGCGGTGGATTGAATTTATCGGCGAAGGGCATGTCATCAAAGCCGACGACCGAGATATCTTTGCCGCATTTGATGCCGTCGGCTTCCAGCTCGTCATAGACGCCTAGTGCCAAAATATCGTTGCCGGTGTAGATGGCTGTAAATTTTTTATGGAGCGCCAGGAGTTTGCTGGTTGCATTACGGCCTTCCTCTTCCGAAAAAGAATCACAAAAGACAATGAGGTCTTTGTCTGCCTTAAGGCCGGCATTTTTCATGCCTGCCAGAAAGCCTTGGTAGCGCTCATAGCCGGTGGAGAAAAACTGCGGGCCGGCGATATAAGCGATTTTTTTATGTCCGAGTTGGGCGAGATGAGAGATCACCATATTGCCGCCGATATGCTCATCGCTAACGACCGAGCAAACATCGGCATCACTGGATGCCCGGACGGCCTGGACGAAGGGCGTGCCGTCACGGCGACACTCATCTATCAGGCTGTCTTTGCGTTTGGCCGTGGCAATAATGAGACCATCGACATGGCGCTCACGAAATTTTTCAGCCGTGCTTTTTTGTTTTTCTGGCAGGTTATATGTGTTGGCGACAATGACGCTGTAGCCATGGGCTTCCAGCATGTTATCAATGCCTTTGATGATCGGTGCAAAAGCGGGATTGGTGAGGTCCGGCACCATCACACCAACGGTGAAGCTTCGATTGGTTTTAAGGCTTTGCGCGAAGGCGTTGGGTCGGTAGCCCATCTCATCAACCGCGGCCAAAATTTTAGCCGCAATTTCTTCGGTGACCATTTTCCTGGTGTCAGGATTGAGCACACGCGACACCGTTGAGGAGTGAACCCCAACTTTATTGGCGACGTCTTTCAAAGTGATGCGTGTTTTGCTCATTGAACAACCTTAAATCCATACAAATTGCTTTTTCTTCTTAAAGCTGAATGCTATATTTTCTGCAATCGTTTGCATAAAACACCTTATATCAGGAAGGACCCCAAGATGGCAAATAATGACCTAACAGGAAAAACAATCGGCTGGATCGGCACCGGACGCATGGGATATGCGATGGCGGAACGCTTGCTAAAAGCTGGCGCAGACCTCTCTGCCTGGAACCGCACGAAATCGAAGGCGGAACCTTTGGCCGAACTGGGTGCGACGATTGTGGATAATCCAGCCGATTTGGCAGGCTGCGATATTGTTTTCACGATGGTTGGCGGACCGGCTGACTTCATCCAAGTGACCAAAGGCGAAAACGGCGTGCTGGCACAGGGCGACAAAGTACCCGGCCTGTTGATTGATTGTACGTCGATTTCAGAAGAGGCCTCGCATGAAGTGCGTGAGTTCGCGACATCTGTCGGCACCTCGATGCTTGATGCACCGGTCAGCGGTAATGCTAAAGTGGTGAAAGCCGGTAAGCTTAGTATCGTTGCTTCTGGTACCAAAGATGCCTTTGACGAAGCGCTGCCTTATCTCGAAGCGATTGCGATCGGTGTTAGCTATGTCGGAGAGGGTGAACTCGCCCGTATGGTTAAGATTTGCCACAATGTGTTTTTGGGCGTGGTTATTCAGTCTTTGGCTGAGATTACGGTCTTGGCTGAAAAAGGCGGTGTGCCGCGTCATGCCTTTATGGATTTCATCAATAAAAGCGTGATGGGCTCGATGTTCTCGACCTATAAAACGCCGTCTTTGGTTAATCTCGATTTTGCCCCGACCTTTACACCGCTTTTACTACGTAAAGATATGGAGCTCGGTCTGTCTGCAGCGCGTAAACTCGATGTGCCGATGCCGGTCGCCTCAATGACCCGCGAGATCATTCAAAACCTAATCGGCCAAGGCTATACCGATTGCGATTTCGCCGCCCTCATAGAAATGCAAGCGAAGAACTCCGGCTATGACATCAAATCCGAGGAACAAGATGTCGGAACAGGTCTATAGAATTTAGCCTATGGGCTTTGCGGTGAGGCGAAAATAATGTTGAGCAAGGCCTGACGTTTTTCGACTTTGACCGCATGAATGGCCCGATCGAGTGCATCACCCAGCTCGCTCGGGTCTTCTACTTTCTCCCCATAGCCGCCGTAGAGATCCATCATTTTGTCGAATTCCGGCGCGGGGTCGAGCGAGGTTAGCGGCATGTTGTTGCTTTTGGAGGCGTGACCATCCGGATACATGCCAAGGGTCGAGCGTTTCACCGCATTCCACAATGAGTTATTGAAGACCAGAAACAGCACCGGCAGATCATGATTTTTAGAGACATGATGGGCGGCGATTGGATTGCCGAACATGTAAGAACCATCACCAACGGCGGAGACGACAAATTTGTCTGGGCAAGCGAGCTTAGCGCCTAAGGCCGCGCCTGGCCCCCAGCCAAGACCACCGGCATTCGGCGTGCCGAAATAAGTGTGCGGCTCGGGCCGGTTCATGAAGGGCAGCAGCAAGGGGTAGTCATTAAAGATCAAGCTGTCATCATCCAGTCGTTCGCTCAGCAGATTACTGGCCCAGCCGGGATGAATGGGCGCCTGGTTTTTGATTTTCTCTAGAATACCGGCAACGCGCGCGCGTTGTTCGTCTTTAAGGCCCCCCAGACGCGCCCGTCGGCTATCGGTGGCGGCACCATTACGCCCGTCAATGGCATCAGAAAGTGCTGATAGGCCCAGGCTCAGATCCGACGTGATGCAGAGATCACGTGGGAAGCCCCGGATCGGATATGATTGGAACAAAGGATCAGTGGCCATTTGGATGACTTTGGCATCCTTGGGTGGCTCGCCGGTAAAGGGAGGTAGCCACGGCACATCGGTATCAAGTGTCAGCACGACATCGGCTTCTTCAAGCAGCGGCTTCACATCCATGGCGAAGTTCATGTCATGATCGCCGGGCATGGCATTGTAGACCGGACGGAACTCGGCAACCGGAATAGCATAGTCTTGGGCGAGTTTGGCCAAAGCCTCAGCATCCGGCGTATAACGTCCGCCTGTTCTGGTCAAAATCAATGGCCGCTCAGCATTGGCGAGCAATTCACCAGCCTGATCGATGGCATTGGTATCCGGTGCGGCCGGCGTTGGTTTAGCTTTCCGGGGCGGGCTTTCATATTCGATATCTTTGATTTCGGAGCCTAAAATTTCTCGTGGCAAGGAGAGATAGACCGGCCCTTTTGGCACCGCGTCCGCAACTTCCAGGGCCCGGTCGACGACGGTTTCGGATTGTTGACCGTTGCGGAGCTCGTAATCCCATTTGACGGATTCGCGCACCATGCTGGCCTGGTCAAACATCTCCTGAGCCCAGTGAATACTGCCGGAACGAGCGCCTGGCAGTTCGTGTTCGGTCAAGGGTGTGCGTCCCGCCGTCATGAGCACGGGGACATTGTCTTTGGCAGCATTAATGATGCCACAGATTGCGTTGGCCGTGCCCACATTGACATGCACCATGACGGCTTGCATGCGGCCAGAGGCCAGGTAATAGCCAAGTGCCATGCTGATGGCGACGTTTTCATGCGCAACCGCGACGGGCTTCGGCAGTTCGTCATCGCTGCCTTCGTTTTTGGCATAACTTTCGATGATCGGCGCGAAATCGGTACCGGGATTAGCAAAGAGATAATCAATGCCGCGGTCCGCGAGGAGGCGCAAATAGAGGTCAGCCGTGGTCCCTGATTTTAATTTTTTAGTCGCCATATGGCTTTCTCCTACAGACCAAACAAGCGTTCGGCGTTTTTGCCTCTTACTTTTGCTGAGACGTCTGGGGCCAGGGCATCAACCCGTGCCAGATTCCCCTTCATATCGCCGACATTGTGTGGATAGTCAGAGCCGTAAAGCAGTCGGTCAGACCCTGAAACATGCAGGCAAAGCTCAAGCGCTTCTTGCGTGTATGCGAGGCTATCGAAATAGAGGTTTTCACAATAGGTGCTGGGATGCTCTGAAATGACTTCGCGGCAGGGCGGCATATTATCGAAGGCTGTATCGAGGCGTCCGACCAAATAAGGCAAAGCGCCACCGGCATGGCAGGCAATAATCTTGAGCTTTTGGAAGCGATCGAAAAAGCCGTCAAAAATCATCCGCGAAATGGCGAGGGTGGTGTCGAACATAAAGCCGACGGAGAAGGCGAGGTTATATTTTCCCATATCCATTTCACCAATGCCGGGAGGGGCACCAGGGTGAACCAGAACCGGCAATTCGCGTTTATCGATGGCTTCCCAGATCGATGTAAATAGCGGATTGGTTAGCGACATGCCGGTGACGCTCGCCGAAACAAAGACGCCAACCGCACCCTTTTCGCAAGCGCGCTCCAGCTCGGCGATCGCTTTCTCCGGATATTGCCAGGGAATTGTAGCAAAGAAGCGGATGCGGTCAGGATAGGTCGATTGCTGCTCGGCCATATCATCATTCATCATCTGGGCGGTTGAAACACTGATCTCTTCGCCGCCCCAATAAACGCTTGGACAAGTGAGCGATACAATGGCGAGATCGACCCCAGCGGCATCCATGTCCTTAATGCGTTGGGCGTAGTCGAACATGGGGTCCATCAAAGTCATGAAAGGCGCGTCGTCACAATGGATCACGCGCTGACCACCAAGTTCTTTTACTGTATAGCCTCCGCCGTGCTCCAATATTGTGGCGAGCCAGCGATCGTTAAGCATATGTGTGTGGACGTCAATGACAGCGGACATGTTTGTCTCCCAACAAAAATAAATTTTCTCTTGGGAGAGAGTATGCCGTTCGCCAATCGGGTCTGTAAATCTATAGCTGCTAACCTGAGTGGCAATATTCCACTATTTGGAACGCTCCGGAAATTGGAACGTTTTAGGCCGCTCTTACCGCAACTTCCATTTTGCCGATTTTTTCGATCTCCGCCGTCATGATGTCGCCGGGCTCAACCGGGCCGACACCTTCAGGCGTTCCAGTCATAATGATATCGCCGGGATAAACAGTGTAGCGGGTTGTGGTATATTCAATGCATTGCTGGACATTATAGACGAGTTGGTCAGTGTTGGAGCTTTGACGTTCCTCGCCATTAACCGAGATATTCAAATCCAGACTATTGGGATCTTCAATCTCGTCTTTGGTCACCATCCAGGGGCCGAGGACAGAATAGCTGTCGGAGGATTTTCGGAAGCTCTGCAATTCCTTGCCGCGGGTTGTCATATCGAGACCGATGGCATAGCCGGCAACATGGTCGAGCGCATTCTCGGCCGTGATATTGGTTCCTGCTTTGCCGATAATGACGGCAAGCTCGACCTCGTGGTCATTGCGATTTTCAACAAAGCGGAGCGCAACGCCTTCGCTGGCACCGACCAAAGATGAGTTGGACTTCAAAAACATGCCCCAATCCCAAATATTAGTTATCGGACGCTGGGAGACGATGCCGTCATCGACATTGCTTTCATCGATATGCTTTTGATAATTGATCGGCGCACCGACGATGTTCATGGGGTTAGCGACCAGGCTCAATAGTTTAACCTCAGAAAGCGGCTTGGCAGGGGCTGTATCCCGAATGTCTTTGATGACGGCCATGACGGCATCGAGATTAGCGATCAGCTGGTCACCGTGCGGGTAGGGCCAGTTGAGGCTCGGCAGAACGACCAAGGCTTGACTGACATTTAAAACCGACTCCCCTTGAATTAATCCCAATTGGTCATCATCAAAACGACAAAGCTTCATAATTAAAGTCCTTTAGTAGGCGCTGAGGTCAACTTCCGGTAAGCTTAAGCCAAGCTTGCTGACAATTGCATCGGCGCGTTTCACATAATTAGCCCGCATTTCCTCATTGGTGCATTTTTTGATGCCCCATTTGCGGTAAATTTCATTATTCTTGGAACCCGACCGGCCAAAGAAAGACGGCAAAAGGGGGAAGATCGTATTGATATGTTCTTGAATGAGTTCCTTGCCACCGTCACGCTCACAGATATCTGTCGTAAAGTTCTCGCCAAATTCAGCATGAAAATGTTCTTCCGGCATGGTCATGCGGGCGAGGTTGCGAAGCGGGTGGAAAGAGCATTGGACCAGATCTTCGACTTGAATAATTTCCGCCAGATCGCCCAGCATTTTAATCACGCAGAATTCTTCCCATGTGGTCATATTATAGCCCATGATGCTGAGCGGTGATTTTTCGGTTTGATCCGGCAGCATAAGGGATTCTTCGATGCCCATTTCCCGGCCAAGCTCGAAAAAGCGATAATGATGGCCGTATTCTTCCATCACGACCCGGCAGACCTGCCATTTGGCATAGGGGTCGGGTGCCATAGATATTGCGGGTTCATCATATACGCGAGAGCCATATAACTCGTTGATCGCGTGGCTGATGACAATTTTGCGGCAGGCTTCCTTAAACTCTTCCGGCTCATTCCGCCATTGTTCGATGGTTTCAATCTGTTTGAGTTCTGACATGACAATTCACTCTCTTTCTTAAACAATAGGTTCGGTATTGAATGCTTCTAGGTCGGTTTCAAGTGGGGTGAATTGTTCCCTGAAATTATTATCGACGGCTTTTGCCAGTTCTTCATTGGACCAATCTTTGTCGGCTTGGGTAATCGTTTCAATTGGGCGGGGTTGATTAAACAAAAAGACCTCGCGGCCTCTAACGCCAAAAACCTGCCCGGTCACATCTAGGGCTTCTGGTGAGCACAAATAGGATGTAAAATTCGCGACATGATCGGGCGAGACCCGCATGGCGCGGGCTTTATATTCTGCTTGTTCGTCATTGGCCGGCTCGATGATATCGGTGACCCGGCTATGGGCAAAGGGCGCGATATAATTGCAGGTGACGTTGGAGCGCACCATCTCAAGCGCCGTGATTCGCATCAAGCCAAAAAGTCCCGCCTTGGCGCTGGCATAATTGGCCTGGCCAAAATTACCGTAAAGACCGGCAGTAGAGCCGATATTCATGATGCGTCCCCAGTCGTAAGCCTCACCTGACCCTCGATTGTCTTTAAATTGCTGCCGTAACACGGGCGTTGTGGCGCGAATGAGATAAAACGCTGCTGAGAGATTGGTTTCAATCACCGCATCCCAGTCTTCCGTACTACCTTTGAAGACCAAACCATCGCGTAAAATAGCGGCACAATTGACGATGATATCGACACCGCCAAATTCAGCAGTCGTGGTTTCAACCATTTCTTGGGCAGTTTCGGGCGAGGCGACACTTTTGGTATAGGCTAAGGCAGGTCCTGGAAGTGCGGCAGCGGCAGTCTCTGCGATAGCGGCATCTTCGTTCGAGCCATCCACATCGCCGCCATTGTCAGCAACTATAATTGCCGCGCCCTGGGCTGACAGGTTTTCGGCAATCGAGCGACCAACACCCCGACCGCCGCCAGTTATAATCGCGACGCGACCTTCTAGCGTTTTATCTGTCACGCGTTTTCCTCCAACTTCTTTTTATCCGCTTCTGTGTAGAACGCGTCAGCATGGCAATCACTTGGGCCTATGCCAAGTCCTTTAAGTTTCTCAGCCGTTGTTTCAACCATGATCGGTGGTCCAGCAAGATAAGCTTTGTAGCCGTCTAAATCGGAAAAGTCTTCGGCAATAGCATCGGCCAAAAATCCTGTCCGCCGTTTGGACTCGCCGCCCGGCTCGGAAAGCACGGTGACAAAACTGAAATTGTCGTGGCTGGCGGCCAGTTCGTTGAAATAATCTTCCAAATAAAGATCACGTTCATCCCTGACGCCAAAGTAAAGTGTAATCGGTTGGCCAGCATCGGTCGCAAAAGCACGATCTAAAATTGATTTGATTGGAGCCAGGCCGGTACCGCCTGCGGCCAGAATGATCGGGCCGCGATGATTCTCACGGAAATAGGCTGTGCCATTGGGGCCATTAACCTGGACGGTGTCGCCAAGTTTTAAAATATCCTGCACAAACGGCGTAACAGCACCTCCGGGTACCAGGCGAATGTGGAACTCTAGTTCGTCCGCGCCGGGCTGGCTCGCCATGGAAAAGTCGCGGGGTGGTAGGTCTACAAAGGTAGCCGAGCCAAATTGCCCGGCGGAAAAATCGTAAGGACCGCCGGAGAGGATTTTTAGGCGAACAATTTTGATGTCATGGGTCGCTTGTTCGAGCCCAATGACTTCACAATCGAGTTGGCGGCTGGCGTGGACCACAGCTTCATCGTCATCAATCATGCTGATTTCGCAATCCGACCATGGTACGGAGCGACACGGTAGAATCAGGCCGCGGGCCTTCTCTTCACCGCTCAAGGCATATTCCGAATAAGGCGACATCTCAACGTCGCCCGAATGGAGAATGGATTTACAGGCACCGCAATTGCCAGACCGGCAACCATGCGGGTAATCGACGCCCAGATCCAAGGCAGATTCCAAAATGGTCTTTCCCATCGGAACCTCAACAACCGCATCTTTCTCTCTAATCGTGACCTGATATTTCATTTTAAAAGAGATCCGCCCAAACTTAGTAAACCTATTATTGTATTTTAAGCCTTTTATCTCTTATGCTTATCGGACATTACTATTGAAGTCCAGATGAACGTTCGGTATACGAACAAAAAACAAAACTAAAAAGCCTATCAGGGAAATAAGGAACATAAAAATGTTGATTGGGGATTTGCTAACGCGCTCGGCGGAGCGACATCCGGATAAACTTGCCATTGTTTTAGGCGACCAGAAGGTGAGTTACCAAGGGCTCAATCAAGCTGCAAATCGCATTGCGAACGCTTTGATTGATCAAGGTCTGACAAAGGGCAAAAACATCGCGATCTTTTCCGCCAACCAATTTGACTACCCCGCAATATATTTCGGTGCGGCGAAATCCGGCGGTATTTTGGCCCATTTATCGGCGCGCTTTAGTTCCGATGAGCTTATGCATGTCATCAATAAAACCGACATCGGTACCGTCTTTGTTCATATTGACTTGCTGGATGTGTTGCTAAGTGTCCGGGGTAACACGCCAGAGCTATCTCGCATTATTGTTTTCGGCGGAGAGGCGCCGGACGGTGACGGCCCGGAAAGTTTGGAAAATTTGGCGAGTTTTATCGGTGATGCATCGCCCGAAGAGCCAAATATTGAAATAGCTGAGACGGATGCATTTGCGATCACATATACCGGCGGTACAACCGGATTTCCAAAAGGGGTGGTGGTCAACCATGCGTCCCGCATCATCGGCTGCGTGCGTGCTGAGCGTGAATTCGATATGCGCCCCGAAGATGTTATGTGTTGCTCGACACCGCTTTTCCATATTGCGGGGCTGTTTGTGTGGTTTCAGACCAGCATTAAAATCGGTTGCACCTGTATATTGATGCCGGCCTGGGATGCGGATGTATTTATTGATCTCGTTGAAAATAAGGGCGTAACCGGCGCCTTCTTGGTGCCGACACAGATCAACAGCGTGATCAGTCACCCAGAGTTTACGACCGAGCGCGTTAAAAACTGGCGCTATTGCAATTTTGGAGGATCGCCGACTTCGGTGACCCAGCTTGAGGGGATGTTGGAGACTCTGCCGGATGTTGTGTGGCAGGAACAATATGGTCAGTCCGAATCCGGCAATTTGACCGTGCGCCCGCCGGAATTCAATCTAAGTAAATCTGACAGCATTGGTCGCGCCTATAGTGATTTGGATTTGGCCATTTTTGACCGGGAAGATAATCCATTACCTGTTGGGGAGACGGGTGAGATCGTCACCAAAGGCGTTCATAATATGATGGAATATTACAAAGATCCGCATCAGACCGAGGATGTTTTTACCGCAGACGGTTGGCTGAAAACCGGCGATGTCGGCTATCTCGATGAAGATGGGTTTTTATTTCTGGTAGATCGCTCCAAAGACATGATCATTTCAGGCGGCGAAAATATCTATCCGACCGAAATCGAAAATGCGCTCTATACCCACCCTGCGGTGAACGAATGCGCCGTTTTTGGTATTCCGGATGATCATTGGGGCGAATTGCCGGCAGCTCACGTGGTGCTTGAGTCGGGAGAACCTGTTTTGGAACAAGAGCTAATCGACTACTGTGCAACTAAAATCGCCCGCCACAAACGACCTCGCTTGGTTAAATTTGTTGAGTCTTTGCCAAAAACAGCGGTCGGAAAAATTCAGAAAAATGAGATCAGAGCCGCCTATTGGACGGATCGCAACCGTGTAATTTAAGCTAATTCTACATACTGAAATATGCAGCATTATACTGAAATATGTTGAGCATTGATAATCGACGCGTTTGGAGCGAACTTTAAATCAACAGTTAGTGATGGTTTAGATAGTTTTAAACGAGGTTCCCCATGAACGTAATTAGTCTCCGCAAGAAAAGACCCCAGCATCAAAGCACCGCAGGCATGCGCCGCGCAATTCAAAAAATGAACGGCTCGCTAGAAAAGCAGCGCGCTTCGGTTGGCGTATATCGCCACTCGATCGCTGAGTTGAAAGAAGTCATGATTGAGATGAGGGAGCATATGCTGGCCTTTAATCATAATCTGGGAGAAATCCATATTTCAAAACTTGGCAGCGAGTCGCGGAAACTTAGTAAGATTTTAGCCAACGCCGTCACTTAAAATTCGTTTTGCGAATTATAAGTGAGCGAGTGGCAACCGGCTGCTCTTGCGGACATTTTCCATGACAATGTAGGATTTTACATTCCCAACCATCGGCAGCGGCATTAGGCGATGCATCATGAAATTCGAAAATTCTGCCAAATTTGGCATTGAAACCCGCAAGATATAATCAGCGTCGCCAGTAACCGAATAACATTCCTGAATTTCCTCGATCGGCTCGATTGCATCGACGAAGGCTTTCACCCGGTTTTCTTCGTGCGTGCCAAGCGTAACATGAACGAATGCGTTGATGTCCAAGCCAACCCGAGCGGCATCAATTTCAGCTGAATACCCTTTAATGATATTTGCTTCTTCCAGCCGTTTAACCCGGCGGTGACACTGCGACGCCGAGAGGTGGGCGGTCTCGGCAATTTCCGCGTTCGATGCCCGGGCATTGCCTTGCAGGTGATTGAGAATTTTTATATCGGCTGCATCAAGTTCCATAATATGCAATAAATTCCTTTATTTGACGAGTATATGAAAAAATTTTGCACAATAATGGATAAATTCGCGATAAATGCAAATTAATTTCACCCTAAATGACTTATTCTGTTCATAACAATCACCTTTAAAAAAGGTCTCAGAACAGACATGACGAATGATTTTAATATCCCCTATACCCGTTACGTTGATCCAGAGGGGGTGGCAATATCCGAGCTCCCTGAGTTTGCCAAAGACACCTCCCGACTTATTGAACTTTACCGCCATATGACAGTTGCTAGGCGGTTCGATACCAAAGCAATTGCGCTTCAAAGGACAGGACGTATTCCAACCTTTCCGCCAGCCCTTGGCCAAGAGGCAACTCATGTCGGGCTAGCCGCTGCCATGGCCGTCGAGGATGTGCTGCTGCCGACTTACCGCGATGCGTCGGCAATGTTGGTGCGAGGCGTGACCCTAGAAGAATTATTTTTTATCATGGGCGGCGATGAGCGTGGCTTTGATTATGCCGGCCCGGTCCATGATTTCCCCCAAGCAACACCGATAGCTACCCAGACGGCGCATGCGGCGGGCGTTGCCTATGCGATGAAGCTACGGGGTGAAAAAAATGTTGCAGTGACGATCATTGGCGATGGTGGGTCTTCCAAGGGAGATTTTTATGAAGCGATGAATTTCGCGGGTGTTTGGGAAGCGCCTGTTGTCTTTGTCGTGATTAATAATGGCTGGGCGATCTCATTGCCGAGGGAAAAGCAATCAGCCGCCGAGACTCTGGCCCAAAAAGGCATCGCTGCCGGCATTCCCGGCGAGCAGGTTGATGGCAATGACGTAATCGCGGTAACGGAGGTTGTTGGGCGAGCGCTGGAGCGGGCCAGAAAGGGGGAGGGGCCGAGCGTCATTGAAGCTTTGACCTATCGTCTGACCGATCATTCGACAGCTGATGATGCCAATCGCTACCGCGACGCCGATGAGGTCAGCGAGCATTGGAAAGCCGAGCCGCTGTTGCGGATGCGGAATTATTTAACGGCCCAAGAATTATGGTCGAAAGAAGACGAAGAAAGCCTGCTGGTGGAGGTCGATGCCGAGATCAACGCAGCGGTAGATAAATTTGATCAATCAGATCCGCAGCCACCGGAATCGATGTTTGATTACCTCTATGCCGAGGTGCCTGCCGACCTGGCGGAGCAACGCCAAGATGCTATGGCGAGACATGCTTCTAAAGGAGGTGCCCATGGCTGAGGTAACAATGGTGCAAGCCGTGACCCAGGCCATTGGTCGCGCCCTCGAAGACGATGAAAACGTTGTATTAATGGGCGAAGACGTTGGGCTCAATGGTGGTGTTTTTCGGGCGACTGAAGGTCTGCAACAACGCTTTGGCTCCGCCCGGGTCATTGATACACCTTTGGCAGAGGCCGGTATTGCCGGCACGGCCATCGGCATGGCCGCCGCCGGGCTCAAACCGATTGCTGAGTTTCAGTTTATGGGATTTATCTATTCAGCCCTTGATCAGATCATCAGCCACGCCGCCCGCATGCGGAACCGAACACGGGGCAGGTTGAGTTGTCCGATGGTAATCCGCGCCCCTTATGGCGGCGGTATCCACGGGCCGGAACATCATTCAGAAAGTATGGAAGCCTTGTTTGCCCATATGCCCGGCTTGCGGGTGGTTATTCCATCTTCGCCGGTCCGGGCTTACGGGCTTTTATTGGCGGCTATTCAAAATCCCGATCCGGTGCTGTTTCTTGAGCCCAAGCGGATTTACCGTACGGTCAAACAGGATGTTCCGGATGACGGCGTTGCCCTGCCACTCGATCTTTGTTTCACGATCCGTGAAGGCAGCGACATCACCCTGGTAACCTGGGGCGCTATGGTACAAGAGACGCTGTCCGCTGCTGATAAGCTCAGCGAGCTTGGTATCGAAGCGGAAGTGATCGATGTCGCAACGCTTACGCCGCTTGATATGGATACAATATTGACTTCTGTCGAGAAGACCGGGCGGTGCGTCATTATCCATGAGGCCCCCTATACTGGTGGCTTTGGGGCTGAAATTGCGGCGCGCTTGGCTGAGAAAGGCTTGCTTCATCTACTGTCGCCTGTGCTCCGTGTTACCGGTTATGACACCATCATGCCAACGCCTCGGACAGAGCATTATTATTATGTCACGGAAGAAAAAATTATCGAGGCTGCCCGCAAAACGGTTGCGTTCCCGGAAACGCCGGAAGACCTCACCCCTCATCAAACAAATGTAGCTTAAGGAATATCAAATGAAAGATTTTAACTTGCCCGATCTCGGTGAAGGTTTGCAAGAAGCAGAGATTGTTGCTTGGCATGTTACCGAGGGCGATAACGTCGTCACCGATCAGCCCTTGGTTTCGGTTGAGACCGATAAGGCGGTCGTTGAAGTGCCGTCACCCTATTCAGGGAAAATCGCCAAGCTGCATGGTGAAGAAGGCGACATGGTCGAAGTCGACACGCCTTTGGTGAGTTTCGATGAGGGTGAAGCCAAGGATGCTGGCTCAGTGGTGGGTGATGTCCAGCCCAAAGGCGACGTCAAAGTTGAAGAAGCAGCGGTTGAGGCGTCAGGCCCAGCTGTCAACAAAGCCGGCAAAGCGACGCCGGCGGTTCGGGCGCTGGCACAAAAAATGGGTGTTGATCTCGCCATGGTGACAGCGACTGGGCAGGGCAATGTCATCACCGCTGCCGATGTTGAAACGGCGGCGGCAGATATTGCTGGCGCTGAACCACTCAAACCTCTCCGTGGAGTCAGGCGCGCCATGGCGCGGCGGATGGCGCAGGCAAGTTCCGAAGTGGCGCCGACCACCATTATGGAAGATGCCGATCTGCAAGACTGGGCAGAAGGACAGGATATTTCCATGCGCCTGATACGTGCCATGACCAAAGGCTGTGAGGCTGAGCCGATGCTCAATGCCTGGTATGATGCGCAAGAAAACGGCCTGCGTATCCACAATAAAATTGATCTCGGTATCGCGGTGAATACAGATGCCGGACTGTTCGTGCCGGTGCTGCACGATGTTGGCAATCGCTCATCTGAAGAATTGCGGGAGGGCTTTAACGCTTTGCGCGAAGCGGTTGAGGCCAGAACTGTACCCGCCGAAGAACTGCGCGGTGCGACCATCACGCTGACCAATGGCGGACCGCTTCTGGGCAAATATACCACCCCCATCGTCTCACCGCCGCAAGTTGCCATTTTAGGCGTCTGCCGGGCCAGGGACGAGGTGGTCGCTCATGAAGGCGAAATCGCCATCCGCCGCCGCATGCCACTCTCCCTCACCTTCGACCACCGCGCCGTCACGGGCGCCGAAGCATCGATCTTCCTAAAGGCTGTGATTGAGGATTTAGCCCAGGCGAACTGAGTGTCGGGGGAGCAATTGCATTTTGCTTGATTTGACGCTTTGGGTCTAAAATTTAAGGAATGTCCGCTATCGGGCGAAAAACGGGCACTAAATTAATTCAGTCTAATGTCCGCTATTAGCCAGAAGCGGACATTAGCTTTATGTCCAAATAGTCACCGGCTGAAGATTATTGGTCAAATACCTTTTTTTCAACTTCTAGGAATGTTTTTAGGTAGTATAATTTATTGCCTTCATTCAATGGGCTAGGAAAGCGAATAATTGGGGAAGAGGTAATTGTTTAATAGCCAATTAAAACTAAGCCAGGGCGATAAGTGACCGTGGATATATTAACGTCTACAAATTATTTTCTTATCTCATTGGCCAGGGTTGCAGATGTAAATGGCCTGGACACAATTCGACTGTTGCAGAAGACCGATATTAACCCAGCCCTACTCAGGCAACCTGGTCTACGGGTCAATACAAAAAAATTGGCCCATTTCGTTTGGTTACTCAGCAATGAACTGAAAGACGAATCCTTAGGGCAATGTAGGTCTCCTAATCCCCCCGGTACTTTTTATACGATGGGAGAGCTTGCGGTTCATCAGCCAAATTTGCAACAAGCGATGAACCGCGGGGTGCGTTTTCATCAACAGGTGGTCGATGGCTATTCTATCAATCTTGTCGTCGACGAGAAAACTGCAACAATTAGAATTCACCAACCGAGATTGGACTTGGATCCAGACCATCTTTTGACTGATTTAGTTCTGCTTGCCTTGCATCGGTTTTATTCTTGGCTGATCGGCGACAACATCACTCTTTCTTCAGTGTTTTTTGCTTACTCCCGCCCGCCGCATGCTGACGAATACCGACTACTTTTTCCCTGTGAACGAAAATTCAGTCAGTCTTATAGCGGTTTTAGTTTCCCCGCATTGTATTTGAACAAACCTGTCATCCAAAACCCTGATAAACTCAAAGCATTCATGTATGAATGCCCATTAAAAATATTCATGCGCCCACAGAGTGACCGAAGTATATCAACCCAGGTTCAAGAGGAAATCCAACATAATCTGAATAACGGTGGTCCGTCGTTAAGTTTTGTGTCAACTGAGTTGGGCTTAAGTAATCGCACACTTCGGCGAAAATTAGCCAACGAAGGCACCGCTTTTCAAGCTCTGAAGGACACAATGCGCCGGGACCTCGCTGTTTATTATCTCTCTCAAAAGTCTCTATCCGTCAGTGATGTCGCGGAAAAACTCGGCTTTTCTGAGCCTGGCGTTTTTGTAAGAGCTTTTAAAAAATGGGATGGCGTTACCCCTGGTGCGTATAAAAAATAATTCAATTGAGCCGAATTCTTTTTTGTAACCTCATAAATTTGTCGCGTAAAATTGGCCGTTTTTGCCAATTTAATAGTCTGAAACCGCCACTGCCTTTCCCCCAATATTGTGTGACAGTGGCGCTATCCGATAGACACAAACTAAAGACAAGGAGCTTCTAATGAACACATCTATCGATCCAAAACAAAAAGCTGCATTCGTTCTGGTGCATGGCGCTTGGCACTCTGGCGGCTGCTGGGACAAATTGATTAAAGAACTTTCTAACGATGGTTATGCGGCAGTTGCGATTGATCTTCCAGGTGCTGGCAACAATGCCAAATTTCCAGCTTCCTTTCATGATCGCCCGTTAAACCCTGGGGTATTTGCCACCGAGGCTTCCCCAAATGCTGGTGTGAACCAACAACAACGCACTGATGCCATAATTACCGCTGTTGAACAGGCGGAGTCTCTCGGAAATGGTCAAGTTATTCTGGTGGGTCATTCATTGGGCGGCGTGACGTTGTCCCCTGTTTGTGAGGCCGTTTTTGATAAGATCGCGTCGGTGATATATATTTCGGGCTTTATGCTGCCCTCCGGAATGCCAGCAGTAGCGATGATTCAAAATGAAATAATGTCTAGTTCTCTTGTGCGGACATTACTCTTAGCAGACCCGGAGAAAACCGGTGCGATGCGGTTAGATCCAAATTCTGAAGACCCAGTTTACATAGATCGAATGCGTCAGGCGTTTTATGGCGACCTTACAGAAGATGATTTTTCAGACGTTAGAGGTAAGTTGCATTGCGATGAGCCAGCATCTGTTTTTGTCCAACCGTCCGCGATTACAAAAGAAGCATATGGACAAGTAGATAGGCATTATATTCGCTGTGCCGAGGACCGAGTGATCCCCTTGGCCGGAGCGGATTTTATGATTACTTCTGTAGATAAGGAGATGGAAAATAAAACGTCGGTGCATACGCTGCAGGCAAGCCATAGTCCGTTTTATTCTCAGACAGAAGAGTTAGCGAAAATCTTGATAGGGATTTCTGCTAGCGAATAGTGACACATGGCACAACCCGCTCATTGCATTGGCGAAAGAATTTCGTCCATATTTGGCGGTGAGCGGGTTACCTTGCTGGCAAAAAGTTACCTTAAAGGTTTTTGAATAACATGAAGATATGTTTGGATTGCGATGGAAGAAATTGGAGCCATCAAGAAAACGACGGTACGTCTTGCTATCGGTATAACGGGACGTCCACTTGAAATATAGCGCCCGGTCGCGTCAATTACATATACTGTTTTCAGGTTTAATTTTGTTACTGCTCCCTTTTTGCAATTAATCATTAAATCATTTCCCGACCAGTGAATGTCCGCATT
This sequence comes from Rhodospirillaceae bacterium, assembly GCA_018649725.1. Classification (GTDB taxonomy): domain Bacteria; phylum Pseudomonadota; class Alphaproteobacteria; order Rhodospirillales; family UBA2165; genus TMED23. The sequence continues at coordinate 70,616 of JABIHH010000083.1, read as the reverse complement.
GGGTCAATAACGGACTCCTTGAGTATATACGCTCGATGTCTGCTTTCGGGGGTAAAGCAGGCGCTAATTTGACGCAGCTTGATGTCGGCTGATAGCCAGAAGCGGATGATCTTAGTCGGTCTTCTATATTTCCAGTTCGGTAGCGGTTTTGTCTAGCGCTGTAAAGCTTTCAGCGCGGCGGCACCATCGATGCGCTTTGCTCTCGCGCCCTTAACAGATATTATTCGTGCCGTCCGGGTGACTGCATCTGCAATCTGTCGGGCTGTGGCATATGGACGCTGCGACCAAAGTACCGCGTAAATCGCGCCAGCGACGGTTACTGACCTGGTCGTGCCGCTTATTGGTCGCAACTTGTCTTTCCAATGGGCGATAATATTTTTACCAGGGGCGTAGACAATCTTGCTACCATAGTTGCTATAGCTGGACGCAATATCGTGCACATCAGTTGAACCCACGGCAATCACACCATCGACATTTGCCGGATAGGCGATCTGAGCCTTACCGGAATTGCCGGCCCCGGCTAAGACAATTATTCCCTTTTTTTGTGCATTGGCCACTGCCTTGTTTATTCTGGAATAATTAGCCGTCGGACGGGCGCCAAGTGTTATAACAATGATATTCGCATCAAGAGTGACCGCTCTTTCAATACCTTTGGCAACGAGAGTAAAATTGCTCTGGCCGTTCTTGAAGAGCACTTTGAGTGAGATGATGGTTGCCTTGGGCGCGAGGGCAGCAAGAATAGAAACTGAATGTGAACCAAAACCGTGAAGATCGCTTGCTGGCTCCGTTGTCACAAAATTCTCATTTCGAACGCGGGACCGTAGCTTTGTCTGTAGGCTATTAGCTATGCCAGTTGTAAGAACGGCGATCGTTATGCCCTGTCCGGCATTGTTCGGCAATGGAGCAAAATTATAGGCTGTGGCAATCGCTGATTGGGTCCTAATCTTCGACCAATCATCCGCCTGCACGTCTGTCGTTAGTTGAACTACTGTTAAAAAGGAAATAATCAGCTGTATGAGAAATAATCTTGTTCGATTGTTTGATAGGTCCGTAAACACCATCTTCCAATCTCCGAGTACTAAATTGTCCGACTTATTAGGGCTATGGAGACCCCGCAATATTAGTTAAACACAAAGATTAGACCTATCTGTACACTGGCGCATTGACTTTCATCATTTTGGCCGGAAAACGTCTACATTTTTTCCGAATGATCATTTTTACCCGAGGTCCGCTTTGGGTCAGAATCAGACTCTTATGCGGAATCTCGATAATGTCCGCTATCGGGGGTAGAGCGGACGCCAATTTGATGCCGCCCGATGTCTGCTATTCGCCAGAAGCGGACATCAACTCCCTGCAAATTGGTCAAGCTTTGACTACTATTATCTCCGAATGATGCTAAGTGAGATAAAACAAATTATCCAATAAATCATGGACATTGTAATGCTCTTCAATTTTACCCCGGTATAGCTAACTGAGAAAAAATTGGCGGTCACGGACTGCCGCTTATAACCGCTTCTGCAAATGGGTCAAATCTAGAGTGTGGCAATTCACAGATAATCTGATGGCCGTCAAACAAAAGGCTGATGAGCCTGATCAACAGACTGCATCTCATGCAGAATTATGTTTTTTTGGTGCGCAACACAGTGATGATTGCAGGTCTTTTGCGGGTTCAAGCCAAATATTCTGTCTCGCAAATTATCGGAATACCACACGTCGCTTAATCTTCGGTCAGCAATTGAACCTAGGTACCCATCATTGGTATATGCCTTGTCTTGGCACGTATATACGGAGCAATCTGCACCGATCACAGTTAGAAACTGCATAAAGGGACAAGTCTGGTAAGGTTTGTCGAACCGCCGTTCCATTTCGTGATAGTGATTGACGATACGAAACTTCTCACTGTTCAGCGTTTGGGCGGTTTCGATTTGCGCGGTGGCGACCTGGGCGGTTCGCTGATGGTAGCGAGTATTGTCGTGGAGTTCATTGGCGACGAACGCGGCGGAAAGTTTGACATGTGCAACGCCAATATCTTTGAACAGCTGGCAGGCATCGAATATGTGATGGCAGTTTTTTTCGTCAATGATAAAACTGACACCAAGAGTGCATTGGCTTTTTCGATCAACGAAATCACGCATATTTTGAACGACCTTCGAAAACTCACCGACTTTAATTCCCCGATTATTTGCATAGCTCTCGTCATCCCACCCATCAATTGAGACGCGAACCCACGTACCATGATTTGCGAAAGCGTCAGCCACTACGTTTTTCAGGTTTGAGCCATTGGTTAGTGTTGCGACGCGAACTCCATTTTCTGAAAGTCGTCGCACATGATTGGGAAGTGATTTGTATAATAAGGGTTCGCCGCCGCCTGAGAAAGTGATCGCCTTAACACCCATCTCAATCACGTCATCGACAATTTCGACCATTTTCTCGTCGGGGATACGGTCCCTGAGGTCCATATTTTCACCAAGAGCCAGCTGGCCAGCCCGATAAGCACAGTACCAGCACCCGTGATTACAATGGTTTATTGGCTTGATACGTATATGAACAGGAGCGACGATTCGTCTTTCGTGAAAAGCCGATATGTTGTCGGGAAAACCTAGAAATTTGTATGGATCATATATATTCATTGTCGCAGTATTTGGTGATCCTCGTCATATTGTCGTTGATCTAGGTCATATGCATATTAATTTGACTTCAGGTTCACTTTGGAAAATCGGTAAATTTAGTGTGCTTTAAGGGTTTTCCTTTTGTTCGAGAGCTTTTCGAGCCGCCAGTCAACAACACTATCCTGGGACATAATGTCGTAACCGAGGAAGCGGCGGAGGAACGGATCGTGGCTCCACTTACCACCAAGAATGCGGGGTAGGCTAATTTCCTGCCTGATCAGGTGCATAGTATAAAAATGAGGCATTGAGCGTTTTACCTCATTGGAATAATTGTAAGGAGCCCGGTGGAACATCATCGAATTGAACACAATTATCGTTCCTGCTTTAGCGGAGACTTTTACGGCATTATTGTCAACATAGGCGTTAGAAGGAAAATCTTCCCGAAGATGTGTCGCCGGCAAAATTTTGAGTGCGCAATCATCTGTATAATCATCAATGACGTGCAACGCGGTCATCGCTAGCGGGCGGGAAGAAGTGTAATGCCAAAAAGTTAGGTCGCGGTGCCAGGGGTGGGTAGTATGCACGACGCCCGGTTTATGTAAATTCGCTGTCTGTTGGTACAGAACGAAATAATCGCCCATCAATCGGCGGACGATTCCAAGTACTTTTTCATTGGTTGCGCAATCGAGAAAAAAGTCGTCATAGGCTAGAAGTTGACGTGCGATGTTTGCGTCACCGATCTCGGTCAAATGATGTTCGCCACCGATTTCATCAACCTGACGGGCATATATTTTATCGATATTCTTGCGGATGAATTTAAGGTCGCTTGCGTCATAATTATCTTCGATTATCGCGTAGCCGAGAGATTTTATCTGTTCGACATATACATCCTCTTCGGTATCTGTGATATGCCGTTCATTCACCCAGGCGCTGTATTGATCGCCGAAATTTAAATCTGATTTTACATCTTGAGCCATAATTACTCCCAAAATAATAATTTCACGCTCGCTGATCTAAAATTAATGTCAGCGAAGTCGTCAGAGTTGTCAGTAAGTCAGGAAAAATATTTAGTTAATTTCAATCAGCGTCGCATTGATCAAAATCAAATGGATAGCCTTTGCTTCCCTGAGGAAGTGGTCATCCAATAGCTAAATAATTACACTACCTAAATCACTGAATTTCGGCATTAGTGAATTCAAAGCAAAAAGTTAACAATGTCCGCTTTCGGGGTGAGCAGACATTGGAAAATTGGAGATTGATCAAATTTGCAGTTGTAAATCTAGCTGATGGTTTGTCAGGCTGTTTGGCTTTGGTAGCGGCTTAGCCCCAAGAGGTGATAAGTGGTGGCGTCCGTTCTGCGCCGACAAAGATGGCGTCGTGTTCGCATTCCACCATGCAGAGGCCACACAGCATACAATCGTCTGGATGGGTGATAACGGCTTTTACATTGTCGGCATCCATGCGGATGACATCCATCGGGCAGGTCAGGAAACAGAGGCGGCAGGAATTGCAAAGGTCCGGCTCAATTCGATTAATCGTCATTCCGCCGCCTCCAAGGTTTCACCCGGCATCCTAGCCGCATAGAGTTGCTCGTAAGGTTGCGACAAATCGGGCCACCATTTCTCCGGGATCGGCCGTTTCCATAGCTTCATTTGATCACCGTCGCGTTGCAGGGAAATCCAAGCCAGCCAATCGGGGTCGTTGCGGTTGGGGAAATCTTCGCGGTAATGGGTGCCGCGGCTTTCTTCCCGATAGAGCGAGGTTCGCAGCTTGGCTTCGGCGTTATAGATCATGCTTTGGACTTCGTGGGCTAATTTCAAATCATGCGGATTGTCGACCCGCAATTGTGGCGCCAAATGATCCCGCATAAACTCAACCATGGTTAGCGTTGCCTGCAGGCGGTCGACCTGTTTTATAAATAATACGTAGTATGGGAACATTGCATTTTGCAGAATTTGGGTCAGCCATTGGGGGCCAAATCCGCCGGTACGTTTGGTTGGGGCAAAAATCTTTGTCTCGTGATCGCTAAGCTGGCTTGCTGATATTTTTACTTCTGGGATGTCACTGATAAATTTAGCCGCCGCCAGCCCAGCCCGGGCGCCGGTAACGGCGGCACCGGTAGAGCCATAGCCAATGCCGGGGTAGGTTGCGCCAACGAACATCGCTGAGCAGGTGTCACCGGCAGCGAACAAGCCTGGAATATTGCTGTCGCAGTTTTTACTTTGAGGCACCAGGCCTTCATTGCCGTGGACCGATAACCCGGTTGCCGCCCCACCGATACGTTCGGTTAATCCACCATCCGCCGTTCGGTAGTAGACCGGCGCGCGGCCTTGGTGGGCTTCAAACTCAAGCTCCAGGTGGTTAGATCCGGGACGGTTGGTGATCTCTTCGCCGTGAACATTAATGCATTTAACGCGTTGGGCCTGGGGCGGCCCGAGGTCCGGCGGCGGGCCGACAGACCGGCCGTGTTCGGTCCAGCCCATGCCCATGGTGTAGGCTGGATAGTCCCGGCTCGCGCTTTTGGGCTCGTTGAATTCCTTGCCAGAGATTTCGGCGCCGATACGGTAGGCCATATATTCGCCGTCAGCGGTTAGCTCAGAGACCGGCCAGCCTTGCGGTTTAAAGGCTCCGCCGCCGGAACAGATAACAACCGCTTTTGCCTCGTAAGACCAGAAGCTGCCATCGTCCAATGAGAAGCCAGCCGCGCCTGAGACAACGCCATCTACCGTGATTAAATCGGTCAGCATCACTCGGTTGACGAATTTAACCCCGCTGTGGACGGCTCGTTTGCGGATCACCGGGCCAAATACCCAGCGTTTTAACAAGGGTGCATTGGGGACCATGCCTTCATAGGTGTCGAAGATCAGGTCGCCGTTCTCATCGTGTTCAAATTCGACACCCCACTCTACGAGATCATGATAGCGGTCAAGCGACTCGGAGAAGAGCATATCTGTCCAGTCACGATTGTTGATGTATTCACCGATGGTACTGACATGTTCCATCCAGGCATCATAATCATGACCCCAATCGGGATTAAAAACCGCGAAGTGACCGACATAAGGAGAGGAGCCGGATTTTCCGGCATAGGCTTTGTCGACGAGCGTAACGCTGCAGCCTTGCTCGGCCGCTTTGATGGCCGCAAACAGCCCGGCAAAACCGCCGCCTATGACGAGTATGTCGACCTTGGTGTGATTTTTTTCGGCCACGCGCGCTTCCAAATCCCCATTCAGAACAGAACTTTAGGCGAATGGGGGCGAATTGGAATTGATTTGCGTCAATGTAACAAAGCTATCTGGAACCTTCGTTGAGAATTTCGTAAAGTTCCACAGCTATTCAACTTGCTTCATTTTCAGTACAATAATGCAGCTTGGTGTGAAATAATTGGTTCGGAGGTGAGATGGCACATATACTCATTGCAGATGATGATCAAATCATACTCGACCTTACACGCCATTGGTTGGAACAAGGTGGCCACTCCGTGGCAGGAGCTTTGAGCGGTCAGGATGCCCAAAGACAATTGTGCGCCGGGAGCTTTGATCTTCTCATAACAGATCTTGCCATGCCGAACGTCGATGGCATTGAATTGATCCAAGATGTCAAAAAATTGATGCCAGCCTTAAAAATATTAGCCATGTCGGGTAAAGACAAAACCGGCACCGGCATTCTTAAAGCGGCGAAAGTATTAGGGGCCGACAGCACAATTTCAAAACCACTGGAACAGGTGAGCTTTGTCGAGGCTGCCGAGGCATTGTTGAGCTAGGATTACCTACCAAGCTGTCCAGCCGCCGTCGACTTTGAGGCTTTCACCGGTGATCATGGCGGCTGCGGGGGAGGCTAGGAACAACACCGCTGCGGCGACGTCTTCGATGGTGCCGACATGACCGAGCGCGATGTTGTTGACGACCGTCTTTTTAAACTCTGGATTTTCAAACATCGGGCGGGTCATCGGCGTGTCGATGAAAGTTGGCGCGACGGCATTGACGCGGATGCCGTTGGGGGCCAGCTCGACACCCAGCGCTTTGGTCAGACCTTCGACCGCGTGTTTGGTCGTGCAATAGAGCGTGCGGTTGGGTGCGCCGACATGGCCCATCTGTGACGACATATTGATAATTGAGCCGGAACCTTGGCTGAGCATCACTTTGGCAGCGCTTTGCGAGGCTCTAAAAATCGCCCGCACATTAAGGTCCAGCATCCAATCCAAGGTCTCCACGGTAATATCTGAGACCGGTTCGGGCTTATTGCCACCGGCACAGCCAACCAGGACATCCAATTGGTCCATCGCCTCGATCTTGCTATAGAGATTATCTGCTAAGACGTCTTCAACCCAATAGTCGATCTTGTCGGGATTGTGCGCTTGAACTTCCTGAAGATCGCTTTCAGTTCTGGCAACGGCAATCACCTTGGCACCCGCTGCTGCCAGGGCTAATACGCACGCGCGGCCTAAGCCTTTGCCGCCGCCTGTAACCAACGCGATTTGGCCGTCAAAGTTAGGGGCGGAGGTTAGAGCTTTTACGTCTACCGGGTCGGTCATGGCTTCGTTCCACTGTTTCAGTTATCTGGCTCTTGCGTAGCATCGCAAAGACACACTGTAAACGCTGCAATATCGATCTTGGGCCGCAAAAATGGCGTGTGAAGGGTTTGTCAGGCAGGCTATAATTTTCTATACACTCTCAAAAATGATCATTTGATCAATAAGTACATTTTGAGTTTCGAAGGAGCACCAAACAATGGCCCGGTTTTTAAAAGAAGGTATCAGTCAGGAAGAAAAAGACGATGCCGATGCAAAGGTACGCAAGACGGTTGAAGATATCTTGGATGACATCAAAGCGCGCGGCGATGCGGCGTTGAAGGATTATTCTGGGAAGTTTGATAATTGGCGGCCGGAGAATTTTAGGCTCAGCCGGGAAGAAATCGATGCTTGTTATAAACAGGTAACCGAGCAAAACATTGAGGATATTAAATTTGCTCAGGCCCAAGTGCGGGGCTTTGCTGAAATTCAAAAAGCGGCTCTGGTCGATGTGGAGCAGGAAACTTTCCCCGGCGTGACACTTGGTCACAAAAACATTCCCGTCAATTCGGTCGGCTGCTATGTGCCGGGCGGCAAATACCCGATGGTGGCCTCCGCTCATATGAGTGTGGTGACAGCCAAAGTTGCTGGTGTGGGACGTATTATCGCCTCAGCACCACCTTTTGAAGGTAAGCCTAGCGCAGCGATTGTCGTTGCGCAGGACATGGCAGGCGCGGATGAGATTTATTGCCTGGGCGGCGTTCAGGCGATGGGCGCAATGGCGCTCGGAACCGATCAAGTGGCGCCGGTAGATATGCTGGTCGGCCCTGGCAATGCCTATGTTGCCGAAGCCAAGCGCCAGCTCTTTGGCCGGGTCGGCATTGACTTGCTGGCTGGTCCCACGGAAACACTGGTTATCGCAGATGATAGCGTTGATGGTGAGTTGTGTGCTGCTGATCTGTTGGGCCAGGCCGAGCACGGACCGACCAGCCCGGCGGTGCTGTTAACCAATTCCGAAGAACTTGCTCGGGTCACCATGAAAGAAGTGGAGCGCCAGCTCGATATCTTGCCGACCGGTGAAGTCGCGCGCCAGGCGTGGGAGGTCTACGGCCAAGTAATTGTCTGTGACAGTGAAGCAGAGATGCTGGCTGAGGCTGATCGTTTGGCTTCAGAACATGTCCAGGTGATGACCAAGGATCCGAACTACTTTTTGGACAACATGACCAATTACGGCGCGCTGTTCTTAGGACCTGAGACCAATGTATCTTACGGCGATAAAGTCATCGGCACCAATCACACGCTGCCGACCAAAGGCGCCGGGCGTTACACCGGTGGGCTATGGGTTGGCAAATTCATTAAAACCCACACCTACCAACGCATCACAGAAGAGGCCTCGGTCGAGATTGGCAAATACTGCTCGCGGCTCTGCGCGCTCGAAGGCTTCGCCGGCCACAAAGAACAAGCCGACATCCGCCTCCGTCGCTATGCGGGAATTAACGAGGGGTAGGTATCCCAAATTCTCGCTGACTTGAACAACGTAACTCAATTGGATTGAAGCATCTCACGCAAAGTTGTTTTTAATATTTTGCCATAGTTATTTTTGGGTAGTTCAGCGACAAATAGATAGGCTTTGGGCCGCTTGAAGCGGGCGATGTTATTGAGGCACAGCTGGTCTAGTTCTGTCTCGGTGACTTTCGCATCCGTCTGACAGACGATAAAGGCGACAACTTCTTCGCCCCATTCGACGTGAGGTCGGCCAATGACTGACGCTTCGAGAACGCCGCTATGTTGTAGCAATATCTCCTCAACTTCGCGGGGGTAGATGTTCGAGCCGCCCGAGATAATGACATCCTTGGAGCGGTCCTTAAGTGTGAGGAAGCCTTCCTGATCGAGTTCTCCGATATCGCCGGTATGAAGCCAGCCACCACGCAGGCTTTCTTGCGTTGCTTTAGAATTGTTCCAATAGCCTTGCATGACGACATCGCCCCTGACGCAGACTTCGCCGATCTCGCCCGCCGGCAGCGGCTGCTCGTCACCACCCTGGATGCAAATCTCAAGATCACTTCTGGCTGTGCCTACTGAGGCGAGCTTTTCTAAATAGCGCGGATCTTCGGAGTTGGTGTGCTGAGCACGCGACAGCGCCGTGATGGTCATCGGCGCTTCGCCTTGGCCGTAGATTTGCACAAGCTTTGGGCCTATGAGAGCAAGCGCTTTCAGACAATCTTCGACATACATTGGCCCGCCGCCATAGACAATGGTTTTAAGATTTTCGGTGCTGCCCGGGGTGATCTCCGGCGCATTGATCAGACGCGTCACCATGGTCGGTGCAAAGAACGCATTGACGTTTTGATACTTTGACAACAGACCGGCAATTTCAGCCGGATCAAATCCGCCGCTCCTAGGGATAATCTGCAAAGCGCCTTTGGCAACGTAGGGCAGGATATAGAGCCCGGAACCATGTGACATTGGGGCGGCGTGGAGCAAGCTATCGCACTCGCTAACCGGATCGACATCGCCGAAATAGCTGATCGTCATCATCAATAAATTGCGATGACTGAGCATAGCCCCTTTGGGCCGTCCCGTCGTGCCGCTGGTATAAAACAGCCAAGCGAGATCATTTGGGTCGGTCTCTGCCATGTCGATCTCATCGTGGGCGATTAAATCCGTATAAGTTTTGCTGGAGATATTTATGAGGGTAACGTCTGGAATATCTTGCGAGGCGTCCTTCAGCGTCGTTACCAAATCATCATCGACGAAGCAGACCGTGATGCCGGCATTTTTGAGTATAAATTCGAACTCCCGCGCATGGAGCTTGGCGTTCATCGGCACGGCGGCCAAGCCCGCATGCCAGGCGGCAAAAAGTGTGGTGCTATAGGCCGGGCTGTTTTTCATCGCTATACCGATACGCTCGCCCGGACTTAAGCCGAGTGAATGGCGGAGCCCTCCGGCCAAACGAGCAGCTTCTTCCGCGTGTTCACTGTAGCTTTGGACAATATCCGAGCCCAGAGCGAGGGCTGGTCGGACCGCCCAAGTGATGGCTGATTTCGCTAACAGGCTCGCGATGTTCATCGCTTTAATCCTTAAAGCGGTTTGGAATCGACTAAGACAGCCATCAAGAGGCACGGCTCTTCGGTGCGCACGCTCCAGGAATGATTGGTGCCACGCTGGATCATAACATCGCCTTGCTTGAGGCACGTCTCGGCACCATCGTCCAAAATCGCCCAAATTTCGCCCTTGAGGACGAGCAGATAATCGACCGTTGAAGTTTTGTGCATCATCGCATCATCGGTGCTGTCATCGGTCGCATGGCTGGCCCCGATTGAGTCGAAAGCCTCCTTGGCATCAGCACTATCGCGCCAGGCAGAATCCGGTGGGAACTCAACGATGCGGAAAATAGTGCCGCTTGCTGGTGGCTCGAGGACAATTTCGCGGTCCGTGGCATCGATGTGGCCACTGTTATCGGCGGGTGCAGAACTGGTCACCCAAAGATCGGTCAATGCAAGTCCTGGCATCGATTCCATTTCTTTAACGGCGGGCGCTATGCCATCATCGATAAAGATAGATTTGCCGTTCTCGTCATGGCCGGTGACCACGCGTCTAAAGCTTTCAACCATAATCTTCTCCTTAAAAATTAGTTTTGTTTAACAATTCGATTGCGCAACGTGCCAATACCCTCGACTTCCAATTCGACTACATCGCCGGGCTCTAAATAACGTTCAAGCTCTAACCCCGAGCCGCCGCCGACCGTGCCGGAGCCGAAGAATTCACCTGGATGTAAGGTTTCCGATTGCGAGACATAGGAGATTAAATCTTCAAATTTCCAATGCATCGTACTACTGGAACCTCTGGACCACTCCTCGCCATTGACCCGAGCGATCATGGTGAGGTCGTAGGGATCAATTTCGTCGGCGGTTACAATACAGGGGCCGATGATATTGCCGGTATCGAAGTCTTTGCCTTTGGCGGGGCCGAGGCCGCCTTGCATTTCAACGGCCTGGGTGTCGCGGGCCGAGATGTCGTTGAAGATGGTGTAGCCAAAGATGTGATCGAGGGCATTTTCTCGGGCAATGTCGCGACCGCCTTTCCCGATATAAAAGCCAAATTCCAATTCAAAATCCATAATGTTGGCGTAAGCCGGCCAGATCACATCTTGTCCGGTACCGATGACTGAATAACGATTACCTTTGTAATAAATTGGCTGCTGATACCAGACTTCCGGAATGCGGTAGAGACCTTGTTCCTCATATTGCTTGAGGGCGGCTTCAGGGTCGGGCTCGCCGGCAGCTTTTACCTTCCGCAAAACTTCATAAGCCTGGGTAAGGTGATCTTCGAAGCAAAGGCAGTCTCGGATCTGTGGTGGCCTGGGGATCGGGCTGCAAAGAGTGATCGCGCCAACGTCGATGATGGCATCTGCATGAGGCGCGTCTATTTCCAGTTTTGCTGCATCCAGGGCAGTCTCACCGCCTTCAATGAGGGCCAACACAGACAAAAAGGCGGGATTAAGCTCGCCGCCGTTCATTTCATTGGAGGCGCGAAGATCAATGATCTTTTGATCAGCCTCGAGCAAAACACCTGCACGTTCTTGGTTATCCTGGTTTAAAAAAGTCACGAGTTTCATCAGCCGGTCCCTAAATGATCTTTAAAAATAATATCAGAGGGATCGCGCTTGCCAAGACACGGAATGAGACGCTACCAATTGAGCCATAAAATTAAAAATGGGAAATATCATGGAATATACCACTCTTGGGCGGACCGAGCTCAACGTAAGCGTCGCGAGCCTTGGCGCCGGCGGCGGTTCTGCCTTGGGACTAAAGCAAGGCAAAAGCGAAGAGCATGCTGCAAATATCGTCAGGAAGGCGTTGGATTTGGGGGTTAACTTTCTCGATACCGCCAATGCCTATGGCTCAGAAGGGGCCGTTGGCATGGCGATCAAGGATGTGCCCCGCGATCAAGTGGTGATTTCGACCAAGCATCATGGCGCCTGGGGCGGGACGGTCTATTCCGCCGAAGATGTTGTGGCGGGGCTCGAGAATTCATTGCGACTCTTGGGCACCGATTATGTTGATGTTTTTCATCTCCACGGCATCGCGCCTAAATATATCGATCACGCTCTGTCGATCGTGCCGCATTTGCTGAAAGAACAAGAGAAGGGCAAGATCAGATATCTCGGCATCACCGAATCCGCGCCGCCTGATCCGAGACATATTTCTTTAACCAAGGCCTTAGGCGAAGACTGTTTTGACGTCATCATGTTTGCGTTTTCGCTGATGAACCAGAACGCCAGGGAGATCATCTTTCCAAAAACCCAAGAGCAAAATGTCGGCACCATGATCATGTTCGCTGTCCGCTCTTTGTTTTCTGTGCCGGGACGCCTGCAAAGCGATATCCAGGAACTGGTCGACAATGACGAGCTGCCGGACTGGTTTGCCGAAACGGATGATCCGCTGGGCTTCTTGGTGCACGAAGGCGGGGCGTCCAGCGTGATGGATGCCTGCTACCGTTATGCCCGCCACGAGAAGGGGGTTGATAGCGTGCTCTTTGGCACCGGCGATCTCGATCATTTGGAAACCAATCTCGCGTCAATCTTAGCACCACCCCTGCCGCAAGAAGACCTTGATAAAATCGTGGAATATTTTGGCCATCTTGAAGGCGTCGGGCTGGATATGCCCGGCAGAAAATAGCCATAAAAAAAGCCCGCTGAGATTAACCAGCGGGCTTTTAAGATATTAGAGAAAAAGTATTACTTCTTCATCTTAGCTTTCGCTTTCCGAGCAGCAGCTTTTGCCTTGAACTTATCGACGTCTGCCTGGGTTAGTTTGTAAGGTGGCAGGATTTTAACACCTTTTTCTTTCCAATACTTGATGGCACCAGGATGAACGTCACCGGACATTGCTGAGACGGCGAGCTTATAGGTCAAGGTGTCTTTCAACTGAACCGAAAGCGCGTGAGCTTCGTCGAGATGATCCCAGAAGGCTTTCATCATTTTATAGACGAGGTCGTTGTCCATGTCGGAACGCACAACCAAACCAACATAAGCGCCCGTTGTTAAGACGGGTTTTTTGTTGACCAAGTTCTTACCATAAACACTTGGATCAATTTTTGCCAAGAAGCGTGCTGGTTGGGAGTAGTACTTTTTCCATGATTTATGGCCAAATTTATTTTCTTCCAATGGCAACAGGCGCACCTTATTGGTCAGCGTCAATTGTGAAATGGCAGGCGAAGGCGCGGCACTTGGCAAAATCCAAACATCAAATTTGCGATCCTGGAATGCCTGAGCAGCCGGACCCCAACCCATTTTAACTTGGGTGAAGTCTTTGCCGGCTTTGAAGCCGGTCATCGCATCTACAATCATTACCACATTACGTGTCGCAACACCGGCAGGGGGGCCTAAGAAAACCTTTTTACCTTTAATGTCGCTGTAAGATTTAATGCCTGAGTTTTCATAGACGACGGCATGATAAACGCCGATCGGATAGGAGAATAGCGACTTCATTGTTTTCGTCATCGCCAAGCCACCCTTAATTTTTTTAAAGGGTCCGATCTCATAGGCCATCAAACGATAGGCAACTTGTGCGCCCATGGCAAAGTCCATGCGGCGTTTGGCAACCAGCACTTGGTGCTTAGTCGCCGCGCCAACTGCGGATACTTGGATTTTGTGGCCGGGGACGTATTTGTTAACGGCTTTGGCCCAGGCGGTGTTAACGAGGAAAGGTGTTGTACCTGCACCGAGGCTGCCCAAGGTGTAGCGTTTATCGGCAGCTTCGACGGCGGCCGCGGCTGCAAACGTAAAGGCGGCTGCAGAAGCTGCGATTACGAATTTGTTTAGTTTAATACTCATTTTTGAGTTCTCCCAGTTGATTTAAAAACGTTCCAGCTGCTCGAAAAAAAGCAACCGATATTCCTTTTGTTGATTAACTTAACAGTACTATATCTCCCATAATTTGTCCAAATTTAGGCACTTTATACCGCAGCTTGTTTGCTACGGGCACGAATTCTGTGCAGGGCCAGAGTTCCGGCGCCGAGCACAAACCCGCCAATTTGCATTGTTGGGTCGACGATCAACATTACGACGGCAAATAGAGTTCGCAAGATGCGTTCGATTGCCGAAAGTGCATGGGTATCACAGCCGATAAAGGCGCTAGCGATGAGCCAGACAGCAACCGGCAGGCGCACCATAATCCATATGAATTCACTCCAATCAAAGCCAATAACAAAGCTGATCGAGGGATAATATATCAAAATGAACGGGATGATAAAGCCAACGGCTGCAATCTTGATCGCCTGAAATCCTGTAGTCATTGGATTGGATCCTGCGATCGGAGCGGCGGCGTAGGCGGCAATTGCGACGGGCGGTGTGACGTTTGATAAGACGCCGAAATAGAGCACAAACATATGCACCAGCAATACCGGGATACCCAAACTTTTTATGACGGGTCCGACAAATAACACGATGAACAAATAAGCCGGCAATGTCGGCAGACCCATGCCAAGAACGAGGCAAGCGATGGCTGTGACGGCGAGGGCTGCAAACAGCGAGCCTTCAGCTAGTTCGGCGACGAGCGAGCCAAAATTTCCCGCAACTCCAGTCAGACTTACGACGGCGATTACAATACCGATGGAGCCAACCGCTACCATAATTTGCGCACATTGTGCACCACCTTTTTGCAAAGCTTCAACCCATTGCTTGAAATAAGCACCGATGTTTTGCCGCTTATCTGCATAGATCAGATCAATGATGATGCCTGTCACAACAGCCGCGACAATCGCTGAGAAACCAGCCATGGCAGCTGATCGACCGGCAAATAAAACGGCGACGACGACAACCAGCGGCACAATGAAGCGCATAGATTCGACCCAATCGTCTTTGTATAAGACCGGGATTTGATCTTCAGGTAATGGCTCGATACCAAGCCGGACAGCTTCGGCATAAACACTGGCAAACAGACTGAAGTAATAAAAGAACGCTGGAACAGCGGCAGCAATGGCAATTTGGATATAAGGGACGCCGATGAGCTCTGCCATGATAAAGGCAACGGCAGCCATAATCGGCGGTGTAAATTGTCCGCCGGAAGAGGCGGCCGCTTCGACGGCTCCCGCAAATGAATTTGAAAATCCTTGGCGCTTAATCATCGGGATCGTAAAGACGCCGGTGCCGACCACATTGGCAACGGGGCTGCCTGAAATTGTGCCGAACATGGCGCTGGCGACAATCGCCGAGTGAGCGGTGCCACCCCGAACACGAGCTGTCGCGACGGTCGCCATTTTTAGCAAGATGGTTGTCGCACCCGTGGCTTCCAAGAACGCGCCAAAGACAATAAAGACCAGCACGATCGATGAGACAATGTCGGTTGGGCGGCCAAAAACACCACCAAAACTAAACCAGCTTACCTCAACTACTTCTTCAAAGGTAAAACCACGATGACCAAATATGCCGGGCAGATCGCCAAACTGGGCATAGATCAGCATCAGGATACAGATAATGGGTAATATTATGCCAAAGTTTCGTCTGACCATATCGATGATGACCATGGTGCCAAAAAAGCCAATGGCGAGAGTTGGCGTTTCTAAAATTACCACGCCATCCCAGAGGCTTTCATAAACTTCGGCAAAATTTAACAGGGTAAACAGAAAACCGAATAAAATTATCAGATCAATGACCCAAAAGAACATTCGTCTGTTTGGTGACTCGCCACCAAATTCATTAGCCAGTGGTTTTAGCATTAAGGTAATGATAACCGCAGAGCCAATCGCGCCCCCTAATCGAACACCTTGTTCAATAAAGGGAAAGGGGCCAGCGCCATAAATGGCAGCCACGGCTAAGACAAATCCGACCCACAGGCCAATTTGTCGCATAAAACTTTCAAATTTGGTGAGCATATTTAAGAGCGGTCCCCGTTGTAATATTTGTTTTTTCTAATTCATGTTTATTGTTGTTAGCACGGATATTATCCCGCCGCTAAGGTATTTTCGCCAATCGCGTTTCGGGACCGGTGCCCCATTGTACATCGAGCGCTGTTGCTGCCGGTGTTTTTCCCATCGGAATATCCTCGTTTAAAATGTCGCCATCGGTCCAATGTTCGACCCTGAAGCCCAGAGGATCGAACCAATAGTCGAAGATCTGCGAGCCTAGAATATGGCGACCAATGCCCCAGGAATGGTGATAGCCTTTCGATTTGAGGTATTCATGTCCGATATGGACCGCGTTGACATCTTCGACTTCATAGGCGAGATGCCCTAATCCGGCTTCTTCCATGGGAACTGTCAAAAGCGTGTGGTGATCGACAAATCTTTTGCCGCCATCAATTCGATTGAAGGCAAAGATCGTTTCGCCTTCCTCGTTTACACATTCATCAGAATGAACAAAACCGAAATGGCTGCCGTAAAAAGCATCACTGGCTTTAAAATCGGTGACATTGAGGACAATATGACCAACGCGTTTGCAGCGCGCCGGGCCTTTGTCGAGACGAACCAGATCACCTTCGCGCCGGACATCATCGCCGGAATTTGTTTTGAAACTATTATTTGTCGGCAGGCGTTCCAGCCTCTCGATGCCGTGCACGACCTCGACTTCAAAGCCATCGGGGTCGGTAATGCGGACCCGTTTACCGCAGCCGGGCTCATCGATATCCTCAACCGCTGAGACGCCATCGACTTGTGAAAAAGCTTCGAGATCGGCTTCGCTGGCCGCATAAAAAGCGGGCCCAATAAAGGCGGGGTCGCCCAATTCTGTGACATGGACATGATGATCTTCATCGGTGGCACGCATGTAAAGGGCGGTGTCTGTACGGGCCGAGCGAAACAAACCAAAGCATTCCAGGAATGCTTCCATCTCATCCAAATCGGGACTGCGAAACCTCGCGTAAGCGATGTCGGTGACTTTGATCACAAAGGCCTTCCTGTCATTGTTTTAGCAATGCCTAAAATATCGACATTTTTTCTTGAAAGGAAAATCTCACAATATGGGATTTAGGACAAGAGAAATCGGTCCTAAGTTAATTATGTGTTCAATTGGTGGACAGCGTCACACTCAGCGTGGCGGTGCCCATTGAACATCGCGCGCCGTATGGAGCGGGAAGGAGCCTGCTTCGGTATCTTCGTTAAGAAGATCACCATCGGTCCAATGTTCGTGATTGTTACCCCAGGGATCGGACCAGTAATCAAATAGCTGGCTGCCTAAAATATGGCGGCCGAGCCCAAAGTTATGGGTGTAGTCGGTGCCCTGCATATGCCAGTGGCCGACCGAGAGGTCGTTCCAATCTTCAACTTCGAAGGCGACATGACCGAGCCCGGCTTCATCGGCATCGGTAACCAGGATGGTATGATGATCGGTATATTCCTGACCGCGATTGCAGCGCAGGAATTCAGCGGCGTTGTCACCTGGATTATCTTCCTCGCCCCGGTAGAGGAAATCAGAGACCAACATGCCCAGTTTATTTCTGTAGAATTCCTCGCACCCTTTAAAATCGCCACAGCGCAGAACAATATGTCCAAGGCGTTTGATTTGTGACGGTCTCGGATAGGAACGCACAATCGGGCCAACCCGGCGGCGACGCGAGCCTGAGTTAAACGGCGTAACTTCTTTGACTGGAATTGCCTCCAGCTTATTGATGCCGTGGATGATCTCAACTTTGAGGCCATCGGGATCGGTTAAGATTACTTTCTTGCCGCCACAAGGCTCATCATTATCAAGCACGTCCGACGCACCATCGAGCTCGGAAATAACACCCAAATCTGCCTCGCTAGCGGCATTGAAAGCCATGCCTAAAAAGGCGGGTTCACCAAGCTCGGTGATATGAACGGTATGCTCCGCATCCGTGCCCCGCATATAAAGCGCCTTATCCGTACGCGCTGAGCGGTGCATACCGAACTCGCTTAAAAAGGTTTCCATTTTGTCGAGATCAGGTGCGCGGAGCCGGATATATTGGACGTCTTGAACGTTAATCATTTTATTCCCCATTTGTATTTATTCTTTAACATTAGAATCAATACAAATTGAAACTGCAAGTCAAATCCAAAAATTTCGACAATTCACCAACAATTAGCTTGTTAAAACTCTGCTCATTTGATTTTGTAGGGCCAAGAAAAATAATATTCAAAAGCCGAAGTGTTAGTGGGGGAGTTAATGACTAAAGCGATCGTAATCCATCAATATGGTGGGCCGGAAGTTCTTCAATGGGAAGACATTGAAGTCGGTGATCCGGGTCCGGATGAAGTCCGGATCAAACACGAGGCTATTGGCCTCAATTTCAGAGATACTTATCACAGGTCCGGCTCTTACGGCGTGCCGGGCGATAAATTTCCAGCGATCATCGGCGGCGATGGCGGCGGTATCATTGAAGCTGTGGGCGAAAACGTCACAAATTTAAGCGTCGGTCAGCGCGTTGCTTATGGCAATGGCCCGATGGGATCTTACGCTCAAGCTCGTTTGATGCCGGCTAAATTCGTTGTCGCCTTGCCCGATGATATCGACTACCAGACAGCGGCTGCCATGATGGTCAAAGGCATGACGGCGCAATATCTCGTGCGCCAATGCTATGATGTTAAAGCGGGCGACACCATTCTCATTCAAGCTGTGGCCGGCGGCGTCGGGCTCATTCTTTGCCAATGGGCCAAGCATTTGGGGGCGACCGTGATCGGTACGGTCAGCACCGAAGAAAAAGCCGAGCTCGCACGCTCCTATGGCTGCGACCATGCGATTAACTACTCGACCGAAGATTTTGCCAAGCGGGTCAGGGAAATCACCGACGGCGAAGGTGTGCCGGTTGCCTATGATGGCGTTGGAGCCTCGACCTTTGAAGGCTCAATCGACAGTCTTCGGATTTGCGGTACGCTGGTTGGCTATGGTAATGCGTCCGGCAATTTTCCCAAATTCGATCCATTGTTGCTGATGGATAAAGGCTCGCTCTATTTTCAGCGCACATCAATGAAGGATTTCGTGCGTGATCGCGCCGAGCTTGAACAAGTGTCCGGCGAGCTTATGGCCTTGGTATCCGACGGTACGATTAAGATCGAGATCAGCAAGACCTATCCGCTGCAAGACGCACCGCAAGCACATATAGATTTAGAAGCACGTAAGACGGCAGGTTCAGTCGTGTATCTGCCGAATAGTTGAACATAAGTTTAGGCTGGGTTTCTTGACAGAAATCTAACTCGGGCTTAGTTTCAACAACAATTGGAAATTAATTAAATATTCCAAAAATAAAATGCAATTTTCACACAAGGGAGAACTCTATAGATGACTAAATTTTTTAATTTGAAAACTGCCCTCCAGGTTACTGGTGTTGCGGCTTTCGCACTGGCAGCTTTTGCCGTGCCAGAGGCTCAGGCGGATCATCCGCGTGGGACGGGCGGTAAGTTTACCGTTCACATGAACCGCGATATTGGCGGCTTTGATCACATCCGTGTGCCACAAGGCGGCATGGGACGTTATCAGGTTATTCACGCTGTTAACGGTGTTCCGTTTACAGCCGATGCCAATGGCAAGCTCATTCCAAATCTTGCGGTTAAGCTCACCCATAATGATGACTACAAAATCTGGAAAATGGAATTGCGCAAAGGTGTTCGCGCGCCAAACGGTAAAGAACTGACCGCAGAGACCTATACTCATCACTTCGGTCGGCTGTTGGGTTCAAGATTAGCCGGACGTTTCAAGGCACTTTTAGGCGCTGACCTGCAAAAAGTTGTTGCCGATGATAAATATACGGTCGCCTTCCATTTTGGTCGCACTCAGTTAGCGATGCAGGAACTTGTTTCAGATGGCGGCCTCTATATCTGGTTCATGAACGAAACCAGTTTTGCTAAAGCCAATGAAAACAAGCCTGATTACAACCGGATGTCGATGGGTTTTGGCCCCTATATGGTCAAAAGCTGGATCCCTGGCAAAGGCGTTACCATGGTGCGTAACCCCAACTATTGGAATCCAAAGGCGCAACATGCCGATGAGATTTTCTATCGCATCACCACCGGTCCGGAAGGTCGGGGTCTCTGGAACGCAATGCGCGCAGGAGATATCGATGTTGCTTGGACATTGAGCGGCGGTATCGTGAAATTGGCGCAAAAAAATAAGAAATTGACTGTACTATTGGGTCATCGCAAGCAATTGCATTTCTCGATCAATTTCCAGATGCACAAAAACAAAGCTCTGGCTAACAACAAGGTTCGTCAAGCTTTGACACATGCGATCGATCGCCATGCAATTATTCGAATTGCAATGAAAGGCGTGCAAAAATTCGCCGACCAATCTTTCCCTCCAGGAAGCAAATGGCATTGTGACAATGTTGCCTATCCGGCATTTGATCCTGCTAAGGCCAAAGCGTTGTTGAAAGGTATTGACGTGGGTCCCATCGATCTTTGGACCTATAACATTCCGACCTTCAAAAAAATCGCCGTCATGATCCAGGATATGTGGAAAAAAGTCGGTGTGACTGCCAATGTTAAAGTGGGCGGACGGGGACCAACCGGCGTTGTTGGTAAGATTGTTAAAGGTAACACACCTGCCTACATGATTACCCGAGGCTCTTACGTTCATCCGACCGTGTTCGATATGAAAATGATGTCGAATGCTAGTGACAACGAATGGCGGGTAAAATCACCTAAATTGGACGCAGCGATTAAAGCGGTTCAAGCAGCACGTGGTGATGCAGCGATCAAGAAAGCACATTGCAATTTTGAGAGAGCTAAAACCGAAGTCCTACCTTATATGCCTTTCGGCTATGCCATTGCTGGCGTGGTCTTCCAAAAAGGTATCGGCGGTATGAAAGCACCAAGCGATGGTGTCCTCGGCTACCACAATCTCTATCGTATTAAAAAGTAACGATAGCTAAACTAATCAAAACCGCGCTGGAACACACGTTCCAGCGCGGTTTTTTTGTTTTTTCCTCTCTTGTCATCCCGGTCTTGATCCAGGATCCAGATAGAGGCTGGATTCTGACTTTCGTCAGAATGACGTGCGCGTTAAACCAAGTTCATACCCTTATTGGAGAAAGTCATCTCGACGGTGACTTTGCCTTCATTCAAAAGCCAGGGCCGGATGCGATAGGATCGCGCGCCGCTTTTGTGCATCGGGTCGTTATCGGCGATTTGTTTGGCGGCTGCGAGAGACTCGGCTCTGATAATCACCATGCCTTCGCCGTCCCAGTTTTTCTCTTCATCATCCGGGAACGGGCCAGCGCCGAACATGATGCCTTCATTTTGGATTTTATTTTGGTAAGCGAGGTGCTCATCCAAATTTTCCATGATTGGGCCAAGCCCGTTGGTTGGTGAGGTGAAAACGACGTAAAGTTTTTTGGCGAGCAGGCCGAGCTCTTCACATTTGCTGACCATCTCATCCCATGTGGGTCCATCTCCGGACATATCTAATCTCCCTATAAAATTTATTTGAGGGATGGTATTGGGATATATCAGATAAGCCAATCAACTTTAGGTGTGGCAACTTTAGGTGTGTTGTTTGAGTACCAGAATTGTATCCAACATCGAGAAGACGAGTTCGCCATCCTGATTGGTCATTTCAAATTGAAGATTGACGATGCCGCGATCAGGTTTTGATTGCGAGAGACGCTTTTCGATGCATTCGACGGTAAGGAAAAGCTCATCACCGACACGGCCGGGCCTGATAAAGCGCACTTTGTCCCAGCCCAGGGCTGCAACTACATAAGGATTAACACCGATATCTTGGATGATCTTGATGCGAATGGACGCCATATGAGCACCGGCAGCTGTCAGGCAGCCGAAGATCGATGCATGGGCTGCTTCTTCATCAATGTGAAAAGGCATGGGGTCCCATTTCTTGGCAAATTCGATGATTTCTTCGCGCTCAAGTAGATGGGAGCCGAGCTCCAGTTTCTCGCCAATCACGTAGTCTTCAAAGGCTTTAACTGTAATAGGTTGTTCAATTTTAATAGCGTCCATAATACTCTTCTTAGTCCACGGATTTCAAAATGCGGCCTTCGGGCTCGGCAATGTCAAAGACGTTGAGCTGGATGGCGACATTGCAGTAATAACCGACAATAGCGGTTAGTTCGAGCAGTGTTTTATTGCCCATTTCGTCAGTGGCTTTTTGGAAAAGCTCATCCGAGAGACCTTTGGTCTCTAGGATGGATTTGGTGAGATCGTAAATGAGCGCTTCATCAGCGTGCTCGAAGCCTGGGCGTTGATTGTTTTCAATCGAGTCTACGGTTGATTGAGCCACGCCGTTCTCCAGCGCGATTTTGCTATGGGCAAACCATTCGACATTAGCGTTCCAGTGGCGGGCAACGATGATGATGGCGAGTTCTGAAAGTCTTGGCGGTAGGGATGTGCCATAGCGACAAAAGGCGCCGACCTTTTGGACCAGCGAGCCATATTCCGGATTGAGAAACCACGCATGCATCGGCCCGGCAATTCTTGTCCGAGGCCCAGATAATATTTCATCATGGAGAGCCTGCTGGTCTGCTTCCATCTCATCATAAGTCAGGTGGGGTAAACGGTTCACGATATTTTTCCTTGATTCTAAGTTTGACAGCTACTGGATGGTAACCTTAAGCTTCACGCGGTTAAATCCACTTTAAGTAATAATGCGGGGAGAAATAAAATGAAATTCAAATCTTTAGATATGAAGTTAGCAGCGGTGACCTTTGCGTCAGCTACTCTGCTGACGATTGCTGCCAATGCGCAAACCGTCGGCATCGGCACAACGGGACCTGGCTCATTCACCCATTCATCCGGTTCAGCAATGGCAAAAGTGATTGCCGAGAAAGCGGGCCTGAAAGCACGCGTGCAGCCGGGCAGTGGTACAGCGCACCGCCGGATCGTTGCCGGTGATGTCCAGTTTGGCCTTGGTAATGCCTGGGATACAACTTTCTTTGTTGCTGGCTCTCGTATGTATGAAGGCAATGGACCAAAGAAAAACCTTCGCGTCGCTGCCGTTATGACACCGTTGCGGGTGGGTATATTCGTTCGTAAAGATTCGCCGATTCAGTCGATCAAAGAATTGAAGGGCAAGAATGTGCCGGGTGGTTTCACCGTTCAAAAAGCCATTAAGCAAATTATTACCGCGCATCTCGCCAACGCAGGTCTGACCTATAAGGACGTTAAAATGAACCCGGCGCCAAATGTTGTCCGCGCAGCGGGCGATTTTGCCAAGGGCAAGAACGATATGCTGTTCTTTGCCATCGGTTCCGCGAAGGTTCTGCAAGTGAGCGCTAAAGTCGGCGGTATCCGTGGCCTCAGTATTGATGATTCTCCGGCTGCGGTTGCCCGTATGCAGAAGATTTTGCCGGGCTCCTATGCCATGACGGTTAAGCCATCGAAGCGGAACCACGGTATCTTAAAGCCAACCAAAATCATCGGCTTTGATTTTTTGCTTAATACGGCAGCCGAAGTGCCGGCTGATGTCGTCTACAAAGTTGTCAAAGCTTTGCATGGCAACAAAAAGGGTTTGCTGGCATCGTTTAAAGGCCTCGGTGGCTTTAAGCCGAAGCGTATGACCAAGAAGTATGCCGGGCTGCAATATCATAAAGGGGCGATCAAATTCTATAAAGAAATTGGTCAGTGGCCGCCTAAATAAGGTGATTTCTAATACCGGGCGGTGGTTCACTCTGCCGCCCGGAATTTATAATTTTCTCACAAAAGAATTTAGCTAATGAGTGATACTGAAGCTCCCAAAACCGCGCGGCTAGACAACCGGGCGCTTGATCTCTTGGTAACCATTTTAGCAGTTGGACTGACCTTATCCTCCATCGCCTGGGCGGTGGATTTATACCGGGATGTTGGTTTGCAGATCTATACCGAACAGTATTTGGGCGGCATGCTGATGATTGCCTTGCCTCTGGTATATCTGGCTGTACCGGCGGGTAAAGGGCGGTATCGGCAAGGGGCTGTGCCTTGGTATGATATTTTGGCGGGCGTGGTGGGCGCGGTTGTGGCGGCCTATACCGCTTATTGGTATCCAGAATTAACCGAGGCGATCGGTCGCCGGCCAATTGAAGGATTGGTTGTTGGCGGTGTGATGGCCGTTCTCCTAATCGAAGGGCTGCGGCGCACCGTCGGAATGATTCTGACATCAGTTGTTTTGTTGTTTCTGGCCTTGGCTTTGTTGGGCGACAGATTGCCGGGTGAAATGGAAGGCCGGCCAATAGATATCGAGCATCTAATTTATTATCTCGGCTGGGATTCAACGTCTGTTCTGGGCACACCAATGCGTATTGTGACAACCATTGTTGTCGCTTTCGTGTTTTTTGGCCGCATATTGTTTATTTCAGGCGGCTCCGAGTTCTTTACCGATATTGCGATGGTGCTGATGGGCAAATATCGCGGCGGGCCGGCGAAAATATCAGTGTTTGCCTCAAGTCTGTTTGGCTCGATTTCCGGTAGCACCGTCTCAAATGTCGTGACGACCGGCGTGGTGACGATCCCGCTGATGAGAAAAGGCGGCTACAAGGCGCATCATGCAGGCGCGATCGAGGCTGTGGCCTCGACCGGCGGCCAGCTTATGCCGCCGGTGATGGGCGCGTCTGCCTTCCTGATGGCTGAGTTTTTGCAAATCCCTTACAAAGAAGTTGTCCTGGCGGCACTCATTCCGGCCATTTTGTTTTACGTTGCGCTGTTTATCCAGGCCGATCTTGAAGCAGCCAAAGGCAATATGGAGAAAATTGAGGAATCAAAAATTCCGGCTGCTGTTACGGTTTTAAAGTCCGGCTGGTTTTTCCCGCTGCCCTTCATTGCATTGGTCGTGGCGCTGTTTGTTTTTAACTATTCACCTGAACTCTCCGCACTTACCGCCGCCGCCGTGGTCATCCTGGCGACCGGGACTTTTGGCTATAAGGGAAAAAGGCTTAAATTTGGAGATTTGTTCAATGCGCTGCGTGGCACCGGGTTGGGCGTGATTGATATCTTTATGATCGGCGGTTGCGTCGGCATGGTCATCGGTGTCCTTAATCTTAGTGGTCTAGGGTTCGCTCTAACCCTTGTCCTGGTTCAGGCGGCAGCCGGAAACTTGATTGTTTTGCTCGTGCTGGCGGCCATCGTTTGTATCATTCTCGGTATGGGCATGCCGACAGTCGGTGTTTATGTGTTGCTCGCAACTTTGGTTGCCCCGGCGCTTGTTGAGGTCGGTGTGGTGCCGATCGCGGCGCATTTATTTATTCTTTATTTTGGCATGATGTCGATGATCACGCCGCCGGTGGCAATTGGTGCTTTTGCCGCTGCGACATTGACCGGAGCCGATCCCATGCGGACAGGTTTTTCCGCCATGCGCTTCGGCTGGCTGGCCTTTGTCATTCCGTTTATGTTTGTCGCTTCACCGACATTGATCATGCAAGGCGATGTGGGCTTTATCATTATTGATGCGTTGGGGGCCCTGGCGGCTGCCTGGTTGATATCTGTGGGCATGATCGGCTTCTATTCGCAGCCGCTCTCCGCCTTGGAGCGTCTTGCCTATGGACTGGCCGGCATAGGCCTCATCATCCCGCTCAACGCCTTTGCCGGTGCTAATGAAGCCAATATCGTCGGGTTGATCCTGGCAATAGGTTTGCTCAGTCTGGAAGTTCGCCGTAGAAAAACCTAATTCTGTTTTCGTAATTAAAAACCAGGAACCAATTGATGCCCAAGTTTTCCGCCAATATATCCATGATGTTCATGGAGCACGACATTCTGGATCGCTTTCAGGCGGCCAAGGATGCCGGCTTTGGGGCGATTGAGGTTCAGTTCCCTTACGATATCGAGCCAGAAGATTTACTGGCGGCAAAAGAAAGCGCTGACGTTGAAATCTCGGTCATTAATGTCGGGGCAGGCGATCTGACAAGTGGCGGGCCGGGCTTGGCCGCGATGCCGGGACGCGAGGATCAGTTCAAAGCGGCGGTCGATCAAGCTTGCCACTATGCTGAGATTCTAAAGCCCCTCAATATGAACGTGTTGCCCGGCTGGCCACCGATGGATCAGTTCGACCGCGGTGAATGTATAGAAGTATTGGTGGCTAATTTAAGATTTGCTGCTGAGGCATTGGCTACAACCGGCACCAGGGCTTTGGTGGAAGCCTGCAATATTCAAGATCGCCTGGGCTTTCTGGTGCACAATTCAGCGCAAGCAATTGATGTCATCAATCAGGTGGGACATGACAATCTGGCTTTTGAATACGATCTTTATCATATGCAGATTATGGAGGGAAATTTGGTTCCTCGGATGACGGAAATCCTGGCCCAAATCGGTCATATTCAGTTTGCTGATACGCCGGGACGCCATGAGCCCGGAACCGGCGAGATCAATTACTCTTATGTGTTTAAAGCGATTGATGAAATGGGCTGGAAAGGTTGGTTGGGCGCGGAATATGCGCCGTCGGGCCCAACCACGGAGACACTCGACTGGATGCAGCCTTATCTCTAACATCATTTTTTTGTTTCCAGATCGGTGCGAATCGGGTAGATCACCTATCCTTCAAATACACGAATTATAAAGGTGAAAAAGCGTGAGTGATAGCGACCAGAGTTTGATTGATAATTGTCTGATAGATGCGGAGTTTACCGAGCTGCCGGATTTTTACCGCGGCAAAGTGAGAGATGCGTATGGGCTCTCCGATGGCCGCCGCTTGTTGATCTCGACAGATCGTCAATCAGCTTTTGACCAAGTTTTGGCAGCGGTGCCGTTTAAAGGGCAAGTGCTCACTCAGACGGCGCGCTATTGGTTCGATGAGACAGCCGATATCTGCCCTAACCACGTGATCAGCTATCCCGACCCTAATGTCGCGCTGGTGAAAAATCTCGACATGTTGCCGATTGAAATGGTGGTTCGGGATTATATGACCGGCTCGACCGAAACCAGTATCTGGCCGATGTATGAACGTGGCGAGAGAACGCTCTATGGTCACGAATTTCCAGACGGCTTAAAGAAGAACCAAAAGCTTCCTGGAACAATCATTACGCCAACAACCAAGGCAGCCCAGGGCGATCATGATGCGCCGATCACGGAAGCCGAAATCCTTGAAACCCAGTTGGTGACAACGGATCAATGGCATGAATTGGCGGAGAAAAGCTTGGCGCTTTTTGCCCGAGGCCGGGAGTTAGCGGCTAAGAACGGACTTATTCTGGTAGATACCAAATATGAATTTGGCCTGGACGAAAATGGTGTGATTGTTGTCGCCGATGAAATTCATACCCCTGATTCCAGCCGCTTTTGGATCGCTGAGAGCTATCAAGAGCGGTTCGACGCGGGCGAAAATCCAGACAGTCTTGATAAAGAGTTCTTACGGCTTTGGGTCGCCGCCAAATGCGATCCTTACAAAGATCCCATTCCGGAAATTCCAGCAGAAACCTTGATCGAGTTTAGTCAGAAATATATCAATCTCTTTGAATTGGTAACCGGTCTGCCATTTGAAAAGCCTGATACATCGATCTCGGTTCGTGATCGCATTCGGGATAATTTAGCACGTGAACTGCCGGAATATTTCTCTTAATTTTTTTAAAAGACGGCTTGAATAACCAAGTATGAACCCCATATGCCATTAGCCCGTTTGTGGACATTTTTTAATGGGGGGGTCCCGTCAGAAATGATCGATGATTACTATATCGATCCCAGCGTCAATTGTGCGCTCATCCGGCAAAAAGGTGAATATAAAAAAGCTGAGGGTGTCGCCGCCCTATATCAGCTTGTCGGACATCCATTGTACGAATTGGGAATGAATATTTATCGGGATTTATCCGATTGTGAATTTCATCCAGACTACGAATACAGTTACTTTAAAGACGAAATTAGAACCGAATTAACCAGAAATCTGCCCAAAATGCTTGGCCAGTGTAAGATAGGTTGGCTGGTAAATTCGGTGCGTGACTATTCGATTGTCCACCAAATTGGTGTGAGCACGCGTCTAACGCCGTCGGGCATCGAAAGAAAACCTTTCCGTGAAAAAGCTAAATTAATATCCTGGCTGGGTTTACCGCTGAACTGCGAAATAGAATTCTCTAAAGAACACCCCGTGCATCAATAGGCCAGATGTCGACCAATTTATCGCCCCGTACACAATGTAAGTAGTTATGGAGATTGACGGTCGGATCGCAATGCGGCGTGATTAGGGTGACCGGCGTGCCGATAATCGGCTTTTGGCATTGTTCGCCGAGAATTATTTTCCCATGTTCATCACCAAACCGATCATAGCTCGATCCGGGAAGAGACTCGGTTGCGACCTCCGGTTTTGGACCATCTGTCGCAAAACATTTATAGCCGCCATCAATCGTGACAAAACCGCCGGCATTATTGCTGATGACTGTGCATTGCATATAGAGCGAGGTTGCAAAGGGAGAAGAGGCATCTTTGACCAATTCAACGGCATTATATTCGACATCCATGAATATATAGGAGCCGGTTTGGTGTTCTGTAAAAATCTTGCGGATACAGTCAATTGCATGGGTGCCGGTGCCGCCGCCGGAAATAATGCCAGGTTTTAGCCTAGCATCAGCCAAGGCTTTGACAATTGTCTCTAAATAATCGAGCTGTTCACCATATTCTTTTTCGCGCTCTAGATAGTCTTCAATATGTTGAACTCTGCCGGAATAGGCTTGGATGCCGGCGTAGGTTAAGCCGGGGCTGTCGCTGATCAATCTCGCCTGGGCAATAATTTCGCTGACGGCGTGGATGCCGGTTCTGGCCATGCCTACATCGATGTCGACTAAGACATCGAGCGTCGTATTTTCACGTGTTGCCGTGTTGGATAAATCTGAAACATTGGTGGGGTTGTCGGCAACGAGTTTCAGTTTCTCGGTGTTTTTGTTTAATTGAATCAGCCGGTTGATTTTGGCTGCACCGACAACCGGCGACGTGATCAGCACGCCGGTTATGCCCGCATCGATCATGATGTTGGCTTCATGCAGTGTCGCGCAACAGACCCCGAGCGCGCCAGCGGCCAATTGACGACGGGCAATCTCGGAGCATTTATGGGTCTTGGAATGCGGCCGCAACCGGATGCCGGCCTCACCACATAACCTGGTATGGTTGGCTAGATTGGCTTCAAAAGCATCCAAATCGAGTATCAATGCCGGTGTTGTCAGCGCTTTTTTCGATCCTGGAACATCGATGAGGCTTTGATTGGGGCCGAGATTTGGCAAGAGGCTTCCTTTCTATTTTGAGCTCCAGCGGCGCCACATTTCGCGGTAGGCGATTTCGACGCTCTTCGCATATTGCTCCCCATCGCAGAGCGGCGAAGAGATCAGGCGCTGACGTAAGGTCCGGCGCAGATCGCTCAAATCGCTCAGATTGCAGGTCAATTGGCGTGCCGCCTCGATATATTCTTTATGGCTGTCTGCCGCCAAATGATCCAATCCGATCGCGCTTAATAAGGAAGCTGCGACACGATCGACAAAATGCTGGCCTCGTAAAGCAATGACGGGCACACCCATGGCGAGGGCTTC
Source organism: Rhodospirillaceae bacterium (assembly GCA_018649725.1). GTDB lineage: Bacteria > Pseudomonadota > Alphaproteobacteria > Rhodospirillales > UBA2165 > TMED23. The sequence continues at coordinate 41,130 of JABIHH010000083.1, read as the reverse complement.
AAAACTTGTCGTTGCGCCGTTAAATGGAAATGGATCGAGGGCGATGTCGACGTACTGATAAAGGTTTAAGTGCGCCTCGCGATTATCAATGTTGCCGGCAAATAGCAGCCGGTCTTCGGTAATGCCAAAATGAGCGAATTTATCCTGCCAGTGACGGATAAGGGCGGGGTCATTGAAGTAATCACGATATTTGAAAAACAGCTTCGAATGAGCGACCGAGGCCAGAACATCGGCCCAAAGTGCGATCACGTGATCATTTATTTTTTCCGGCTTGTTGAAGCAGCCAAAGGTGATAAACCCGTTCTGCTCCAGCGGCAAGGCAGAGATTTCCGGGAAATCAGTGGGTGGCGCAAATTGGTAGAACTGGGGCAGGCGATAGAGTTCTTCCGTGAATTTTTCTGATGTTTCGGCAGGATGTAAGGCTTTATCGGTGAGCCAATAGTCCATTTCTGCCAAGCCCGATGTCGCACAATCATGAAAGCTGATTTGAACTGGCGCGGCGCGATGAGCTGTCACTGTCGGGCGGTTGAGATTAAATCGCCCGGCCAGGCTGACTAAAATATCGATCTGGTCAGCCTCAATCTGGCGGGCAATTTGACCGTCGGTTTTGCCGGTTGTGCCCTGCCATTGATCGGTGGCGGCTTCAAATTGTTCCGTTACGAAATCAGAGACTTCATTTTCGCTGTAGATATAGATCTCGATTTCCGAGCGATCATGATGCTCGATCAGGGGCAACAAATTAAAGCCCACGGGATGGGCTCGAAAATCGGAGGATAAATAGCCAATACGGAGCTTGCGGTTGATATCCCGATCTCGCGAGGTAAATTTATCAGCATCAATTCCGGGTCGGTTATATTTCTCACCATAAGCCTGATGGACTTTGAACAGATTTTCGGAAGTTTGATGTGGCAAATTGAGCGTGTTGATCAATATGTTCCGCTCGGCCAATTTGCAGTTCGGATCGACTTTAAGAGCTTGCTCGAAGGTCGTATTGGCATATTCCAAGAGCCCGAGAGCTTGCTCGACAATGCCAAGATTATTGAGCAGGCGGCCATCATTGGGCCGGTAAAGAACGGCTCGGCGGAGAACATTCATCGCTTCGCTCAGCCTACCCATCTTACTGAACGCCTGGCCAAGATTACTCAAGGCTTCGACATTGTTTGCCTCGACCTTAAGGGCGAGTTCTGAGTGTTGGGCCGCTTCTTCAAAGCGTTCCGCGGCGACGAGCGCATTGCCTAAATTGACCAGACAGGAGAAATTTTTTGGCTCAATTTCCAGCGCCGCTTTGAAAGCATCAACCGCTTTTGCCGCTTGGCCTTGATCGAGATGAACAATGCCGAGATTAAAATGGGCTTCAATATTTTCCGGTTGCGCCTTAATGGCTCTGGCGATCAAGTCGGCGGCTTGTCGACCATGGCCAGTTTGATGGGCCAGCAATCCCAGCAAACGAAGAGCTTCACTATGTTCCGGATCACTTTTGAGGACCTGACGGTAAACCGTTTCAGCCTCGGCAAGATTACCTGCACGGTGAAATTGTTCCGCTTTTGAAAATGTGTTCGATTTTAGTGCTTGATTGCCCATAAGGCTGTCATTCCACAAAAAGAGCTAAACGGACCGCACAATTGGGGATTAGCCGCTCATAGCCTGAATCTTGGGTTATCTTGAAGAATTTATGTTAAGGAGCGGTAAAGGGCCGCGTTGATTTAGTAATTTTTGGCTCTGAGACGTTTTACCAACGCATCGTATGAGCCATCTTCTTTCATTTTCGCAAGCGTGGCGTCAAATTTTCTGATGAATTCTGGCTGAAGGCTTGATTTTTTTGACTGTAAAAGCGTAAAGCCCATTTTTGAATACACCTTCGGGAGAGTAATGAGAACTTTTTCAAGTCCAAAAGATTTGATGGCGGTTGAGGCAATCGCCAGGGGCTGGATTAGGACGTCAGCCCGGTTAATATTCTCCATGCGAAGACAGGCACTGACATTCGAAGCAGTCATGAAGTCGATTTTGTGTTTACCATAAAAATTTTGGGCAAATCCATTGCCTAAAATATCGCAGACTCGAAGTTTGTGAAACGTTTCAATACCGGGGTCGTTTTGGAGGCTCTCATGGGCGGTGCTGCCCTTTTTGACAACAGCACGCATTTCCAGCGAATAAACAATGCCTTTGGAAGAAATGGCATATTTTTTTCGCGTTGCCGTCGGTACGGTGACAAAAATATCTGAGAGGCCTTTCTTGACCCTCAACTGGACGCGCTTCCAAGCCGTTCCCCTTTGCTCGACCTCTAGACCCATTCGGTTTTCGATAATCTCACGCATTAAGTCCGGGAGGATTCCATTGACTTTTTTGCCGACACCGGAGGAATAGGGTGGCCAGTCTGAATTATAGGACAGCTTAATTGGCTCGGCAGTTGCGGAGCCGATTACGACACAGGATATTGTAACAAAAGTGAGAAAAATTTTAGTCATATCACACCATTCCCAATACCAGTCCTTAATACTTATATCCCAAACACCGTCATTTTTATTTCCCCGTGAAATAGGTGGGAGTTTTTATTTGGAAATACAATGATACAAATAAGCACAACTCTTCACATTGCTGCCATATTGTAGTTACATTCACAGGCTAAAGTGTCACCACTTAAAATTTATGGCGAAATTGAATACAGCCCAAAAAGGTGTGTGTGATATGGAACAGCAAAATCAAAAACCAACATACGACAATACGACTTATCAATTTTATCTGGCCAAAAATCTCGTCCATTCACTTGGCTATCGCGATGCCGTTGATGTGTGCTTTCGCAATAATTGGGATGACACGATGAAACTGATCCGCAGCGATGAGTTTACGCGCGATCGTCACTAAGTCGATTTAGTTTCAAATACCTTCGGTTGATCTTGCCGGGGAATTGAGTTCTAACCTAGTTGATCTGATTGACTAGCGCTCTGGAACCCCTTGGTGAATACAACTCATCCGCAAAAATTTAGCTCGGTGCCGGCCGCGATTGTCTTTGGCTTAATCGCGGCCTTCATTTGGGGTGTCTGGCCTGCCGTTTCGGCGTTTGGCATCAATCAATCGCTCTCAGCAATGGATTTGACCGCGTTACGGCTTGGCGTCGCCGGGGTCATTTTACTGCCATTGTTTTGGAAGCTCCGCCTCGGCTTTTTTGGCTTCGGCGATTTAAGCTGGCAGGCGGCTGTTCTGATCGTTAGCGGTGCGGGACTGCCCTATGTTCTATTTGCAACGGGTGGGTTGGAGTTTGCACCCGCGGGTCACTTTGGTGTGATCACGCCCAGCACGCAGTTAACTGCCTCAACGATCGGCAGTTGGCTGATCCTTAAAGAAAAACCCAGCAGAATTCGCTTGATCGCTATCATCATCATTCTCTCTGGTGTGGCGTTGACGGGTTGGGAAGGCTTGCAAGGGCGGGGTGAAGGTACCTGGATCGGTGATCTCATGTATGTCGCGGCGGGCGTATTGTGGGCCATGTTTACGGTGTCGGCGCGCTATTATTCGGTCAATTCCTTTCATGCGGCGGCTTTGGTGTCGGTATGGTCGATGGTTCTCTATTTGCCATTTTACTTCCTGTTCTTTGGCTCAAGCTTATTTGAAGCCTCGGTTACAGAGATTGTCGCGCACGGCTTTTTCCAAGGATTTTTGACCGCCGTTGTTGCCATCATCGTCTATACGCGGGCGATTACAATTATTGGCGTTGGTCGAGCAGCGGTTTTTCCGACACTCGTTCCCGGCATCACCGTCCTGCTGGCTATTCCGATATTGGGCGAGTACCCAACCATGCTTGAAATGACCGGCCTGCTGATCGTCTCGTTCGGTATGTTGATGGCGTTTGGTTTATTGGACCGTTTTATTTCCCGTCACTAAGCCTTTAGCCGCTTTTTATCAATTTTACCGACCGGTGTTTTAGGCAAGCTATCGGTAAATTCGATGATTGCCGGAATTTTGTACTTCACTAGATTGTCGGCGCAATAGGCGAGTAGTTCTTCCTCGCTCAGATTTTCGCCTTCGCGCACCGAGACATAGGCCTTGATCACTTCGCCCCGGTAGTCATCCGGCACGCCAATGGCGGCTGCCTCCAGTATTTTTGGATGCGCCATCAAGACTTCATCGATTTCACGTGGGAAGACGTTGTAGCCGGAGACAATCGCCATATCTTTGCTGCGATCGACAATAAATACAAAACCATCCTCATCGAGATAGGCGACGTCCCCGGTATGGAGCCAACCGTCTCGAAAGGCTGCCTGGGTCGCTACTTCATTGTTGAAATATTCATCGGCAATATGCGGGCCTTTTACGGTAATTTCGCCGCTTTCGCCAATTGGCATTTCCTTGGTGCCGGTTTCAAGGTCTACAATGCGAAAGTCGAGGCAAGCAACAGGCTGGCCAGCTGAATAGGATTTACGCTGGCCAACATAGGGATTGTTGCAAGTCGGCGCGCCTTCGGTCATACCGTAGCCTTCGAGTGCTGGAACGCCAGTGCGGGTTTGCCATTCGGTCTTAATCTTATCGGCAAGCGCGGCGCCGCCACTACCGCAATATTTGACGGCCGAAAAATCGATGTCGTCCAATCCTGGATAGCCGAGCATGGCGGCATAAGCCGTCGGAACGCCAACGATTATAGTTGTGATGCCTTGTTTCTCGATGGCTTCCAATACCAGTTCAGGATGAAAGCGGGGCAGTAGAACTGTTCCGTTGCAGCCGTAGATGGGCTGGAAACAGCCGTGGTACAAACCGGTAATGTGAAACAAGGGCGGCACGTTGAGCCAGATATCGGTGCCAATATCCGTCGGCCACCGATCTTCTTGGATTTGCATCGCGGCAATGACTTTGGCGTGACTATGCGGCACGCCCTTGGAGACGCCCGTTGTGCCACCAGTAAACATGATGATGGCGCCGTCCTCTGCCCTGGGCAATGCACTCGGCAGTGATGTGACGGATTTGTCTTGCCAATTTTCTGCCGGCTCAGCGGTGTCGATAAGCCGGATCTCGCGCCCTTCACTGGCGTTTTCTATCGCTGCCTGAGAAGTTGCGTCATGAAATATCAACTTTGGCTCGGAGATATCCAAGAGAGGATTTATTTCTCGTTCAGTATAGTTTGGATTTATCAGCGTGGCCTGGGCTCCGGCTGACAACACACCAAAGATTAGCATCGGCAAGGAAATGCTTGAGCTGGCACAAATCGCCACGCGCTCTCCTTTGACGATCCCTTGTGAGGTTAGGAAGGCGGCTATGGCCGCTACGCCCTCACCATATTCCAGGTAGCTCGCCTGATCTTCACCGCAACGGATGGCAATCGTGTTTGGGTAATTTTCTACGGCATATTGAAAAGCATGAACGATCGTTTCGAAATCTTCACGCGTCTGACCGTCGGTTCGCTGCGGCAGGCCTTCAAGCAATTTGGTGTCTCCCTATTTTTTGCCAATCTAGCAGAGCGTTTGTATTTTGACATCCTTCTTTTCGATTGTTAAAGTTTTAACAATATCTGATGGAATGGGGCAATGCTATGGGGCTATCGCTATTTTCAAAACGTAAACGGCCATTGCATCTCGGCCCGTATCCGATGGAGAAGATCAAGCGGGTTGATGAGACGACAACGCTGATTATCGATGATGAAGTGAAGCGCACACCGGCCCGGGCGAATGGTTTTTTTAGGGCGCGCTTTGGTGATTTTGGTGAAAAGGCGAAAACCGAAGTTAAACGGTTCGTCATTAAATCACCGGTCTCCGCCGCCATGCGCCGCGCCATTGAAACACTCGTGCCCATTCAAGACGGCGAGACGGCCTCTGAAAAAGCACCTATTCCCAACGATCCGCAAAAGCTTTCCGAGCACATCAAGGCTTTCTCTTATTTTCTTGATAGCGATCTGACCGGGATCTGCGAAGCTAAGGATTATTGCTGGTACAGTCACGACCTTGAAGGCAATGAACTCAAGGTGAAACATAAATACGCCATTGTCCTAGTGATCGACCAGGGATTCCATACGATGGATTCGGCGTCAGGCGATGATTGGATTTCGAGCGCCCAAAGCTTTCGGGCCTATCTCAGAGGATCTGAAATTTCCAGCGTCATTGCCGATTATATCCGCCGGCTTGGTTATGATGCCCGGGCTCATACCAATGCGGACAGTTTGGTTCAGCATGTCCCGCTTTCTTTATTGGCTGGGTTGGGTGAGATGAGCCGGATCGGCGAGATGATCCTTAATCCGTTCATAGGGCCGCGCCTCAAGACAGCTGTCGTGACGACAGATATGCCGCTGGCGATTGACAAGCCGATTGATTTTGGCCTCCAGGATTTTTGCAACAAATGCCAAAAATGCGCGCGGGAATGCCCCTGTGGTGCGATCCCGTGGGGCGAGAAGATAATGTATAATGGCTATGAGAGCTGGAAGCCGGATTCGGAAGCCTGCACCAAATACCGCACGACTAATCCCGGCGGCTCAGCGTGTGGGCGCTGTATGAAAATGTGTCCTTGGAATAAAGAAGGTCTGATGCAGCACCGGCTAGCCATGTGGATGGCCATCAAACTGCCCTTTACCCGGCGTTTTCTCATCTGGCTCGATGACAAATGGCGCTATGGAGAGCGCAATCCCGAAAATCGCTGGTGGTTCGATCTTGAGACAGTCGAGGGCCAAACCGGTGCGCCGGTCAAAACCAATGAGCGCGATTTGAGCCTTGGTAAAACACCACCGAAAGGCAATCGTTTTGCGGTCTACACTCCAGATGACTGGCCAGTCTTTAATGAAAAAGAAACCAAGCGTGCTGATCGCAAAGCCGGGCAGGCGAATTATTTGGCTGCTGAGAAACCGGCCGATGCGAGAGACCGCGTTGCTGAAAAATCGGGAGAGCAGTCATAAATTATCATCTCGATGATCAGATCGGCTTCAAGCTGGGCCGGGCGTTTAACCGGGCCCATAACAATTTGCGCCAACGTATTACCGAGTTTGATATAACGACCCAGCAACTCGCTACTCTCATGCGCTTGCAAGAACAGGGCGAGGTTTCACAAAACAATCTGGGCCGTAAGCTCGACATGAAACCTGCCACCATCCACGGCATTGCCAAACGATTGGAAAAGCGCGGACTTATTGCCAGTCGCCGCTCGCCAGAAGATCAGCGCCTCATATTAGTGGCATTGACATCCGTCGGCCAAAAGTTGGCAAAAGAGTTGCGGCAATATTCTGAGGCCGCCTCAGCTAAAACGATGACACCGCTAAATAAATCCGAGCAGAAGACGCTTAAAAGTCTGCTCGATAAATTGGTTGTCGAGTGAGGATGCCCCAGCCATAAATTCCTCGCCAAATCCTGCTCAGAACCTTAGAGGTATTGCTGTGATGATCATTGGCATGATCGGCATGGCGGGCACGGACGCCTCCGGCAAATGGCTGATGACCAGCGATTATTCGGTGTTTCAGGTCATTGCTGTCCGCGGCTGGATCATAGTAGCTCTTATGGCAGCTTGGGTGGTGTTCACCAAACGCATTGCTCAGCTTAAGACCCGGCGTCCTGGCGCGCATGGGATTCGTCTAATATTAGCCTTTGGCGGCCCGGTCTTGATGTTTACCGCCCTGGCTAAAATGCCATTGGCAGATGTGACGGTTATTATTTTCGGCTCGACATTTCTAACGACCGCTTTGTCAGTACCCATTTTCAAAGAGAAAGTTGGCTTACATCGCTGGTCGGCCGTTGTGCTCGGATTTGTGGGTGTGGTCATCGCGCTCCGTCCCGGCGCCGGGGTGTTTGAGCCTATCGCGGTCCTGGCTCTATTTGCCGGCGTTGCTTTTTCAACGGTCAATCTGACAGCACGCTGGTTGCGCGACACCGAATCGACGCTCAGTATTACCTTTTATACCATGCTCGGCATGGCAGCGCTTTCCAGTCTGGCAATCCCGTTCGTTTGGCAGCCGATCCCGCTTGGTGATCTGGTGATCTTCGTGGTTATGGGCGTCTTCACGCTGATCGGCTATCTTGGGATGACGGGTGCCTTTGTCATGGCCCCGGTCGGCGTCGTGGCACCGTTCGAATATACCGTGCTGATTTTTGCTGTCATTTCGGGCTATTTGATTTGGGGCGATGTGCCGGACGGCTATGTCTGGACCGGAGCGGCAATCATCGTTGCCAGTGGCACCTATTTGATCATCCGGGAATCCCGCGCACATCGGCTTGAAGCAGATTAGATTTATCGCTTTAATGCACCTTAATTAAATTTGGGAGCAAATTAAGTGGACGGTAATAGTCCTCTCACTTTAGATACAAAATATAGCGCCAGCTCGGGCCGAATTTATGTCACCGGCACGCAAGCCCTAGTGCGCCTACCGATGATGCAGCGCGCACGTGATCTGGCCAATTCAATGAACACGGCAGGCTATATTACCGGCTATCGGGGCTCTCCCGTCGGTGGCTATGATTCAGCGCTTTGGGACGCGTCCGATTATCTCGAGCAGCACCACATTCGCTTTCAAGCCGGCGTCAATGAAGATATGGCGGCGACGGCGTGTTGGGGGACACAACAGGTCGGCATTTGGAAGTCTGCGACAGAGCAGGCTAATTATGATGGCGTTTTTGCCATCTGGTACGGTAAAGGCCCCGGCGTAGATCGCTCCGGTGATGCGCTCAAGCACGGCAATCTTGCGGGCGCGTCGCCCAATGGCGGTGTTCTGGTGTTGGCCGGTGATGACCAGGGGGCCAAGTCCTCGACCACGGCGCATCAATCCGAACAAGCTTTGATCGCTGCCATGATCCCTATTCTTTATCCGGCCAGCGTGCAGGAATATATCGATTACGGCCTGATGGGATTTGCCATGTCGCGCTTTTCGGGCTGCTGGACGGGCTTCAAATGTGTCGGCGATATCATCGAAAGTACCGCCTCTATTTCAATTGATCCCGACCGGCTCGACATCAAAATACCGCATGATTTTGAGTTTCCTGAAGACGGCATCCATATCCGCTGGCCGGACGGCCCGGTTGAGCAGGAAAAGCGCCTGATTTCCGTGAAGCTCAAGGCGGCGCAAGCTTTTGTCCGGGAAAACAAACTCGACCGGGTGACCCATCGGACGGTTAGAAAGCGCCTCGGCATTGTCGCCCCCGGAAAAGCCTGGCTCAACGTCTGCCAGGCCTTTGAAGAATTGGGCTTAAGCGATGCCGAGCGACAGGATCTAGGGCTGGGTGTTTTCAAAGTGGCCATGCCGTGGCCTTTGGAGCCGACAAGAATTTTGAGCTGGGCCGAAAGCTTTGACGAAGTTCTGGTAATCGAAGAAAAGCGAAATTTGATCGAAGATCAGCTGGCCCGAATACTCTATGATATGCCGGTAGAAATTCGCCCTCGTCTTGTTGGTAAACGTGACGGCCAAGGCAATCTTCTCGTGCCGGAATTCGGCGAGCTTAATGGTACGATTATCGCGCAAATTATCGCCAATCGGTTTTTGGAAGACGACCAAGAAAATAGTGGGGGCAATTGTCTGGTTTCAGCAGCGGCTGCGATTAAAGCCCGAACTTCTCAATCCAATAAGCCGGTGGCCCCGCCGGAACGCTCCCCGTGGTTTTGTGCCGGCTGCCCGCATAATTCATCGACTAAAGTACCGGAAGGCAGCCGCGCGCTTGCCGGCATTGGCTGTCACACCATGTCGGTCTATATGGACCGCCGAACGGCAGCCTATACGCATATGGGCGGCGAGGGTGGCACTTGGATCGGTCAGGCCCCTTTTACGACGGCCAAACACGTGTTTCAAAATATCGGCGATGGCACCTATTATCATTCCGGCCTGATGGCGATCCGGGCGGCGGTGTCCTCGGGCGTCAATATTACTTATAAAATTCTGTTTAATGATGCGGTAGCCCTTACTGGTGGCCAGCCGATGGACGGCGAACTTTATCCTTGGACGATCTCCGAACAGATTGCCGCCGAAGGAGTGGGGCGCATTGCGGTGATTTCAGATGAGCCGGAAAAATATGCCGATCATTTGAATTGGGCGCCGCAGGTGGAAATTTTTCACCGCCGGGAGTTGGAGCGCATCCAGCTTGAAATGCGCGAGCTCGAAGGCGTTACAGCGATCATCTACGATCAAACCTGTGCTGCCGAAAAGCGCCGCCGGAGAAAGCGGGGGCTCTATCCGGATCCGGCACGCCGGGTCTTTATCAATGATGCAGTCTGCGAGGGTTGCGGCGATTGCAACACGGCGTCCAATTGTGTGGCAGTCCGTCCGTTAGATACGCCAATCGGCCGCAAGCGCGTGATCGACCAGTCGTCATGCAATAAGGATTTCAGTTGTCTCGAAGGCTTTTGCCCAAGCCTTGCGACGGTTGAAGGCGGCTATTTGAGGAAATCAGAACCGCCCAATCAGGGTCAAAACAATCCAGCAGCCGACTTGCCCGATCCTGAGCTGCCGGAAATTAATGGCACTTATCATATTTTGCTGACCGGCATTGGTGGCACGGGTGTCATCACGGTCGGCGCTAATTTAGGCATGGCCGCTCATCTTGAAGGCAAAAGCTGCTCGGTTCTGGATCAGACGGGGCTTAGCCAAAAAAATGGCGCCGTGATGAGCCATGTTTCGATCACCAATGACACCCAAGCGGTTTTGGGGACACGGATCAGTACCGGTATGAGTGATCTCGTAATTGGCTTTGATATGGTTGTTGCTGCTGGCAAGGAAGCGCTTAACACGATGAGCATCGACCGCACCCGGGCCATTATAAACGACCATCTTGTGCCGCTGGCGGCCTTTGCTGAACGGCCCGATATGCCGCTGGAAGCAGGCGGCTATACGAACGTGATTGAAACAGCTCTAGGCGCGGGCAAAGTTGATTTCTTTGACGCCACCCAGCAGGCCGCAAAATTGCTCGGTGACAGCATCGCATCCAATATTTTTCAGCTTGGCTATGCCTATCAGAAAGGCAGCATTCCCTTAAAGGCCGCTTCGATCGAACAGGCCATTCGCCTCAATAATGTCGCCGTCGAGATGAATTTACGCGCCTTTGCCTGGGGCCGGGTGGCAGCAGCTGAGCCGGAGCGATTAGCTGGTCTCATTGGCGCGCATGAAACTGAGGCCGAGCTAGCCTTTAATCTCGATCGTTTTATTGAAGATCGCGCTGGTGATCTCACAGCTTACCAAAACAAGGCCTATGCAAAGCGCTATCAGTCGCGCCTGGAAGCCATCTCGGCCACTGAAAATAAATGTTACCCGGGTAACATTAAATTGACGGAAGCGGTGGCCCGCGCGCTCTATAAGGTGATGGCTTATAAGGATGAATATGAAGTTGCGCGGGCTTATACCGACCCCAGCTATCAGGAAAAAATTAAGGCGCAATTTGACGGCGATTACAAACTGAAGCTTCATTTCGCCCCGCCGCTCTTTGCCGCCAAGGACAAGGTGACCGGTCAGCCGTTTAAAAAAGAATATGGTAGCTTTATGTGGCAGGCCCTTAAAGTTTTAGCGCCTTTGAAAGTATTACGGGGCACACCGCTTGATCCCTTTGGCTACCTTGCCGAGCGTAAGGAAGAGCGGAAATTAATCCGGGACTATGAGAATTTGTTAAATGAAATTTCTGGGACCTTGTCATCAGAAAACTACGACCTTGCTGTGGAACTGGCCTCCCTGCCGATGCAGATTCGCGGCTTTGGTCATGTCAAAGCCCGCGCCATCAAAGAAGTGAAAGCGGAAGAAGAGAGCTTGTTGGCGCTCTATAGAACCTCTTCACTCGCGTCATCTAAAGCAGCGGAGTAGCTGGATCCTGAACAAGTTCAGGATGACGATTGTGTTTTTAATCCACCAATCCGTCATTCTGACGAAGTCAGAATCCAGTGATGCAAAATTAGCTGTTGAAGCAGAAACCGGATACCGGATCCTGTCTTGGATGACGAGATGGATGGGGGTTTGGGTTAGCTTCGGATGGATGTGCCGACTAAAGCTTTGCCGCTAATTTTTCGACTAGGTCCCAGACAGCGGTGGGGTTTTCGACGTGGGCGTTATGGGCGCAGCCGGGTATTGCGATGGCGTCTTGGTCAAAAGCTTTATAATCCTCGGCACTGACGATCGGATCATTTTCTCCGGCAGCTAAGACATAGGGGCATTCCACAATCCCGAGGACCATGCTCATCCAGGGGCCGCCAATTGTGCCGGTGGCGTTATCGGCGGCGAGCCGAAACTTTTTATGTTCTTGGTCGCCATCCAGCTTAATGCCGGAAGCGACCATCGGGTCATCCGGCGCAACCAGGCCATAGAGGCCGGAGACCTTCAAATAGCGCTCAATGGCATCATCGCGGGTTTCGAAATATCGGCTGGGCTTTGCCGCGATCGCGTTCATCATCTCGGTATCTTTATCTCGCCAATTCATGATCGTGCCAATGACCACAACACCGGCGATATCAAGGCCAAACCAACTGGTCGCCATGGAAAGACCAATAACGCCGCCCATGGAGTGACCAATAATAATGACTTTTTTTCGGTCGCGGATGAGATTGGCGATATCGTTGGAGTGTTCGCCGAGCCCGTAAGACTCTGACCAGTCGGAGCGGCCATGGCCGCGCATGTCGGGAATGATCCAGCGGCCCAATTTCTTCTCTTCGATGATATCGCGCACGCCGTGCCAGACATCACCCGTGGCGCCGAGCCCATGGAGCAAGAGATAGGTCGTCTCTCCCTCACCGCCACTTGTTGAGTAAATATTGGGAGTTTGTATGGGAGGCACTAATTCTTAATCCGTTCAGAAATGGAGACCATGCGATAGAGCCGCTCGACAACCGGCTTTTCCATTAAAACGCCGTCTATTTCAACAAAGGCTTTATCTTGCGCTTCATATTTCGCGATCAAGTCCAAGGCTTTGGCAATCTCTTCAGCCGTCGGGCTGAAACTTTGGTTTATAATCTCGATTTGTTTGGGGTGGATGGCGCATTTTCCGGTAAAGCCAATCGCGGAGGCAGCTTCGCTTTCCTGTCGTAAGCCCTCCATATCGCTTAGTCCGAAATGCGGCATATCGAGCAGATCCACTTTGGCGTTGGCGGCTGCCAAAACCAGTTGTTGGCGGGCGAAAAGGAGAGAGTCCCAGCCAGGCTCAACCCGGAGATTGGCCGACATATCAAAGCCGCCCAACAACAATGAGCCAATTTTATGGCTCGACTTGGCGATATCGAAAGCGGCGTTAAGTCCTTCGGTGGTTTCGATCAGGGGATGGAATTTGAGGTCTGGATGTTTTGCACTTAAGACATCACGCAAAATTCTGACTTCCTCGGCTGAGGATATTTTGGGCAGCATGATGCCGTCGGGTGCTGTCTCAGCTTCAGCCAGCGCCAAGATATCTGCCATGCCGGTGGCGGAACGGATTGAGTTCACCCGAAGCCAAATCTCGACTTTGCTGTCCGATTGGTGTTCGGCTATCAGCTGGATGGCGTCGGCGCGGACGGTTGCTTTAATTTCATCGGCAACCGCATCTTCAAGATCTATGCAAGCAATGTCCGTACCAGAGGTGAGCGCCTTCGGAAATATTTCCAATCGACCACCCGGCACAAAAAGCAGGCTTCTTCGTGGATTGGTGTTTTGTGACATTGCCATTGTTTGCTTCCTTCGTTAGACCTTTTACATACCGTTCCAGTCGCAAGATGGCTATAGTCTTTGAACATTTTTTCGGGAAGTTAAATGAGTGAGCCACTAAAAGATATCCTAGTTGTCGCCGTTGAGCAGGCGGTGGCGGCGCCTTATTGTACATCGCGGTTGGCCGATGCCGGGGCGCGGGTGATTAAGATTGAACGCGAAACCGGCGATTTCGCGCGCGGCTATGATGATGTGGTTAATGGTGAAAGCGCCTATTTTGTCTGGCTCAATCGCGGTAAGGAATCCATCGCACTCGACATCAAAAACCCTGAAGATGCTGCTCTGTTGCAGCGCATGATAGCCAAGGCAGATGTCTTTGTGCAGAATTTGGCACCGGGAGCAGCGGCCAGAGGAGGTTTTGGTTCCGATGAATTGCGAGAACGTTTTCCCAGCCTAATCACCTGCGACATTTCAGGCTATGCCAGTGATGGTCCCTCCCGCGACATGAAAGCCTACGATATGTTGGTGCAGGCGGAAACCGGCCTAGCCTCAGTTACCGGCTCGCCAGACGCTCCGGGACGCGTTGGTGTTTCCGTCTGCGATATTGCCGCCGGCATGTATGCTCATGCGGCAATCCTGTTGGCGCTCTTTGAGAGAGAGCAAACCGGTGAGGGCAAAGCGATCGAAACCAGCTTGTTTGACGGCATGGCCGATTGGATGACGGTACCGTTGCTGCATCAGGACTATGGCGGCAAAGCGCCAGAGCGGGTGGGGCTCCGCCATCCATCCGTGGCACCTTACGCGCCCTTTGAGACCAAGGATGGTGAGCTGATCGTAATCTCCATTCAAAACAATCGCGAATGGGCACAATTTGCCACAGAGATCTTGGAGCAGCCCGAACTCGCGGAAGACGGGCCTTATAAAGACAATATGAGCCGGGTTGCCAATCTCGACGCTTTAGAGGCGGATATTGGCGCGGTCTTTAAACGCTTCACGAGTAAAGAGCTATCAGCAAAGCTCTTAGCAGCGCGGGTAGCTTTCGGTCGGGTAAATTCGATTGCTGACTTTTCCAAACATGAGGATTTACGCCGAATGGAGATCAATACCCCGCATGGCAGAGCAGAAATTCCAGCACCGCCCGCCCGCGTAAAAGGCGAAGACGTCTCGTCGGCGAGCGTCCCGGGTCTTGGCGAACATTCTCAAGCACTTCGTAAAGAATTCCCAGAATAATCATTATTTTTATTTTTTTTTCGATTCCAGTTGCGATTTAGATTTAACCGGTGAATACTCGTCTTCACAAGCATGCGAGACGTGACGATAAGTCGCGCTCGACTAAGTGTTTAATTAAAAACAGGACCATAAAACTAGGGAGTTTTACCTCATGTACAAAGTTATTTTATCGGCGACCTTGGGCGTTGCCCTTCTCGCTTCTGCATCACCTGCTTCTGCGAAATGCGATCCGGGTGAGATGAAAATTAAATTCAGTCACGTGACCAACACGGATAAACATCCGAAAGGTGTTGCAGCGACTCTTTTGGCAAAACGCGTTAATGCCGAGATGAATGGCAAAGCCTGCATGGAAGTTTTTGGCAATTCAACACTCTATAACGACAACAAAGTGCTTGAAGCTATGCTGAGCGGCAATGTTCAAATGGCAGCTCCGTCACTTTCAAAATTCGAAAAGTTTACCAAGAAATTTCGGATTTTTGATCTGCCGTTCATGTTTAAAGATATTGCAGCCGTGGATAAGTTTCAGAATTCGGCCGGTGGTCAGAAGCTTAAGAACTCAATGCGGAGAAAAGGCTTGGTTGGTCTCGCATTTTGGCACAACGGCATGAAACAGATGTCAGCCAATAAGCCTCTGATTTCGCCAAAAGACGCCAATGGACTTAAGTTCCGCGTGCAGCCTTCTGAAGTTCTAGCGGCTCAGTTTAAGCAACTCGGTGCCAATCCTCAGAAAATGGCTTTCAGTGAAGTCTATGGTGCCCTTCAGACCAAAGTTGTTGATGGTCAGGAAAATACTTGGTCCAACGTTTATGGTAAGAAGTTCTTCGAAGTCCAAAACGGCACAACTGAAACCAATCATGGTATCATTGACTATCTCGTCGTCACTTCCACAAAATGGTGGGATGGCATGCCTAATGCCACGCGTACACAGCTTGCTAAAATTTTGACAGAAGTAACTGTCACGCGAAATCAAAAGGCGTTTGAAGTTAATGAAGTCGCTCGCAAGAATATTCTCGCCGCTGGCGGTAAAATTCGGAAATTGTCACCGGCGCAACGTCAAGAATGGGTGAATGCAATGAAACCTGTTTGGGGCAAGTTCGAAAAAGATATCGGAAAAGATACGATTGCTGCTGCTCAGGCAATGAACTAAGGCTTTCGAATATCCAGTTCTCCGGAACCCTAAATGTGACAAATGTTCCTTGTAGGGTTCCGGAATTGGACTTCTTTAGTATTTCATTTTGAATTTCAAAAATGACACGATCGGGATAAGCGTCAATGAGTAATAGGCCACAATCCGCTTTCGGAAAATTCGTTGATCAATTTGAAGAAACTTTAATTGCCGTTTTGCTTGGTCTTATGACGGTTATTACGTTTGCCAATGTGGTTGCTCGATATGTTTTCAATGACAATTTATTATGGGCGCTGGAAGCAACCGTTTTTCTGTTTGCCTGGCTCGTTTTGCTTGGCGCGTCCTATTGCGTGAAGAAGAACCTTCATTTAGGGATAGATATTGTCGCAAATATGCTTTCGCCGGGTTTGCGAAAAATAATGACTTTTGTTGCGGTGATTGCTTGCATTGTTTTTAGTTTGCTTCTGCTTAAAGGAAGTTGGGACTATTGGTATCCGTTTGTAACCACCCAGGCCTTCTATGAAACCGAAGACGTGCCGATGCCCGAGTTTCTCCAATTTTTGTCGACGATGTTAAATGAGGGCGAGCGTTATGAAAAAATGCCGCGATTTATTCCTTATTTTGCTTTGCCGCTGGGATTGGCGATGCTGACTTTCCGTTTTATTCAAGCCGGTTGGCATGTGTTGCAGGGCGACGTGGATTTAATTATCGCCAGTCATGAAGCTGAAGATCATGAAGCGCTCGTCGGCGACGTAAAACCGGAGACAGACTAACCCATGACAGTTGTTCTCCTATTCGCACTCGTCATCCTGCTTATGGTTTTGGGGGTGCCAATCGCCGTTGCGCTTGGTCTTTCCAGTATTCTGTTCCTCACAGCCTTTTCAGATGGCTCGCTTAATTCCGTAGCGCAAACGCTATTTTCAGCCTTTCAGGGCCATTTTACGCTGCTGGCGATCCCCTTCTTTATTTTGGCGTCAACTTTCATGTCAACCGGGGGTGTTGCCCGTCGGATCATTCGCTTTGCCATAGCGCTGGTCGGACATTTCCAAGGCGGGCTGGCAATTGCTTCCGTTCTCGCCTGCATGATGTTTGCGGCACTGTCAGGCTCCTCGCCGGCTACGGTGATTGCGATTGGTACCATTGTCATCGCCGGTATGCGCGAAGTTGGCTACCCCAAGGAATTCGCCGCGGGTGTTATCTGTAATGCAGGAACGCTTGGTATTCTCATTCCGCCCTCAATTGTCATGGTCGTTTATGCCGCTGCCACTGAGGTTTCGGTGGGCCGTATGTTCTTGGCTGGAGTGGTACCCGGTATCATCGCCGGGCTCATGCTCATGGTCGGTATTTACGTTCTGGCTCGGAAAAGAAATCTACCGGCTCAAGAATGGGCTGGCTGGGGTGAAATTATGGCTTCGGGCCGGGATGCTTTATGGGGATTGATGTTGATCGTGATCATCCTCGGCGGAATTTATGGCGGTATATTTACCCCGACTGAAGCCGCAGCCGTTGCGGCGATTTACGCCTTTTTGATCTCTAATTTTGTTTATCAGGATATGGGCCCCTTTAGTGAAGGTGGCCAGCGCGGCGGTATGATGCCGGTTCGCATATTGTCTGTTTTATGGCATCCAGATACGAAAAGAACGCTGTTCGAGGCAGGCAAACTGACCATTCTCTTAATGTTCATCATCGCCAATGCTTTGATCTTAAAACATGTGCTAACGGAGGAGAGAATTCCTCAAATGGTGACGGAAGCCATGCTAAGTGCCGGCTTTGGTCCGATTATGTTCCTCATTATCGTCAATATAATTCTGCTGATTGGTGGCCAGTTTATGGAACCATCAGGATTGTTGGTGATTGTTGCCCCGTTGGTATTCCCGATTGCGATCCAATTGGGAATTGATCCCATTCACCTCGGTATCATCATGGTCGTGAACATGGAAATCGGCATGATCACCCCGCCGGTCGGCCTGAACCTGTTTGTAACTGCGGGTGTGGCAAAAATGTCGGTAACCGATGTCGTTAAGGCAGCCCTTCCATTTGTCAGTATTTTGTTCGTGTTCCTGATCATGGTTACCTATATTCCGTGGATTTCAACCTGGCTGCCAACTCTGTTTATGGGACCGGAAATAATCACCAAGTGATGAGAAGACTGCGCTTTCTATCGAGCACTAATTTCAGGTGGAAAAAAGCCAGGATTATAATTTAACACCCTAATTCTTCTGGTTGTATATCTTGGGTAACCCCCCATCTATATTAGAGCTATATTGACGATGTCGATCTGAGAGATAGATGGTTAAGGATTCTTCGGAAAATTCTGCTCTAAACCCTGATTTACGGGTTGTTTTTGATTCTGTTAACGACAGCATTATCGTTCTCGACCGCAATATGATTGTCGTAGATGCCAATCAATCACTAAGTAAGAATTTTCAAACCCCTCAAGAAGAAATAATTGGTCGTCCTGTCTCGGATTTTTTTCCTAAAGAAGTCTCTGAATTTCGAATTCCGATTTATGAGGAGGTTTTTAAGGATAAAGTCACAATTGAATATGAAAGTGCCCGTGACGGTATCTGGTACCAATCAAAAGTAAGCCCATTATTCGATGCCGACGGAAATGTCGCACATGTTTCGATTATTGCTCGCGATATTACCGAAAAAAGAGAAGATTCCGAAAAGCTTAGAAAAAGCGAAGCTCAGTTTCGAAATTATTTCGATTTAGGTCTCGTCGGCATGACGGTTTCGTCGCTCCATCGCAATTGGCTCCATGTGAACGATCGCATGTGTGAGATGTTGGGATATACGTGGCGCGAGCTTACCTCGGTTGACATAATGTCACTCACTCATCCCGATGATCAGGAGCGAGACGCTGAAGATTTCTGGAAAATTGTTGAGGGTGAGATTGAAAGCTTCAACAAGGAAAAAAGATACATCCATAAAAATGGTGATGTCGTTTATGTGAAAATTTCAGCCAGAGGCGTCAAGAATGATGAGGGTGATATTGATCATCTCGTCGCGTTAATTGACGACATAACGGAGCGAAAATTAGCTCAAGATGCTCTCGCTCGTTCTTACAGTGAGCTGGAAAGCCGGGTGGAAGAGCGCACCCGGCAGCTTAAGCAAAGTGAAGGAAATCTCCGTGAGTTTGCTTTAACGGCTGTTGATAGTTATTGGGAGACCGATGCCGATTTAAACATTGTCTATGCTTCCAAGAATCGTCCAGCCGAGAAGTTGAAAAATCGCAAAGTTATAATCGGCAAAAATATTGGAGAAATTTCAACGGATTTTAGCCAGGGTGAGGAATGGCAGGCTTTCTTAAAAGCCCTAGAAACTCAAGAAGCCTTCCGCGATATGATCATGCCGAACGAAGATTCCGAAGGAAACCGGATTTTTGTCAGACGCAGTGCATCGCCTATTTTAGATGCCGATGGGAAATTTACCGGCTATCGGGGCACCACGACCAATGTGACTGAAGACATATTGGCGAAAGAAAAGGCTGCTCAGGCCGAGAAAAAATACCTCGATACCGTGCGGGAAAAGTCCGAATCTGAAGAATTAATGTTAAAAATTTCCTCAGCTTCAAATAGGGCAAATTCACTGGAAGAGGCTTATCAAGCCTGTATTGATGAAGTGTGTGGATATACCGGCTGGCCTTTCGCTCATGTATGGAATGTGCCGGAAGGTCAGTCGAAATTATTTGAATCTTCTGGCATTTGGTATGTTGAAGATAAGGTAAAATATGCTCCCTTGATTGAGCACACCTATAATAATGATAAGCAGCTTTCAAAAAGCAAATTGGCTGAAGTTCTGGCCTCTGGAGAATCTTATTGGTCTGGAGAAATGCCGAAGATAACGGGAAGCAGGCGGGCCAAAATTGTCGAGCAATGCGGCGGTAAAGGAGCCGTGCTCTTCCCCTTAAAAATCAATGGTAAGGTTTTTGCGATATTGGAATTCGTGCTTGATAATTGGAGTGAAAGGGATGTTGGTTTTACGTCAATTCTTCAACAGATCGAGTTGCAGCTTGGCCATGTGCTTGAACGCGAGCAGGTGAAAGATGAGATACGTAAAGGTGAAGAACGATTTAGAGATTATGCCGGCTCAGTTGCCGATCGATTTTGGGAAACCGACGCTGATTTTAGATATATTTATGTTACTCCGCCGGCTGGAAATCTTACCAATGTACTTGAAAATTTGCTCGGCAGGGCCCCTTGGGAAGTCGTGGGCTCGGACGGCGATAACCCGAATTGGGATTGGCTCAAGAAAGAAGTCTCCGAACACAAGGCCTTTAGGGATTTTGAATATAGTTGGCTTGGAAATAATGGCGTTGTTCGCCCCTTGAAAGCGAGTGGCACGCCTTATTATGACAAAAACGGAGAATATCTGGGCTACCGAGGAACGACGATTGATCAAACCTCGATCGTTGAAGCGCGGGCGCAAACTGAAGATATCCAGAACCAATTTTATGAAGCCATGGAAAATCTTGATGCCGGTTTCGTCCTGTGGGACGCCAATGACGAGTTTGTCATGTGTAATTCTTTTTATAAAAGTATTCAGACAGCTGCAAAAGATTTTCTCGAGCCTGGTGTTAAGCACGCAGATTATATTCACCACATTGCAAATAGTGAATGGGCAAAAAGAAATTTTGAGAATTTAGAGGGTTGGGCTGAAGAACGTATCGCAGATCATCAGAATCCCAGTATTCCATTGGAGTATCATTTAGACGATGGACGATGGTTCAGAATTAGAAAACAAAGAATGGCGAATGATTACAAAATCGTCTTCCATATTGATGTAACCGATATTAAACAGCGCGAACTAGAATTGCATGGAGCCATTCAGGAAGCGGAAGCTGCCAACAGAACGAAATCCGAGTTCCTGGCAAATATGAGCCATGAGCTGCGTACCCCGTTAAATGCCGTCATAGGTTTTTCCGACGCTTTGAAACATGGCGTTTTCGGTGATCTCGCCAATATTAATCAACTTGATTATTTAAATAATATTCATGAGGCGGGTAGTCATCTGCTTGAGTTGATCAATGATATTCTAGATGTTTCCGCTATTGAGGCCGGCCAGTTTGAGTTGAAAGAAGAGGTTGTTTCGCTGAGCGATATCAGTGATAGCACGCTCAAGTTTATCGCCCAGCGGGCACTGGATGGTGGCGTTATTATCGCAAACTATTTGAGCGAATCTGATGTAAGTCTACTGGTTGACGAATTACGGTTTAAGCAAATTCTCCTTAATCTATTGTCCAATGCTGTTAAGTTTACACCGAGCGGCGGCGAGGTGTCGCTGGATATGGACAAGAGCCTTAAAGACAGTGTTACAATTTCAATATCAGATACTGGTATTGGTATGAGCGAGCTGGATTTGCGCACGGCCATGACCACTTTTGGACAAATTGAAAGTTACTTGTCGCGAGAACACGAAGGAACCGGCCTTGGTATTCCGCTTACCAAAAGTTTGATTGAAGCTCATGGAGGCTTTCTCGAAATTGAAAGCGAAATCGGGGTCGGCACGACGGTAACTATCCATTTGCCAAAAGACCGGCTGATTACCTGAGACTGATAAAAAAAAGGCCCCGATAAAAATCGAGGCCTTTAATTTATTGGATTATCTATCGTCTATTTGAAATTCACTTCAACCCGACGATTGAGAGCCTGACGGGCGCCATCGGCTGTTCCCATCCATGGGCGGCTTTCACCGTGCGACGAAACCTTCACTTGGGTCAAGCCGCGTTCTGTTAAAGCTTTCGCAACGGCACTGGCGCGCTTTTTTGACAAGCCAGCATTATAACCATCAGATCCAGCCCGGTCGGTATGACCAGAAACCGTAATTGTTCCTGGCTTAGCCGCATAAGCCGAAGCTGCGATTTGCGAAATAACGCCATTGGCCGCACCATTTAAGCTGGCTTTGTTGAAATTGAAGTAAACGATGAATGCTTTAGGCGCTGGTGCCATCTGCTTCATCATTGGCTTCGCCATCTTAACTGGCTCCAAGGCGCTTTCAACTTGCTTCAAAGAAACATCAAAACTTCCACGGCAAGCAGCAATATCTTTCGGCTGGAAGTTTTCTTCCTGTTCCTGCATCCAGCAATCAAACATCGCTTGTGCCCGAGCGGCAGCTTGAGGAAGAACTTTTGCACCACCATTGTCGAGGGCACGCATCAAGCGGGCGCGGGCCTTACTTAGGGCTCGCATCTTGTCACTTGGAATATCGCGGGCGTTCATATTTTGTGGCCCAAAGGATTTACCCATTGATGCGGTTTGAGCGCGGGAACTGAAAAACTCGGCATCAGCCCAATCGCTTTCATCACGTTCCATGACAGCTAGAAGCGCATATTGGTGATGGAGACCTTTTTGAAAAGCATTGCCCATTGAGGGTGCGTTTTTAACCGCATCGATGTCGTAGGTACCTGCGCAGGCACTCAAAATAAGTGCTGATGCCCCAGTGATTATTAAACTTTTTAACTTCATTGTATCTTCCTCCAAAAAATAAATAGAAAAATTATTGTGCAGCCCCTATAGGTACTGTCGTGATCGAATGATGGTCTTCCATTTCGTTTGTTACAAGGTCTTTTACCATCTTTCCCTTTAAAGCAGTCGATAGCGAATTTTCTACGTTTTGAACAATTAATTCAACCTCTGCATTACTTTTAAATGCGTCGGGTCCGATATAATCCTTTTCATCACTCTTCTTTATAGCTCGAAGAAGATCGTCAATTGGTGTCGTATCCAGGGGTTTTCCTGGAATAAATGTCGGCTCATCTTCATGCGTTTTTACTACAAACCCATTATTCTCCATGATTGCCAAAACACTAGCGGTGGCCTCGATTGGAGCACTAATCTCTCCCGCTAGGCCTTCCAAAGTCCAAGCCGGTTTTCCATTATAAAAGTTGGTACTAATGCGCGCCATTACAAGGAGAGCCAGAATTTCTTTTACCCGATTGCTGAGGCGTCGTTCTGATTTTTGGTAAGATAAATATTCCGGATGTTGGTGATAAAAAGCGATCGACGCGCCGACCATCAGGATGAGCCAAGTGAGATAGAGCCATATCATAAAGAATATAAGAGAGGCGAATGCCGAATAGACAGCCGCATATTGGGTTGACGTGACGACGAAGGAAGCGAATATCCAACCGGAGAATTTCCACAATATACTGGCGGCAATTGCGCCGACAATCGCAGAGCGCATCTTTACTTTGGTATTTGGGATGAAAACGTAAAAAAATGAAAAAGCGGTGATACTGAGGACAATAGGCAGAATTACAATTCCAATTTGAACGAGAGTCCCAAGCGGCTCAATGGCAATTAGGGATTTCACAATTGAATTACTCATGGCCGTTGCGCTAATGCCGGTAGAAACGACGATCAATACCGGGCCAATCAGAATGACGCTGAGATAATCGCTGAAGCGTTGCGCAAAAGGTCGTGTTTCCGAAATATGCCAAATAAAATTAAACGCCCGCTCGATCTTCTACATAACTGAGATAACGGTATAGAGCAGAAGAACTAGACCGACTGAGCCGAGCACCCCGACTTTCATTCGTTCGACAAATTCAATGATCCTGAGAGTGATTTCCGCCCCTTTCTCGCCAAGGGGCTCAAATAGGCTAAACAGGAGAGGGCCAACTTCATTATGGACGCCAAAGCCTTTGAGAACTGTAAAACTAATGGCGAGGATGGGGACGATTGATAAAAGGGTGGTGTAGACCAAACTCATGGCGCGCAAATTGAGCTGGCCGTTGCTTAAATCACGCCCAACCACGTAGATCATTCTTAATATACGCAAATAGTAGGCTTTTGGGCCGGACTGTGTCTCGTTGTCCGCCGCCCAAACATAGTTTGAAACCCAGTTATAGAAAGAATTCTTTCCCATCTGATGCCTGCCAAACAAGATAATTTCTGTTTTTTCCACGCTCTCATTAAAAGTTCACCATATTTTTGCTTGAGATGCGACTCTGTTTAGGAGAATAATTTAAAAAAATAGTTTCATAGAACATGGGGAAGCTCTGGATGTCAGATTATTATGTCAAAGAATTGGTGGTCAATTTGTCCTTGGAGAACGCCAATGAAATCATTGCTGCGGCGCTCACAGCCGGTCAGGAAGCTGGTCTTTTACCGCTAACCGTCGCTGTATTGGATGCTGGCGGCAATCTTGTTGCTTTTCAACGGCAAGATGGCTCGGGGATCGTGCGGCAAGATATTGCCACTGGCAAAGCCTGGGGGGCACTTGGGATGGGTATCTCCAGTCGTACAATAAGGGATCGCTTAAAAGACCGCCCGGCTTTTCAAGGTGCGATAGCCGCCGCTTCTCAAGGCCGCTTTATTCCGGTTCCAGGTGGCGTTTTGATATGCAATGCGGCAGGCCAGGCAATCGGTGCGGTTGGCATCAGCGGCGATGCCTCCGACAAAGACGAGTATTGTGCGATCGAAGCCATTAAAAAGGCTGGTTTTGTCCCTCACCCAGAAGATCCCGTCGAAGATTGGCGTGATGCTGGCTTGTGAAGGTTAATTTAGCCTTTTATTGGCCATAACCTCGCATATATTCCTCAAGGTACTTTTGCGCTTTGGAGCTTGTGCGCGGTACTTTTTCGGTTGCCTGCTGACAGCTATCTAACGCCAATTTCCAGGCGGAATTATTAAGCACCATGCCACACTGGGCCACCCGCAATCCATCCGGTGTGGTGAGGCATATACGGGCTCCAATGTTATAGTCCCGCCCAAAATACCGACAGGTAAATTCATTCTGGATACTCAATTGGTTGTCAGATTGAGCATGGAGATGCTTTGTCTGCCAATTTAGCAGGAACAATGAAACGAGCATTATTCTGGTAAATTTCTCCATCTGGAAATACTAAAGGGAACACCCTTGTTAGGGAACAGAAAACACTTGCGTGCATGTCTTGATTTCAAGGGTTTGGGCCTCTATGGATAGTGACGGGGAAGACATAAAAGGTATGTAGAATGACCAAAGTTCTTATAGTCGATAACGAATTTGAAAAATATCAAAGCCATTTAGAGCCAATTTTTCCAGAAATTGAATTTACTTATGTCAGGGATGCGGCTGACGCCGAGCCTGCGGTACTTGAGACCGAGGTTATCATTTCCATTGGCCGGTGGCTAAGCGGGGATTTGGCCGCTAAGGCGAAAAATCTAAAATGGATGCAGTGTAATATCACCGGTACGGATCATTTGGACGACGCCATCGCCGCGCGTCCAGATATGTTGTTGACCAATGGACGGGGTATTCATGGACCGCAAATGACGGAAACAACGCTGCTTCATATGTTGGCGCTCTACCGGCAAGTGCGGCGTCTGACGAAAAACCAAGAGACCCATAATTTTGACCGCTTCCTGCCGAAAGTGCTGGATACGCGGAAAGTTGCCATTCTTGGTTTGGGTGCCATTGCCGAGCATATGGCCCGGACCTTTAAAGCGTTGGGTATGACCGTCTATGGTATTTCCAGAACAGACCGGCCGGTTGAAGGCATCGATAAAGTCTTCTCCCGTGACAATATGGCTGAAGCCGTCGCCGATGTGGACTTCCTGATTGCGCTGGTTCCATACAGCGAGGACACGGATAAAATCATTAATGCCGATACTTTCAAGGCGATGAAACCATCTGCCTGTTTGATCAATGTTGCCCGAGGCGGTGTGGTTGACGAGACGGCGCTGATTGAAGCCTTGAACAATGGCGAGATTACGGCTGCTGGATTGGATGTTTATGAGGTGGCGCCACTGCCCGATGAAAGCCCGCTTTGGGATATGGATAATGTCTTTATGACGCCGTTTACCGGTGGTCGTAGCGATATGTATGCCGAGCGCATTTTAACCGTGATCGAGCCCAATCTACGCGCCTATGTCGATGGCAAACTCGATCAAATGATCAATATCGTTGAATAATAAAATTTAGAATTAGGGGAGATAAATTATGAACCAGATGTCAGAACGCGTGAACACACCAGTATCAACGACTGAGTTGGAGCGCCGCTGGGCCGCCATTCGGGCCGCCATGAAAGAGCAGGGCATAGATGCCTTGCTTATGCAGAACAATAACGACCACATGGGTGGCTACACCAAATATGTCACGGACGTTCCGGCGACGAATGGCTATCCGATGACCGTTGTGTTTCCAGCCGATGACGATATGAGCCAAATCAATCAAGGTCCGTTCGATATGGAGCGCGATCTGGATGTTGGTGGTTCTGACGGTATTCACCGGGGCGTAAAGCGCCTGATGACGACGCCGTCTTATGCCTCGGCTCCGTACACCCGTGACTATGATCCGTCTCTCGCTTGCAAAGCGCTAGAGCCATACAAAGACGGCACCATCGGTCTGGTCGGTACTTATCAGATGTCCTATGCGATGGTCGATTATGTGAAACGCCAGTTTCCAAACGCGACTTATGTTGAAGCCTCTGACATGATGGATCATATCAAGGTCATCAAAAGTGCTGAAGAAATTAAAATGATCGAAGGCACGGCAGCGCAGCAGGTTGCTTCGATGGAAGCGGTTATCGCCGAGATTAAGCCAGGTATGAAAGACTCAGACGTTGCCGCCGTGGCGCTTCATGTCGGTCACAATTTGGGCAGCGAACAGGGCGTCTATCTCTGCCAGTCTTGGCAAGTCGGCACGCCAACCGCAATTGGCCCACGTCACAATCAAGACCGGGTAATCCAAGAAGGCGACAGCTTTAATATGTTGGTCGAGAACAATGGTGCTGGCGGCTTTTTCGCTGAGATTGGCCGGACGATTGTTTTGGGTGAAGCAACCCAAGAGCAGCATGACGAACTTGCTTTCACACTGGAAGCACAACAGTTCACGCTCGATCTGATGAAGCCGGGCACACCTTGCGCTGAAATTTGGGATAAATATAACGCCTTTATGGTCGAGAATGACCGCGACCCAGAAAACCGGCTCTATTGCCATGGCCAAGGCTATGAAATGGTTGAGCGTCCTTTAATCCGTAAAGATGAGCCGATGAACATCGAGCAGAACATGAATATCGTCTGCCATCCGGGTTATATCCGCGGCAATGTCTATTCATGGATTTGTGACAATTACATCATTGGTGCCGATGGCCCAGGCGAAACCATTCACAAGATGCCGCAAAAACTGTTCGAAGTGGGGTAACACTTATGCCAAAGGGGGGGCGACAGCTAAGGCTTGGGGTGTTTTTTAACCCGACTGGCCATCATGTTGCCTCCTGGAAGCATTCCGGCGCTCAAATCGATGCCGGGATTAATCTCCAGCACTATGTCGACATAACTCAAACCGCCGAGCGTGGTAAGATGGACATGGTCTTTTTTCAAGACTCGGTCGCCGTGCGCCGTGCCAATATCGAAGCGCTGTCCCGCTCCGCTCAATACATTGCCAATTTCGAACCGATCACGCTGCTCTCTGCTCTGGCGATGGTGACCAAAAATATTGGCCTCACCGCAACCGCATCGACCAGCTATAACGAGCCGTTTCACGTTGCCCGTAAATTTGCCTCGCTTGATCATATCAGTGGTGGACGAGCAGGCTGGAATTTAGTGACCTCCGTGCAGGATGCTGAGGCGCAAAACTTTGGCCGCGAAACCCATTTCTCCCATGCAGAGCGCTACGAACGTGCCCGTGAATTTGCCGAAGTCGTTAAAGGCCTCTGGGACAGCTGGGATGATGATGCTTTTTTGCGCGATGTCAAAAGTGGCCTCTATTTCGATAAAGAGAAGCTTCACACGTTGGACCACAAGGGCAAACATTTCTCTGTCAAAGGACCGCTCAACGTCCCACGTCCGATCCAAGGTCATCCGGTGATTGTTCAGGCGGGTGCTTCCGAGGCGGGGATCGAGTTGGCGGCGGAAACTGCCGAGGCTGTCTTTTGCTCACCAAACTCGATCGAGGTGGCGCAAGCTTATTATGCCGATCTTAAAGGCCGCACAGAAAAATTTGGCCGCACGCCGGATGATGTCAAAGTATTGCCGGGCCTCAGCCCCGTGGTCGCCTCAACCATGAGCGAGGCTGAAGAAAAATTCGATGAAATGCAGTCGATGATCGACCCCATCGTGGCCAAAGAAATCCTCGCCACCGTCTTGGGTTATGTTGATTTATCAGGCTATGATTTGGACGACCCCGTGCCGGAACTCGGCGAAACCAATGCCAGCAAAAGCACGGTTGCAGAACTCACGACAATGGCCAAGGAAGAAAACCTGACAATTCGCGAACTTGCCATGCGGGTCGCCGGTGCCAGGGGCAAACTCGTGATGACCGGCACGCCGTCTCACATCGCCGACTTCATGGAAGACTGGCTGAGCAATGACGCGACCGACGGCTTCAACATCCTGCCCTCCGTACTGCCGGCCTCGCTCAATGACTTCGTTGATCTCGTTATCCCGGAGCTGCAACGCCGCGATCTCTTCAGAACCGAATACCAAGGCTCAACCTTGCGCGACAATTTAGGCCTGAAACGCCCGGTTAGCCGGTACAATTCCTAGTGATACCGAGACGGTTGCACTGATACTTTGTTGGTTAGGTGAACGTACAACCCTTGATCTGGAAATCAATTCTGACTTAAGGTGAAGTCAATTAAAAATAATGATTTTAAAATGGGGAGATTATCATGAGAAAACTAACTTATATCGGTATGGCTGCTTTGGTAGCCGGTACTGCTGGACTTGGCAGCGTCATTGCCTCGGCACCAGCCTCTGCTGAAACTACGTTAACGATGAACGTTTTTATTCCGCGCGTCACACCGTTTTATCGGGCGCTGATGAAGCCGTGGGCTGAAAATGTCACCAAAGCGACGCAGGGCCGCATTAAAGTCCACACGCCGACTGCTTCAATGGCACCGCCACCGCGTCAATGGGATATGGTGGCCAAGGGTGTTGCTGACGTGGCGATGACAGCAAACGCCTTTATTCGTAAACGTGTCTCGCTTCCTCAAGTGGCAGAACTGCCCTTTAACACGCCGTCTCCTGTCGGCGCGACGGTTGGTCTGTGGCGCACTCAGCAAAAGTTTTTCAATAAAGCCAACGAGTATAAAGGCATGAAGCTTTTGGCCTCATTTGTTTTGGCAGGAGAATCTTTTCAGAGCACGGGTAAACCCATTCGCACCATCGCTGATCTCAAAGGCTTTAAGATGCGGACCAGTCCGGGTTTGGCAAAAGTTATCATGAGCAAACTCGGTGCGACCGTTGTGACATCGCCGGGCGTGAAGCAGTTCGAGTTTATCTCCAAAGGGACTGTTGACGGCACATTGACCGGCAATGGCGCTGTAATTTCCTTTAAATATGCGCGTTACCTGAAATACGTCACCGATTTCCCCGGTAAACTCGGCAATTCTTCTTTCTCATTCATCATGAATAAGAAAACCTGGGATGGGTTGTCAGCCCAGGACAAAAAGGCTGTGACCTCTGTGTCCGGTGAGAAAGCCATCCGGCGTGTTGGTATCGCGTGGGAAAAATTTGATAAAAAGGCGCTGTTTGTTTTGAAGAAAAACAACGTGCCAGTTGAGCATGCCTCGCCAGCATTAATTGCTAACGTTAAAAAACGTATTGGTTTTCTTGAAAAAGGCTGGGTCAAAAAGGCCAATAAAAAAGGCGTTGATGGTGCCGCAGCGCTCGCCTTTTATAAAAAGACCGCTGCTGACGTGACCAAGCAAACCCGCAAAATTTTCATGAAGAAATAAGCGCCGATGTCTGACCAAAACCCTGGTTCGGAAAACACACCGGACCAGGAAAATAATGGGGAAATCCAGTCCTGGGGGCCGGGTGTAGGCGATGGCAATCAATCTCTCGTTGTTAGAGCTCTAACACTCGTCTCGGCTTTCTTCCTTTTTCTTATGTTGGCGATTACCTTCTTCGATGTGATTGGGCGTTATTTTCTAAATGCGCCGATTACCGGTGCCCATGAGATCATTGCCTTTTTGCTCGGGCTAACGATTTTTACAGCGCTCCCTTTGGTAACCCTAGATCGCGGCCACATCACGGTCGGCATGTTCGAGCGGTTCTATAAAGGGCCGGTCCGCTATATCATCCATTTGGTCGTATTGCTGGGCACATTAGCCGTCGTCGGCTTTATCGCCTGGTTGATGTTTGATCAGGCGGAGACGATGCGGGAAGCTGATTTTATCACCGAATATCTCGACATGCCGCAAGCTCCGATTGTCTATGTTTTATCCGGCTTAGGTGTCTTTGCGTGCGTCATTTTCCTTGGCGTCATTTGGCGCTATATCCAGGACGGTGGTGATCCGGAAGAGAAATCCGGACCCAACATCTCGGTCAGCGGTTAAAAGGATAATTAATTAGATGGAAGTCGCTCTTTTTGGCATTGCGATCCTGCTGCTTATCCTGTTTATGGGATTTCCTCTCGGCATGAGCCTCATGATGGTGGGTTATTTTGGTTTTGCTGCCGTTCATCCGAAAGGCTTTGTGGCGGCTAATTCTGTCGCTGGACAGCAAATTCTCGACCTTGGCCTCAACTTTCAATTCTCGGTCCTGCCGCTCTTTATATTGATGGGCGTGTTTGTTGCGAGGGCCGCGCTCTCGAATGATTTGTATGAGACCTCTTATAAATGGTTGGGGCATTTTAGGGGCGGGCTTGCTATGGCAACCGTTGCAGCCTGCGGCGGCTTTGCGGCGGTCTCTGGTTCAAGTGCCGCGACAGCGGCCACCATGGCGAAAGTGGCGATCCCGTCAATGCGGAAATTTGGCTATGCCGATAGCTTATCTGCCGGCACGGTGGCGGCCGGTGGTACCATGGGTATTCTCATTCCACCCTCAGGCGCGTTGATCATCTATGGCCTACTAACCGAAGAGGATATTGCCAAACTGTTTATGGCGGGTGTTATTCCGGGCCTAATTACCATTGCGGCCTATATCGCTGTCATTCGGATCGTCACCTCAATTTGGCCAGAGATCGGGCCTCCCGGTGTGCGTACGGCTTGGAAAGAACGTCTAACTTCGCTCTATAAAGTGTGGGGCGTGTTGTTCCTGTTCTTCCTGATTATGGGCGGCATTTTCTTTGGGGTTTTCACCTCGACCGAGGCCGGTGGTATTGGTGCAGGTGGGGCACTTATTTTCGCAATTATGCGGAAAAAGATGACCTGGTCGATATTTGTCGACAGCCTAATTGAGGCGGCCAGGACGACCGCGATGATTTTCACGGTTGCCTTTGGTGCGCTCATCCTCAACCAGTTCGTCAACATCTCCGGCATGCCCGAAGCTGTGCTGAGTTTCATCAGCAGCCTCAATGCGACGCCGCTCCAAGTTGTCCTGGTGATCATGTGCTTTTATGTGATCCTCGGTATGTTCATCGAAGGTATTGCGATGATCTTCTTGACCGTGCCGATTTTTGTGCCGGTGATCTCTGCACTTGGTTTCGATCTCATCTGGTGGGGCATTGTCCTCGTGATGGTGGTTGAGATCAGCCTCATCACGCCGCCGATCGGGCTCAATGTCTTCATCATGAAATCGATGCTGCCGGACGTGCCGCTCGGAACCATCTTCAAAGGCATTGCCCCATTCTTTGCAGCTGACATTTTCCGTCTGGCAATCGTTGTCTTCTTCCCACCAGTTGCGTTATGGTTGCCAAATTTAATGTATTAGGTGATTTGGAAAATGCGCTATCTCCGGCTTTATGCCGATAGTGACGGTGAGACACACTTCGAAGATGTTGAGGATGATATGCGGGTGGAGGATTTTGCCCCACCGGCTGAGCCTTTTTTGGTCTCCGAAATCCGGGATGCGACGCGTTTTTCCTTTTTTGAATTTCCGGTTGGCTGGGTTGGCGTTGCGCATCCGGCGCCGCGCCGCCAATATTTTGCTGTTGTGCAGGGGGCAATTGAGATCACAGCGAGTGATGGTGAAAGCCGGATCGCTAAGCTGGGTGATGTCGTGCTGGTTGAAGACACCAACAGCAAAGGTCATGTCACCAAGGTTATCAGCGAGGATAATTTTATCGCGGCTCTTACCCAATTGGAATAAGCAATGCTCGAGCTTGATCATATCGTCCTCGGCGCTGACAGCCTGGAGCAGGGCGTCGCTTTTATAGCGGATAAATTCGGTGTCGAGGTGCCGAAGGGCGGCGAGCATTTGCAAATGGGGACTCATAATCATGTGATGTCCTTAGGCGACGGGAGCTATTTTGAGATCATCGCCATCGCACCGCATTTGGTAGCGCCGGAACATGCGCGCTGGTTCGATCTGGATAATCCGGTTCAGCAGGCAAGGCTCAAGGAGCGGCCCCGAATTTTGACCTGGGTGGTGCGGACGCTGAATTTGAAGCAAACATTGGCGCAAGCTGGGGAAGGTCTTGGCGATATTCTAGCGATGCAGCGCGGCGATCTCAGCTGGCAACTCTCTATCCGATCTGATGGCAGCCTACCTTTCCAAGGGCTTTGTCCGAGCCTTATCGAATGGCAAGGTAATCTTTCCCCCGCCGCCAAAATGACGGATCTCGGCTGCCGCCTTAACACTATTCAAATTCAAACCACCGAGTTTGATCAATTGAATTCAGCACTTAGCGATATTGGTACCGAGAAATTTGTACAACTGAACCAAGGTGAATCCAATTCTATCGCCATAGAATTTGCCACGCCGCGTGGATTGGTAACGCTAAATTAGCGCTGATTTCGGGTTGTCGAGATCGTGTTTAGGTGATTTTATATATCGTAAGAAGTGACTATGTTAAAAAAATAAAAAATCGGATTTGGGGTTATATCTAGGAGTTAGTGAAATGGGGATCAATCGTATTGAAGGCCTGGTTTTTGGCGTTGATAATATCGAGAAATGTACCGGGTTTCTGGACCAGTGGGGGCTGGAAAAGCAAGAAGCCAGTGAGAAGGGTGCCATTTTCACAACGCTCGAAAATCAAACCATAATTATCAAAGACATTAATGATGCCAGTTTGCCCAAGGCTGTTGAAGAGGGGCCGACGGTCCGCGAAGTTGTCTGGGGTGTTGATAGTAAAGACAGCCTCGACAAAATCGGCGCGGAAATGTCCAAAGATCGCGACGTGACAGAAGACTCCTCCGGCGGGCTGCATTGTTATGATGAAATCGGTATCGCCAATGGATTTGTTGTCGAAGATGTCGTCGAAGTTGAGGAAGAAGCGCCTGTCTTGAACTTCAACCGCTTCGTGCCCCGCCTCAATGAAACGATCGAGAAAACCCAGGAGCACCGAACCCGGCCCTATCGGATAGGCCATGTGGTCTACAATTTCCCCGAAGAGCACCGGGAGAAAGCTGTTAGCTTTTATACCGACCGGCTCGGCTTTCGCGTTACCGATGCGGTGACCAATATGGGCGATTTTATGCAATGCGAAGGCTCGACTTATCACCACAATTGGTTTCTATCACACCGCGGCAATCGAGTGATGTTCAATCATGTTGCCTTTGAAGTGAAAGACCTGGAGCAGATCATTCTCGGTGGTAAATATATGCGCGAGCGCGACTGGGACACCTCGCGTAATCCCGGTCGCCATAATCTAGGCTCAAACCTGCATTGGTATTTCAAAAATCCCTGTGGTGGCGAGATCGAGTATTTCTCCGATATGGACCGGATGGATGAGAACTGGGAAACCCGCTATTGGGATGAGCCGCCGGCGATCAATTTCTGGAAAGCTGAGATCGTCCTTTAATTTGTTTTAATCCAGCGAAGCCAGGAAGGTCGGCAGCATCCGGTGGATCTGCGCGACAATAAAGGGGATGCCGATCGGATCACCAAAAACCCCTACAGTCGGCGGCCCAACAATAAAAATATTTTCACTGATCGAGCCATCCTCCTGGATGGCGCGGCAATTATCATCAACATCAAAACCCAGCCCCGTGGCATGAACGTCAGCAAGTTTGTTGTTTAATACAGATCGATAGGCGGCGTTTGGTGTGATCGCCGGATTTTGGCGGGGACCGGTACAGTTGATCACAGCCTTAAATTTGTATTTTTGTGGTGTCGGAAAATTTTCCTTCGTTAGCGCAACGGTAAGGTAATTTTCCGCGCCAATGGCATCTGTAATATGCGCAGTTTCAAAATTAAGAATACCTTTGTCGAGCGCCTCATCGCGAATGCGCGCGGTTTGCGGTGGTAGCCGAAAACGATGAGAGTCGTACCACGTTCGCAAGTGGCGCAAAAACCTTTGCTTCTCCACGAACGACAATTCTGGCCAAATTTGCCATACGCAATCCCGCAGTTCATCAAATGCCCATTGCCAGGCACCGCCGTGACGAAGGTTATTTTGCATGCGCTGACGTAGATCAACAAATATTTGTAGTAGTGAACCCGTTATATGTGCCGGCTTGTCGGCCATGATCCCGTTGAAGGGGTTGCGTGGTGGGGCATTTTCGGGTGGTTTGGCATGCTCCTGGGGGAGCATACCGCGCCGGGACACGGCAGTAATTTTACCTTCGTGACCTTGGCGCATAAGTGTCGCGACAATATCAGACATGGTTAACCCGGTGCCGATAATGAGCACGGCGGCTTGTCGATGGATGGATCGTATTCTGTCGAGATCCCAGGGAGACTTAAAATAGGCACTATGGTTTTTTAATTCGCCGTCAAAGGGAGGGGGCGACGAAGGCGCCTGATTGCCTGTTGCAAGTACGATTTTGTCGACGATAAGTTCTTGTTCATTCGAGGTAATAATTTTAAAGCCAGTCTCCACGGGATTAATTTCGAGTGCCGTCGACTGACAATGATTGATGGTCGATTTGGATGGATTATTTTCAGCGTATTTTGCCATCGTCTCTGAGACGTAGTGAGCTAACTCCCGGCGTCGGGCATAGATATTTCCATCTGCTGCGAGTGCATTCGGATCACGCGATAAGCCACCGCCTTCCGTAAACCAATTTTGAAATTCCTCGACTTTTTCGGGGGTGAGAAAATGGACAAATAACGGGGCGTTTAATCGATGATCAGGATCATCCGCTGAATAGGCGACACCGGCGCCGAGTTCAGATCGTGGCTCAATTATAGTGATGTCGAGGGGCTTTTCAGCCTGGTCGCAGAGCTGCGCGGCCAGCGAGCAGCCGGTCAATCCACCACCAATTATGGCGATTCGATTTAGCGCCATTTATCGAGCCATTTGAGCGTCTCGACGGTGTCTCCGCTCGGCACATATTCCAGCGCGACCCACTTGTCGTAGCCCAAACGGTCCAGGGTGCTCAAAAATAAATCAAAATCCACCTCGCCGGTACCCGGCTCACCGCGTCCGGGGATATCGGCGATCTGGATATTGCCGATATAAGGCAGGTACTTCTCGACCGTTTCCTCCATATGCCCCTCCATGCCATACATATGGTATTGGTCGTACTCCATGCCGAAATTGGGGTGGTCCAGTTCCTCGACCACGGCCATGACTTCTGCGGTCGTGGTCAAAAGCGAGTTTGGTCTGAACTCTGGATTAAGCGCTTCAATGATGACCGGAATACCAAGCTCGCTCATCTCCTCAGCGGCAATCCGCATGCTTTCTTTGAAGACCGGCAGAGCTTCTGTCTTGCTGACACCCTCGGGCGGGGTGTAGGCGGGCACGACCAAAGCTGTTGGTTTGAGCGCTGCACAGTATTTCTTGGCCGCTGCCAAGTTTTCCCTAAAGGCTGCCTCTTTGCCAGGTGCTGCTGCAACCAAGGGGCCCATCTGCACCCCCTCACCAACGGCGATATTGACGACCGACCAGGAAATACCGGTGCGCTCGGTTTCAGCTGCGAGGTCCTCGACCGGGATATCATAAACAAAAAGCAACTCGACAGCCTCAAAGCCGGCATCTTTGGCCGCCTGAATGCGCTCGACCGGGTTCTCTATTTCGGCGAACATCATGCCGATATTGGCTGAAAATTTGAGCATGGGTTTCCTCTCTATTAGATGGCTAGAATTTTCGCTAGTATGATCTCTAAGACCCCCTAAAAACAATCACCAAAACATATAGGAACCAGCTAAATGAAAAAAGAAATTGTCGAGGTACCAAGAATTAACATGCCGGTGATGCCGGATGGCCGGCAGGTTGTGCCGCTCTCATTGGCAACGAAGGCGGGAGGCTTTGTCTATGTGTCCGGTCTGCCACCGCTTATTCCCGAGACCGGTGAATTTGCCCTCAGTGACATCCAGGCGCAAACGCGCCAATCAATTGAGAACGTGAAAACCGTCCTGGAGGCGGCTGGCAGCAGTTTGGCTGATATCTTGAAAGTAAATATCTATTGTTCCAATTCCGGCTATTTCGCTCAAGTAAATGAGGTGTACCGCGAATATTTTAACGAAGACGCCCCCGCCCGGACCTTTGTCACCGTTGGATCCTGGATGATGCCGTTTGATATTGAAATCGACTGTGTTGCGATAGAAAATTCCAAATAACGAAATAAATTCGCAAATTAAGAAAGAATAAGAATAAAACGTGACATAAATTCCTTTTTGTGGAACTATTAGGGCAATTGACCTTTATAAAGGGAGAGAATTGTGCCTAAAGAAGCAAAAAGTACCCCAAAGAATGCCCTAAAAAGTACCCAAAAAAGTGAAGGCGGTGTTCAAAGCATAGGTCGGGCAAGTGCGGTGCTTCGTGCTGTCGGCAATGCTGGTATCGAAGGTGCACGCCTCAAAGATATTGCCGAAGTCACCGGCCTGCTACCGCCGACGGTTCACCGGCTTTGCAAGGCGATGATCGCAGAAAGGTGGTTGCGCCAGCCGGAGGGCCAGAGGCGTTATTTTCTAGGTATCACCCAGCCAACGCCGGCTGTCTTGGCGACCGAGCGTACGCTCCTTATCCAAAGTGGTCGCACAGCCGTTCGTTATTTGGCGGAAAAAACCGGCAATACGGCTTATCTATTTCTACGCATCGGGCTGGACGTTCTTTGCGTTGAGCGCTGCACCGGCAATTATGCGATCAAAGCACTGGCCGTTGATGTTGGCGACTGGCGGCCCTTAGGGCTTGGTGCCGGCGGCTTGGCTGCACTGGCTGGATTGCAGGAAAAAGAGCGAACTCATGTGATGAATATGCTTTTGATTCACCGGCCGGAAGTGCGCGAACTTGGTGCCGATTGGCTGGAAGAGCATGTCAACCAAACCCGCGCCAATGCTTATTCCGTTGCGCAATATACTGGATTGGTAAATGGCGTGACCGGGATCGCAGCACCGATTACCTGGGCTGGTGGTATTACCTTTGGCGCCTTGAGCGTTGCCGCGATTGATGAGCGGTTACCTGCAGGACGCCGTGAAGAAATAGCTGAAATTTTAAAATATGCCTGTGCCAATATTCACCAACTTCCCCAAGCGCCTAATCCGCGGGAAGGACTGAATATGGCGAGAGAACAAATATAGCAAAACCGGAAATAGGGAGATTTAAAATGAGTGAAGTTGGAAACACAAATGCCACGCGTGGCACTTACGCGGAACAATATTATCCAAATACTGAAGAGCTTGGCCCCGATGAGATGCGGGTTGTAGCCTTGGGAACGGGGCGCCCGTTTTTGCGCCGCTCGCAAGCCAATGCGTCCTGGCTGGTCGAGCTCGGCAATGGCGACAAGTTTGTTTTTGATTATGGCTTTGGCTCACAGATGAACTTCACAGCGCTTGAGATGCCTTACAGCGACGTCAATGCATGGTTCTGCACCCATTTGCATACTGATCATGTTGGCGATTTTGCTCAAGTCTGGATAGGCTCTTGGGCTGGCGGCCGGTTGGAGCCATTGGAGATGTATGGCCCGTCCGGTGCGGAGGAGAAATACGGCTTTCAATTCTTCGCCGAAAAGCAGATGGAATCATATGCCTGGGATACCGATACCCGGGTCGGCGCTTTGCCGGCGGTTGGTGCGGAAATCAATATTCACGAATTTGACTATTCCAAAGTCCACGTTGTCTATGATCATAATGATGTCAAAATTACCAGCTTTCCGGCTGTGCATTTAACCGATGGTGCGGTCAGTCTTCGCCTCGATTGGAAAGGCCGCTCTTTCGTTTATTCAGGTGACACGACGCCGAGCCAGTTCTTCATCGATAACGCCAAAGGCGCTGAGGTCGTGGTGCATGAAACCTTCAATACCATCGAGCAATTGATGGATCGTTCCGGCTATGATGAGCGGACGGCGCGGGCGATTGGCACCTACATTCACTCAGCCCCTGAGGAAGCCGCCGTGGTCTTGAAAGAGGTGGATCCGCGCCTGGCTGTGATCTTCCACTTCTTTAACGACTTTGATACGGCACCTGAGATGTATGAAAAAGTGCGGCAGCATTACAAAGGCCCGCTCGCGATGGCGACGGATATGATGGTGGTCAATGTTACCGATGATCAAGTTGTAACACGCATGACCGAGTTCTCCGATCACGTCTGGCCGAACAAACGCAAACATGCTGGCTTTGGTAAAGCGAAACGGAAAAAGATGA
This sequence comes from Rhodospirillaceae bacterium, assembly GCA_018649725.1. GTDB lineage: Bacteria > Pseudomonadota > Alphaproteobacteria > Rhodospirillales > UBA2165 > TMED23. The sequence goes on along the minus strand of JABIHH010000083.1, from coordinate 2,900 downwards.
TCGGGATGTCAGATTGGCTTCTCGAAGCACAGATTTTCCCGAAGGTCCTGACCGAGCGCGGCTACGTCAATAAAGACGAAGTATAGTTAGTAAACTATCACCGAAATAGAAAAGGGCGGCTCGTATGACGGAGCCGCCCAATTTTGTTGTCAGTGTTTTCTTATAGCCCTTTGATGCCTTTCATATTCGGCAATTTGTGGGCAATACCTTTGTGGCAGTCGATACAAGTTTTCTTACCACTGGCGAGCGAGGTTGAGTGGAACTTCGCAGCTCTCGGGCTTTGCCGGGTAAAGTCCATATTGTCGAATTCATGACAGTTCCGGCATTCGAGAGAATTGTTGGCTTTAAACCGGGCCCACTCATGTTTGGCGAGGTCCAGTCGTTTGGCTTCAAATTTTTCTTTTGTGTTAATAGTGCCGAAAACTTTGCCGTAGAGTTCTTTCGTTGCGGCCATCTTGCGGGCAATCTTATTGGTCCATTCATGCGGCACATGGCAATCAGGACAGGTCGCTCGCACGCCGGAACGGTTCGAATAATGGATCGTTGTCTTCAGCTCGGCGAAAACATTGTCCTCCATCTCGTGACAACTAATACAAAAGGTCTCCGTATTGGTGAGTTCCAAAGCTGTGTTGAACGCACCCCAGAACATGACGCCGGCGATAAAGCCGCCAATTGTCAGGAAGCCTAGGCTGAAGTGAACGCTTGGACGTCGTAAGGCTCGGTAGATCCTTAGGAGTAAAGAAAAAAGTTTAGACATTAGGACGTCCTCTATTTTTTAGATTTCTGCTGCAAAATAGCATCGATGTCGACAAAGCTATTGGGCACAAGATCCTTAACTTTATTCTGAGAGATATGGCATTGGGTGCAGAAATATCGCCTGGGCGATACCGTTGCCAGAAACTGTCCTTCACGATCCATATAATGGGTGATGCTAATTGCTGGTGCCTGCGATTCTTCAATAGCCTTTCTGCTGTGACAGAACATGCAGCGATTGGTGTTGAGATCGATCTGGTAATTCCTAATCTGATGAGGAATGGTCGGCGGCTGTTCAGGATAGCTTCGAACCTGCCGCTTATCATCGTTGTAAACCCGTGGGATCGGCGGCGCTTTGACTTCTTTGTTAAGGGCGCCTTTGCGCAAAGTTGCCAGTTTATCCGGATCAGCTAAAGCCGAGTTCGTCATTACGAAGACCATGGCTAAAAGGAGAGTGATTTTTTTTAACATGATCCACCTCATACTTTCACTATTTTGACGGCACATTTTTTGTAATCCGTCTGTTTGGATAACGGATCCGTTGCATCCAATGTGACTTTGTTGATCAATTGACTGGCATCGAACCACGGTACAAAGATCAAACCTTTCGGCGGCTTATTACGGCCTCGGGTCTCGATGCGGCTTCGAATTTCACCACGCCGGGAAACCACCCGGACTTCATCACCACGTCTGAGATTTTTCTTCGCGGCATCATCAGGGTGCATGTAAACGAGCGCATCCGGAACAGCCTTGTAGAGCTCAGGTACGCGTTGGGTCATTGAACCGGAATGCCAATGTTCCAGAACGCGTCCGGTGCAGAGCCAGAAATCATATTCCTTGTCCGGGCTCTCTGCGGGTGGCTCGTAGGGCAGAGCAAAGATAATCGCCTTATTATCTTTCTTGCCATAGAATTGCACTTCCGTTCCTGCTTTGACATAAGGGTCAGAACCTTCACGAAAACGCCATTTGGTCTCCTTGCCATCGACCACCGGCCAGCGAAGACCACGGCTTTCCTGATACATTTCATACGGCGCCAGATCATGAGCATGGCCACGACCAAAGGCGGCGTATTCTTCAAACAAGCCTTTTTGGATATAGAAGCCAAAGTCTTTGGCTTCGTGATTGTTATAGTCTTTGTTCATTTCCGACAGAGGAAACTTGTCCACTTGGCCGTTTTTATACAAAACGTCATACAAGGTTTTACCCTTATATTCAGGATTGGCATCAAGGATTTCCTTCGGCCAGACTTCATCGGTCGTGAAGCGTTTGGAAAACTCGACAACCTGCCACATGTCAGACATCGATTCGCCCGGTGCGTCGACAAGTTGTTGCCATTGTTGGGTACGACGCTCGGCATTGCCATAGACACCTTCTTTTTCCACCCACATCGCAGTTGGCAGAATGAGATCAGCGGCTTGTGCCGTCACGGTTGGGTAGGCGTCCGAGACAACAATGAAGTTGTCCGGATTACGATACCCCGGCAGTGTTTCTTCATTCATATTGGCTGCAGCTTGAACATTGTTGTTCACCTGAACCCAATAGGCATTGATTTTGCCGTCTTTGAGATGGCGGTTTTGCAGCGCGGCATGAGCACCGGGTTTGCCGGGAATAAGGCCATCTGGAAGTTTCCAAAGCTTCTCAGCAATCTTGCGGTGCTTTGGATTGGCAACCACCATGTCAGCGGGTAGTCGGTGGGCGAAGGTTCCAACTTCACGCGCTGTACCGCAGGCCGAAGGTTGACCGGTTAGGGAGAACGGCGAGTTGCCGGGCTCTGAAGTTTTGCCGGTCAATAAATGGATGTTGTAGAGCAAGTTATTACACCACACACCGCGCGTATGTTGATTGACGCCCATGGTCCAGAGCGACATAACTTTGGTATCCCGATCGGCGTAAATTTTCGCCAAGGATTCCAATTGTTTTTCCGGCACACCCGACATTTTCGAGGTGTATTCGACGGTATAGGTTGAGACAAATTTGGCAAATTCGTCGAAGCTGATTGGCTTTGAGCCACCGGCTTTTTTGACGTTCTTTGCTTTCTTTTGTAGCGGGTGGCTTGGCCGCAGGCCATAGCCGATGTCGGTATTTCCTTTGCGGAAATTGACATGCTTTTTGACAAAATCCTGGTTCACATTGCCGGTCTGGATAAT
>JABIHH010000062.1 GCA_018649725.1 Rhodospirillaceae bacterium | reverse complement strand
GTGATCGCTTGAAAAAGCTTATTCCATTTGTGCGAGCCTTTGACATAGACCAGACCGCTGGTCGCCGTTGTCACGGGTGTCAGCGCCATCCAGACAGAGGCGATGTGATTGCCGGCAAAGGGCCAGAACGGCAGATCGTTATGCCATTGGGTTGGTGCCAGGGTGCCGGGCTCTTTGATGAAAAGCTGGTCATAGAAAAACCTCACCTGATCTTGGCGCATCAGACGGGCGGCGATCTCAGCCGACGGGGAATTTAGGATATAATCTTCAAATTGCGGGTTATTCTTCGACATGAAAGACGAGACATAAAAATAGCCGGGATCGTCTGGGTTATCGACTTCGCGCTGGCGGCCAGAGCGCTCTTCCATATTGTGCTCGCAGACGTCCAGCATATGTTGGCACCACTCGGCATCAAACTGGCCTCGAATACAGACCACGCCGTTTTCTTCATATTCCTGAATTTGTTCTTCGGTGATGGGGTGCAGAATATCCCGGTTCATTTTAAACTCCCTAAATATATGGAATGAGTTTAACTCATCCTCGCAATTGAAAACAGGAGCGATCAGACATCGTCCACTATTCGGACACTCAATTGCATTTACAAGAGGTCGATCAACTCGTCGGTACTGTAGACATCGCCAAAAACCTGGAGATGATTGCTCAATGCCGAGATATGTTCCTGATCGCTGAGACAGGCATTGCCGTCAGACACCATAATAGTTTTAAAGTCGGTCATCATGGCATCACGGGCCGAGCTTTCACAACAGACATTGGTAAGCGTGCCGGTAATTATGACCGTATCAATATTGCGTTCGCGCAGCATGTCGCCCAAGGGCCCCGCCCCCGGCAAAAATGCTGAATAACGGTTTTTCTTGGCATATAAATCGTCTTCTTTGAAATCCAATTCCGACCAGATGGCGTGCCCATGGCTGCCAGCCTTTAGCCATTCGAGGAACGAGCCTGCACGCTCTTTGGTATTCAAATGGGCAAGCAAGCCAGGCCAATAATCTTCACCATCTTGATCGGTTATCGCCGACTGGACCCAAGCAACTGCCATGCCCGCGGCCCGGCAAGCCTCAGCCAGCCGGTTAATGCTCGGCACAATCTCGCGGGCGATGGGCGTTTCTGCCAAGGCCCCTGGTTCCAGGAAAATATTTTGCATGTCAATGACCACCAAAGCCGTACGTTTGGGATCTATCTCTTCATAAATATGCAGCTTACCGCGCCGGGCGATGACCCGATCCTGAACATCTTGTGGCAATGTTATTGGATGCATAGCAAAGCTCCTTAATCTAGTGGCACCTAGCCCATCATATTAGGTAGGAACATAACGAAGCCGGGGACCAAGACCAACAACGCCAAACGAATGATATCAGCCACAATAAACGGCGTGACACCTTTGAAAATCGTGCCGAGAGGTACATCTGGCAGCGTCGCCCGTATGACATAGACGTTCAGACCAATCGGTGGTGTGATCAGGCTGATCTCAATCACCACAACGACAATAATTCCGAACCAAATCAAATCATAGCCAAGGCCGGCGACCAACGGATAAAAGATCGGCACGGTCAGCAACATCATGGCGATGCTATCGAGCACACAGCCCAAAACAATGTAGATCACCAGGATCACCAGGATCACTAAGATCGGCGCAATTTGCAGGCCTTCTACGAATGTTTGAATGTGATTTGGTGCCCGGGTAACATCGACAAAATTGGAGAACATGATGGCGCCGATCAAGACAATGAACACCATGGTTGACGTGCGTCCGGTCTCGATCAACACCTCGATGATGGCTCGAAGGTTCAAGGTCCGGCGAGCCAAGGCAAAAAAGAATGCACCCGAGGCACCGATTCCAGCGGCCTCGGTCGGTGAAAACACACCCAAATAGATACCGCCCATAACGATACTGAACAGCAACAAAATGCCCCAAATGCCTCTCATTGCGGCCCAGCGTTCAGGCCAAGGCGTTATATCAACAGCCGGTCCGAGTTTTGGATTAAAGCGGCTAACCAAATTGGCGCTGAGCATATAAAGGGCCATGCCGAGCATGCCAGGCAAGAAACCGGCAGCAAACAATTTACCAATTTCGGTCTCCGTCATAATACCGTAGAGCACGAGAATAACGCTGGGAGGAATAAGAATGCCGAGCGTACCACCTGCGGCAATGGAGCCCGACGCCAAACTGTCAGCATAGCCGTAACGTCGCATCGATGGCATCGCGACTTTACTCATCGTTGCCGCCGTCGCCAGGCTGGAGCCACACACCGCACTAAACCCGGCGCAAGCAACAATCGTCGCCATCGCGAGGCCGCCCTTACGGTGCCCAAGAAAAGCGTGGCTGGCAGTATAGAGCTCTTCTGACAATCTCGACCGGGTGATAAAATTGCCCATCAAGATGAACAACGGGAGCACCGAAAATTCATAGTTGAGAACAGTATCAAAGGCCGTTTGCCCAGCCATCGCCAAGGACGGCGCCCAGCCGGATAGAAAAGCAAATCCTGCGGTACCAACGATAATCATACCAAATGCGATCGGGATACCGCTAAACAGCATGGCGAACAGAATAAGAAAACCAACACCAGCGATAAGCATTTTAGGATAGTCCAGACATATTTGAGGATGAATTCTGAGAGGGCTTAGAACCAGTAAGGTCTCGCCACAACATTAAAAAGAGCACCACTATGGTTATGCCCGACATAATCGCCATAAAATATGCAAAGGGTGCGAGTGGTACGCCCAGAAACAATGTTTTATCATTAAAATCGGCCAAGCTTTGCGCCTGAAGGATCAAGCGCCAGCACAGGCCGCCCATGACACCAATGCAAATGAGATCAACCACAACTTGCCGGATCTTTAGAACGCTTGTGGGAAACAAACCGTCAAATAAGGAGATCGTGACATGTTCCCGGTGGCGGGTAACGAGCGGCAGGCCGCCAAAAATCGAAACGGCCATTGCCAATTTTGTCAGCTCATCAGCAGCTGGCAACGGCGCATGGAAAAAATAGCGGCCAATAACGTCAATTAAGGTGACGCTCATCATAAAAAAAATCGTGATAGCGAGAAGCAGGCCGATCACTCGATCGACCTGATCCCACACTGAAGTGCCACCCGCCATGGGGGATTGCGAACTTAATTCAGTCTCACCCATGGCAGGGTAAACTCCATCTTTGTTTTACTATTTATAAGCTGCAGCCTGGGCCCGCAGATATTTAAGTGCAGCAGCACCATCTACGCCTAAGGCAGCAACTTTTTTAACCCAGCCATCTTCCAAGAAAGCGAGTTTCTTTTTCAAAGCCGCAAGATTAGCGCCTTTGATATAGCTCACCTTAGTGGTTTCTTTGACAAGCTTGGCTCCCAATACATCGTTGTGATCCCAAGCCGCACCTTTATTTGCGGCGTAAGCTTCACCAGAAGCAGCTTCGATGACTTTTTTATCTCCAGCTGAGAGGCTGTCCCATTTCGCTTGGTTCATGACGACGAAGAACGGGGAGTTATAGATACCACCCGGCACCTCAATGAAGGACTTGGAAAATTTCTTAAGTTTGAAAGCAAGTACGCCATCGGCGGTCATGAACGAGCCATCAATGATGCCTTTGGAGAAAAATTCATAAGATTTTGGTGCTGCTCCACGAAACGGAACGCCGCCATAGAGTTTCAAAATCTTTGCTGTCGCCGGATTGAGGATACGAATTTTAAGGCCATTCATACCTTCAAGCGCAGTAATGCCTTTTTTGTTCACCATGATTTGTCCAGGCGAATGCAAATGCAAACTTAGAATTTTCACACCTTTATATTCATTGGCTTTGGCAAAGAATTTTTGGTGCGTGCGCCAAAAGGCAACGGACAGCGCTTCACCGCTATTACCAAGAAACGGCAGCTCACCGATTTCCGCTGTGATAAAACGACCAGCGGTATAACCTTGAACACCCCATGCAATGTCGACCACCCCTTGACGGGCAAGATCATATTGACGCGGAGGGGAACCAAGAGATTTCGTTGTCAGCTGAATATTAACATTACCTTTGGTGCCCTTTTTAATTTTTTCGATCCAAGGCGCATAGCCTTTTGTCACCACAAAATGTTTTGGTGGCAGCCAGAGATTCATTCGGAGTGTCGTCTCAGCCGCTGCTTGCATCGCATAGCCAGCTGCAAAAACAACACCAACTGTTAGTAACAATATCTTTTTCATTGAGTAACCTCCTTGTTGAATTATTTCTAAGATTAAATTTTTAAGTTCGTGAAAACCAGAAATTCAAACAGGAAATGAGATCTTGGTGACCTTTCTTTTCCAAAAACGGTAAATGGAAACTGCCTGGTAGAATAACTTCTCCTTTATCCGCAGCGCCAAGATCATTTAGTAAATCCAGCGCATCTCCGGGATCAACGACATAGTCGTTTGAGCCATTAACCAGAAGCGTAGGAATTACCACACTGGGAATCAAGTCTTTCGACGGGTTTTCTATCACATCGTGGAATATTGCCGCAGGTATTCTTGGATATACCGCCGATACGAGACCTTTATACCATTTTACGATATCTTGCTCGGGTTGGTTTAAACGCTTTTCAATTTCGAGATGATGACCGTTGGGAACAGTGTCTTCACCTTCTTCCTCCGCCGCTTTTATCATTTGTGCAGCATAGGCTTCAAATTGAGGATTGAGGCGCTGATAGGGGGCACCGATGATAACCATGCGCGACCAAAGATCAGATGATTTTGCTGCCGCCATGAGGATCACGATGCCGGAAGAGGAATGGCCAACCAGCCCAACACGCTCTCCTGCCGGGCTGATTTCACGCGCGACAAGGGCCGTATCTTCAGCCAAGCGGTCAGAGGTTATGGTCCTGCCGTCCGGTTTATCACTTCTACCATAGCCGCGGCATTCCAGCGCAAAGACATCAAAACCAGCAGCCGCCAAATTATCCATAACGCTATAATTATTGAGCGGCACATCCCAATATTCCCAGCCGACGCCAGAACCGTGCACCAATAAGATCTTAGGCTGATCCGCCTCGCCGGAGGATTTTTCAATCACTGAAAGAGTCACACCATCATCGGCAGTCACGCTAAAATCCCGGCGCACAATATCAACCATCACGAAACAACCCTTCTCTCCTGCAGAGTACCCTCGCCGATCAGTACATTATCAAACAAATCATTGAGAGCGGCATCAAGGTCAGATTGCCTCACTGCCGCCGGGTCCATGATATATTGCAGACCTAGCCCCTGAACGGTAGCGACAATCAGCGAGGCGACGGCCTCTTCACCGCCCATTATATTGAAATGAGACCATTCACCTTCCTGCAAAATGGCGACGATGGTGCCTCTGAATTTTCGGAACAATTCGATATAGAGTTGGCGCCAGCGACCGCCCAGCGACATGGCATGCGCCCAAAAGGCAAAAAACACGATCAATTCATCTTTACGCGATCCGGCCAAACTCGAACCACGAGACAATATGCTGGTAATTTTTTCCTTAGGTGTCTTGTCGCTTCTGGCAACGATGCGGATGTTATTCATGGAATTTTCATACAATTCCTCAAGCAAGCGTTCTAACAGAGCATCCTTAGAGCGAAAATAGTAGTGAATACTGCCCTGGTTCATACCAGCGCGCTCCGCAACCGCATGGGTCGTTGTCGCCGCAATGCCACGTTCGACGATACAACGATACGCGGCGCGCAATATCTCGCCCTCTTTGCCTTCTAATTGGCCTCCGAACGGTTCTGGTTGGTTAATTTTGTTATTTGACTTGGTCAATTGACCAAATAAAAGACAAGCGGCTAAAAAGTCAAGGTTTTGACGGAAAATACATTAAATTTAGGCGTTTCGGCTCAAGAGCGTGACAACAGGTGCCGCCTGAGTCCTTCGACGGCTACCTCTGCCATAGCAGGGTTCTAATAATCTTTTTCGTTGGTGACTTCGGCGGGTGTGATGAGATCCTCATTGATCGGCTCGCCGCCGAGTTCGATGATCATCTGGCGCACTTCTTCGGCGACGGCTTCAAGCTCATCCATATCGGTCCCTCTGGAAATTAGCGTACAGCCAAAGTTACCAGCGCGGAAAAACGGATAGCTGCCGATCTCAACATTGGGATGGCCGTCTTGAATTTCACCAAGCGGCGCCGCGACAGTGCCTTCCGGCAAATAGGACGCGACAGCGATGGATTCCATCTTTTTACCGCCAACCAAACCAGCTGCCAGACCATCAAACATTGCCCGCATAATTGACGGTACACCCGCCATGACATAGACATTGCCCATCTGAAAGCCGGGCGCTTTGGAAACCGGGTTTTCGATCAGCGTCGAGCCAACCGGCACATCGGCCATTTTAAGCCGGGCTTCGTTCAGGCGCTCAACCGGAATAAAACTCTCCAATAAGGCTTTGGCCTCGGGGTTGCGATAGATCTCCACACCAAAGGCTTTGGCGACACAGAGCGAGGTAATATCGTCATGAGTCGGGCCAATGCCGCCGGTGGTGAACACATAGGTGTATTTTTCACGTGCCTCGTTGACAGCATCAATGATGACTTCTTCGACGTCAGGAATAACCCGGGCTTCAGCCATGCGAATGCCCATATCGGTCAAACGCTCAGCCAGCCAGCCCAAATTAGCGTCTTTGGTCCGCCCAGAGAGAACTTCATTGCCGATGATGAGGCAGCAAGCCGTTACGGTGCTATTTTCTGACATTGTCCGACCCTGTTTATTTTTAAAGCTGGTTATTCAGGGGCAAAATTGGCGGAAATATTGCCGAAAAGCAAGTCTATATCTCGTTCAACAAGGCCGCCAATTCGGCAATCGATGAGCAAATATGATCGGGTTTGGCCGCATCGCGCTCAGCTTCATCGCCATATCCATAATCAACCCAGATCGATGTAACACCGACAGCCTTGGCCGCCGCCATATCGTGAACCCGGTCACCAATCATCACAGTGATTTCCGGATCAAGATCAAGCTCGGCGAAAATATAGTGCAGCAAATCGGTTTTCACTGCCCGCGTGCCATCGAGCTCCGAGCCGTAAATCCGCTCAAACCAGTTTTTAAGATCAAAATGCTCGAGGATCGGATGGATATAAACATGCGGCTTGGTCGAGGCGATAAAGAGGCGCTTATCGGCGGCTGATTGCGCTTCCAGCATCTCAGGCACGCCCTCAAACACATCATTTTCCAGTAATCCGATGGTGCCAAATCTCTCGCGGTAAATCCTTACCGCTTCTTCGGCCTCGGCCTCAGTGCAATTCAGCAAAGTCTGAAACGATTCCCGGAGCGGTGGGCCGATAAACCACAGCAAATCGTCTTCCGGCGGACACGGCTCATCGAGTTCGGCCAACGCATGGCGCACGCAGTTTAAAATACCGGGCTTTGGATTAGTTAACGTGCCATCGAGGTCGATCAGCAAATTGGTAATCATCTAGAGAAAATCTCTTAAAATGGCGACCAGGGGAATATCAGCAGGTGGCATGGGGTAGTCATCAAATTTCTCAAGCCGCACCCATTTTAACGCCTGCTCTTCTTTTGCCTGTGGAACGCCCTTCCAAACCCGGCAGAGATAAAGCGGCATCAGAAGATGGAAATCATCATAAGCATGGGAGGCAAATGTCAGCGGAGCGAGACAGCTCTCCGAAATATCGATGCCAAGCTCTTCATTGAGCTCGCGGACCAAGGCGGCTTCAGGGGTTTCGCTTTCTTCGACTTTACCGCCCGGGAATTCCCAAAGCCCGGCCATCTGTTTGCCTGCGGGTCTTTGTGCCAACAGAATGCGGCCATCAACATCGATTAACGCGACGGCGGCGACCAACACCACCGGCACATCGGGGCGCGCCTCTCTGGCTTCTGCCTCAAGGCAGCTGGGATCAGGTCCGATAATCGGCATTGATCGTAATATATCCATGAGTGAGATCGCAGGTCCAGACGGTCGCCTCGCCTTGGCCAATGCCAACATCAACCGCGATATCGATCTCCTGGCCTTTCATATGGTCGGCAACCGGCGCTTCGTCATAGCCTTCGACCGCTTGACCAGTGGCCGCAATCTCAACACCGCCAATTGAGATGCCCATTTTGTCGCGGTCGGCTTTCTCGCCGGATTTACCAACTGCCATAACGATCCGGCCCCAATTGGCATCTTCGCCGGCGATCGCTGTTTTCACCAGCGGCGAGTTGGCAATCGCCAGCCCAATTGTCCGGGCCGCCTTATCATCAGCAGCACCCGAAACTTTAATCTCAACAAATTTAGTCGCCCCCTCACCGTCCCGGACAACCTGCTGGGCGAGGTCGAGCATCACCTCATCCAAGGCAACTTTGAAATCCTGCAAAGGTGCATCAACGGCAGAAACGATTGCCTGATGCTCCGCCTGGCCCGTCGCAAATAACAAGACCGTATCGCTGGTCGACGTGTCCGAGTCTACCGTGATCGAATTAAAGCTTTTGTCAGCAGATTTGCTGAGCAGCGGCTGCAAAACACTTTGCGGAATGGCTGCATCGGTAAAGACAAAGGCCAGCATCGTCGCCATATCTGGTGCAATCATGCCCGAGCCCTTGGCGATACCGCCGATGGTTACTTCCGTCTCACCAATTTTGACTTTCCGGAATGCCCCTTTGGCATAGGTATCGGTTGTGCAAATCGCATCACCTGCGGCCTGCCAGTCAGTTCCCAAGTTTTCGCTTAGACCTGACAGGGCATCGGTGATTTTGTTGTCGGGCAAAGCCTCACCAATCACGCCGGTCGACGCAATAAAGACATCTTCAGAGGCACAACTGACAACCTCAGACGCTTGGTTTGCTGTTCGCTCAACCGAGGCGATACCGGCGACACCATTAAACGCATTGGCATTGCCCGAATTGACCACGAGCGCCCGGGCTTTACCGTTACTGAGTGACTGCTTGCACCAATCGATCGGGGCGGCGGCGGTCTGTGATTTCGTGAACACGCCGGCCACCTCTGTGCCTTCGGCGAGCTTCACCAACAACACATCGAGCTTGCCCGAATAGCGCACACCACAAGCCCCCGCCGCCATTTGCACGCCGGGGATTGAAGGAATGTCCGGAAAACTCTCCGGCGCTAAAGGTGAGATGTCAGTCATGTCATTTCTCAATAAAAAAAGGGCACCTAATTTGGCGCCCCTTTTAGCCCTATATTGAGGCAGCCGCTACATTTATTTTCCGTCGGGGCCGAATGTTTGTACGTCGGCGGTTTTGCGGAGCTCGGCAACGACAGCGTCGGCGAGGTCTTTTGAAATCTGATTGCGCAATTTATTCTTCACTTCGTCAAAAGATTTAGGCTTTTGCGTGCGCTTGTCCTCAACCTTAATCACATGCCAACCGAACTGCGTTTTCACCGGTTTTTCGGTAAAGCTACCAGGGCGCGTTGCGAAGGCGGCTTTGGAAAAAGGCGGCACCATACGCTCAGCTGTAAAATAGCCGAGATCACCACCGCGTTTACCAGACGGTCCGGTTGAAACGGATTTTGCCAAGGCAGCGAAGTCTTCTCCCTTTTGCAAACGCCCAATGACTTCCATCGCCTGTTCGCGGGTTTGCACGAGGATATGGCGGGCGCGCACTTCTTCACCGACCGGACTGGATTTCAGATAAGTCTCATAACTCCCTTTTAGCCGCTCATCCGTCAGGGCACCTGAAACCCGCTCGGCCAAATAAGCTTGATGGAGAATCTGCTCTTCGATCCGGCGCACTTGTTTGACTATATCAGTCTTTTTATCCAAGCCGTCTTTGCGAGCCGCGACAGCTGTCAAATGTGTATCAACGAGATTTTTAAGCAAGAACTTATAGACCGTATTCATCGGATATTGCTGAGCTTGCGGTGGCAATTGACGGCGTGCCTGCTCGACATCTGACATATGAATTTCATGGCCGTTTACGGTCGCGACCACCGGATCAGGCTTGGTTTCCGCAGCCAATACCGAGCTGGCTGGCAAACTCAAAAGAGCTATCAAAAGAACTCCAAATACTCCAAGGATGCCGAAGCGGGTTTTAATCCGTGGAAAAGCCTCGGGAAAAGCCGGGGGCAAAGCCGGGCGAGATGCGATCATAGTGGAAGTCCTTTCTAAATGACGTCGTAACAGCGTTTTTATTTAAACCTACTCATAAACTGCCTCATCCTATCCTAAAACCTTTATTTTCTGCATCACACATTATTGCGATTACTTGGTGATTTAGAGGCCGCAATCGTTGACAGAGAGGGGCCAGGGCTCTATCTCTCTTCTCCAGATTCGAAGTGGACGTAACCTGGGTGAGCTATATGTTTGCAATCCCCCGCCTCCGAACTATTTAAGTACTGAATTTGTTGAGGAAATTGAATGTTTGACGCCATTGCCCGGCGCCTTTTTGGAACAGCAAATGACCGCTACGTTCGCGGTCTTGATAGTGTTGTTGATCAAATTAATGCGCTCGAACCATCCGTTGAAAAACTGACCGATGAAGAATTAGGCGGCCGCACGGACGAGTTGCGAGAACGTCTCAGCAATGGCGAGACCCTCGACGCTATTTTGCCGGATGCTTTTGCGACAGTACGCGAAGCAGCCAAACGTACCCTGGGTGAGCGTCCTTATGATGTTCAAATCGTTGGCGCGATCGTTCTCCACCGCGGCATGATTGCTGAAATGAAAACCGGTGAGGGTAAGACCTTGACCTCAACCATGGCGGTTTACTTGAACGCGCTTGAAGGCAAGGGCGTTCATATCGTGACGGTCAATGATTATCTGGCCCCGCGCGACGCGGAGTGGATGGGCAAAGTTTATAACATGCTCGGCCTCACGGTTGGCTGCGTCATCCCCAACCTCACAGAATCCGAGCGCGCCGACGCCTATCGCTGCGACATCACCTACGGCACCAATAGTGAATTTGGCTTTGACTACCTGCGCGACAATATGAAATTCGCACTTGAAGAAATGGTCCAACGTCCGTTCAACTATGCAATCGTCGATGAGGTCGATTCAATCTTGGTTGATGAAGCCAGAACGCCATTGATTATTTCAGGCGCTTCCGAGGATTCTTCCGAACTCTACGATGTGGTCGACAAAATCATCCCAAGCCTGGTTGAAGCCGATTACGAAAAAGACGAGAAAGTCAAAGCGGTTACTCTGACCGATCAGGGCAACGAGCATGTTGAAGAATTACTGCGCGACGCCGGACTGCTCACCGAAGGCAGCCTCTATGAATACACCAATATCAGTTTGGTCCATCACGTAAACCAAGCCCTCAAAGCGCATAAGCTGTTCGAGGCTGACACAGATTATATTGTCCATGAAGGTCAGGTTGTCATTATTGACGAGTTCACTGGCCGGATGATGGAAGGCCGTCGCTTCTCCGAAGGACTGCACCAAGCTTTGGAAGCCAAAGAAGGTGTCGAGGTTGAATCAGAAAACCAAACTCTCGCTTCAATCACCTATCAGAACTATTTCCGGATGTATCCAAAGCTTGCCGGCATGACCGGTACGGCAATGACCGAGGCCGGTGAATTTCAGGAAATCTATAGTTTGGAAGCGGCTGAAATCCCAACCAACGTTGCCTGTATTCGCGCAGACATGGACGATGAGGTTTACCGCACAGAAGCAGAAAAACACCAGTCGATTCTAGTGATGGTGAAAGATTGCCAGACCCGCAATCAACCCGTCCTGGTCGGCACAGTAAGTATTGAGAAATCTGAAGAAATTGCCGCTCTGCTCAAAAAAGATAAGATTAAACATCAAGTGCTGAACGCGCGCTTCCACGAGCAAGAAGCCCTGATCATCGCCCAGGCCGGTGCACCGGGCTCGGTCACCATTGCGACGAACATGGCGGGCCGTGGTACGGATATTCAGCTCGGCGGAAATATCGACATGCTGATCAAACAGCAGACCGAAAATGTTGCCGACGAAAGCAAGCATGCCGAGATTGAAGAACGTCTCCGCAAGGAAGTCGCTGAAGGCAGGGAAATCGTCAAGGCTGCGGGTGGTCTTTATATTATTGGTACTGAACGTCACGAAAGTCGGCGGATCGATAATCAGCTGCGTGGTCGAGCGGGCCGACAAGGTGATCCAGGTGGCTCCAAATTCTACCTCTCGCTCGAAGATGATCTGATGCGGATCTTTGGTTCGGAGCGGATGGACGGGATGCTCAAAAAACTTGGCCTTGAAGACGGCGAGGCGATTGTCCATCCCTGGATCAATAAAGCGCTCGAAAAAGCTCAGCAAAAAGTCGAGGCGCGCAACTTCGACATTCGTAAGAATTTGCTCAAATTTGACGATGTTATGAATGACCAACGCAAAGTCATTTACGAACAGCGCAAAGAACTGATGGCCAGTGAAGATGTTTCAGCAACCATCGCCGATATGCGCCACAATGTGGTTGAGAGCGTGGTCGCAGCTTGCATTCCCGAAAAAGCCTATCAGGAACAATGGGACACAGCCGCCTTGCATGAAGAAGGCCTGCGCCTCTTTGGTCTCGATTTACCCGTCGATGAATGGGCCAAGGAAGAAGGCGTTGCCAACGACGAAATCCTTGAGCGCATCTCGGACGCTGCCAATCGGAAAATGGCTGAAAAAGCGGCGACCTGGGGCCCAGATGTTATGCGTGACGTCGAGAAGAATTTACTTCTTCAAGTCCTCGACCAAGTTTGGAAAGAACATTTACTGGCGCTTGATCATCTCCGCCAAGGCATCGGACTCCGCGCTTATGCGCAAAAAGATCCACTCAACGAATATAAGGGCGAAGCCTTTGATATGTTCAACGGCATGCTGACCGAGCTGGATGAACGCATTACGGTCTTTCTTGCCCATATGGAACTACAGCTTACCGATCCAGGTGATATCGGCCTATCGGGTACCTCTGAAACTTTTGAAATATCTCAGGACCCGATGTACGCCACCGATCCTGAAGATTATGCCGATGGTGAATATGATGGCACGGGCGTCAATGAACTCCCCGCCTCACCTGTGGTCGTCAGAGAGGGTGCTGAAATTCTCGACCCCGGCGACCCCACAACCTGGGGTAAAATCGGTCGTAATTCCGCCTGTCCCTGTGAATCCGGTAAAAAATTCAAACACTGCCACGGTGCGGTTTAGATATCTCGCAACATGAACGATATTGAAGACAACGCCGCAGTTAAAGATTTTGGCCCAGAAGCCAGTTTACGCAAGCGCCGTATTTGGGGCATCAGCTTGATGGTCGTTGTGCTCGGATTTCTGGGCGTCGTGACATTCGTCTTAGGTGACGGCACCAATTGCGGTGATGGCTGCTTAGGATTTGGTGCCGACAACAAAGAAGAAGTGCCGGTATGGCTGTTTGCCATCGGTGCCGGTATCGTCGTGATGATTAGCGTCTTTGCGCCGGTCCTCGCCAACAAACTACCAAAAATTGAGACCGAAGAAGAATAGCGTTTCAACGCAATTTTCTAGATCAAATTAGGCTTAAGGTGGATGCCTTCTCCGGCGCGCGCGTCACTATTTAAAACAAACGTTTGATTTAATGACCCGGATGGCTTATATTAAAGATATTCAGAGGAGTTCAACGTGCCCAAAGATGTGCCGGTCAGTCGCGGCGATGAAACCCGCAACCTGTTGCTAGAAACCGGTTTGCGGCTGTTTGCCATTCATGGTTTTGAAAGCGTCTCCACCCGCCAATTGACCAATGAATCGGGCTGCAACATCGCGGCGATTAATTATCATTTTGATGGCAAAGAAGGTCTCTACCGGGCTGTCCTCGAACAATTGGTGATCGATACTGAAGTCTACTTTGGCCCGTCAATGGCAAAGATCCAGGATAGCGTGCGAGCAGCCTCAGGTGATCGGCAAAAGCTTGCTCAAGCCATCACCAGTCTGATTTCCAATCTGTTCAATATATTTCTCGAAAACGAATTCATGCGCTGGCGCATGCCCTTGGTGATGCGGGAATACGCCAATCCGTCCGAGAATTTCGAAGTGCTCTATAAAGGTCGCATTGAACCGCTCCATAAGGCGATAACCGTGATCGCGTCTATGGTGTTGGAAAAGCCAGCTGATGATCCAGAATGCGCCATCCGCGCTCATGCCATTTTGGGCCAAATTGTGATCTTTGGAATTGCCCGGGTGGTGTTGTGGAAGCGCCTCGAATGGGAAAACTACACGCCGGAGCGCGTCGCGCTGATTGCCAAAGTCGCCACTCAATCTGTTTTAAATTCGATCGGACTTGATCCTGTTGAACCCTCTAGTAAAGGAGCCTGAACATGGCACTCAATATCAAAACGATATCCAAACGCCTGTTGATTATCCCTCCTATCCTCGTGGGTATCGCGATCATGGCCTATCAGATTAATAACCGTCAAGACCCTCAGCATGAGCCAATCAAAGAGGTCGCTCAGAAAGTCCGGGTCATCACGGTGGCTGAATTCACCGTTGTGCCGCGCGCTTTGGGCTTTGGCAATGTCACGCCCGGCACAGTTTGGCAGGCGGTCTCTGAGGTTGCCGGCAAAATTGTTGAAATTCATCCCAATCTAAAGGCTGGCACGATTTTGCCAAAAGGTACCGTGGTCTTAAAAATTGACCCAATCAATTACCGCCTCGCGGTCCAGGCGACCGAGGCTGATATCCGGGCGCTCGACGCCCAAATTTCAGAGCTTAAAGCACGCGTTACCAATACCAAGGCCTCGCTTGCCATTGAGCAACGCTCCTTGAAACTCAGCCAAAAAGATTTAAAGCGCAAACAGTCGCTGCTGAAGCGCCGAACGGTGAGCCAGGCAGCTGTCGATCAGGAAGAGCGCAATCTATTGGCCCGCCGTCAAAGCGTCCAAAGCCTGCAAAACAGTTTGAACCTGCTACCCGCCGAAGCGGAACGCTTGAAGGCTCAGCGCGCCAGCCTAGAGATCAAATTGCAGGACGCGAACTTAAATTTAACGCGAACGACCATCACCCTGCCCTTTGATGCCCGTATTGCCGAAGTCAATGTTGAGCATGCTCAATTCGCTGGACTTGGTAAAACCATGCTGGTTGCCGACAGCATCGATGTTTCTGAAGTCTCGGCCCAATTGCCCGTGGATAAAATGGCGCAATTGTTGGATCTGTCCCGTCTTAAGAATTTCTCTGCGACCAACTCTGGCGCCGATATTGAGCGGATATTGGGCCTAAAACCCATTGTCAGATTGCGAAGTGGTAACCTCATAGCAACCTGGCCTGGGCGCGTCGCTAGGATCAGCGACCGGCTTGACCCTCGCACCCGCACCCTTGGCGTCATCGTGGCCGTCGATAACCCCTACAAACTATCCAACAAAAACCAACGCCCACCACTGACAAAAAACATGTATGTTGAGGTCGAACTACGCGGCACCCCTCAAGCAAATAGGATTATTATTCCGCGGGCTGCCATTCATGGCGGTCGCGTATATGTTGTCAGCAAAGAAAATCGCCTCCGCATCAACAAAGTAAAAATCGCTTATGCGCAGGGTAATATCAGTGTGCTGACCGCTAACGCCGCGGCCAATCTCAAAGCCGGTGAAAGAATAATTGTCAGCGACCTCATTCCAGCCATCGAAGGCATGTTGCTAAACCCGGTGGATGACAAAACGGTTCAACAATCCCTCTCCAAAGCTGCAAACGGGGAGGATCGTCTATAATGATACGCTATTTTGCCGGCCACCCGACGGCGTCCAATCTGCTGATGGTGGCCCTGTTAATCATCGGCATCATGTCTGCACCCAATGTTAAGCGCGAAACTTTTCCGGAAATCCCGGCCCGTGAAGTTGAAGTATTGGTCATCTATCCGGGCGCCACACCAGAGGATGTCGAAGACGCCATCTGTCAGCGCATTGAAGATGCCGTTGAAAGCATCAAACATATTGAAGAGACGCGCTGCGATGCCCGGGAGAACCGAGGATCTGCAATCATCAAGATGGTCGAAGGCAAAGGCTTCGATGATTTTTTGAACGACATCAAAACTGAAGTGGAAGCGATCGACAATTTCCCGGATCAAGCCGAAGACCCCGTGATCCGCAAACTTGGCCAAATCGACTTTGTCGCCTCAGTGGCGATCACCGGCCCGATGGCTGCGCTCGATCTCAAGGCTTACGCCGAAAATCTTAAAGACAAAATGTTGGAAGATGAAAATATTTCGCAAGTTAAAATCAAGGGCTTTTCCGACCATCAGATTCGCATCGAAATCCCGGCGCAAATCATGCGGCAATATGGCATTAGTGTTTCTGACATCGCCAATACTATCGCCCAGCAAAGTATTAATTTGCCAGTAGGCTCCATCGAAACCAAAGAAAGTGATGTGCTTATCCGGTTTGCTGACGAGCGACGCAATCCTTTGGAGTTCCAGGATATCGTCATTGTTGGCGCTGCATCCGGTGCTGAAATTCGGCTGGGCTCGATAGCCAAGATCACGGATATGTTTGAAAAATCAGAAGAGAAAATTATCTTTAACAATCAACGCGCCGCCATCTTGGAGGTTTCAAAAACCAAGGCCGAAGATACCCTCAAGGTCATCGACGCGGTCAAAGATTTTATCACCAAGGAGAAACAGCGCGCGCCGCCTTCAGTTTCTTTCGATATTACCCGCGACATATCTTCGATCGTCAGAGATCGTTTGGGCCTGCTGGTCGTCAATGGCTTCCAAGGATTGATTCTGGTCTTTTTGACACTATGGCTGTTTTTCAACATCCGCTTCTCATTTTGGGTCGCCATGGGCTTTCCGGTCTCCTTCATGGGCACCATCGCCATGATGTCTTTTGTCGGCTTGTCGTTCGATCTGATCACCATGGTTGGCCTGCTGATCGCTATCGGTCTGCTGGTCGATGATGCCATTGTCATTGCCGAGAATATTGCCGCTCATATGGTAAAAGGTCTGGCACCGCTTGAAGCTGCCATCGCTGGCACGAAACAAGTGGCACCTGGCGTGATCTCATCATTTTTAACAACCATCTGCGTGTTTGGCTCGCTCGCCTTCATCAAAGGAAATTTGGGCTCCATCCTTAAGATGATGCCGATTATTCTGCTTATCACCTTAAGCGTCAGCCTAATTGAGGCCTTCCTTATTTTGCCCCATCACATCAAAGAGTCGCTGGAGAAGAACCAAGGTAAAACACCAAGTGCCTTCCGCCTAAAATTGGAGAGCGCCATCTATTGGCTACGCGATTATGTCTTGGCAGGCGTTGTCAATTGGACCATCAATTGGCGTTATTTATCGGTCGGCCTCACCGTTATGCTCTTTATTGCCTCGCTTAGCATGATGGCCGGCGGCAAACTTAAATTCCGCCCTTTCCCGGACATTGAAGGCGATGTTATTCAAGCCCGTTTACTGCTGCCCCAAGGCACGCCGCTGAGCCGCACCACCGAAGTGGTCGCACATCTCACCGATACCATTGGCAAAATAAACGATGAAGTTACACCTAAACAGCCGGGCGGCCAGGCGTTGGTTAAAAGCATCAATATTGGCTTTAACCAAAACATCGACGCCTATGAATTCGGCCCGCATATTGCGACCATCACGGTTGATCTTTTGACCAGCGAGCAACGCACTTTGACTGCCGATGAAGTTATGAATAGATGGCGGGAACGCACCGGCAAACTCCCCGATGTTATCGCACTTAAATATACCGAGCCCGCCGTGGGCCCGGCTGGGCGCGCAATTGACATCCGCATCAAAGGGCAAAATCTGGATCAACTAACGCGAGCTACAGCTGACGTCAAAAACTGGCTTAATGGCTATACGGGCGTGATTGATTTGTCTGATGATCTGCGACCGGGCAAACCCGAAATTCAGTTAAAACTAAGAGACGGCGCGACGGCTCTTGGCCTCAATGCGCAAATGATCGCCCTGCAATTACGTTCCGCCTTTTTCGGCAAAACCGCGAGTGAGATACAAGTTGGCAAAGAATCTTACGAGATTGATGTCCGCCTGGCCCAGGGCGACAAAGACAGCCTTGGCGACCTTGAGTATTTTAGCGTAACCGCACCTGGCGGCGAGCAAATCCCACTCGATGCTGTTGCGGTATTGGAAAGTGGTCGGGGTTATGCACGCCTGCACCGCATCAATCGCAAACGCACGATATCTCTGCAAGGCGACGTTGACACGAACATCGCCAATACCGCCGAGATACTGGCCGATATGAAAAAGAACTATCTGCCAAAAATCGCTGAAAAATATCCTGACATTGAAGTTGTCTATCACGGCGAGGTCAATGAAGGAGCCAAAACACGAGGCTCCATATTCAGTGGCTTTGCTCTCGGTCTCATTGGCGTCTACTTACTTCTAAGCTTCTTATTCAGAAGCTATATCGAGCCGCTCATTGTCATGATCGCCATTCCGATGGGGCTGGTTGGTGTCATTTGGGGACATTATTTTCTCGGTCTAAATATGTCCATGCCGAGCATCGTCGGCTTTGCATCCTTGGCGGGAGTGGTGGTCAACAACGCCATTTTAATGATGGAGTTTATCCGCATTCAACGCCTGGCCGGTGACAGCGCCGCCGATGCGGCACGCCATGCAGCACGTATGCGGTTTAGGGCTGTTCTGCTGACCTCAACGACGACAATTATGGGTCTCTTGCCACTACTCACCGAGACCAGCATGCAAGCCCAAGTACTCATTCCGCTGGTCACCAGCCTTGCCTTTGGCCTCTTCGCCGCAACCCTTTTGATCCTATTGCTGATGCCGGCGCTTTACACGATCTTTGATGATTTCGGCTGGACAAAAATCCCAACGCCGGATGAGTTTCCCGAGACTGACCCTCAACCGGCAGAATGATTACGAAATTGTAATTTGACCTTCCAGGGGGAGGAAGGTCTATGTCTCAATTTATCGAAATCAAAATTGAATTCTATTCATGAAAAAGCGAGTATCTATGTCAAATAAAGTTAAACAGGTGCTGTTAAGCGCCATTTTTGTGGCAGTCGCATCACCCTCTTTCGCAAATCATCCTGTAGACATAAATGACAAAGCCCAGATCGCTATCGGCAAGAGTATTTACCAGGAGAATTGTGCTGCGTGCCACGGCGTAGATCGCCAGGGCCCGGAAAACCCCAAGGATTTTGGCAAAAGAAAGCCGCCACGGTTAGATGCCAAGGGACACGGCTTCCACCATGGAGACCAGATTCATTTTGATCAAATTACCAAGGGAAGCCGAAATAAATCTGGCAAGCCGATTGATGATGGCATGCCGCCGTTTCGTGATTCTCTATCCGACAAAGAAATTTGGGCAACGATTGCTTTCATAAAAAGTCATTGGCCAATGAAAATGCAAATGATGCAGGATAAGATGAATCCGGGCCATGCAGCATCTCAGGGCTCCAATCACAATTCAGAAATGGGTTCAGAGAAAGGCATGATGATGCCCAAGAAACAGAAATCACACGGACATTAATGGAGTAAGATATGAAATTCGGCTTCCAGTCTATGCAAATTTCAGCAATTGTGATTGCCTTAATTATTTTTATGTCGCCAACCCTGAGCCTGGCTCAAAATGCTGGTGTAGAATCACCCAATGTTCCGGCGGAGCTAAATCTCAACAAAATGCTCTATGGAAAATTTTGTTCGAGTTGTCATGGGGTCGATCTCAAAGGCACAAAGCAAGGCCCGCCCTTTCTGCACCGAGTCTATCACCCGGGTCATCATGCCGACGGCGCTTTCTTTTTGGCGGCAAAAAATGGCACGCGCGCGCATCACTGGAAATTTGGCAACATGCCACCAGTTCCCGGAACCAATGATGGAATTGTCGCCAGTATTGTTAAATACGTGCGCTATGTGCAAAAACAAGCTGGCATTTTTTAACTCAATTGAGTGGAGATATCATGAAATTATCTGTTTCGATTTTAGCGCTTTTAGCCCTGCTGTTGGTTTCGCCCGAAAGTTTTGCCAACGAAGCATCAAAGTCGCCTTATGCGGGTCAGGAAAAACGCCAAATAAAATCACTGTCCGAGAAGGATGTCGATGATTTACTTAATGGACGCGGCTGGGGTCTAGCCAAGGCAGCTGAGCTCAACGGTATGCCGGGACCGGCACATCTCATTGAATTCGCTGATAAAATAGGTCTCAGCGATAAGCAAAGGGCGTCCATACAGGCGCTATTTCTTCACATGCAGTCTCAAGCCATACAGTTCGGCACGGCTTTGGTGCAACAGGAAAGAAACCTCGATCAAATGTTTGCGAATAAGAATGTCACGCGGAAAAGTTTGGCCAAGCAACTTGAAAAGATTGCGAGTGTTAGAAGCAAACTTAGACAAGTTCACCTGGAAACTCACCTAAAGACGCCGGCAATCTTAACCCAACACCAGGTTGTCACTTACAACCAACTCAGAGGTTACTCCGGAAAATCTGACCATAGTGGACATCATTAATATGAGAACGGCTCTATCGACAAAAAAGTTATTTTTTTGGCGTTGGCAAGCGAAGTCCGACCGCTAGTTTTGGCGGCAATGCTTTTGGCAGTGCGTTGACTAAGACCGAAGCGGAAGCTGCAGCCGCGCTGAGCAAAGGCCTAAAACAAACCAAAACGAATTTGGACTCCGCCTACGAGCAACGCAAAGCCGAGTTTCGTAAAAAATAGCCCACCTTAATATTTGGCCTTAAAGTTGCGCTAACGGATGGCTGCGGGTCACGAGGTTTTTTAAGCGCTCTTCCAATACATGCGTATAAATTTGCGTCGTCGAAATATCGGCGTGGCCCAACAACTGCTGCAAAGTTCTGAGATCTGCGCCATGGGCCAGCATATGACTGGCAAAAGAGTGACGTAGAACATGCGGCGATACCCGCTTTGGCTCAAGGCCGGCAGCAATGGCTAAGTCCTTCAACAGCAATCCAAACCCCGCCCGCGTGAGATGCCCCTCCTTCGCTTTGGACGGAAACAGGAAATTCGACGGCATAGCTTTAATTAAAAAGCCAGTCCGCACTTCCAAATAAGCCGCGATCGCTTCTCTCGCAGGATCACTCAGGGGGACCATGCGCTCCTTATTGCCTTTGCCACGCACTAAAACCATTTGTCCGTCCCTTGATATAGCAGTCAAAGGCAGACCGACCAATTCCGACACACGCAATCCTGTGGCATAGAGCAGTTCAACCAAGGCCGTCATGCGAGCCCCGGTCGCTCCCCTTTGCTCTCTTGCAGCGCTCAGCAATCTGTCCACTTCGTCTTCGCTGAGGTATTTCGGCAGCGCACGACCGGTTTTTGGCCCATCGATCCGGGCCGAGGGGTCATCATCTCGCATGCGTTCAGCATAGAGAAACTGGAAAAATTGCTTAAGCACGGATAGTTTGCGGGCATGGGTCGTCGCTGCCCGGCCTTTCGTTTTCAATTGGGCTAGATAATCTTGAATATTTTTGGCATCGGCCGCTTCAATGTTGCGTTTCCGCCGCATCATAAAGACGCCAAACTCACCCAGATCACGCCGATAGGCAGCGATCGTGTTGACAGATGCCCCCCGCTCAGCCGCCATCATCTCCAGAAATATCTCTACTTGCTGAGAAGGTGGTGGTTTCGGCTGAGCTCTTTTTTTGCGTAACATTGGTGGATTATAGCTGAGATTGGTTAATCAGTGATAACCGAGGCGTTCAAGCCACCTGACCGCAGGCATGCCCGGATGCCCAGGCCCATTGAAAATTGTATCCACCGAGATGCCCGGTGACGTCGACAACTTCACCAATGAAATACAGCCCGGGAACGGCATTGGCCTCCATGGTTTTCGAAGACAGCTCTTTCGTGTCCACACCACCCACCGTCACTTCGGCGGTGCGCATCCCCTCTGAGCCTTTGGGTGTCAAAGCCCAGGCGTTTATTTGCGCGCCCAAACGTCTAAGCGCTTTGTCGGAAGTTTCAGCCAGACGGGTGTCGCAACCAGCCCAGTCGACCATTTTTTGTGCTAGGCGCTTGGGCAATAGATGCGCCAGCGCCGTTCGTACCTCTTTTTTGGGCTCGCCGTCTTTGGCTTCCTTTAAAAATTGAAATACATCGATATCCGGCAATAAGTTGATCGTAATCGTATCGCCGTGCTGCCAGTAGGACGAAATCTGCAAAATAACGGGTCCACTGATCCCCTGGTGAGTGAATAACAAACCCTCAGTGAATTTTATTTTGCCAAGCTTTACTTCTGCATCAAGCGACACACCGGCCAAGCCCTCAAGCTTTTCCAGAACGTCCGTATCAAACGTCAACGGCACCAGCCCAGCGCGGGGCTCAATCACTTTCAGACCAAACTGCCTCGCGACATCATAGCCAAAACCGCTGGCGCCCATTTTGGGAATTGACGGGCCGCCCGTCGCAATCACCAGAGACAAAGCGGTGAAGTTTCCCTGATCCGTCTCAACAGCAAACCCGCTCCCGTCTTTTGAAATATGGGATACCTGCGACGATGTTAAAATACGGACGTCGCGGGCTTCATCCAAGAGCATGCCGGTAATCTGCTGGGCCGTGCCCTCGCAAAAAAGCTGGCCATGATCACGTTCGTGATAAGCGATGCTATGCTGCTCGACCAGGGCGATGAAATCATGTTGGCTGTAGCGCTTTAAGGCTGAGACGCAAAAATGCGGGTTTTCTGACAGATAATTTGCCGGAGAGGCGTAAAGATTGGTGAAGTTCGCGCGCCCGCCACCGGAGATACGGATTTTCTCACCGACCTTGGCGGCCTTATCAATCACCAGCACCCGGCGTCCACGCTTTTGCGCTTCGCCAGCACACATGAGCCCGGCGGCGCCTGCGCCAATAATAATAACGTCAAATCTTTGGGTATCTTCATCCATCAGCGAGGTATAGCGGAAGAGCCGGGACAGGCCAAGCTTAGGCGGAGGCGCCCACTGGCAGCAACTCGTGTTGTTTTTTTCGGTAAAGGATTAAGGCAGCAAGGATCACTAAATTGACAATACCGGCTATCGCGGCGTTGCCATAGGACCAGGCATAGCTCCCGGTCAAATCGTAAAAATAGCCGCCTTGATAGCTGCCAATACCCATACCGAGCCAAGCCGCACCAGAGATAACGGAAGCAGCAAAACCAGCCATTCGTAAGGGAGCGGCTTCCCGTGCACAAATAAGCAAACTGGTCATGACACCTGAAAAGCCAAAGCCGAATATGGCAGCAATAATATGAAGCACGATCAAGGTCTCGCTTTGGGTAAACCAGAACACCATGACCGTCTGCATAAGCGAGGCAACAAAATAGGTGTAAAGTGCGCCAATACGATCAGCGACCGCACCAAAAAACACCCGCCCAAAAGTGCCACTCACCATCAAGGTGAGCAGCAAACCGGCGGCTGTCTCCGGCGATTGCTTGAGCCCGACAACAAGGGGGACGAGATGAACAATCGGCACCGCCATGCAAATGCAGCAAAAGATTCCCGCCAAAGCGAGCCAGGGAATGGTAATACGGTGTGACAGCCCCCAAATATTTGCATCAGAACGGCTGACAGTTTCTGATGAATTCACCAAAACCGGCGGCTGGCGCAGCAAAAATACGGTTGGCAACATCACAACAAAATAACCCACGCCCAAATAGAAAATAGCATCCCGCCAATTGCTGTTCGAAATCATCATTTGAAAAACCACCGGCGCTACACCTTGACCAATAGCGCCACCTGCCGTCACAATACCGAGCGCCAAACCTTTGCGGCGATTGAACCATAATCCCGTCAGAGCCAGAAGCGGCGTAAACATGCAGGCGAAGCCAAAACCGCCAATGACAAAATACAACAGATAGATCATCCATAGCTGATCTTGCAGGCCAATCAGGGTGAGAGAGCCGGACAACATAACGACACCAAATGCGACAATACGCTTAGCACCAATTTTATCCGACAACGTTCCCCAAAAAAGACCGCCCGCCGCGGCGCCAATCGTCAGCGCCGTATAAGCCATCGAAATCGCCGCGCGGTTCCAGCCAAATTCCTCCTCGAAGGGCTTGACCAGAACCGGCACGGTAACGTTAGAGCCGAACCCCAAAGCCATAAACAAAGTAGCGATGGCGACGATCACCCAACCATAGGGTTGTTCTTCAAATTGTTCGGCTTCGTTCATTCGACTTACCTTGGGTGCAGCCAAGTTGGCAGGAAGGAATAAGCATCGACATCACTACCTTCTTTAAAGGCAACGGCATTGGATTTCAGCAATCCCTGTAGCTTTCCTTCATTAAAAGCGTCGAAGGTTTCCGTGCAGCCACCGATATATTCTTTACCGACAAAAATCTGCGGAATTGTCGGTGAGGAAATTTGCTCCTTGAGCGCGACGCGAATATCACCACCGAGGTTTTCTTTTTGGTATTCCACTGAATCCAAATCGATCGAGCGGTAAGGAATATCAAACTCGGCAAACATTTTGCGCACCGACCAACAGAATTCGCACCACTCCAAAGCAAACATCACAACCGGCTCATCCGGGTTACTGATGGCTTTTTCAACAAAGGCCAAAGCTTCTGCCTTAGCCGCTACAACCTCTTCTTCTTGGGCAGGAGCCGGTGGCGGCGGTGTTGCGCCGAAATGGTAGCGTGGCGTTGAGCGAGAAATCTCGATCTCTTTTTTGGTCATATCGACCGGCACGTCTTCGAACAAGGTCGTGCTCAGATAACGCTCACCCGTATCGGGTAACATGCATAATATGCTCGATCCTTTAGGCGCTTTTTTAGCTATTTCCAAGGCACCGGCGAGTGTCGCACCACCAGAAATGCCAACGAAAATGCCTTCTTGTAAGGCGAGTTCTTTGGACAGTCTCAAGGATTCTGCACCATCAATTGGCACAATCTCGTCAATCAGCTCGTCATCGACAACGTCGCTGACTAATTTAGGAATAAAATCTGTTGTCCAACCTTGCATTAAGTGCGGGCGGAAAAAAGGATGGCTTTCAGCGACCGAGCCATCATCGTTCAAAGGCTGGGAGATACCACTACCCAAGAGCGGCGCATTGTCAGGCTCACAGGCGATGACTTTAATCTCCGGGCGTTTCTCTTTTAAAACACGGGCAACGCCTTTCAACGTGCCACCGGTGCCGTAACCCGAGACCCAGTAATCGAGCTTCTTACCTTCAAAGGCATCGAGAATTTCGGGCGCTGTGGTATTTGAATGAGCATCGGCATTGGCTTCGTTCTCAAACTGCCGCGCCAGGAACCAGCCATGCGTCTCAGCCAACTCAACCGCCTTGGCCAACATACCGGTACCTTTTTCGGCCGCCGGTGTCAGCACCACATCGGCACCCAAAAAGCGCATCAGCTTGCGTCGCTCGACACTGAAATTCTCAGCCATCACGATGACCAAGGGATAGCCTTTTTGCGCGCACACCATAGCAAGGCCGATGCCGGTATTGCCACTGGTCGCTTCAACGACTGTTTGGCCCGGCGACAAAGTGCCGTCTTTTTCCGCCTGCTCAATCACGTTGAGAGCAAGCCGATCTTTGACCGAGCCCATCGGATTGAACGCTTCAATTTTCACATAAAGGTCGATGCCTTCCGGCGCGAGCTTGTTGATCTTAACGACCGGCGTATTTCCAACCGTTTCGAGTATATTTGAATATATTTCAGCCATTTTTTGTTCCCTGAAATCGTTTTTTTTAATCATCGTTGGGCCAGCCTACACAACAGACCGGCCCTTCGACAACAGCTACTTACATCAGAATTTTTGCGCCGTCGCTGACAAAGCCAATGGTTCTGGCAGCACCAGCAATTTCAGCACCTTCAACTAAATCGTCTTCGGTAATACCGTGCGCAGCTGCACAAACTGGGCAGACCCACAATTTACCTTCATTTTCAAAATAAGCTTCCATCAGGTCACTCATCGCAGGATACCCTTCCGCCTGCATGCCATCAGCAGCGCCTTTTTTAGCCATTGTGACCGCTTCGCAGGTCAGAAACATCGCTGTTTCACTGTTCATAGCCGAGGCCGCACCTGCAACAATCATTGCAACCGTTGCTTTTTCCAAATCGTCATTACCCTGTTGGCAATTAATAAGATATTTATCAGACATTTTAAGTTTCCCTATTACTCTAAGTTAAAAATAAAAAATTACTCTCAATGAGTTGTCCCAGTAAATTTTCGGTTGGGAGTGAGAGGAATATATCGAGGAGGGTGTGACGACAGCGTGAAACCGGCGGTAATTTAGCGTCAAAAACATGTTAAAAATGCTGTATTTCTGGAATTTTTGATTATAATCGCCTGAAATCGTCCTAAATTTTTTAAAATCCAATTAATTGATGAGGCGGTCGGGGAACGTCGTGGGTAAACACGCAATCAATCTTTTTGGCCGGTTAAGCGTCCTGGATGCAGATGGCGCCGAGGTACAAATATCTGGCAAAAAGCCGCAAGCTTTGTTGGCATTTCTGGCCCTCAATCCGGGCCAACCGCAATCGCGTGAAAGATTGGCAGGCCTGTTATGGGGCGATCGGTTTGATGATCAAGCGCGTCAAAGCCTCCGTCAATGCGTCTCCAAGCTCCGAAAATCCCTCGGCGATGGCTCGGGCGAGATCCTTCTGATTGAGGGCGATCAGATTTCATTGAATATGGCAGACGTTGTCGTTGATGCCGTTATATTTGAATCTCTGTCTAAGAGCGACACGTCTGATGCTATGACGGCAGCGATCGACCTGTTTAATGCACCGCTTCTCAGTGGGTTTTATATCAAACAGGCTGAGTTTGATGACTGGCTTGAGCACGAACGTGAGCACCATAGTGAACTTGCCTTTAATATATTTGAGCGCCTAGCTCAGCAACAATCCACCGACGGAAAATTCGAAAATGCTATTCTTACAGCTAGGCGGGCGTTGGCGATAGACCCGCTCTCGGAGAAAGTCCATCGAACTTTAATGCAATTCTATGCCGACAGCGGCCAGCGCTCTGCCGCCCTGAAGCAATATCAAATCTGCTCTGACTTGTTAGAGCGCGAGCTTGATGCCGAGCCGGATGCGGCCACTCAGAAACTCCATAAAGAACTGCTCTCTTCACAATCGGGAGAAGCTGAGGCGCCAAAAGAAAGTGTAGTGCCCGGTAAAAAAACTTCTGGCGACAAACCGACCATCGCCGTTCTGCCCTTCGATGATATGAGCGCAGCTAAAGATCAGGAATATTTTGCCAATGGCATGACAGAGGACATTATTACGGCACTGACCAAATATCGCTGGCTTTCAATAATCGCCCGCAACTCCTCCTTTTCTTACAAAGGCAAGTCACTCGATTTACGGCAAGTCGGTGTCGAATTGGGGGCAAACTATATTGTTGAAGGTAGCGTGCGCCGAGCAGATAACCGGATTCGCATAACGGCTCAGCTTATCGATGCTGAAACCGGCAACCATATCTGGGCTAATAAATATGACCGCTCGATTGAGGATATATTTGCGGTTCAGGATGAGATCACTGAAACACTCGCAGCAACGATTGAGCCGGAACTCGCCTTAGCCGAAGCCCAACGCGTTGCCACCAAATCAACCGACAACCTCGCTGCTTGGGATTGCTATCATATTGGCTTGTTTCACGCCTATAATTTTTCCAATGCAGAAAACCTTGAAGCACAGAAATATTTTCGCAAGGCAATCGAAATCGATCCCAATTTCGGCGCGGCCTACGCCCGACTGTCCTATACCATGATCTTGAGCGCGGTTTACTATGAAGCTGAGCCAACCGAAGAGTTGCTTGATGAGGCCTTAAGTTTGGCAAAGCGCGCTGCAGAAATTGACAATCAAGATGCCGGCGCTCATTTTGCCGTCGGGCGCGCCCATTTGGCCAGAGGCGAATACGATGTCTCGGTCGATGAGCTCAAAACCGCCATTGACTTAAATCCAAGCATGGCAATGGCCCATTGTGGCTTGGGCGATTCGCTCGCTTATGCCGGCCAGTTGGAAGAATCGATTGCGTGCTTTGACGATGCCATTCGGCTAAGCCCGCACGACCCGTATCGCTGGGCCTTTTTAATGTATGGCTCGCTCGCCTATCTGTTTTTAAAGCAACATGACAAAGCGATTGAATGGGCCCGCCAAGCGATCCGCCTACCAAACTCACATTATCGATCCAATGCCGTACTGATTTCAGCGCTCGGCCATACCGGCCAAACAGAAAAGGCTCAAGAGGCATTATCCGAATTGCTCAAGCGCCAGCCCGACTATAGCTGTAAGGTAGCGAGAAACAGTCTCTTTTACGTCAAAGATGCAGGCCAAGTTGACCATTATGTTGAAGGCTTGCGGTTGGCCGGCTTGCCTGAATAGGCTTTTTACAAAATCATCTTATTGCGTGACACGTTCCCGGGGGATCACAACGGTGACAGTGGTACCTTTATCCAAGGCACTTTCGATAGACAACTTTCCACCATGCGCCTCAACCAATCCTCTCACAAGCGGTAAGCCGAGACCGGTCCCCTCAATTTCGACGCCCTTGTTACGCCTTATCTGACCGAATTTCTCCATTGCTTTCTCAATATCCTCAGGACTCATACCAATTCCGTTATCTGCAACTGATATTGCGATAGAACCGTCATCATTGCGCTGAACCTCGACGGACACGGCCCCTTCTTTTTCGGTGAATTTTACAGCGTTAGACAATAGATTAACGAATATCTGTTTGAGCCGTCTCTCATCGCCATCGACAACGGGGGCTTGCCCATCCACCTGAAACTGCAGGACAAGACCATCCTCCTCGGCGCGAGCTTTAATCAAACGGATCGCTGCCAGAATGATTTTTTTGAGATCTACCTGAGCCTCGTTTAATTCCAGTTTTCCGGCCTCAATCGCAGATACATCAAGGATCTCGTTAATAAGATCGAGTAGATGAATACCGGATTCATGAATATCTTTGACATATTCTTGCTGCTTAATATTGGAAAGCGGGCCAAATACACCTTGATTAAGAGTTTCAGAAAATCCGATTATGGCGTTCAATGGTGTACGCAATTCATGGCTCATATTGGCGAGAAATTCTGTTTTAGTACGGTTGGCAAACTCAGCTTCTAACAACGCTTCTTTGAGTTCAGTAATATCTGAATGAAAGGAAATTACACTACCATCTTGCAGGCGTTCCTTGCTCACCAACGACCAAACGCCAGCATGAAAGGTCACTCGACTTGAACCCGATCCGCGATGCTCTGCCAAACGTTTTGCTGCCCATTCCTCCGCCGAGTTACTGTCATCAAGATTGTGACTCCAAACAGATTTCGACAATGCTTTAGCATATTCCTCAAAAGTCGTCTCAGGCTTAAACAAGTCGACCACGCCGCTATGGATCTCGCGATAACTGGCATTACAAGAAACAAAATGCTCGTCAGCATCCCATAGGATATAAGCATCGGCCAAATGTTCCATGGCCCCGAAAAATCTTTCGCGTACATAATCAACCTGTCGTTTTGCTTCCTCCTCTTCCGATACATCGCGTACTGAACACCGAAATCCCGTGAAATTTCCGTCCTCATCTTTTAGAGCCATACCAGAAAAACGAACATATAAATCCGGTTCTCCTGGAAACACGCGCTTCAATTGAAAATCACGGAATGATTTTTTGGATTCCAACAACTCCTTAAACTCAGCCCAACGCACACTTTCGGTATCACCGAAAGGAATTTCCCAAAGAGGTTTGCCCAGATAATCATCCATAGGCAGACCGAGACGACCGACCGGCGGCGTACAACTGATCATGTTGTGATTTTCGTCGGTTTCCCAAAAACGGTCGGCGACCGACAAAGCAAAATCTCTAAATTTTTGTTCGCTAATTTTACGGGCTTTAATTTGCTCTTGAAGTTCCGCGGTTCGAACTTCAACCATTCGTTCGAGGTCCGCCGACACCTGCCGTTCCGCTTCTAAGCGGGTTACCAGTAGATTTCTATTTTTTAATACGAAAAAAGTAATGGTTGAGAAAGCAATACTGCCGACGAGAATAGGAGCAATAATTGCTGAGATAGTAACTTGTTCAAAGCCAAAATTTGTTCCCTGGACAAAATAGGCCATGCTGCCCGTAATAGATCCACCAACCAGGAACGAAAAAAATAGAATCCACCGATTTCTACTACTTAAAAACATTACGCAAAGTGTCTTTCACTCGAAATAGTTTTGTCCGTTATCGAGCCTCTAAGCAAGTCTAACAAACACTATTGTATGCAAGTTTATATAATTGAGACCACCCTTATCTGTCTCTGATGAATGTCAAATTGAATTACCTTTCGGGGACGTTTCCCACTATTTCTTGTAGAAAACGAATTTATCACGCGAATGGACAAATTCGAGATCTTCGCGGTCTTTCTTAAATTCATGTACGGCCTCAACCACACCCGGCCACGGATCGCAGTAATCATCGCCAATCATACAGCCGCCAACCGGCAAAAACGGCCAATATTTTTCAATGTCAGATAGCACTTCTTCCTTGTCATGCGCTCCATCCAAATATATGAGATCGGCGGATATTTCTAGTTCGGTTAAAAGCTTGGCTGCTTGCAGGGACGTCATGCTCATCGGCAAAATATGATCGCCGTATCCTTTCGCCCTCACATTATCGACAAACAATGAATAGATATCAGGCCGTCCCTCTTTGAGACGGAGTTGCAACTTCCATTCATTATTGAGCCAATGCTCAGGCGAGCCAAGCCAGGTATCGATGCAGATAATGGAGGTCGCTGGGTCATGAATAAGTGCGCGCTCCAACATGTTAAATGTCGATTGGCCCAGCCATACGCCAACTTCAATAATCATCCTGGGCTTGAGGGTATCAATGACTGTATCGAGCACTTCAGGATAAGAAGCCCAGCCCTCGTCGATAAATTGGGGAGAGTGCTGCGGCTCAGATCGAAAAGGATCGCCGCCGAATAATTGCTGATTTAATATCTTAGCAACGGGATCGGTCATTAAAGTCCAGCAGCGACTGCGGCCTCTAAGGCGATAGCACGGGCTTCATCTGCCAGCCCGACCATACGGAGACTGGTGACGACTTTGCGCAATACGGTCGCATTGACTTGCGTTGGCCCGGCTTGGCCCAATGCCAACATCGCAACCAAGACGGTTTCAGCCCGCTTCACATCTTCAACCGCTTTGTTAAGGGTCCGCCATAAGGCCGATTGCGGCATGACGGTCGCAGATTGTGGCGGACCGTCGAGCAACGCCTCCCAGCGACGCGCTGGAACCGGATCACCTAAAGCTTCCATAAGATTATAAAGCAAGGTCGCCCGCTTGTGAGCCGCCTCAATATCGACCGGCTTTTCTTCACTGGTCATGGTTTCCGCTTTCCACCAACTATCGAGCTTGGTGGTGGACCAGTCATCGTCTGACATATGACCTGTTAGACGGGCCAGCGGTGCCAATTGATCCCGCAGCGCTGCCGCTTTTTCATCAACAATGCCGGTCGTGCGCAAAACATTGAACCAAATCTCAGCGGAGGCGCCATCGCCTGCGGCCAAAAGGGCACGCGCCGCTTCTGGTGCAAACCAAACCAAATCCTGGGTTGCGGGCAAGTCTTTTAAGATACGGTGGTAGACGCGGGCGGTCGATTGAAACAGCCCCCCTTCTCTGGCCAATTTAAACACCTGCGCCAGAATTTCAGCCTTCGCTGTTGGAATGCTTTCGACCAGTGCTTTGCGATAGAGCAAAGCCCGGCTCAAGGCAGTGCGTTCAGCACTCGCTTGCGACAGCGCATTATCAAGCGTCTCTTTGGTGAAGGTAACCCCAGCATAAAGCTGGCGGAGGACATCTGTATTTAAGGCCCCCATCGCCTCGGCACGTTCTGCGGTATTGATGCGCAAAGCCGGATCAGCATTTGGACTGGTGGCAATGGTTTTGAGTACGGCTGGATTATTCGACGAGGTAACATCTTTTGGTAATTGCACTTTGGCAGCCCGGATCATCGAGAAATGCAGCGGCGTCGGTTTGGCAAGACTTGTGATTTCAAATTTCTCGACACCCGTCAAAGCATTAATTAGGCCAAAGAAAACTTCATCCTTTTCGCCCGTCTCACGCAACATATCCGCACCAAGATTGGCTTTGTCATGCTCGCCAGCCAGCGCCTGACAATAGATAAACGCTTTTTGCCAATAAGGGGTATCGATATTGCGGATTTGACCGGCCACCAAAGGGCAGGCCCGGGCATTATCATTGGAAATAAACAGAACATCCGTCTCATTTCTCAACAAAGCCGGATCACTATCTCGGTTGGGGGATACCTTTAGCAAACTATCAACGGCAGCGACATCACCCATTGCAGATAACAACTCGATCCGCAATGCCAGCAACTTGCCAACCGCTTCAGGTTTTACCGCCGACTGCGGGGCGACAGGAATGACAACGGGCTGAGTTGATGCCAGTTGATTATCGAGCGGACTTATTTTACCGGGCGCTTTTGCGGCGCTTAGCAATAAGCGTCGCATCAAAGCTCGCATAGCGCGCGACGATGAACTGACCGGCAATTTTGGCAGCAGCTTCTCTACCAGCGAGCGGGATGTTCCTTCCCACATATTGATACCGAAGCCACCTTGCTCTTGATTGAGTGTGCCCACTGAATCACTGTCAATTTTCTGCAATTCTTCGACATTAATTTGAAGCGGCACCAAGGCCCGCGCCGAGGGCGGAGGCGAAAGCGCCTGGGGTGCATTAACTGGCAGAGCTACAGCAGGCTGGCGCGGTACGGCAGTTGGTGCCAAAACCTTGGCCGGCGCCAAAGATTTAGGTTGAGGAGTTTGAACTTGAGCCTGGACATTAAATGACAGACCAACAGCAGCGATCAAGCCTGCTAATCCAAGGCAGGAAATATATCTAAGCTTCATTTTATCACTTCTCGAATCGGTCATTCGGTATAACTTTTTCCACTTGAGCAACCGGCGCTGGAATATCCCACGTCGCCAAAAATATTGCAGTTCCGGCAATCAACGCCAAGACAGCCAAAACCATAAACCGTGACAAACTTTTCATTGGCGAAATTGCTCCGTAAACTAACGACTAATAATTATAGGTACTTTTAAATATTTAGGGCAGTTGTTACCACCCTAAAGCCCCGATTAAAATGTACGATATTTGCCAACTATGGCAATTTTTCGGCAAAAAACGGAAATAACGTGATAAAGAACTCTAATGAAACAAGAAATAGTCGACTTGCCCGATTGGTTGCAAGGTAAATTTATCGTTTTGGTCGGCCTGATGGGGGCTGGAAAGACCAAATTAGGGCGCATTATTGCGTCCTCGTTCGAGCTGCCCTTTATAGATGCTGACGCAGAAATTGAGGCGGCGGCGGGCTGTTCGGTCCAAGAAATTTTTGACCGTTTTGGTGAAGACTACTTCAGAGACGGCGAGCGCCGCGTCATTCAGCGGATTTTGAGCGAACAACCGGCGGTTCTGGCAACCGGTGGCGGTGCCTATATGAATGAAGAAACCCAGCAGGAAATATCCGCGCACGGCGTTGCAGTGTGGCTCCGGGCCGATCTGGATCTACTTGTCCGGCGAACGGAACGGCGTAGCGGTCGCCCCCTGTTAAACAAAGGAAATGGCCGCGAAATTTTGGCGGATTTGATGGATAAACGCTATCCTGTATATGCCAAGGCGGATTTTGTTGTCGATGTCAGCGATGAACCCGCCCCGCAAACCGCCCAAAGAATAATGACCAATCTAATTGAACATCAGCCAATTGAAGAAAATGCATCATGAGTAATTATGAAACCCTAACCGTTGAGCTTGGTGAGCGGAGCTACGATATCCACGTTGGCAGCGGATTGCTTGAACAAGCCGGTGCGTTGATCAAGCCGGTTATTCGAAGCGAGCGGGTTATAGTTGTCACCGATGAGAACGTGGCACCACTTTATCTGGCCCCCTTGGAGCAATCCTTGAGCGCCGCGGGGCTCACCTTCGAAAGCCTTGTTTTACCGGCCGGCGAACAAACCAAAAGCATTAGCCATTTCGAGGACCTCATTGATCAAATACTGGCCAAAAAAATCGACCGAAAAGTCGCCTTGATCGCCCTTGGCGGCGGCGTTATCGGCGATCTAACCGGCTACGCGGCGGCTTCGGTAATGCGCGGCGTGGATTTTGTTCAAATTCCAACGACATTATTGTCTCAAGTCGACAGTTCGGTCGGCGGCAAAACCGGCATCAACACGCGGCACGGCAAAAACCTCATCGGTGCATTTTATCAGCCACGTCTGGTGCTCGCTGATATCGACACCCTGGACAGCCTGCCAAGTAGAGAAGTACTGGCAGGTTATGCTGAAGTTGCCAAATATGGCCTGATCAATGATCCTGAGTTTTTCGCCTGGCTGGAAAAGGATGGGGCGGCTTTATGTGCCGGAGATAAAGATCTGCGACGGCACGCCGTTCTTGTCAGCTGCAAAGCAAAAGCCGACATCGTTGCTGCCGATGAGACCGAGCAGAATGTCAGAGCTTTGCTCAATCTCGGCCATACCTTTGGCCATACCCTGGAAGCTGAGACCGGTTTTAGCGACACGCTTTTGCACGGCGAATCGGTTGGTCTCGGTATCTGCATGGCCTTTGATCTTTCCGCTCATTTAGGATTGTGCTCGAACGAAGACGCAGCGCGCGTTCGCGATCACTATGCTGCGGTTGGCCTGCCAACTCGGCCAAGCGACATCAAAAACACCCCTTGGGATGCCAATGCCCTGCTCGATCATATGCTATCTGATAAGAAAGTTGAAAATGGCAAGGTAACTTTCATTTTAGCAAAAGCCATCGGAGAGAGCTTCGTTGCCCGCGATGTCGATATGGCAGATGCCAGATTGATCGTCGAAAATGCAGTTCAGGGGACTTAAGTCATGCTGACCATGCTCGCTGCCATCGCTGTTTTACTGGTTTTATCAGCTTTTTTCTCTGGTTCTGAGACAGCCCTGACCGGCGCGTCCCGCCCGCTCATGCATCTGCTAGAAACCAAAGGTAACAAGCGGGCCGAGACCGTCAACAAGCTGCAGGAACGCAAAGGTCGGCTGATCGGTGCCATCCTGATCGGCAACAATCTGGTCAATATTTTGGCCTCTGCTTTGGCAACCAGTATCCTCATTGGCATGTTCGGCGAGGCCGGCATTGCCTATGCAACAGTGATTATGACAGCCCTTGTCGTTATGTTTGCTGAGATCCTACCCAAAACCTACGCGCTGCAAAATTCGGACCGCGCTGCCCTTCGCATCGCTCCCATCATCCGACCTTTGGTTTTTGTCTTATCACCGATCACCTTCGCCACTCAGTGGGTGGTTCGCATTACCTTGCGCATATTCGGCATTCATCTCCATAGCGGTGAAGATTTTGTCTCCAAGACCGATGAATTGCGAGGTGCGATCGAGTTACATCAAAGCGAGGAAGATGATAACGAGACCGTGCAGCACGAACGCGCCATGCTCAGGAGCGTGCTCGATCTCTCCGAAGTCGATGTTGGTGAAATTATGGTTCACCGGAAAACCGTCACCATGATCAATGCCGATGAGCCAGCTGAAGAAATTGTCAATCAAGTTTTGGCAAGCCAATACACGCGCCTGCCGCTCTGGCGGGATCAGCCAGACAATGTCATCGGTGTTCTGCATGCCAAGGAAGTTCTCCGCGCCATTCATGAAAACCAAGGAAGCTTTGATATTGATATCGAAGGCTTAGCCGCGGAGGCCTGGTTTATACCCGAGACCACGCGATTGCTCGATCAGTTACAAGCCTTCCGCGACCGCCACGAACACTTTGCCTTGGTGGTCGACGAATATGGCAGCCTTGAAGGTGTTGTGACGCTTGAAGATATCCTCGAAGAGATCGTCGGTGACATTGCCGACGAAACAGACATCAGCGTGCCCGGACTTCGCCCGCAACCGGATGGCTCCTATATCGTCGATGGCAGTTTCACCATCCGTGACCTCAATCGCCAATTTGAGTGGAATTTGCCAGATGAAGAAGCCTCCACCATCGCGGGGCTCATACTCCATGAGTCCAGGCGCATTCCCGAAGTTGGCCAAGCCTTTATGTTCTACGGTCTGCGCTTCGACATCATGCGGCGCCAACGCCACCAAATAACCGCCATCCGCCTCACCCCGCCTCAATCTACAGAAAAAGGTGCAAGTTAGCCGTTTTCTTGCTAAACAACGCCCCAGAAACAAGTCTAGATTTATTAACAGCGTAACAAAGGTACCAGTCACCTTTATTACCTAAGGAGAGAAATATGCCGTTGTCACCGCCGGTAAAACGTAATCATATTCACACCCGCGAAGTCCGTTGCTATGGCTATGAACGCGAGGATGGACTTTGGGATATTGAGGGCCAGATAACGGATACCAAAACTTATAGTTTTGAGAATTTGGATCGCGGTGTTGTCGCTGCCGGCACGCCGGTGCATGACATGCTCATTCGTTTGACCGTCGATGACGATCTGGTTGTCCAGGAAGCTGAAGCCTCCACCGAATCATCACCCTTTGATGTTTGCCCGGCCATTTCAGATGGCGTCAAAGCGCTCAAAGGCCTGAAAATTGCCAGCGGCTGGACCCAAAATGTTCAAAAAGCCATCGGCGGTATTAAGGGCTGCACCCATATCAACCAGTTGATCACCGGCCCGCTGGCAACAACGGCGTATCAATCCATCGTGCCCCGCAAGCATCACCGGAAAAATGAAGTCGATCAGGGTCCACCAAACAAACCCAACACCCGGCCAGTCGTCATCGACACCTGTCATGCGTTCAAAGCGGACGGCGCAAACGTCCAGCGTCTGTGGCCAGAATATTACGAAGGTGAATAGATAGATTAATAACCTCGATTATTCTTTAGTCACTTCTGGCAGCAATGGCTTCCAGCTCAACACCCGCTTTGTAATCGGAATTATTGGAATATTTTCCGGCAATAAAGCGAAAGTAATTGACAATAAAGGTTCGAACCGCAGATGTCCGGCTTGTGGTTTTTCGTGAGCGGTCAATAAGTGAGCAAATCTGATTGAACGTCACTTCTTCACGTTCACAAATTTCTTCCAAACCAGACCAGATTGCCTTCTCCAGGCTCATACTCGTCCGATGCCCTTGGATGGTTACATTTTTGCGTACATATTCGTGTGTCATTTTTTCCCCATTAAAAAATTATTTTCAACCGCGCCCTAAATGCCAAACAACCCGTATTATATGAGATTTAAATTTTAAATTTTTCGTACAAATATATTTATCGCTATTTATTATACATCCAATTTGGTGCTCTCGTCTCCCGAATACAATCAAAAATTTAGTTCAAATATAATTTTTCCAGGACAATTTGTCATTTTGCCACTTTTTCTAGGATTTTGAGAAGATTGTTGGCAAAAGTGGCATAAATTGAATAAAAAAACTGGGGTTTAAGAACACTTGCCAGCCCCCGTCTGAGCCCCCATATTGCAAGCTATGAGCTATAAACCCGACGATATATTTGCTCCTTTAGGCACGCCAGAGGCCGAATCTAGCGCTGTAACATGCGATTGGCCCGGCTGTGTTTTGGCAGCTGAGCACCGGGCACCAAAGTCACGCAAACATATTCGTGAATATCGCTGGTTTTGTTTAGAGCACGTACGCATTTACAATAGGTCTTGGAACTATTATGAAGGCATGTCTGACGAGCAAGTGGATAAGCTTGTACGCTCAGATACGACCTGGAACAGGCCAACTTGGCCGTTAGGCGATCATCGAAGGAGTGCTTCTGAAGATGATCAGAACGCACCTTTCGGACCAGATAAATTTGGGCCAGGTTATGAGAATTTAAGTGATCCCTTTGGTTTTTTTACCGAAGAGACCGCCTATCGAAAATCTGCGGAACGGGCATCTAAAACCACCCTCTCTGCGGCAGAGAGAAAAGCTCTCTCACTGTTAGATCTTGATATTTCTGTGACGGTCACAGAACTCAAGGCACGTTATAAGTTGCTGGTGAAACAATACCATCCGGATGTGACCGGCGGCGACAAGAAATCAGAAGAAAGGTTCAAACAGATCAACGAAGCCTATGAAACAATTATGACCAATTTGACCGCCGAATAGTTCCGGCGGGTTTTAGGCTCTAGATCACAGTTAGCAATCGGAAAAAATAAGATGAGTGATACCACTTCAAATGAAGCGGGCGTATTCCCGCTTGATGCACCAGATATAACCGTATCTGCCCGCCAAGTATTTGGCATTGATTCGGACCTGGATGTGCCAGCCTTTAGTAAGGGCAACGAATATGTACCAGTCGTAGACGACAGCTACCAATTCGATCATGACACGACTTTGGCAATCATTGCCGGCTTTGCCCATAACCGCCGCGTGATGATCCAAGGCTATCACGGCACCGGCAAGTCAACCCATATCGAGCAAGTCGCTGCGCGCCTCAACTGGCCCTGCATTCGCGTCAATCTCGATAGTCATATCAGCCGGATCGATTTGATCGGTAAAGATGCCATTGTCATGAAGGACGGCCATCAGGTTACGGAATTTAAAGAAGGTATCCTACCCTGGTGCCTGCAAAACCCGGCCGCTCTCGTTTTTGACGAATATGATGCCGGACGTCCGGACGTGATGTTCGTTATTCAACGCGTGCTTGAAGTTGAAGGTAAATTGACTTTGCTGGACCAAAGTAAAGTGATCAAGCCGCACAACTATTTCCGCCTGTTTGCGACCTCTAACACAGTCGGCCTCGGCGACACGACCGGTCTTTATCACGGCACCCAGCAGATCAACCAAGGTCAGATGGATCGCTGGAACATTGTGACCACGCTGAACTATCTCGAACATGATGCTGAGGAAGCAATTATTTTGGCGAAAGTGCCGGCCTATAATTCTGCTGAAGGCCAAGACACCATCAAGAAAATGGTCGAGCTTGCCGACCTCACCCGTTCCGGCTTCATCAATGGTGACGTATCAACCGTGATGTCTCCCCGGACCGTGATTATCTGGGGTGAAAATGCCCAGATATTTGGTGATCTCGGCTTTGCCTTCCGCCTGACCTTCCTCAACAAATGTGATGAGGTCGAGCGTCCGGTTATCGCTGAATACTACCAGCGTTGCTTTGGTGTTGAGCTGCCCGAATCGGCGGCCAATGTCACCCTCTCTTAGTTTAAAAGAGATTTAAGGAGCGCCCATGTCAGCAGATCAGGATAGCCAAGACCTGGTCAAACGTGTCACCGAGGCAGCCGTGAAGGCGGTTGCCGCGCGTGATGACGTCTCGGTTTCTTTTGCGCCCGGCGCGCATGGCATTACCCAGACAGAAGACGGCAGTCAGGCTCGCTTGCCGACCCCTGCCCGACAATTCGGTGAGGGTGATCTGCATGTGCTGAGGGGTGAAGCCGATGCGGCAGCGCTCAGGCTGCGTTACAACGATGCTAAAACCTATAACCGTCAGCGTCCGATGGGCGGTAATAGCGCTGAGCTGTTTGATATTGCCGAACAAGCCCGCGTCGAAGCCTTGGGCTCCCGCGTGCTGGCCGGTGTTGCACAAAATCTTGGCGACTATCACGAAGCTCGTTGCAAAGACAAAGGCTATCATCTCGTCACTGAGCGCGAAGAATCGCAAATCGCAGATGCTGTTGGCATGTTGCTGCGGGAAAAACTGACCGGCACGCCATCGCCCGACTCCGCTCAGCCTTTGATGGATACCTGGCGGTCCTGGCTTGAAGATAAAGCCGGCAAGAGAATTAACGAACTCAAAAACTGCCTGCACGACCAGGAAGAGTTTGGCGAAACCATCCGCCATATCCTGGAAGACCTTGATCTACCGGCAGAATCCGAAGGCGAAGGTGAAGGTGAGCAAGGCGAAGAAGACAATCAAGATAGTTCTGAAAACGAAGATCAACAAGATAGCGCCGAAGCCGAACAAGACGGCGAGCAAGATGAGAGCGACAGCGAAGACATGGACTTTGATGGCCTCGACCCTGATGCCCTCGAAGACATGGAGGACATGGCAGACGATGCCGATGACACCGAGGAAGACCCCTCTTCAACGATGCGCGGCCAGCCTCAGCATCCGGATTTTCCGGATGGTAAAGTTGAAACCTATCGCGCCTTCACCATGGCGCATGATGAAACCATTATTGCCGAAGAACTGTGCGAGCCCGAAGAGCTAACTCGCTTGCGGGCGCAGTTGGACCAACAGCTTTCCCACATGCAAGGTGTGGTCTCCAGGCTCGCCAACCGCTTGCAGCGCAAACTCATGGCGCAACAGCAACGCTGGTGGGAGTTCGATCTTGAAGAAGGCATTTTGGACGCCGGGCGCTTGTCGAGGGTTGTGACCGACCCGCATCATCCACTGTCTTACAAAGTCGAGAACGAAAGTAATTTCAGAGATACCGTAGTAACTCTACTGATCGATAATTCAGGCTCAATGCGGGGCCGGCCAATCTCGGTGGCCGCGATGAGTGCGGACATTATCTCAAGAACGCTTGAGCGCTGCGCCGTCAAAGTCGAAGTGCTGGGCTTTACGACCCGCGCCTGGAAAGGTGGCCAGGCCCGTGAAGAATGGGTCACTGCCGGTAAACCTGCTAATCCCGGGCGCCTTAACGATCTTCGTCACATTATATATAAAGGTGCTGATGCACCGTGGCGCCGCGCGCGCAAAAACCTCGGTCTGATGCTGCGCGAAGGCCTGCTCAAGGAAAACATCGATGGCGAGGCTTTACTGTGGGCCTATAACCGCCTGATTGGCCGGCCCGAACAGCGCCGTATTCTGATGGTGATCTCGGATGGTGCGCCGGTTGACGATGCGACCCTATCGGTTAATCCCGGCAATTATCTCGAGCGCCATCTGCGTGACGTGATCGACTATATTGAGAAATTTACCCCAATTGAGCTCACCGCCATCGGTATTGGCCATGACGTCACCCGCTACTACCGCCGCGCTGTGACGATTAACGATGCTGAGGAGTTGGGTGGCACCATGATGCAGAACCTGACCGAGTTGTTCGACGAAGAATCAGCCCGCAACAAAACCAAACGCAAAACCCACTAATAGGTTCCTCGAACCTTTTAGATTTAATGCGTAATTTCTATATTGGAGCGGCGCAGGCGGTAAGCCAGTAGCGCACCCAAGCCTGCCATCCCGGCAACAAAGAAATAGGCTTTTCCGCCAAAGCTGCCGTAGAGGTGGCCGGATGCCATCACCATGAGCCCCATCGCCGCCCCCATCACAATGGCTGAATTGAGACTGAGCGCGGTCGCTGACAACTCGTCCGGTACTTTGTCGCTGATGAATTGAATAACGCCCAGATGCGTCGCACCAAAGGTCAGGCCGTGCAGGGCTTGTAGCACAAACAAGACCGGCAAACTGTCATCAAGCCCGGTGCCGATCCAGCGCAGGATACCGGCGAGCCCGCCAATTATGATTAGCCGCATCGGCCCCGAGCGCCTGAGCACGGCGGCGCCAAAAATAAAGAGGATAATCTCGGCAACCACCCCTTCTGCCCACAGCACGCCGATTACGGTGTCGGAGATGCCGGCCCGCTGCCAATGGATCGTGCCAAA
The DNA here is from genome assembly GCA_018649725.1 of Rhodospirillaceae bacterium. Taxonomy (GTDB): domain Bacteria; phylum Pseudomonadota; class Alphaproteobacteria; order Rhodospirillales; family UBA2165; genus TMED23. The sequence goes on along the minus strand of JABIHH010000062.1, from coordinate 72,300 downwards.
ACCATAATAAACCGCATGGCTGGCTTGGATGAGTGCGGCGGCGATCAGCACCTGGAGGAAGGCTTTGTTGCGCAGCAAAGGCGCGATTGGAAAGCCTTTGCCGCTTGCTTTGCCGGCCCGCGTATTTGGCAGGAAAAGCGCCACTCCAACCATGAGCACGACCATGGCGTAAATTAAAATCATAATGGCATCCGGGGAGTAGTCGGCCAGCACCTTACCGCCGCCAACTGCCGTCACGATAAAAGTAAGCGAGCCCCAGAGCCGCACCCGGCCATATTCAAAGCCGCCCCCATTAGCCTTGCCCTGCTTGGCCGTCAGGACCGTCAGGCTTTCGCCCAAGGGCTGCGTTGCTCCCCAGCACGAGCTGAAAAGAATGGTAACCAGTAAAATCGGCCAAAAACTATGGGCCACAGCATAAAAAGAGAAAAACAGGACGGCCAGAACCGCAAGAATAATAATAATGGGTTTCCGGGTCCCTCGCCGGTCTGCAATATGCGCGATGATCGGATTTGAAAACACCCGCACAAAGGTTGCCATACCGATAACGATGCCGATATTCGCCGCGGTCAGCCCCTTGGCTTCAAGCCAAACCGGAAAAAACGGCAACATAAAGCCACCCATAGCAAAATAAGCGGCATAGAAAAGCGAGAGGCGGAAGGCGTTCATGGTGGCGCTAATCTATCCCGCTGCGTGAAAGGGAACAAACATCTTTGGCTATGAAACACCGATACGCGGCTCGCCACCATCAGCAGAAGTACTTGGACCAAAAGCGCGATTGAGCACAGCAGTGGAATCAGTGGCTATGCCGATCGCCTCGCTCAATAGAGCCAAAATCTTCATATTATTATCCATCACGTGAAGCGCTTCACCACGATGGTCGTCAACGACCTTGCCACATCGCTCCAGCATATCTCTTCGAATGGCGAGCAAGATATCTTCCAGCTTGTAGCCTTCGGTATTTTCGTCAGTGATCAGAAACTTCGTCATGTTAACCTCCATATGAGGTGAGTTGCATCCCAGCACCGCGCTGGGATCTAAACTCTGGAACCTGACCGGCGAGCTCGCATACGCTCCAGCGCGGCCTTGTGGTTAACATTTTTTGGCGGAACAAAAACGTTTTCGCCAATCACCTATACACTACATATTCGTTGTTACATCGTAATGAATTTAATATGAATAGATGTAACATCAGGACTCACCCACAAAAAAACCCGCCAAATTGGCGGGCTTCTTTGCAGTGGTATTAGGAAGAACTTAAGCGGCTTTAGCGGCCTTTTTTGCTTGGGCTTTCTTAATACGATTTTTGAGCTTCAATGCTTCAGGGGCCAGCTTCAAATTGCTGGTGGTCAGCAAATAAGCATCCAGGCCACCTTTGTGCTCAATCGAGCGCAACGCATCAGCCGTAATTTTCAGGGGAACCTTGCCTATGGTATCTGAGAACAAAGTCATTTTTTGTACGTTCGGCAAATAACGGCGACGCGTCTTATTATGCGCGTGGCTAACATTATTTCCGGTCTGAACACCTTTTCCGGTGACATCGCAACGGCGTGCCATGGGCTTAATCCTTTTATCTTAAATAAATAAACGAGGCCTTTCGTAGATGCCCCGTTCTGGAGGCCGCTTTTTACGGCCCTATCGCCCTATAGTCAAGAGGTTTTGAGGTAAATAAGTTTGCTAGAAAGACCGCCACGGAAATCCGGCCAATGACGTTAATTTATGCCACTTCTATCCAGGTCATCATGCCGCTTGAGACATGTTCCAGCATATGACAGTGCAGCAGCCATTTTCCCGGATTATCGGCAACAAAAGCGATGGTCGCTGTTTCCTCACGGTCCATCAACAACGTGTCCCGCAGCGGACCAAACCGGCCATTTTCCGCTAACTTTCGAAAATGAAAGCCATGCAGATGCATCGCATGCGGCCAAGACGTGTCATTTTTAATTTCTATATGCAACGTCTCACCACGAGCAGCCGAAATCAAAGGTTTTTCCGGCATCTCGACCTGGCCATTAAAAGCCCATACTTTGCCAGCGTTCACTAATTCCCGCATACCGACCCTTTTGCCCCCCAAAAAAGCGCCGCGCATCTGCCCCATGGCGCCGCCTTCCATGTGCAGGAAAACTTTACGTGCTTGCGCCGCAGAATCAATTTCGGGGATTGGATTTCGAGCCAAGGGTTTGGGTGTCGGCAAAGGAGCCGGCCTGGCTTTGCCATCGACAGAAAATACCGCCAAGGTATGGTCGCCATTGCGGCCCGGCATATACAACACCCCTTCCGTTCCTTCCTCGGCCGTCACATCGACAATAAGATCAATGCGTTGCGCTGGCGCTAAACTCAGGCGATCAAGGGGCTTAGATTCTTCAAAAGGCGTTTCGATCGGTTGACCATCCAAGGCAACAACCCAGCCTTCCAGCCCATTGAGCAGAAGAGAAAAAATCCGCGCATTTGACGTATTGATCAAACGCAATCGCAGTCGTTCATTTTGCTTAACCGGTTTTTGGTACCGCGCATTACCGTTTACCGTGATCCAATTGCCAAGACGCCCGCCATGGGACCAATCCATCATCGCACCAAAACTGTCATCGATTTGGCCGCTCTGACCCAGCCGCCAGTCATCTATCATCAGCACTTCATCTTGGTCGACTTCTGGGGGAGATTTTTCCTCGACAATCAGCGCGCCATATAACCCACGCGCCATTTGCTCTGATGTTTTGTTATGGGGGTGGTACCAAAAAGTCCCGGCATCAGGAGCAACAAACTCATAGCGGAACTGCCCTTTTGACGGCACGAGCGCCTGCGTCAAATCCGGCACGCCATCCATTTTATTGTCAATTCTGATGCCATGCCAGTGAACGGTGGAGGCCTGCGGCAAGTCATTGATGAAATTGCAGACCAGTTTTTCACCCTGCCTTACTCTCAAGGTTGGCCCCGGAGCCATACCGCCATATCCCCAAATAGGCGTCTTAGGATATTTTTCCGGCAACAGTTGGGTCGCTCCAGTGATGGCCTGCAAGTCAATCGTCTGCGGATTATTTAGAGCGGCCTTGGCGACAGGTAGGTGCATAATTGCGGCTGAAGCGCCTGCCCCAAAGACAAATTGTCGACGTGTAATGTTCATGCTGATGTTCCGGAAGGTATTGTAAAAATGTTTGTTGATTCATTGGCCGACTATGAAGGTTACAGCTCCGGGAAGGTCAATTGATTTCTAGGGCCGCCCAAGAACGAGCATGCTCAATATCTTAAACTTTTCCGAAATGCTCAGCGACGGACCAGACTCCAATCGCGATAAAGCCGATACCGGCGATCAAATTAAGTGGCAGCATATCGATATAACGGGTGGCAAGACTGCCCAGCAAGACGGCGATGGCCGTGGTTGCCACTAAGGCCGCTGATGCTGCCAGAAAGACCATAAACGGGTTTAGATTTTTATCGCTGGCGAAAAGCAGCGTCGCCAATTGGGTTTTATCCCCCATCTCGGCAATAAAAACGACGGCAAATACCGAAGCAAGTTTAAGCATCAGCTTTTATCCCATTTTAGTTTGCAGGTTCTCATCTAGTTTACCGAGAAGCTGCTAGGATGTCAGCCGGGTTTGGTTCGGCGGGGTGTGCCCCCTACTCACAATTTAATGTTTCGGCCAAAATATTGATGGCCGAAACATTAAGAGACAAGCTAACCAATAATCGCGTTCAGCGTTGAACTCGGGCGCATCGCTGCGCTGACTTTTTCTTGCGGGGCATGATAATAGCCGCCAAGATCAACATCATCTCCTTGAGCGGCCAATAACTCCTCGACAATTTTATCTTCATTTGAAGCAAGCTGCTCGGCAAATGGTGCAAAGTGAGCTTTTAAATCCGCATCATCTTCCTGGGCAGCAAGTGCTTCGGCCCAATATTTCGCGATGTAGAAATGGCTGCCTCTATTGTCGATTTCATTAACTTTCCGGCTTGGTGATTTGTTATTATCCAAGACTTGCTCAATCGCTTGATCAAGGGTTTTTGCTAAGACGAGCGCTTTGGCGTTGTTTTTCGTTTCACTGAGAAACTCAAGCGACGCGCCTAAGGCACAGAATTCACCGAGTGAATCCCAACGCAAGTGTCCTTCTTCGACAAGCTGCTGAACGTGCTTCGGGGCTGAGCCGCCGGCACCCGTTTCAAACAATCCACCACCATTGAGCAGAGGGACGATCGACAGCATTTTTGCGCTGGTACCAACCTCCATAATCGGGAAGAGATCGGTGAGATAATCTCTGAGCACGTTGCCGGTAACCGAAATGGTATCCTCACCATTTTTCACGCGCTCCAACGAAAACTGCGTCGCATCAACGGGCGACATGATCCGAATATCAAGGCCGTCGGTATCATGCTCAGGCAAATATTTATCGATCTTCTTAATGAGTTCGGCATCGTGGGCTCGGTCTTTATTCAGCCAGACAATGGCTGGCACGCCGGTTGCGCGCGCGCGGCTAACACCAAGTTTGACCCAGTTCTGAATAGGCGCATCCTTGGTTTGGCACATCCGCCAAATATCATTTTCTTCAACATTATGCTCGATAAGTGTCGTTCCAGCCGCATCAACAACTCGAATTACACCATTGCCGGGCGCTTTGAAGGTTTGGGGGTGAGAGCCATATTCTTCCGCTTTCTGGGCCATAAGACCGACATTGGAAACACTACCCATTTCCGATGGATTGAACGCACCATGTTCTTTACAGAAATCCATCGTTGTACCAAACACGCCAGCATAGCTGCTATCTGGAATAACGCATTTTGTATCATTTTCTTTGCCATCAGGTCCCCAGGCTTTGCCGCCAGCCCGGATCAGGGCAGGTAGCGACGCGTCAATGATGACATCACTGGAAACATGAAGATTGGTAAGGCCGCGATCTGAATTTACCATATAGAGGTCAGGCTGCGCCTTCATGCAGGCTGCAATATCAGCTTCGATCTCGGCTTTTTTATCAGATGGAAGTGTGCTGACTTTAGCCATAAGATCGCCAATACCGAGATCAGGGTTAACGGAGAGTTTGGCAAATGTATCGGCGTGCTTTTCAAACACATCATTCAAATAGGCGGAAACGGCATGACCAAAGATGATGGGATCCGATATCTTCATCATTGTCGCTTTGACATGGAGAGAAAACAGCACACCTTGATCGTTAGCGTCTTTGATTTCGGCATCGAGGAAAGACCTGAGGGCCTTAACGCTCATCATCGTGCCATCAATGACGTCACCTTCGTCAAGTTGATGATCCGCTTTTAAGACCGTTGCGCTACCGTCAGCGCCAACAAACTCGATTTTTGCCTTACCAACGGACGGACCTGAGACTGTCACAGATTTTTCATTTGAGCAGAAATCTCCGCTGCTCATTGTCGATACATGGGTTTTGGAATCGGCTGCCCAATCGCCCATGCTGTGCGGGTTCTTTTTTGCGAACTCTTTAACTGCTTTTGGCGCGCGCCTGTCAGAGTTTCCTTCGCGGAGAACCGGGTTCACGGCACTACCAAGGACCTTGCCATAGGTTTCCCGGATGGCTTTTTCTTCATCGTTGGACGGATTCTCAGGATATTTTGGAATGTCGTAACCTTTGAGCCGCAACTCGGAAATGGCGAGCATAAGTTGTGGCACGGAGGCGCTGATATTTGGCAGCTTAATGACGTTTGCATCGGGCTCTTTAACGAGATCGCCAAGAATAGCTAGATCGTCACTTTGTTTTTGATCATCGGAGAGCCTTTCCGAGAAGTTCGCGATAATCCGCCCGGCGAGCGAAATATCTCTGGTGCCAACGGAAATCCCAGCTGGTTTCGTGAAGGCCTTAATGATCGGCAAAAAGGATGCGCTGGCGAGCTCAGGTGCTTCGTCAACTTTTGTGTAAATGATATCTGGTTTAGTACTGGATTGGTCGGTCATGATGACTACACTCCTAAATTGGTCTATCGGCCAAGAAAAGCGATGTTTCAGTTGCTATATCGGCGAGAACTGATTCCGCTCATTCGTCAGCTGAAGAATGAAAGTTTGCGTGCCACACACAACCACACAGGGCTTTTTTAGCGGTAGCCGCTTTAATCTTACTTCATTAAATTTGGGTCCGGCGAGGTGTGCCCCAATCACGTCTTATTCGTCTCGGCCATGATATCCAGACGGGCCGGAACATAAGGGGCAAGAGCCCGATTGGCAAGGTTTTATAAATGGCTCTCCAGCACAATTTGGTGAGGCTCGGGGCGTCGGCAATGGCTTCAAATATTGCCTCAACATTATCAACTATTGAAAACATATCGAGAGCCTCCATAATCTCATTTTTAAGTCTGCTCTACTCCTAAAAGCAGACATTGGGCATATTTGGCTATTTATGTTAATACCAATTATGATTAATTTTCGAAATATACTTAAAGCGGTAACGTGCTCAGTATTTTTGACGCCCATTTTTACGGATATTGCTTTAGCTCAGTCAGTCTCCTTAACCATTGTTTATCCCAATGAAAAAAATGCCTTTCATGATGCTGCGGCCGATATTGTGCGTAGCGCATACAAGGAACTAGGTATTCGGATTGCCTATAAGACATATCCCGCCGAACGAGCTTTGATGCTATCGAACAATGGCACCGCCGATGGGGAACTGGTGCGAATAAAGGGAATTGAAAAAAAATACCCCAACCTGATACGTGTGCCGGTTAGTCACGTGACGGCTGAGCAAATGGCCTTTGCCACGAATCCACAAATTAAAATATCAGGTTGGCCGATCTTAAAATCTTATCGAATTGTTTTTCATCGCGGTTATAAAGTCGCTGAGATCAATACTGTGGGCATGAATCGTTTCATCGTATCAAATGACGAAGCCGCGTTGAAAATGGTTTCGAAAGAAAGGATGGATATTGCCATTGCCAATCGTTTTTCGGGCCAGAACACGATAAAAGGCCTTAATCTTAAAAATGTTAAGATGCTGACACCCCCTATTCAAAGCGATCCTCTTTACCACTACCTAAATAATAAGCACCGATCCCTAGTACCTGCTATTACAAAGATTATGGAACGTATGAAATTGGATGGCCGTATGAAAAATATTTTATCGAAACATAAAGTGCCAAAACCCTTCGGATCTAATTAGAGAATTTGACGACAAACAATTTGTGTTCGAACTGTTCCGCTTCAGGATAAAGCCCGATATCAAACGTGACCGAACTGGCGTCCGCTTTGCACCGGAGAGCTGACATTATCCCGGAAAGGCAAAAGAGTCTGCTTTTGACCCCAAGCCGACATGCTACCGGGCAGAGAAAATATTAGCCAAGAGTTCAAACTCATTAATCCTAGGCGATGACGACCGCCAGACAAGCCCGATTTGTCGCGACGCCTTATCCGCCAGAGAAACAAGCTTAATTTTTGTTCCGGCAAGTATGTCTGCCTCAATGGCAATGCGCGGCAGGAGTGTCACACCTAGTCCAGCCGAAACCATCTGCACCAAGGTATGTAGGCTGGTTGCTTCGAACTGGGTGCGAATATAGGTCTCATGAATTTGGCATGCGTCGAGGGCATGACCACGAAGGCAATGGCCTTCTTCCAACAGTAAGAGGGGCTTATCGCTGAGGTCGCTAACAGCTATCTCTCGTTGATCGGCCAACGGATGGCCCGAGTTACATGCGAAACGGAATTCGTCTTCAAATAAAATCCGGGTTGTTAAATCCTCGGTGTCAAATGGCAACGCGATTAAGGCTAGGTCGATATCGCCAGCACGCAATTGGGTGAGCAGAACAGCCGTCATTTCTTCGCGCAGATAGAGACGTAAATCGGGATAGGATACATTCAGATCTGGTAATATTTTCGGCAGTAAAAAGGGGCCAATCGTTGGGATAACGCCGAGTTTCATTTCTCCCGCCAGCGGTTCACGATGTGCGGCTGCAAACTCCATGATGTCCTCAGCATCCCTCAGAAGCCGCTGTGCCCGCCCAGCAATTTCTATCCCAATTGAGGTCATCAACACCGTGCGTTTGGTGCGCTCAGCCACAGTAACACCAAGCACTGCTTCCAGGTCGCGGATACCCGCACTCAAGGTCGAAGGCGTGACGCTGCAACGGTCAGACGCATGGCCAAAATGCTGGGTTCCAGCCAATGATACGAGGTATTCCAACTGTTTAAGACTGGGTAGCAGTTTCATTATTCATTCTTTCCAATAAATCGGTTTTTACGAATTATATACTGATTTTATATCGTTTCACAGATTTATTATTATCTCCTATCTTCCTGCCATTGCCGGTCAGTCAGACGGGTTCAACCGAAAAGGAGATAACAATGATTAAGAACATTCCCATCAGTGTCGATGATCTAAGCCGTCTCGCCATAGCGGCCGGATGGCCAGTCTATTAGTGAACCGCCAAACAATTACACCCATTTCAATCAATTTAAATTAGGAAAAATACAATGAGTAAATGTCCAATTATGACCGCCACGAACGGTAGTCCAATACCTGACAATCAGAATAGTTTGACGGCGGGTCCACGCGGTCCACTGTTAGCTCAAGATTGGCAATTATTTGAAAAGCACGCATCTTTTAATCGTGAGCGCATTCCTGAACGCGTCGTTCACGCCAAAGGCTCAGGAGCTTACGGGAAACTCACGATTACGAGTGATATTTCGAAATATACCAAAGCAAAAGTCTTTGAGGTCGGAAAAGAAACTGAATGTTTTCTGCGCTTCTCCACCGTTGCCGGTGAAAAAGGTGCCGCCGATGCAGAACGGGACGTGCGTGGTTTTGCGGTAAAGTTCTATACCGAAGAGGGCAACTGGGACATCGTCGGCAATAACACACCCGTGTTCTTTATCCGTGATCCCTATAAATTCATGGATTTTATTCACAGCCAAAAGCGCGATCCAAAAACAAATCTTCGCTCCGGTACGGCGCAGTGGGACTTTTGGTCGCAATCGCCGGAAGCATTGCATCAGATTACAATTTTGATGTCAGATCGTGGACAACCCGCAACCTATCGTCATATGAATGGTTATGGCTCACATACCTATAGTTTGATCAATGATGAAGGCGAGCGGTATTGGGTGAAATTCCACTTCAAGACTGAACAGGGACATAAGACCAACACGAATGATCAAGTAGCAGAGATCATTGGGAGTGATCGAGAGAGCCACCAGGAAGATCTCTTTAATGCAATTGAGAGCGGTGAATTTCCAAAATGGAAGTTAAAGGTCCAAATCATGTCGGAAGAAGAAGCGGAGAAAACATCATACAACCCCTTCGACTTGACCAAAGTCTGGCCGCATAGCGAGTTTCCATTAATTGAAGTTGGGACTTTGGAGCTTAACCGTAATCCCGAAAACTATTTTGCTGAAGTCGAGCAAGCCGCCTTTACACCGGCCAACATGGTGCCAGGCATTGGTCACAGTCCAGACAAAGTATTGCAAATGCGTATCTTGTCTTACGGTGATGCTCAACGCTATCGGATCGGCGCAAATCACCAGCATTTGCCCGTGAATGCCGCTCGGTGTCCTGTACACAACTATCAACGGGACGGCGCCATGCGGTTTGATGGCAACGGTGGAGGGTCGGTAAACTACGAGCCCAACAGTTTTGACGGGCCTATAGAAGATGCATCTGCCAAAGAACCTCCAATTAAAATATCAGGTGATGCCGATCGTTATGATCACCGTGATGGCAATGATGATTTTACTCAAGCAGGCGATTTGTTCAGAATAATGTCTAAAGATGAGCAAAACCGCCTGATGGACACTATCGCCGGGGCAATAGCTGGGGTTCCAGCTGAAATCGCAAATCGGCAAATTGAGTATTTTATGAAGGCTGATGTCGATTATGGACTAGGCATTGCAAATCGGTTGGACGTTTCATAGTCGTCTCCCTCCGCCGTATAGTAACATGTACTGCCGCTGCACTTTGCCAAAAACTCCGTGCAGCGGCAGCAAATTTAATAGTGCTTTTGATATTTAGAATAGGAGAAATCTGATGCGTAAATGGTTGTTAGTTGTCGCAATAGTCTGGATTGTTGGATTTGTTATGGGTAATGCCTTCTGGTATTTGGCAAGTCCTCTTTGGATCGACAGAGTTGTTTCTGAACAAGTACCCGATTCAGGTCAGTTTACGGCACTCAAGACCGGCACGTTCAAAAATGCCGATGGCGCCCATCACGGTCAGGGAACCGCGACGATCACCGAAACCAGAGCCGGGCAGAAAAAGGTCTCATTTACGGGTTTTGAGGTGACAAATGGGCCGGACTTGAAAGTCTACGCTGTGGAAAGCAGTAACATCACAGATTCAAACAGTGTGCTCCAAAGCCGACGTCTAAACCTCGGCACGTTGAAGGGTAACATCGGCAACCAAAACTACGCGCTACCCGCCGATCTAGACTTCACAGTTGGGGCAATCGTTATTTGGTGCGAACAGTTTTCAGTGTTGTTCAGTGCAGCCACTCTAAAATAAGGATCCCACTCCTATACGCTCAGAATTGAACACTAAGCGCAGAAGACCATGCTTTGGCTCCTAAAGATGGCTTTCCAGGACAATCGGGTCGGGCTCGGGGGCATCGGCAATGGCGTCGAAAACACCATCGACGCTATCGACGATGGTGAATAGATCCAAGGCTTTCGGATGAGCAAAGCCACCTTTGACAATGTCGTCAAAAAGCACTTTGAGCGATTTCCAATACCCGTCGACATCCAAAATAACAATTGGTCGATCATGCACCTGAAGTTGCTTCCAGGTGATGATTTCCATGCATTCATCCAAGGTTCCGAGACCGCCAGGCAAAATGACAAAGGCATCCGATTTAGTGAACATAATATGTTTGCGCTCATGCATGCTTTCCACGGTGATGAGCTCGGTAACGCCCTGATGGGCAACTTCTAGATCGTTAAGAAAATGGGGAATAACGCCGGTAACAGTGCCCCCGCTGGTCAAAACATGGTCAGCTATTTCACCCATAATGCCGATACGCCCGCCGCCAAAAACCAATCCGATGCCGCGCTCAGCCATGGCTAAGCCAAGCTCGCGTGCAGCAATGACATATTGAGGCGAGTTGCCAACTTTCGAGCCACAATAAACAGCAATTGATTTGATGTGTTCCATAAATTAATTTCCTAAAAGATACCTGAGTCAGTTTAGCGCCACACTCAATGTTTGTCCCTCAGTTTGTTTCGTAGAAAATCCTATTAGGACTTATATTAATTGCCAAATATCTCTTTTGACTTAGGGCGAATCGGGCTAGGCCTAGTTCATGTCATTATTTTTCACGACACCCATCGTGCAGGTTCTGCTGATACCATTCTTGGGCACCATTGTGCTCATCGGATTAATCCGCCTGATTGACCGGAAGAGTTTCGGCATTAGCACCGCCAATGCAACCGTTGGAGCGGGCTTTGCCTGGGTTTGTGCGCTTATTTTAGGCACGCCTGATTTTCCACCCGCCTTCAACAGCGGTGCCATCCTATCTGCGACCGTCTGCCTGTTAGGCATCGGCATGGCCCTTGATTTAGGATTAAAAGACACTACAAAATTCGGCCGCTTCATCGAGACCACAGCCTTTATATTGAGCGGCATCGGCATTGCCGCCTGGATGAGAGGCGGCATCGATTTTTGGGCGATTCCAATTCTGCTGTGCTGGGGCGTCGTTGTGTTCGGTCTGCAACGCGTCGGCACGGCCCGCGAATTTGGCTCTGGCGATGGAGCCCTATTGCTCGCACTCGCTTCCATTGGGCTGGGCCTCATCGCCTGGATCAGCGATATCGCCATTGACCGCGATCTGGCTTTTGGTCTAAGTGCGACATCGCTTGGCTTTTTGCTTTGGAACTTGCCAAAGCCCCGTTTATTTTTTGGCCGATCAATCCTGCTTGCCGGGGGTGGCGGCCTTTACATGATTGCGCTCCGCCTGATCGAGCAAGCACCGCCGCTCCTACCATCTCTTATTCTAGTTGGATTTGTCTTTTTTGCCGATGGTGCCGTCCGGCATTTCCCACAGAAGTTTACGATGAGCGGGTTTTTACCACCATCCATGAAGCTGACAATTTTGGCATTAATCCCTCTCGTTCTTGCCCTCTTGGCCGCCGTCATCGCGACGGAATTTCCGGTCAATTGAAAGAGGTTAGGATTGCCAATGGACCACGGTGGTATTAGTCTCAAGTGGTAACTGAATTGAAAAACAATGGGGATGGTATAGGGTGAGTAAATCCGCAATTCTGGCTATTATCGGTGGCTTCGCAGTAGCAGCGGCCATTGCCTTAAATTTCGTTCTAGAAAGTCCAGAAGAAACGGCATCACAAAAAGCGACACCTAAGGCGCAATCTCAAGGCAAATCTAAAACCAAGATTACCGCTCCAATTAAAGCCGGCCCTAAAAAGGCTGAAAATACCACGCCAAGCTTCGACATTGTTCGCATCACGCCGCAAGGCGATACGGTTATGGCCGGTCGAGCGAGCCCTGGTGCTAAAGTTGAGATATATGACGGCTCGAAAAAAATTGGTGAGGTGACAGCAGACAAACGTGGAGAATGGGTGTTCGTGCCAAGCTCTCCCCTCCCCCCCGGCAGCCGACAACTTTCACTGAAAATGATTAACCCTGATGGCAGTGTCATCTCATCTGAATCAGATGTTGTTCTGGTCGTGCCGGAAAAAGGCAAAGACATTGCTGGCAAACCGACTGATGAGCCGAGCCAACCATTGGCCATGAAGGTGCCGACAAAACCAGGTGGCCGGCTTGAAATTCTTCAAAAACCTAAGGCCGATGCAGATATCTCGCTCACCATCGATGCGGTGGATTATGATGATTCCGGCCAGCTTGATATTATTGGCAAAGCGCCCGCCGAAGCTACGGTTAACCTCTATCTCAATAATGAATTTTTAGGACGGGGCAAAAGCAATGATCGCGGCCTCTGGCGACAAACCCCGGACCGCAAAGTGAAGGCAGGAATGTATACCGTGCGCGCCGATCATGTTGGCAAGGATGGCAAGGTTAAATCCCGAATGGAAGTTGTCTTTGCCAGATCAGTCCCCCTAACTGGCATAAAGCCCGGCACTTTGGTCGTCGTCGAGTCGGGCCACAGCCTGTGGCGTATCGCGCGAAAAACCTATGGCACGGGATTTCGCTATACCGTAATTTACGAAGCCAATAAGAAGCAGATCAAGGACCCCAATTTAATTTTTCCCGGTCAGGTGTTTGCCCTTCCATCCGTCAATTGAGGCATAAAGGGATCGAGCAGTCCGAACAATTAGCATGAGGTCTACATCGTGGGGAAGAACGAGCCTAAGCCAGTTGAAAAAAATGCAGAATTGCTGTCGGCGAGCGAACAGCAATATCGCACCCTGATCGAAATTCAAAGAACCGGCGTATTAGTTCATCAGGATTTCGAAATTGTCTTTGCCAACCAATCTGCAGTGCGCATGTTTGGGGCAGACAGCGTCGAAGATTTGTTGGGACGCACCTCACTGGAACTCACCCATCCAGATTTTCATAAGACCCTTACCGATCGTCGGCGGCAGCTTGAAGAGACTCATGAACCCCAGGATTTCATAGAACTCATACATATTCGCCTCGATGGTAGCGAGTTCTATTCAATCGATAATGCAGCCCCAATTGAATGGGACAATGAGTCCGCTGTGCTGGTATCGGTATCTGATATTTCCGAATTGAAAAAGGCTGAAAAAGCTGTGGCCGAAAGTGAGAAACGTTTTAGAGATTTCACTGAAACGGCTGCAGATCGATTTTGGGAGACCGATACCGAGCACAGATTTACCTTTATCTCGCCTCCCATGTATCCTGCGCCTCATTTTGAAGGCGACGCCTTAATCGGCAAAAAAAGATGGGAATTACCGATACTGAACACTGACAGTCCTGGATGGAAAGGTCATCTTAACGCCATAGATGCCCATCAATCTTTTAGAAACTTTCACTTCCAGGTCAAGCAGAAGGATGGCACCGTCCGCCACTTTGTCTCCAGTGGTCGCCCCAAATTTGATGATGACGGCAATTTTACGGGTTATCGCGGTACCACTGATGAAGAAACCGAGCAGATTCTCGCGGAAGATAAAATTGCGGGCATGCAACAGCAATTTTTTACCGCGATCGAAAATTTTTCGGACGGTTTTGCCTTATGGGATGAAAATCGCCGATTTGTTTATTGTAACAGTTATTTCAGACTGTCTCACCCGACTGCCCAGAAATTCCTCCTACCTGGCGAAAAATATGAAGATTTTATCAGAGCTTTTGCCACTACGACCCAGGTTGAACCGAAGGATGGTATAGATGAATGGGTAAATTGCCGGATTGATGAATTTGAAGAAGAAAGCTCTACAGTCGAATTACATCGCAACGATCAATGGGTCCAAATCCGAAAACATAAGTTAAGCAATGGCAGCACAATGGTGCTTTATACGGATATCACGGAGCTAAAAGCGCGCGAAGATGCGCTACGGGAAAGTGAGAACCGTCTCCACCTCATCACCGACGCGATGCCCGCCATGATCGCCTATCATGATCAAGATTTGCGCTTTCAATTTGCCAACAAGAACTTCGAAACCATCGGATTGGATTCCGAAGAAATCATTGGCAAGCGTATTCAAGATGTCTTCCCCCCCGAGACCACAGCAGCCATTTGGCCGTATATCCAAAAAACATTGGCAGGAGAGCCGGTAAACTATGACAATTTTTTTCCGGGAGAAGATGGCACCGATGTATATACCCAAGTTTCTTTGATACCTGATTTTGATGATGCCGGCGACGTGCAAGGTCTATTCGTGCTGTCGTTGGATATTACAGAACGTAAAATAGCACAAGCCGAGATGGAGAAGAATAAAGCCGCGCTTGATACCGCTCAAAGCATCGCGAAAATTGGCAGCTGGGAGGGAAAATTCGCGACACAAACTTTCGAATGGAGTGATGAACATTACCGCATATTTGGTGTGAAACCGAATACAGTGGAATTAACCTTTGATTGGTTTCTAAGCATGGTTCATCCCGACGACAGAGAAAGAATGAGGGCCCTTTCACATGAAATATCCGCGACAGATACTCATCATACAATTGATTTCCGCATAATCCGGCCCGACGGATCAGAAAGGTTTATTCATGGTGTAGTTGAGGCCCTGTTTGATCAGCAGCAAAACCTGATCGGCATGCGCGGCACGTCCCAGGATATTACCGAGCAAAAACGTAACGAAGAAGCCTTGGAGCAGGCACGGCGTGAGGCAGAATTTGCCAATAAAGCGAAATCTGAATTTTTATCTAGCATGAGCCACGAACTTCGAACACCGATGAACGCAATTCTCGGATATGCCCAATTGTTGTTGCAAACCAAAAAAGATCCCTTGCAAGGACGCCAAACGAAACAGGTAAATCAGATTTTGGTGAGCGGCCAACACCTGTTGAAACTCATCAATGATATTCTGGATTTAGCGAAAATCGAATCGGGCCGTATTGCCTTTGAATTATCGAATATCGATATAACTGAGCCGATCGAAGAATGCGTTAGTCTGATTGCCTCTTTAGCAGAAAGAAATAACATCGAGATCAAATTAATAAAACCTTCTCCGTCAAGCCAGTTATTAATGGCTGACCGAACGCGCTTCAAACAGGCCTTCCTTAATTTACTATCAAACGCGATTAAATATAATAAACCTGGAGGTTCGGTCACCATCAGTAGCCAATTGACCGATGACAACAAGATTAGGATTTCGGTAGAAGACACCGGCATCGGTATTCCGGAAGATCGTCACGAAGAAATTTTTGAACCTTTCAGCCGTTTAGGGGCGGAGCAAAAAGGCATCGAAGGTACCGGCATCGGCCTTACTATTACCAAGCAATTGGTCGATCTAATGGATGGGAAAATCGGATTTTCCAGCACTTTCGATGTCGGCAGTATTTTCTGGATCGAATTCCTGGCGCCTTCTGGTGACAAAGCCCCGTCGACTCAACAGCCTTACATTGATGATCCAGTGACCAGCATCTCAGATGATCTTGAAAGCACCGTCTATAAGCTGCTTTATATCGAAGACGACACCTCCAATCTGCATTTGATGGAGGAACTGATCGACAATATTCAAAATATAGATCTCTTATCGGCGATTTCTGCAGAAGACGGTTTAGAATCCGCCCGCGAAAATCACCCTGATATTATTTTTATGGATATCAACCTACCCGGCATGAGCGGATTGGAAGCCATGGCCATTTTACAAGACAGCACAGAAACGAAAGACATACCCGTCATCGCGCTTTCGGCCGCAGCAATGCCGCACGATATAGAGAAAGGCAGAGAGGCCGGGTTTTATAATTACCTGACAAAACCGTTTGATATCAGTGAAGTCTTAACCAATGTCAATGAAGCTCTGAAACCGGGCCATAAAATTACCTATGGCAAAAAATCTAACTAACGCGCTTTCTTGAACAATAATAATATGCATAGTTGAAGCTGGGGCAAGAAACTCATATTGTAATTACAGCCTTTGTCTCAGGGAGGAATTAATGGCAAGTGATCCAACGGTCTATGTCGTTGAAGATGACGAAATCAACAGAGAACTTATGAAAGATCTCTTTGAATCCGTTGATCTGTCTGTTGAGACCTACTCCTCAGGCAACGAATTTCTCGAAGCCATCCCGGTTGAAGGTCCCGGTTGCATTCTTCTAGATGTTCGGATGCCCGGCATCAGTGGCCTGGATCTACAAACCAAATTAGCTGAAGAGCCAAGCCGCTTGCCCATCATTATTGTGACGGCACATGGCGACACTCAGATGGCTGTTCGCGCAATGAAAGAAGGCGCCTTCGATTTTGTTGAAAAGCCGATCAATAACCAAATGCTATTGGAAGTTGCCCATAAAGCGATCGACAAAAGTCGTACTCTGATGGCTGATCTGGATTTCCAGGATGAAATCCAAGATCGGATGAATTTGCTCACACCACGTGAGAAAGACGTTTTGGAAATGATCGCCAAAGGAAAACTGAACAAGCAAATTGCCTTTGATCTTGGTATTACTCAACGTACAGTCGAAGTCCATCGGGCTAGGGTAATGGAGAAAATGCAGGCCAGAACTGTGGCTGACCTCCTTAGAACTGTGATGTCCCTCGATACCTTTGCGGGAAAACCGTAACTTTTTTTCGGCTCGCCACAATTATCCACTTAATCTACTTCAAGTAGCGTTTAACTCACGCGCTAAGGTTTTCGCGTTGAGGAGTTACTCTCGTATACGGCTCAGTTACTGATTGCCCCATCCGGCTAAGTTGGGGGGTCTCCTTAAAAAGTGAAACCACAAAAAAAGACAAAGATAAAAAAACATGCATTTGACTAATATGGAGACGAGCCGTGACAGAACCATACGAACATTATTTTTCGAAAAACCGTGACCGCTTTTTAAGCGAAGTCCGTCATTATCCGATGCTGAGTGGAGCTGATGAAGTTAAATACATCAATGCTTGGCAAAAAAAGGGTGACCAAAAATCCGTCCATGCTCTCGTTACGAGCCACCTCCGGCTCGTCGTGAAGCTCGCCAACAATTTCGGCCGCTATGGCTTATCTCGCGAAGATCTCATCTCAGAGGGCTGTGTTGGCATGATGCAGGCGATAGATCGTTTTGATTTAGCCAAAGGCTTTCGGCTTTCCACCTATGCCAAGTGGTGGATTAGAGCCGCAATGCAGGAGTATATCATGCGCTCCTGGTCATTGGTTCGAATTGGTACCACTGTCGGCCAAAAGAAATTGTTCTTCAATTTACGTCGGATGAAGTTGGAGCTGGCCGGAACTAATGATGGGCAGCTTACCGATGAAGACGTTGAAGTAATTATGGATCGGCTGAAAGTTGCCAAACACGAAGTGATGTCGATGGACGGTCGGATGAGTAATCCAGATTCATCTCTCAACGAAGTCCTTGGCGATGAAGACAATACTGAGTGGCAAGATCGCTTGGTTGACAATTCTGATACGCCCGAAGAAGCGGCCACTCATTATGATGAAAGAAATTTCCAACGTGGTCTATTGACAAATGCGCTGGAGCAGCTAACCGACCGCGAGCGTGAAATCTTCACCAATCGCCGCTTAAATGAAGACAAATCAACCCTTGGCGAATTGGGCACCTTGTTTCAAATTTCGCCTGAACGCGTTCGCCAAATCGAGCATGCCGTGTTTGTGAAAATTCAAAAAATCGTCACAGCAGAGCATGAGAGAATCGAAAGTAACGAGAACGCCTACTAACGGCCAACTCAAACCTGTACCTCGCCCGTATAGACCCGTCGGCCAACTCTCTAAAATCCTTTGTTTGACGAAGTCCGTCATTCCCGGTTAAAACCCGGGAATGATTGGGCTATTTGCCTATATCAATGTATTTATTATAGATTATTTGAATTACCGGATATGGTCATTCATCAAATCGTCGAATTAAGGATTAAAATTGTTAAAATCTGTTTTTGTACCGATCAATAGAGCCGGCTGGCCATTTATAGCCCTATTTGCGGCTCTGACCGTCATTGCCGCCTATTTCAATGAGCCCGCAGGCTGGGTTGGTGTTATCCTGACGATCTGGTGCACCTACTTCTTTCGGGATCCGGACCGCTTCACACCTACCCGCGATGGGCTCGTCATTAGCCCGGCTGATGGGGTCGTGCAAATGATCCAAGAAGCCGTGCCGCCGGCAGAATTAGAAATGGGTGACCAGCCGCTCAACCGCATTGCAATATTCATGAATGTTTTTGATGTTCACGTAAACCGCGTGCCAATCGCCGGTACCATTACCAAGCTCGCTTACCGTCCAGGAAAATTTCTCAATGCCTCGCTTGATAAGGCCAGTGAGTTCAATGAACGCCAAAGTGTGCGCCTGACAACAACCGGCGGCGCAGACATTGCATTTGTGCAAATCGCTGGCCTCGTTGCCAGACGTATCAAATGCGACATCCAGGAACAGCAAAGTGTCATTACTGGAGAGCGCTTCGGCCTCATTCGCTTTGGCAGCCGGGTTGATGTCTATTTGCCAAAAGAAGTGCCTGCACTGGTTGCTGTCGGTCAACGGGCGGTCGCGGGCGAAACGGTTATTGCAGATTTTGATGCCAATGAACAACCACGCAGCGGGGAGATCAGATAAAATGTTCCGCCAACGACGTGAACGATTGAAAGGCCTGTCTTTCAACAAAATGATCCCTAACATCTTGACGATGTTGGCCCTTTGCGCCGGCCTGACAGCCATTCGGTTTGGTTTAGAGGAAAAATGGGAAGCGGCCCTCATCTCACTTGCCATTGCCGCCATTTTAGATTCGCTCGATGGCCGAATTGCCCGCGCCCTTCGTGGCACCTCTAAATTTGGTGCCGAATTAGACAGCCTGTCGGATTTTATTTGCTTTGGCGTAGCACCGGCCATTTTGCTCTATCTCTGGACAATGAAAGATGCCGGTAGATACGGCTGGGTGTTGGTTTTGTTGTTCAGCGTTTGCTGTGCACTCAGATTGGCCCGGTTCAACACCGATATCGAAGGGCCAGAGCTGCCAAATTGGACAAAAAACTATTTCACCGGCGTACCCGCACCTGCCGGGGCCGGTCTGGTGTTGCTACCGATGATTATTTCGTTTCAAACGGATATGAGTTTTTTGCGCGAGCCGTTTTTCGTGGCAATTTTTATTTTTGTTGTCTCCGGCCTCTTAGTTAGCCAATTGCCGACATATTCTTTTAAGACCCTACGTATCCAGCACCGCTTCATTCTGCTCACCATGCTAGTTGTCGGTCTGGTTGCAGCGCTCGCGGTAAGCGCGCCTTGGCTTACCCTCAGTATTGTTCTGGCGGCCTATATCATTTCCTTCCCGTTCGGCTATCAATCCTACAAAAAACAGGAAGCAAAATCACCAAAACCAAAACCCGTACCCGAAGTTCCGGAAGAGTAGAAACTACTCCGCCGGGGTTGCGCTAGATACAAGTTTCTGCTGGCGGCGACGGCCTTTCCAGGCTTGGACATTTGCCCTGATCATCAGTGACGCCGGCGTTACAAACAGCGTCAAAATCGTCGCAAATCCCAAACCAAAGACAATCGCCGTTGAGAGCTGTGTCCACCATTGCGATGACGGCGCGCCCATTGCAACTTCGCGGGTGACAAAATCGATGTTCACCCCCAATACCATCGGCATCAGCCCCAATATGGTCGTCGTCGTGGTCAGCAAGACCGGGCGCATCCGTTGAGCACCGGTTCGCATGATGGCTTCCATCGGATCTTTGATGGTTTTTCGAAGCTGATCAAAGGTATCGATCAGGACAATATTATTGTTCACCACAATGCCGGCGAGCGCGATCACACCAACGCCGCTCATGACAATACCAAAGGGCTGGCCGGTTAATAGCAGGCCGATAAACACCCCGATAGTCGACATAATGACAGCTGACAATATTAGTAGCGCCGAATAAAAGCTGTTGAATTGGGTCACCAATATAATCGCCATTATGAATAAGGCGACGCCAAAAGCTTTGGATAAGAAAGCCTGGGCTTTACGTTGTTCCTCGTCCTCACCTTTGAATTTTATTTCAACCCGTGGGTCAATTTTCTGCGCTTCCAGCCAATTTGCAACTTCACGTATTTTGACATCGGCCAGCAGGCCTGGCTCCAGATCGGCTTTGACCGATAACGAGCGTTTGCCATCCACCCTGTTCACCTTGCCAATTCGAGGCTGGGCGGAGCGTTTCACAAAGTTGCTTAAGGGCACCAAACCTTGATTGGTGCTGATCCGAATATGATCGAGCTGGCTGATGGTTCTAAATTCAGCCGGATAGCGCACGCGAATTTCAACTTCGTCATCGGTATTATTGGGCCGGTATTCATCAACTTTGATGCCACCGGTTACCAGTCGAATGGCTTGGCCGATGGTTTTAATATCAACGCCAAACTTTGCTGCCTGAGCCCGGTCAACCGTGACTTCCCAGGTGATGCCCGGCAAGGGTCGTGAATCCTCTATATTGATCATTCCCGGCGTGGTTTCTAGTTTTTGGCGAATGAGCGACACTGTTTTTTCCAGAGCTTCAGGAAAGCGCGATGAGATTTGCAGATTGATCGGCTTACCCACTGGCGGGCCACCCTCCTCTTTTCGGGCATCGACATAAATGCCGGGAATATTTTTGGTCAAATCCCCAATTTCTTTCAAAATAACCGTCGCTTTGCGCCGTTTATCCCATTCGGTAAATTCGAGCGTCGTCGTGCCAATAATATCTTCAGCTTCCCGGCTGTTTTCCTCCTGCCCGGTCCGCGTATAAATGGTTTTGAACTCAGTCATATGGAGAATGCGACTTTCAACTTCACGCATGAGAGCGTCTTTCTCATGGATCGATAGATTGCCACGTGCACGGACTTGCAATTTAGCCACTTCCGGCTCGACATCGGGAAAGAATTCAAGGCCTTTACCAAAGGCACCGTAGACCACCTGCACGCCGATCAGCATGGCAAAGGCCGCCACAACAACTTTTGCCGGATGCTGGAGAACGGATTTAAGGAATTTGAGATAGCCGCCAGCAAATCCTTCAACATCATCAAGATTACCGGTTTCGCCGGCCAGTGTCGCTTTTAGTGATTTGTCATCCACCGCACCTGGTTTGCCAAATATGGAGCCAAGGGTTGGCACAAATATCAGCGCCATTAACAAAGAAGCCGATAAAGTCAGGATAAGCGTCAGTGGCAGAAACTTCATAAACTCGCCGACCACACCCGGCCAGAACAACAGCGGCAGAAACGCCGCCAAAGTCGTCGCCGTCGAAGCAATAATCGGCCAGGCCATACGTTTTGCAGCCATGCCATAGGCTCGTTCTCTAGGCTCGCCCTCGATCATTTTCCGATCAGCATATTCAGTAACGACAATCGCACCATCGACTAACATGCCAACCGCCAAGATTAGTGCAAACAGCACAACCATATTCATTGTCAAACCGAGCGCAGAAAGCGCCAAAATACCGATCAGGAAGGAACCTGGAATGGCAATGCCCACTAAGCCTGCTGTCCGCAGCCCCAGCACAGCGACAACAACAACCATCACCAGAATAACCGCGCTTAAAACGTTGTTTTGCAGGTCTTTTAGCATGTCGCGGATATTGTCAGACTTATCTTGTGAAAAATCGATCTTGACTGCTCTTTGCAATTCGGCAGACCAATTTTGGCGTTCGATCTCAACAACGCGCCGAACATCGGCAATCGTATCAATAATGTTTTCACCGGTCCGTTTGGAAACTTCGAGGGCAACCGCTCCTTTGCCGGAAACCCGAGCAAAGCCTTTCGGATCTTTAAAAGTATTTCGCACTTCGGCGACATCTCTTACCCTAACGGCTGAATCACCATCGACAACGACCGGCATGTTCATGATGTCGGTCACGTTCTCAAAAATGCCGGGCACTTTAATGGAAAACCGTCCCTTGCCGGTATCTTGAACACCAGCCGCGACCAGCAAATTGCTCGATTTCATAACAGAGGTTACCGCACCCGCCTGGATGCCATAGCTTTCGAGCTTCACTGGATCAATGATCACCTCGACCATTTCATCACGGTCTCCGGCGATCTCGGCTTTCAGGACACTTGGAATACCTTCTATCGAATCTTGTAATTCATTGGCAAGACCGATGAGTTTGCGCTCCGGCACGTCACCTGAAAGGATTACCACGACGACGGGGAACAGGCTGAAATTCACTTCATGAATGGTTGGCTCTTCAGTTTCGTCGGGCAGTTCCGATATTGCCAGATCGAGTTTTTCCCGCACATCATCCATTGCTTTATCAGCATCAAAGCCGGCTTCAAATTCGAGCGTCACATTCGCGCCCCCTTCATAGCCGGTGGAACGCATTTCTTTGACGCCTTCGATAACGCGCAGTTCCTGCTCTATCGGGCGCACGATCAGGCGCTCAGCATCTTCCGGCGAGACACCATCCAACACCGCATTTACATAGACAATCGGAATATTAATATCTGGCTCAGATTCTTTCGGAATGCTGTTATAGGAAATCGAGCCCGATATTAAGATCAATATCAGCGCCGCGATAATCGTCCGGGAGTGGGATATAGCCGCTTCAATGACTGTCGCTGTCATGGCTATTTCTCCTTAAGTTCAGAGATGGCCGTCGCACTGCCCGGCTGAGGGTTAACTTGCTGACCAACCTTCACATATTCCTGGCCGACAGTGATCAGGCTCAAATGGTTAGGCAATCCACCCAGCCACATGCCATTTGGCGTATCGGCAACAAGCTGAACTGAATGAAAGCGCACGATATTATCTGCATCGACGGATTTCAGCCCGATCAAACCATCATGCGACAAGGTAAGCACTGCGGGCGATATCCGGTGCGCTTTAACTTCTCCCAGAGACAAGCGAAGTTCCGCCGTAAGACCCGCAACAATCGAGCGATCTTGGTTTGGTGTTTCCATTTCAATTTTAAAAGTCCGGGTCGTGTTAACGGCTTCGGCGGAAACATAACGAATGGTGCCTTCAAACTTTCTGCCAGTCACGAGACGCGCTTTGCCAGTCAATCCAGATTTCACCAGTCCAATTTGCGATTCAGGGATATTAGCGACAACCAACATCGGTGACAGATCAACAATCGTCGCGACAGTATAGCCGACCGATATCACGTCGCCGATTTCCACTGGACGGCTTTCCAAAACCCCATCGAAGGCGGCTCGAATTACAGTACGGTTCATATCGAGTTTGATCGTAGCCAAACTGGCGCGCGCAGAATCCAGCAGCGCCTCCGTTTCTGCTAATTTAACTTTCGAGCGAAAATTTCGAGCCGACAGTTCTTTGGCCGCCTGGAATTCGATTTCGCGCTGGCGTAGTTTCGCTTTCGCTTCTGACATACGAGCCGGGCGATCATCCAAGGCGATCTGAGCAATCACATCGCCCTTTTTTAAGCGATCTCCTTTTTTAGCTTTGAGCGCAACAATTCGGCCCGACGTCTCGGCTTTGAGATCAACCCGTCTGGAAGCTTCAGTCTTTCCCAAGATGACCAACTCGTTGACTTTAATTTGAGCGGTCGAAGTCATTACCCGCACTTTGGTCAGCGGAACCGCTTTCCCGGCAAGCTGTGTTTTATTTGCAGCTGTCTCAATTTTTTCCTCATCGCCGCCAAATTGTCCGGAAGCGATCCAGCCAACCGCAATAAGTGCGACACCGGCAGCAATTAAATACGACTTATTCATGCTGCGTCTCCCGTAACTTCTGCAACATTGGTCTCGGCGCCCGCTTTGTCATCCGACAGCAATAGATCTTTGTTTTCTTCCAAGTAGGTAGCCGCCGCCTCATAAACCGCCAGGCCAAGCCCCCGTGCAAATCGTCGGCCGTTCGGTTGGCCGGTAGGGTCAATATTCTCGATGCAGTCACAGCCATCGCGGAAATATTCGATATAGGATTGGAGAATTTCTTCGCGGTGAGGTTTTTCCAACAAGTGCCCAAAAAACATCATGGTAATACTCTCCGAGCGCATTTTGTCCCGCATCGGTTTTTTACTCAAATCTGCTTTAAGCGCCGCCAGACCCGCATCGGTCAGACTATAGACTTTTTTCGCCGGGCGACCTTCTTGCTCTATCTCGATGCAGGTAACCAGATTGTCAGCCAGCAGCTTATTGAGCGCCGGGTAAATTGAGCCATAGCCCGCATCGTAGAAGTGGCTAAATGACCCCTCTTCGAAAATTTTCTTAATTTCATAGCCGGTCGCATCACCGAGACTGAGTGCACCGAGACAAAGTGATTTGGTATCCATAACGAGCCTATCTTTTATATTTATCCGATATATACTTTATTGATATATATCGTTTCGATATACTGTCAAGTGTCATAAACCGAAACAGCAAAAAACCCCACCGTCCGGAGACGATGAAGTTCTCAAGCTGGATACGCGGTGATACTAGATATTTAGCAGTTTTGCTGCATTGCCGCCGCAGATGGCGGAGCAATCGTGCTCGTTGAGGCCTTCGACACGGTTGATTAGCCCGACCGGGTCATCTTCGCCCATATCATATGGATAGTCGGTACCGAGCAAAATGTGGTCGGCGCCATATTTCTTGATGAGATATTCGAGTTGATCGGGTTCGAACACCATGGTGTCAAAATAAAAGCGTTTGAGATAATCGCTCGGCAGATTTGGCAAGCCTTCACGGACGTCTTTCCGCGCCCGATACGCATGGTCCATGCGACCAGAATAAGCCGGCAGAAAGCCACCGCCATGAGCCACAACCACTTTAAGACCTGGATGGTTTTCCATCACGCCATCAAAAATAAGCCGAGACAGAGCCAAAGTCGCCTCAATTGGATGACCGATGAGATTGATGAAATAATGATCTTTCAAACGGTCCGGATGGGTGAAGCCGGCGGTATGAATAAAGACCACGATATCCAGCTCTTCCGCTTTGGCCCAGAAAGGTGCCATACGTGGGGCTGATAAATCTTCACCCGCAACCTGGCTGTTGATCTCAATGCCCTTAAAGCCAAGCTCATTGATGCAACGCTCAAGCTCAGCAATCGCCATTTCGGTATTTTGCAGCGGCACCGTGCCGAGGCCAACCAGACGGTCCGGCTTCGAAGCCACAGCGCCAGCAAGATCATCATTGATCATTTTCGAAACATCACGGCCAATTTCAGGCTCGGCCCAGTAATAGTACTGATAGGGCGAGATAGAGACTGCCTGAACATCGACCCCCATCCGATCCATATCGGCAATCCGCTCATCAAGCGATTGCATTTTGGGCTGGATGTCGATGAGCTGCTGCTTGTTAACTTCTTTAGTGAGATCACTGCCGAAAGAAAGCGCTGCAAAGCCAACCCGTTCGGCTTCAGCTTTCATCATTTCAGCCGCTTCACCGCATTCCCGGTGGCAGTGAATATCAATGATCCTGGAGGTTGAACCATTGGAGACGACTTGCCCCTTAGGCTGGTCATCGGCAGGGGAATGGTGGGCGCATTTAAAAAACATTTCACGTTCTCTTTCTGATTATTTTTCAATTAAAAATGAAGCGTGGTTATGGCATACAAAATAGGTGCCGCCAATGCTCAGATGCAACCCGATCACCGCTATTTCTGATAGCCGCCGGACCACCATTTCTGCGGGGCATCACGCTCGCCATAGCCAAGCTTGATATCAAGCCACAGCATAAACCTTCTGAGCCGCGTACCCGCCAGCCAGCGCGCTAGCTTCATATACCATTTTGAGAAATCTTTGTTATAGGGACAGACCCGCATACAGATCGCACAATCGGTCCGAAGCGCCGTCCAATAGCCGAAGCATTTTTCGCAATCGGTCGTCCATTTGACCACGCCTTTGAGGCTCGACTGATTTTGTCCAGTATCGGTCGGCGGCCCATCGGTAATCGCATCAACCGGACAGGCCTCATAACAGCGCCGACAGATATCACAAAACTCGGTGACGCCAAATTTTTCCGGCTTGTCATGGGTCAGTGGTAAATTGGTAAAAATCTTCGAGACCCGAACCCGGGGCCCGAACTCCTTGGTGATCAGCATGTTGTGGCGGCCATATTCACCAAGCCCTGCCTTGATCGCTTGCGGGATGGTCAGTGAGGTATCGTTCATCGAGCCGACCGCTTCATAGCCGAGATTGCGGATATATTGCGCGATATGCATGACGATGGCGGCCTCAGTGGAATAGCCTTTGCCAACGGCCGTGCTGGCCAAAGCCGACGGCATCGATTTGATGATGTCATATTCCATCGCATGGCCGACCATAATGACAGAGGTAAGCCCGTCGGGCAGCTCAACCGGGGCCTGTTCTTTGGTCTTGATGTTGAATTTCGAGGTATAGACCCAGCGCTCGTCAAATTCGGTAATGCCAACGAGATCGGCGCCAAAGTACTTTGAAACCTGCTTAATTTCTCGGGTCATCTCAACCGGATCATCAACTTCGATTTTAATCGGATCGGGCGGGTGAAAAGCCTGAATGTCATCGGTAAAGCCTTCCCGTAAACCATCCGAGAAGCCCCGCTCCATAATCGAGGACGCCATCACCCAAGAAGCATTACGAAGCGCAAAGTCGCGCTGGCGAAAACCATCGCCTTTGCGCGGCTTAGGCTTGCGATGACCATGCCAAAATTCCATCGCTGCTTTGGTTTGGATCGCCTCGTCCCATTGGGAGCGCGAAAACATATCATTGCGTTGCTCGAAGCGTTTGAAATCATCTTTGACCTCTATGCCTGCTTCCGCATCACTGGGTTTGAAGGCCTCCCAATCCTGGGTTCTCTCAGACGGCGTATTAGCCGGCCAGCCGGAAGGATCGTCTTCAGCCATTTATTTCTTATCCCAAATGCTATTGGACTCTTCTGCTTTGCCCACCGCGACATCAAGCAGCGGCGTTGGTTTATAGTGATCCGGCATGGCACCGCCGGCGGCAACCCTGGCGCTTGCTTCGGCAGGTGTTTCCAAAAGCTCTTTTGCTTTTAGGCCGGCCTTGCGATCAAGTTGGATTGTTTCGCCGGAATTTGGTGGCGGCATATCGCTCGCATTGTAATAGGCCATTTTCTGTTCAGCCGGATCGATCTTGTGGTCAAGATTGAGATCCCGCTGATTGACCCCTTTTCGCGGCTCAATCGCATGACCATCGACAATCTCCAGATCAAGCCACCATTTTTTGAGCGGATTGCGGATACCATTACCCAACCAATCATCTGCCCAAACGGCAATCGGCACGAGGATTGGTTTCATAAAACGCACATTGACGCCAAACCAGGAGGCGATGCGGGTCATTAGCGGGCCTTCCCAAGTCACGACTTTGTTGAGCGGGCAGGTTTTCATACAGCGTCCGCAAGCCAAGCCTTTGGGATTGGTCAACCGGTAGCGGGTGCAACGTTCAACATCCGGCTTCCACATCTCGTAGCCATTAAACATGACCTTGTCGCCCCACGATATTGAATCGCACGGACATTCGCGGGCACATTTCCAACAATTGGAGCAGAAATTCTGCAGACCAAAATCGATCGGCTTATCAACTTCCAGCGGCATATCAGTGGTCATCACGACGGTCTTAAGTCTGGGCCCGATAAACGGGTTAAGCGCAACCTCGCCAATTCTCGACAATTCGCCGAGCCCCGACAATATGACGAGCGGTGGATGGATAACATCTGAATCAGCATTGGTTTGGGGGCGCGCCGGAAAGCCGATAGCCCGCAGATGCTCAGCCATCACGCCGGTAATTTCAGCGCCCCGCATATACGCCCGCATCGATTGGGCACCAGAAATAAAGTCATCACCGGAAGCCCCTTCCATGGTCTCAAAGCCCTGGTCAATCAGCATGACGACGGCATATTTATGATTGTAGGGAATAGGCGCACCGTCTTTGCGGTGGGAATACCAGACATAGCGCGGCACTTCGCAAATTCCAGTCATCTCCGCGCCCAGCAGATAAGACATTGATTTGAGAGCCTTGGCGTTCGCTACCGGATCACTGCATTCGGCAGGCGTTGTGGCAGCGACATCGCCGTCTTGCTCAGGCACCATCCGCCTGATCAGGCTGACCATCGCTTGAGCAAACGGGTTTTTAAACGAAAAGCGTCCCCGTTCAACGCGTGATTTTTCGCCAAGATCACCGTGCTCCGAGCGGACAAAAAAATCAGCCCGTTTTGGCACTTGCGGTACTTCGTCATCAATAATCAATGTTGTCGGGCGATCAACGCGTTTTACCTGTTCCATCGGATAGGCACTGAGATGGGTCGCCCGCTTTTCGCGTCGGTTCCACTCAATCCCAGGAAACGCACTGCCGAGCCCGAGCCAATAGCCGAGCCCTTTGCCGTTTTTAGCATCTGCGCTAAGCGGCTCATCGACGTTGATCAGATAATCCGTGGTCACAGCAGCAATGGCATATTCTTCGTCGAGATAAGGATTAACCAGCTTCTTGTCATCGCGAACCGTCAGCCCGGCCATGACCGATAGGCGATTAATATCGACATCACCAGTCTGGTGATCATGCGCTTTTGACTCATAGCCCATCCATTGAATATGCTCTGCGACTGCAATGGCTATTTCAAAGGCCCTTAATTCAGCGGCAGCAATCTCATGCCCTTTGATCCAGTCATGCGCAATATTGTCTTTCTCAGGTGTCCGGCCGGGGCGCACCATGATGACAATGGCATGATCGTGCTGGAGGACGGTAGCGCCTTCATACCATGCCGTTTCCACCATCTCACAGACACCAACCTGAGCGGCATCCAAAAAGTATGCTGCCCCTTTGACGTCCTTGGTCCGAAGCGCTAGATCATCGGGCACCGGCGCTTTGTTGGGACGTGGATCAACAACACCGAGTTCACGGTACATGCCCTGATATTTATCCAGTGCCTTGGAAAAAGTGTTGGCGTTTGAATTATCTTTGGGTGCCGGCCGGATGGTTTTTGGCCGGGCTGTTTCGAGCGCCAGGATCGAGCGATCGTGCGGCAGCCGCTCCAGCGGATAGGGTCCTAGCTCAAAAGGCCGTTTCTTGCGTGAAAAGAAAATCATATAACCTGCTCCCGAAGTTCGATGATTTTACCACCATCGAATATTGTTTTGTCTACGAACTATTAGAATTCATAAAGCAACATGGGGCAATGATATAATACTGAAACGCAGCTTTTCGTCAGGTGAAACAGCGCTCCAGCCGGTCCAGCGTCACCATTGCGGGCAGACATTGCTGCACGCTCCCGTTTGGCTCGCGGCCTTCGGCGATGGCGTTAAAAAATTCACGGTCCTCAAGCTCGACGCCGTTTAAAGAAGACGCGACACCTGAAAGATCGATTGCCTCACCATTGCCGTCTTCAAGATCATCATAGCTCGCGACATAAGTGCCATTGTCACAAATGTAGCGGAAAAAAGTACCCAGCGGCCCATCATTATTGAACGATAACGACAGACTGCAAAGTGCACCTGAGGGGGCCTTCAAGCCGATATTCATATCCATCGCAATACCGAGCTCGGGATGGCTGGGTCCTTGTAGCGCGAAGGCCTCCTCCGCTGTGGCTCCGGTTTGATACTGAAACAGATCAACCGTATGACAGGCGTGATGCCACAATAGATGGTCAGTCCAACTCCTGGGCTCGCCCAGGGCATTGAGATTGCTACGCCGAAAGAAAAAAGTCTGCACATCCAAATGTTGGAGCGTAAGCTCGCCTGCCTTGATCCGATTATGGATCCATTGATGACTCGGATTAAAACGCCGCACGTGACCCGCCATCGCAACCAGGCCGGTGTTCTTTTGAACCTCAACCAGTCGCGTAGCGTCTGCCAAGGTATCGGCCATCGGGATTTCCACCAGCACATGTTTACCGGCCTCAAGACATTGGATCGCTTGCTCGGTATGGAGCTGAGTTGGTGTTGCGAGGATCACTGCCTCAACGTCAGAGCGCGCCAGGCTTTCTGCAAGATCTGTTGTCCAATGGGCAATGCCGCGATTTTCCGCGACCTCTTGCAGCCGGTCTTCAACAACATCCACCACCGAGATGACGTCGACACCTTCAATCGCGGCAACCGCGTCTAGATGTTTAGTTCCAAAGGCTCCGGTCGCGCCGGCAATGCAAATTTTCATGATTTGGTCCGCTGGTTGTTCACTGGTCGTTCATTGGCCGATCTTAACAGAACAACTGACCATCCACAGGTAATAAATAATGGAACGGCAGGGGTGGTTTTTCAATGAATTATGCGCCTGATTGGCCATCTTTAGGACCTCACGCGAACGTTAGTTTTAGCTAATCCGAAAATCTCCTATTTTGCAGAGCATTTATATAATCAATTAAATGGGGATTAAATATTATGGCTGATGCACATACAGTCGAAGTAGCCAAACTGAAGTTCCAAGCGTCTTGTCCCAACCATGCGCGGACAGATGTTATTGCGGGCGATGATGAGTTGATCATGGATCACCCGGAGCCGCGCGGCACCGGATTGGGCATGTCGCCGATCCAAGCCTATCTCGCTGGTTTTATGGGCTGCACGAGCTCAACAATCCACAAACTTGCTGGTAAAGCAGGTACTGAGGTTGTCGCACTTGATCTCGAAATGGAAGTCGAGATGGATCGCCGGGGCTTGATGATGCAGGAAACTGTCGCCCTGCCGTTTGTCACCGCAACCACGACGGTCAACATCACAACACCCGCCACAGATGAGCAACTGGCCCAGATGAAAGAAGGCCTGTCTGAATGGTGTCCGATCGCCGTGACATTTAAAGCCGCCGGCACGGATGTTCGTGAAGTTTGGAACGTCACCAAACCGTGATCACAAATTCGTTACATCACGGTTTCGTTGGTAGCCACACGGCGCGCTTTCGCGCATTTTGACGCCAATATTTAAAACAAACTAAAATGGGGAATTAAGTTATGTCTAAATATTCAAAAATTGTAATATCGACCGCGCTTGCCGGTTCCTTTGTAGCTGCAAGCCTGATGAGTTCTCAGCCTGTTCAATCCGCGGAGTTATTGATTAACAATTATCTACCGCCAAAACACCCCTTCCAAGTCGGTGTTACTTTGCCTTGGATCAAGGATGTCACTAAGGCAACCAACGGCTCGGTTACGCCAAAGCTTTCTGCGACCAAAGTCGGCCCACCTCCTAAAAACTGGCAGACTGTGACAAAAGGTTTGGCAGATGTTGTGCTGATGGCGAATATATTTCAGCCAAAACGAATTCATTTGCCAACTATTTCCCAATTGCCGCTGGGCTCACCTGGCGCGTTAAAAACCTCGATAGCACTTTGGAACACCCATGAAAAATTCTTCAAAAAAGCCAATGAATACAAAGGCACGAAGTTAGTCGGATCTTTTGTCCTATCGCCAAACGTCATTCATAGTGGGAAGAAACCCATCAATAGCATCGCTGATCTAAAAGGTTTTAAACTTCGCGCAGCGCCTGGCATAACAACCCGAATTCTCAAGGAATTTGGCGCTGTTCCTGTCGCGTCGGGACCTTCTAAGATTTTCGGTCTGGTTTCTAAAGGTGTCGTTGACGGCGTTGCTGTCCCGGCCCATGGCTTAGGTGCCTTCCGCATCATGCCATATATTAAATATACAACTGTTATTCCCGGCGGGTTGACCAATACGTCGTTTTCTTTGTTGATTAACGGAAAGAAATGGGATGGTCTAACCAAACAACAGCGCCAGCAAATTAATACGGTATCTGGTATGCATGTCTCTAAATATTTGGGTATCGGTGATAAAATAGCTGCTAAAAATTTGGCGGCTTTGCAAAAAGCCGGTGGTAAAGTTATTCAAGCAGGGCCGGCTCTCATGGAGCCAATCAAGAAATTTGCAGCGAAAGCCAAAGCAGAGTGGCTGCAAAAAGCCAGTGCTAAAGGCGTCGATGCTAAGGCAGCGATGGCTTATTTCAATTCTCAACTAAAATAAGGGTGCTCGACACCTTTCATCATGAGTAACACTGAATCAGCAGGTGCCATTACCTCCGAAAATCCGGAGAGTGACGGCACCGCCCATTCGGACGTCGATTCGAATAATCCACTGGATCGCGCCCTCGCCGAAGATTACTTAATCCCAGAATCCGTTGCCGGTCTATTTCGCTGGCCGGTCCGTATTCTAACGGCCATCGCTGGTACTTTCATGCTTGGTATTGCTGCAGTAACAATCATCGATGTCACCGGTCGCTATGCCTTTAACAGCCCAATTCCGGGCGGCGTTGAAATCATTGAATTTCTATTAGGTCTGACAATTTTTTCAGCCCTGCCGCTGGTAACCGTGAAGCGTGCCCATATTACCGTCGAGCTGTTCGACAGCTTCATGAGCGCTGGTTTTAAAAGAATTCGCGAAGTCATTGTGCTTATCGCCAGTGCCGGCATGATTATTTTTATCACCCATCGCATGTGGTCGACCGGCATCGATATGCTGGAAAATGACGACATCTCGATCCATTTGGAACTGCCGACAGCGCCTATATTATTCGTGCTTTGCGGGCTTAGCGCCATTAGTGCAATTGTTCAGATTTATATGATTTGGAAATATGTAACCGTGGATATCCACCAACACAAAGCACCTATCCGAAGCCATCATGAAGAGGGAGATATCACATGACACTCTCCTTGATTGGTTTTGCTGCCTTACTTGTCATTGCCTTTTTAGGCTTCCCCCTCGGATTTTCGATGATGCTTGTTGGCTTTGTTGGCTTTGCCTATGTGCGAGGCATGGGCCCTGCCCTAGAATCCGTCAGCCAACAAATTCTCGATCTAGCCTTAAATGCTAATTTCGTCACCCTGCCACTCTTTGTGCTGATGGGCGTGTTTGTGTTCAGAGCCGCCTTGGCCGAAGATATTTATGAAGCAGCCCAAGCCTGGCTCGGCAATCGCCGTGGTGGGCTAGCTATGGCGACCGTTGCAGCTTGTGGCGGGTTTGCCTCAATTTCTGGTTCCTCTGTCGCAACTGCTGCTACCATGGCAAAAGTCTCCATCCCACCGATGCGCAAATATAGTTTTAACGAAGGATTTGCGGCCGGAACCGTCGCCGCCGGTGGCACGATGGGAATTTTGATTCCCCCCTCAGCCGCGCTTATTGTCTATGGTATTCTGACTGAGCAAAGCATCGGAGATCTTTTTATCGCCGGCATTATTCCAGGCATCATTACGATACTTCTTTATATTACGGTTATTTGGCTCGTCGCCCGTTTTTGGCCTCACCTTGCGCCGCGCGCGCCAAAATCATCTTGGAGCGTTCGGTGGCACACGCTCTCTAAAATTTGGGCTGTCTTAGCGCTGTTTTTGATCATCATTGGCGGCATTTCTTTTGGCGTCTTTACCCCAACTGAAGGTGGCGGCATTGGTGCTATCGGTGCCTTACTCTTTGCCATTGCGCGCAAGAAGATGGACCTCAAGATTTTCTTTTACGGTCTGGTCGAAGCGGCTGAAACATCAGCGATGATTTTCACCATTGCCTTCGGTGCGCTGATCCTCAACAACTTCGTCAACATCGCTGAGATGCCAAACGACATAGTTAACTTCATTAAGTCGCTCGAGATCGCCCCGATCTATGTGATCTTAGTAGTTTTAGCGATCTACATTTTGCTGGGAACCATCATTGAAGGCCTCGCAATGATTTTCCTGACCGTGCCAATCTTCGTGCCTTTGGTCGATGCGATGGGTTTCGACTTGATCTGGTTTGGTATCGTTATGGTGATGGTGGTTGAGATCAGTCTCATCACGCCGCCGATCGGGCTCAATGTATTTGTCATCAAATCGATGATGCCCGAAGTGCCGCTCTCCGCCATGTTCAAAGGGATCGCGCCCTTCTTCGCCGCCGATATTGTGCGCTTGATGTTGGTCGTATTTATACCGAGCCTAGCACTCTGGCTGCCAAATATACTTCGATAGCTAGTTCATCGCCGCAGAACGAATGGCGTCCGGATCATAGGGCATCCGGCGGAGGCGCAGGCCAATAGCATTATAGATCGCATTTGTAATGGCACCGCCGGTAGGTCCGGCGGTTGCTTCTCCAGCCCCTAAGAACGGCTCACCCGGGCGATGCATTAATATCGTCTCGACCTCAGGAATATTATTAAACCGAATGATCGGATAGCTGTCCCAGTCCCGGCTCGTGACGCCGCCACCATCAAAAGTCACCTGCTCATGCAAGGTCCAGCTGGCCGCTTGGATGAGCCCGCCTTCGAGCTGCGCCGTCAGACCATCTGGGTCAACAACTTCGCCGGCATCGGCAACAATCCAGGCTCGCTTCAAGAGAACTTCGGCCTCATCATTGACCTCAACTTCGATGCCGATAGCACAATACGCGGCGGCATTTTTGTATTTCGAGAACGCGATACCAGCACCCAGACCATCGGCTTCACCGGCTTTGGCTGCGGTCATTTTCTCATCAAGGGTTCGGATAACGTCTTTTGCTTTTTCATCGTCTAAATGATTTAAGCGAATTTCAACAGGCGAAAGGCCACCGGCCTCGGCCAACTCATCAACAAAAGATTCCAGCGCCGTGACATTACCAAACGCACCTAGGGTGCGGAGCGCAGAGGCTCGGAGCGGCAAGCCGCGCACCAGATTTTTAACCAAGCGTGGCTCAGGAAAATTGTAAAGCGGCTCCAAATTGCGGTGCACGCCAACATGCGGGCCCATGGTTGGCGGCATAATGGGCCACGGTAAAGGATCTTCAAGGAAATGCGTCGCCAGCAATTTTTCAGCCGGGGAGCCTGAACGCCCCGGTGCCGGTCGTCCCATAAAGGTATCGCCGTAACTCTCATGGCTCCAATCGATCACCTTGCCATCAGCGTCTAGCGAGCCCCGCAATTCACAGACCATGGCCGAGCCATAAGGCTCCCAGGCATGCTCATCGTCACGGGTCCATTTCAGCAGAACCGGTTGGCCAGGAATAGCCCGCGCTATCAGCGCCGCATCAAAGGCGGCATCATCGGCGCCGTTATGACCATAGCAACCGGAGCCCGGCGAATAAGCAATATGAATATCACCAATCGCCATATCGAGCGCCTCCGCCATCGCCGCCCGCAGGGGATAAACGCCCTGGTTATGGGTCCACACCGTGAGCTTATCGTATTTATAAATGGCACAACCCGCGGATGGCGCGATCGAGCCGTGCATGTGATAGGGCTTTTCAAACCGCGCTGACAGCGTAACCGCCGCATTTTCGGGCGGGTTGTCTAGCGCTGGCACGGGTTCCTCGACCGGTGCACCGCCTGGGGCAATTGGCAGGCTGACCCGCTCATTTGACGTTAGGGCCTCGAATAGCTCCGCTGTCGGCAAGCCTTCTTTTAAATCCCACTCGGCGGCATTTGCGAGACGCTCGGCGGCCTTCACGGCCGCATATTCATCTGCTGACGCCACGGCCAAAAAACTGCCATCCCGCACGATGGTCACATCGCTTTCGGCAAGGCGGGCCACAACTCCATCATCAAGGCTTTTCAATTCAGCGCGATAATGTGGCGGCCGTACCAGACGAGCGTGCAGCATATCGGGCAGAACCATGTCGTGAATATAAGCCATCCTGCCGCTAACGATTTCCGTCATACCTTTGGGCTGAACATGCGTGCCGACTTTGGTATGATTTTCTGGCGCTTTGACAGCAACACTTTCATCAACCGGGATATCAAATTTTTGCTCTGACATGAGCTCCCAATAGGTGATCGAGGCATTGGTTTCCCGGGATTGGATGAGGCCATTTTCAACCTCCAAACTCTCGGCCTCAACTTCGAGTTTCTCGGCAGCGATTGCCAACATATGCCGCCGGGCCGTCGCACTTGCCATACGGAGCGCCTTGCCGGAATGCTGCATCGACATACTACCGGCGGTGAACCCTTCATTTGGGTCAACATCGGTTTCAGTGCGCTTCACATCAATGCGGTCATAATCGACATCGAGTTCTTCCGCCACAATCAGCGCAAGCGCCGTTGAAATACGCTGACCGATATCGACTTTGCCGGTGTGTAGGAGAATACGCTCGTCTTTGCTAATCTCGATCCATTGATCTAAATCCGGATGCGCTTCAATACTTGGATGGCCTATATTTGGATTTTTGGGCATGTTACGCGCCCTCCCCAATTAAGCGATCAATAGCGGTTAAAACCCGGCGATGCGAGCCACAGCGACACAGATGATCATGCAGCGCCTCATGGACTTCTTCAGGGCTAGGTTTCGTGTTTTTAGTCAACAAAGCTGTCGTCGCGACAACGATGCCGGAGGTACAATAGCCACATTGTGCAGCGCCCTCGTCCCGAAAAGCCTCTTGCACGGGGCTTAAACTCTCGCCATCCGACAAACCTTCAATTGTCACAATCTCCTGTCCTTCAAACTCTGAAGCGGCCCTGACGCAGCTATTGGTCGCCTCACCATCGGCTAAAACAACACACGCGCCGCATTGTTCTTGGCCGCAGCCTAATTTGGGACCGGTCAATTTTAGCTGACTACGGAGGACAAATATCAGTGGTGTATCCGGATCCGCATTAATTTCATGCGTTTCACCATTTACGTTGAGTTTTAACTTCGACATGTAAGTTATCCATTATTGCGATGACCGAATTGAAAGCTAAATTATTTCATTGTTACGGGTAAATAAAGCATTGAAAATTATGGCAGTATACCGCTTGCCGATCTTTTAATTCTCTGCTTTATCAAGGGCATGATAGAAACCCGCATTACTGAACTCTTTGGCATTCGCGTGCCGGTTATCGCCGGTGGCCTGCAATGGCTGGCAACGCCTGACTACGTGGCAGCTGCGGCCCATGCCGGCATTATCGGCTTTATGACTGCTGCCAGTATTCCTGATTTAGATAAACTGCGGGATGAAATTCGCCGCTGCCGGGACCTTTGCGATGGCAAACCGTTTGGCGTCAATGTCTCGATGTTGCCAAAGCTGGTAGAGGGTGAGAATACCCAACGCGTATTTGATATCATTGCTGAAGAAAATGTCCCCTTTGTCGAAACATCCGGACGCAATCCCGAAGCTTTTATTCAAGACCTTCATGACGCTGGGATTAAGGTCATTCACAAAGCCCCGAATTTGAGATTTGCCCTCAAAGCACAATCGATTGGCGTCGATGCGGTGACCGTTGTTGGTGCCGAATGCGGCGGTCATCCGGGTCTCGATATGATCGGCACCATGGTGCAGGCCTCAATGGCGGGTCGGGGGTTGGAAATACCTGTGGTTATCGGCGGCGGCATCGGCAATGGTGAGCAATTGGTTGCAGCCCTTGCCATGGGAGCTGACGGCGTTGCCATCGGCACTCGCTTCCTGGTCGCCGAGGAAATTTGGGCGCATCGAGCCTATAAAGAGCACCTCATCGAAGCCAAGGAAACCGACACAACCCTGGTGCTTCAATCATTGCGCAATACTTTGCGTGCATTGACCAATGATACGATCGCCGAAGTACAAAAAATTGAAGCCGAAAGCCCCGGCGATTTAGAAGCTTTGATGCCACATATATCTGGCAAGGTCGGAAAAGAGGCCTATGAGACCGGCGATTGGACCAAAGGTGCACTATCGGTTGGTCAATCGGTCACCTTCGCCGACAAGATTGAACCCCTTGCAGATATTGTTCGCAACATCGAGACAGAAGCAACTTCTGCTTTAGAGCGGCTTAAGAATTTCGCTCCAAGCTAAACAATCCTGAGGTTTTTAGTAGGTTATTGACGCGTAGGCCAGAGCGGGCAATTCAACCCTGATGTCAAATACTCGATTCTTATTCGTCATTTACGAAAGTGAATTAAAATCATTCTGTTACATCCCGTTACAGGCAGTGATACGAAAAATAACAAAAAATCGCTACTTTCTTTTAAAAAAAACCTTTTAAATTAGAATTCTAATTGCCACATAGATTACTGCAGTGAAATAAACTGAAATATTTATAGCCGCTTATGTTGTTAATCAGACACATTTTCATAAGCATTTTAGTAGGGTTATCGATTGAATTATAGGGATGATCTCAGAAATGAGTAATGACAGTGATACTGACGAACTATTAACCAACGAACAAATACACCTTGTGCAAAGCACTTTTGCCATGGTCGAGCCGATCGCTGATGACGCGGCCGTTATGTTTTATGACCGACTTTTTGAACTCGATCCGAGTCTCAAGTCTCTTTTTAGCGATGATATGGCCGCGCAACGTAAGGCGCTCATGTCGACCTTAAAAGTAGCTGTCAAAGGACTAACTGATCTCGATTCCATCGTCCCGGCCGTTCAGCAATTGGGCGCGCGACACAGCAGTTATGGGGTTAAAGATGAAGATTATTCAACCGTTGCCCAGGCTTTACTCTGGACACTGGAACAAGGTCTCGGGGCAGAATTCACTGAAAAAGTCCAAGCTGCCTGGACCGAAGTATACATGCTTTTAGCCGGTATAATGATTGACGCCGCTCAATCTGCCGCCGGAACAACCGAATCTCAAAACCAGGAGGGCGCGATGCTCCAACAAGTCTCAAATGTAGAAACCGGCCAGTTCAAATAAATGGTCGATGACATGCCGATCAATGTCATGATCTGCGACCTCGAAGAATTTAAAGTCACTTATGCTAACAAATCGAGTGTGAATACTCTTAAGACACTTGAACACGTATTGCCGATTAAGGCTGATGATCTTGTTGGGCAGTGCATTGATATCTTCCACAAAAACCCGGCCCATCAACGCAGCATGTTGGCCGATCCGTCAAATCTACCGCACACGGCGATTATTGACCTTGGCGGCGAGAAACTCGATTTGCTGGTGACAGCGGTCAATGATGAAAACGGAAACTATAAATCAGCTATGCTGACTTGGTCGGTCGTTACTGAGAAACTCAAAAACGAAGCTGAATCGATCCGTCTGGCTCAAATGGTCGAAGAACTACCGATCAATGTCATGACCTGCGATAAAGACGATCTGACGGTTACCTATCTAAATAAAGCCAGTTCAGACACATTGACAACGCTCGAGCATGCTTTGCCTTGTAAAGCTGCTGACATGATGGGCCAGTGCATTGATATCTTCCACAAGAACCCATCACATCAACGTAATTTATTGGCTGATCCGTCTAACCTGCCACATACCGCTATTATCGATTTGGCTGGTGAAAAGTTGGATCTTTTGGTCACAGCTCTCAATGACAAAGATGGCAACTATATCGGCCCAATGTTGAGCTGGTCGGTTATTACTGAGAAAGTTAAAAAGGACGAAGACACAGCCCGCCTCATGCAGATGATCGATAATATGCCGGTCAATGTCATGATGTGTGATCCAGTCGATTTCACCATCAATTATGTCAACAAAACCAGTGTTGATACGTTAACACCGCTGGAGCAACATCTGCCAATCAAAGCGAGTGATTTGATGGGTCAGTGCATTGACATCTTCCACAAAAATCCAGCGCATCAGCGTAATTTGCTGGGTGATCCGGCCAATATGCCACACCGGGCAAAAATCTCTGTCGGTCCTGAAACTCTTGATCTGCAAATTACCGCGATCAAGGATAAGGACGGTGGATATGTCGGCCCAATGTTGAGTTGGTCTGTGGTAACGCAGCAAGTTCAATTGGCTGACAATTTCGAGCTTAACGTGAAAAGTGTTGTTGAAACGGTTGCCGGCAGTTCCACCGAGTTGCAAGCGACAGCGGAAACAATGGCTGCCGCAGCACAGGAAGCTAGTTCGCAATCAATGGCTGTCGCCTCGGCTACTGAGGAGCTTTCAAAATCAATTGATGAAATTGCCAGCCAGGTTGCCCGCTCGACGCAGATTTCTTCGGAAGCAGTGACTGAGGCGCAAAACTCCAACGAGCAGGTTCAAAGTCTTGCCGAGGCCTCTCAGAAAATTGGTGATGTGGTTAATCTGATTAACGATATTGCCAGCCAAACCAACCTCCTCGCACTCAACGCCACAATCGAGGCGGCGCGTGCCGGTGATGCAGGTAAAGGCTTCGCGGTGGTGGCTTCTGAGGTTAAGAATCTGGCTAACCAAACCGCCAAAGCAACCGATGAGATTGCCGCTCAAATTTCAGGTATTCAAGGTGCAACCCAGTCGGCTGTGACGTCAATCGAAGGCATCACGAAGACGATTAACGAAGTGAATGAGATTGCCACGGCCATTGCTGGCGCAGTTGAAGAACAAAGTGCTGCAACCGGCGAAGTATCATCAAACATTGATGGTGTGACCAAAGCCTCTTCTGAAACCGGGCAATCGGCGAGTGAAGTTCTGGATGCCGCACGGGAACTCTCGCAGCAATCAGAGAGTCTCGGCGCTCAAGTCGATGGCTTCCTTGGTGAAGTTCGCGAAATGTAAATCTGATTCCAACGATACTATCAAGGGTCTTAGGGCGGTCTTTATTAGACCGCCCTTTTTTTGTTCAAATTCACAAAGATTTTTAAACTCTTTAAACTTAGAGGTTTCCAATGCCCTTCATTCCAGGCTAACCTGACCGTAAGCCAAAGAAACAGAACAAAAATGAGACTCATAATGGGCCGCGAGACCAAAAATAATTTCAGGGATGACAACGATTCCACAAGACGTAAACGTGGAAAATATGGATTTTCTCGAAAACGCAAGCAGCGCATGTATGGCGCGCTCGATTTAGGCACCAATAACTGTCGCCTCCTGATCGCCCGGCCAACGGGGCAAGGTTTCCGCGTTGTCGCCTCCTTTTCTCGTATTGTCAGATTAGGTGAAGGGCTGGCCGAAAGTGGTCGCCTCGCTGAAATTGCCATGGACCGAACAATCTCTGCCCTCGCGATCTGCTCTGAAAAGCTTAAATCTTTCGATGTTGTTCAATCCCGTAATATCGCCACCGAAGCCTGCCGCAGGGCTGACAATTGTGATGAATTCCTCGCCCGGATCGACGAGGAAACGGGGCTCGGTTTCGAAGCGATAACCAGCAATGAAGAAGCCCGCCTCGCCCTCAAAGGGTGTCAAAGTCTGCTCCATCCAGAGCAACCTTATGCAGTCGTTTTTGATATTGGCGGTGGCAGTACGGAAATCATTTGGGCCAAAAAGAACAATCCAGAAGACAGTGCGGATTTTGAAATATTGGATGTTTTATCGCTTCCTCTCGGCGTGGTAACACTCGCCGAAGAATGTGGCATCTATGAAATCAATAATGAATGCTATCAGAACATGGTTAGCGATATTTCCAGCAAGCTGCCGGCTTTTTGTGAGCGTAATGACATCAAATCCAAAGTGGCTAATAACCAGGTTCAGATGCTCGGCACGTCGGGAACAGTGACAACTTTAGGTGCCGTTCACCTCGACCTCAGCCACTATGACCGTTCCCAAATAGACGGCCTTGATCTGACATTCGATGAACTAAACCATGCCAGCCGCAAATTGACTGATCTGGATTTTAAAGGACGTACGGAAATGCCTTGTATCGGCAATGAACGTGCTGAACTTGTTATTCCCGGCTGTGCCATTCTCGAAGCCATCTGCCGCGCCTGGCCGGTCGGCAGGCTCCGCGTCGCCGATCGTGGTTTGCGAGAAGGTATGTTACTGGAGTTGATGATAAAAGATGGTGTACCAGTCATCGGTAATCCCGCAGCCAATTGTCGGCAGCACCAGAATTCCCGGCAAAATTCTGGGACCGTCGGGTGAGCAAAAAATCTTCTGGCAAGAATCCTGGGGCAAAGAAAAACACCTCTGGGCGCAGCGGTCGTGATTTAACAGTTCGGGTAAAGTCGGCGCGTGGCCGCAAAAGCTCATCGACCCGCTGGCTGCAACGCCAACTCAATGATCCCTACGTCGCCGCGGCCCAACGTGCTGGATTGCGCTCCAGGGCTGCCTTTAAGCTCGAAGATCTCGACGACAAATTCAAATTTCTCAAACCCGGTATGCGGGTTGTCGAACTAGGCGCAGCGCCAGGTGGATGGACGCAAGTTCTAGTCAGTCGATTGGGCACGGAAAAACCAGGATCAAAATCCAAAATTATTGCGATCGACCTCCAGGAAATGGCCCCGATCAGCGGGGCGGAAGTTCTTTTGCTCGACTTCATGGATGACGATGCGCCGGATATCTTGAAAAAGGCCCTGGGCGGACCAGCCGATGCTGTACTCAGCGATATGGCTCCTAAAATTACCGGCCATGCCAACACCGACCATTTGCGTATTATGGGGCTGGCTGAGATGGCTTATGATTTTGCCAAAGAGGTCCTGGCGCCCGGTGGCTGCTTTGTCTCAAAAGTCTTTCAAGGAGGTACCGAAAAGGAGCTGTTGGCCGATATGAAACGCTCTTTTTCACAGGTTCGTCATGCGAAACCACCCTCGAGCCGAGCCGAGTCGGCCGAAATGTTTGTCGTCGCCCAGAACTTCCGTGGCGAGGGTGCAAAATAGCCTTATAAACGACTGATTTCATTAAATTTTCCGCCACCCTAATAGTCGCTTGGCTTTAGTAACTTTCTCTGTATGATGCGTTGCCAACTCAAGCAGTAGAGATGGCAGAAAAATAATGGAAATCCTCGACGGCCTTACCTTTGACGACATCTTGCTCGAACCTGCAGCATCGGATGTCTTACCGGCACAAACCAACACGCAAACTCAGCTCACCAAATCGATTGAGCTCGGTATTCCTTTACTGTCAGCAGCGATGGATACGGTGACAGAAAGCGGGCTCGCGATCGCCATGGCGCAGGCCGGTGGCATTGGCGTCATCCACAAAAACCTGGAAGGCCCTGAACAGGCTGCCGAAGTAAAGAAAGTCAAAAAATTCGAATCTGGTATGGTTGTCAATCCTGTGACGATTGAGCCCAACGCGACTTTGGCAGAGGCTAAATCGCTGATGGATCGCAATGGTTTTTCAGGCTTTCCCGTTGTCGAAAATGGTAACGGAAAGCTGGTCGGCATTCTAACCAACCGCGATGTTCGTTTTGCCACCGACCCCAAGCAAAAAATCTATGAATTAATGACCCAGCACAGTGATGACAAGCCGCTTGTGACGGTTCAAGAAGGCGTTGATCTGGAAGAAGCCCAACGCCTGCTCCATCAACACCGGATCGAGAAACTAGTTGTCGTTGACGATAAATTCGCCTGCGTTGGTCTCATCACCGTCAAAGATATGGAAAAAGCGCAAGCTTTTCCCGATGCCTGCAAAGACGAACATGGTCGCTTGCGCGTTGCTGCCGCCACCGGCGTTGGTGCAGCCGGGCTTGAGCGCGCCGAGATGCTGCTTGATGCCGAAGTTGACGTGATTGTCGTCGACACTGCCCATGGCCATTCCTCCGGTGTCTTGGCCGCCGTCGAAAAAATTAAGAAGCTCAGCAATTACACGCAAGTACTGGCCGGCAATATCGCAACGGCGGACGGTGCCAAGGCACTGATCGATGCGGGCGCAGACAGCGTCAAAGTCGGTATTGGTCCCGGCACGATCTGCACCACCCGTATGATCGCCGGCGTCGGCATGCCACAATTCTCAGCTGTTATGGAAGCCGCTAGTGTCTGTAACAAAGCTGGCATTCCAGTGATCGCTGATGGCGGTATTAAATACTCAGGCGATATCGCTAAAGCCATTGCGGCTGGTGCCGATTGCGTCATGATCGGCTCGCTCTTTGCAGGGACAGAAGAAAGCCCCGGTGAAGTATTTCTTTATCAAGGGCGCTCCTATAAATCCTACCGCGGCATGGGCTCAATAGGTGCCATGGCCAGAGGCTCCGCCGATCGCTACTTCCAGGAAGAAGTTTCCGACAATCTCAAATTCGTTCCGGAAGGCGTCGAAGGCCGCGTACCTTTTAAAGGTCCGGTCACCAATGTCGTTCATCAATTAGTCGGCGGGCTGCGTTCGTCGATGGGCTATACCGGCAATGCGACCATCGCTGACATGCAGAAAAATTGCCGGGTGCGTAAAATCACTTCGGCGGGTCTGCGTGAAAGCCATGTTCATGATGTCACCATCACCCGCGAAGCACCGAATTATCGGGTTGATGGCTAAAATTTTATGACGCTTAAAACATGACCCCGGGTGCGCGCATTGCCGCGGCAATTGAAATTCTTGAAAAGATAGACCGTTCCGGCTCGCCTGCCGAGGACGTGGTCTCGGCTTATATTCGGGGTCGGCGCTATATCGGCTCCAAGGATCGCCGCGCAATCACGGGCCGAGTGTTCGATATCCTGCGCCGCCATGCCCGCCTCGATTGGTTAACCAAATCGGCGGACGCCCGTGCCCGCGTGCTGGTAGATTTGGCTCTCAATGACGTAATAGCAAAAGACGAGCTCAGTACATTGTTCAACGGTGAAGGTTACGCACCGAAGCCCTTGG
Source organism: Rhodospirillaceae bacterium (assembly GCA_018649725.1). Taxonomy (GTDB): domain Bacteria; phylum Pseudomonadota; class Alphaproteobacteria; order Rhodospirillales; family UBA2165; genus TMED23. Next base: position 27,687 of record JABIHH010000062.1, on the reverse strand, counting down.
AGGAAGAAGAGACCACCCTGCTCGATGCGCTCAATAACGTGAAATTCGATGACGCTGAATTTCCGGCGCACATTCAGGCCGAGCTACCTGAATGGATTGCCGAAAAACTTCAGGCGCAATGGGGCGATAATTTTCAAGCTGAAGCTCAAGCGCTGAATCAACCCGCTTCGCTTGATCTTCGCGTCAACACGCTCAAAGGCGATTGCGCGCGCGCTCTTCAAGTCTTGCAAAAAGACAAAATCGACGCCGAAGCCACCACCCTCTCGCCCCTAGGATTGCGGGTAAAAGGCCGGGTGAACCTGCAGGCCTCAACAGCCTTCAAAGGCGGCTTTATTGAAATTCAAGATGAAGGCTCTCAGCTCGTTGCCGCCCTGGTTGCGACCAAGGCTGATATGAAAACCATCGATCTCTGTGCCGGCGGGGGCGGCAAAACCTTGGCGCTTGGTGCCGCCATGAAAGACGGCGGCCCGCTAATTGCGTGCGACACCGATGAAGATCGATTGAAGAAAATGAAACCCCGGCTTCGACGGGGCGGCGTCTCTAACGTGACCCGCCATCCGCTGACCGGCGATGATGATCCATTCTACGGAGAACACGCCCAGACAGCCGAGCGCGTTTTGACAGATGTCCCCTGCTCCGGCTCTGGCGCATGGCGGCGGGCACCAGCGCAGAAATGGCGTCTCACACCTGAGCGCCTCGACGAATTGATCGCTTTGCAACGCAAAGTCTTGGATAAAGCGGCTGATCTTGTCATTCCGGGTGGGCGTTTGATCTACGCGACCTGCTCGGTCTTGGCCCCGGAGAACGAGGATCAAATCGCCTGGTTCTTGGAGAGCCATCCCGACTTCAAAGCCCTGCCGATCGCCGAGATTTGGCAGGCAACGCTTGGCACCGATTGTCCGAGCAATGCTATAATCAACGAAACTTACCTTTCCTTAACCCCGGCCCGGCATGATACAGATGGATTTTTCGCTGCCGTGCTGGAGAAAGCAAATAGCTAGAATACGCCCTGCCAAGGAAGAAGACGTCCAGGCCATCGCTGATGTTTATGTTGAAACTTGGCGCTCGACCTATGCCGGTATTTTGCCCGACAAAGTCCTGGTCGAAATGTCGCCTGAGCGTCAAATGGTCATGTGGGCCCGCGCCATCCGCCATGCCGATGGCCCGGCAACAGAACAGATATTGGTTTTAGAAGACCCGGATGCAGGCGTTATCGGCGTCGGCAGCGGCGGCTTTAATCGCGACCGCGCCAGTACCTACGGCGGCGAGGTCTACACCCTCTACGTCCACCCCGATCACCAAAACCTGGGCCACGGCGAACGCCTGCTGGCCGGCCTGTTCGACATCATGATCGCCCAAGGCTACGACGCGGCCGTCATCTGGGTCCTAAAAGCCAACCCATCCCGCTTTTTCTACGAAGTTATGAAAGGCAAACGGGTCGGCGAGCGCGAAGAAAAACTCTGGGGCACAATCCTCGGCGAAATCGCTTATGGCTGGGAAGATCTAGAGGGCGCGCTTGAAGTGGGCAGACCGGGACTGGGGTAGTTCCAACACGTCATACCGGCGAACGCAGGAATCCAGAAAAGCTGGACCCCGGAACAAGTCCGGGGTGACGCCTTATTTTAAAATTTCCAGCCTAATCAAACTCTGGTACTTCAACCGGATCCAAGCCCATCGCCAGACGTCCAGAAAAGACGTGTTGCTTTTTTTCATGCAATGGATGGAACTGACTGGCGAAGCTGTCGCGGAACAAGCGCTCCAAAGGCGAGCGGCGGAGGTAGCCATAGCCACCTGATAGTTCAACCGCTTTGGTTGTTGTTTCGATGACCGCATTGCCGACAACGGTTTTACGGATCAAAACGTCGTTCGCCATTTGCGTCGAGGGAGTGAACTCGAAATCATTGGCAATATCGACCATGGCTTGATGCATCACTTGCGCTGTCGCCAGACTGTTTTCCATCTCACCCAGCAAATACGGCAGATGGCCATCAAGTTTGTGGTTCTTAGGCCGGTTATTGGCGCCCGCTTTAACGATATCCGCCGCTGCTTCGGCAATGCCGACATAGGCGGACATGATCAGCGGCAAGGCGACGGTTAGGATCACGTTCCACACCGGATGATACTCACCGCGCGGTCGTTTCAAACCAACCGTTTCGTCCGGCACAAAGACATCCTTGAAAACCGCCGTGTGGGAGCCGGTATTGCGCATCCCCATCGCCTGCCAGCTATTTTCAACCGACACACCTTCCGCGGTTTTAGCGACCGGGAAATGCAGCACCTGCCAGCCTTCTTCAGGATCCTCATAGGCAGCAGAGGTCACAAAGATATTGCCGGCCAGCGAGCCACTGGCGAAACCTTTCTTGGCATTGAGGATATAGCCGCCATCGACTTTTTTCATATCGCCGGATGAATCGAGCCAATCACCGGCACCGGTCGAGACCAACACCAACTCACCTGCGACAACTTTTTCCAGAAGAACTTGTCCGGGATTGCCACGGTGATAATTAAAGCGATTGGCCGCGATGAGATGCTGATGCATCGAAAGTGTCAGGGCCGTCGAGGGGCAGTAATGCGCGATCATGCGAACAATCGTGCACATCTCCGAATGCGACACACCACCGCCGCCGAGTTCGTGCGGCACCATGGCCGAAAAGATTTTACGCTCTTGCAGATCAGCAAAATTATCCGCGACAAAATCGTCGGTTTCGCTTCGCTCGGCCGCGCGCTCGGCAAAGACCGGACCGATTTCTTTAATCATATCCAGATAATCCGATATGCGTAATTGGGTTAGCGTTTCTTTATCCATAAGGGCGTCCATTTCTTTTCTCCAGTTTAGGTTAAATTCGCGTATGTGTTGATTGGATATTGAAAAATGCCCTCGATTCATTATAGTATAAAAAATGTAGTGTTTTTTATTGTTTAGAAACAAAGGATTAGAGTTATGGCGCGAAAATCTGATTATGGACAATTTTGCCCCATCGCAATGACGGCAGAGATATTAGCCGTCCGCTGGACGCCTTTGGTGATCCGCGAATTGCTCTGCGGCAGTCACCGTTTCAGCGATCTCCAACGCGGCCTGCCGCTGATGTCGCCTTCTTTATTGTCGACACGTCTGAGAGAATTGGAATTCGCCGGCATCGTCGAGCGACAACCTGCCGAGAATGGCAAAGGTCATGACTACTATCTGACCGAAGGCGGTCAGGAACTGCGCCCGATTATCGAAGCCTTCGGCTTGTGGTCGCAAAAATGGCTCGATCACGAATACACCGAGGAGCATCTCGACCCATCCCTATTGATGTGGGACATCCGCCGCACCGTCGATTGTCGTTTTATGCCAGAAGACAAACTCGTCTCCGTCGAGTTCGAACTACATGGCTTCAAGTCCAAGCAAAAGCGCTGGTGGCTGATGTTCGACCACGGCGAGGCCGATCTCTGCAACAAGGACCCGGGCCATGAGGTTGATCTCTTCGTCAAAGCCCATGTCCGCGACCTGACCGAAGTCTGGATGGGAAAAAGACGCTTGGATGATGCGACGCGGGACGGCTCTCTCGTGCTGGAAGGCTCGCTACCGCAGGTCAGAAACTTCCCCAAATGGTTCTCGCTCAACATGTATGCGGCGACCGCACCGCAGACGAACCCGGAAGTGGTAGTTTCGGCTTAGGCCCCCACCCCACCGTCATCCCGGACTTGATCCGGGATCCAGGGAGCTACAAATTAGTTCGATGCAAAGACAGACTGGATCCCGGATCAAGTCCGGGATGACAGAGATATTGCGACTGGGTTCTCAATTTTTCCCCCTTTCAATCTCGCCGCGACTCGGGTAAGAGTCGGCTTATGTCTGACCGTATTCTTATCATTGATTTTGGCTCTCAAGTGACCCAGCTTATTGCCCGGCGTGTGCGGGAAAGTGGGGTTTATTCTGAGGTCCATCCGTTTAATAAAGTGACCCAGCAATCCATTCTCGATTTTGATCCGAACGGTATTATTTTGTCCGGCGGACCGGCCTCGGTGACCGATATCGACACGCCTCGGGCACCGGATGAAATCTTTGATATGGATTTGCCAATATTGGGCATTTGCTATGGCCAGCAAACCATGGTCGAGCAGATGGGCGGCAAAGTTGCGGGCTCGGAAGAGAAAGAATTTGGCCGGGCTATCGTCACAGTCACCGATGATTGCGAGTTGTTCCACGGCGTCTGGGATGTCGGCAATGAGGAGCAGGTCTGGATGAGCCATGGCGACCGGGTTGAGATGCTGCCGGACGGCTTTCGCATCGTCGGCACCTCTGAAAATGCGCCTTACGCTGCCATCGCTCATGATGAGAAAAAATTTTATGCCGTGCAGTTTCACCCCGAAGTCGTCCATACGCCGCATGGCGCACAGTTATTGGAGAACTTCACCCACCGGGTTGCCGGTTGTGGTGGTGACTGGACCATGGCGGCGTTTAAAGAGCAAGAGATTGCCAAGGTCCGCGAACAGGTCGGCGACGGCAAAGTCATTTGCGGGCTTTCCGGCGGGGTAGATTCGTCTGTCGTCGCTGTGCTTCTCCACGAAGCCATCGGCGATCAGCTGACGTGTGTGTTTGTCGATACAGGCATGATGCGTATGGATGAGGCCGACGAGGTCGTGAGCCTGTTCCGCGATCATTATAATTTTCATCTCGTCCATGTTGATGCCAGCGATCTTTTCTTAGGCAAACTCGACGGTGTGAGCGATCCCGAAGAAAAGCGCAAAATCATCGGCTCGACTTTTATTGATGTTTTTGAAGAAGAAGCCAATAAGATCGGCGGCGCGGATTTCCTCGCCCAAGGCACGCTCTACCCGGATGTCATCGAAAGCGTTTCCTTTGCTGGCGGGCCCAGCGTGACCATCAAATCACACCACAATGTCGGTGGCCTGCCGGAACGGATGAATATGGATCTGGTCGAGCCGCTCCGCGAACTGTTCAAAGACGAAGTCCGTGCCCTTGGCCGTGAGCTTGGCCTGCCGGAGCAATTCGTTGGCCGCCACCCCTTCCCCGGCCCCGGCCTTGCCATTCGCTTACCCGGCGGCATCACACGGGACAAAATCGATATCCTGCAGCGCGCCGATGCGATCTATCTGGATGAGATCAGAAAAGCCGGTCTCTATGACGAGATTTGGCAGGCCTTCGCCGTACTTCTGCCTGTGCAAACCGTCGGCGTCATGGGCGATGCCCGCACCTATGATTTCGTCTGCGCCCTTCGGGCCGTCAATTCCACCGACGGCATGACAGCAGACTTCTACCCTTTCGAGATGGCTTTCTTAGGCCGCGTCACCAACCGCATCATCAATGAAGTCCGGGGCATCAACCGCGTCGTCTATGACGTGACGTCGAAGCCGCCCGGCACAATTGAGTGGGAGTAGGCTGCAAATAGCCTTGCCATCCCCCCCTTCAATTCCGTTTAATAGGTTCATGACAACAACCAGACTGGACATTTAGATATGATGTATATCCTTGCAATAATTTTGCCACCTGTGGCGCTCCTGATGTCGGGCAAGATCATTCAGGCAATTATTAACCTGGTGCTTATTTTACTATCCGTCACAATCTTTGTTGGCACCCTCAGCATTGGCAGCTTTATCAGCTTCCCGCTTTATATTATTAGCATCATCCATGCTCTGTTTGCCGTGCATGGTAACCGCACGGACAGCAAGATAGAGGCCGCTGTCGACAAGGCGATCAATGACAAATGAATAACTCACCGGTCAAAACAATCATCAAACTTCTGGTCGCCTCCCTGATTGTCGGCTGGCTCTTAAAAGCGCTCGATCTGGATGCGCAGAAACTGCTCGAGTTCATCGGCGGCTTTGCTGATGGCCTGATGAATATTTTCGCCAGCATTTTTGAGTGGTCGCTCTCGCCAATCTTGATCGGAGCCCTGGTCGTCATTCCGATCTGGGTTATTCGTTTAATCTGGAAGAAGGCCATGGAGAAGTAAATTGAGTGAGAAGCTCAATATCAGTTTCAGCCATGTTGGCATTTTTGTTAAAGATCTGAAACGCATGGCTCGGTTCTATAAAGAGGTTTTTCACTTCATCGAAACCGATGGCGGTGAAGCCCGGGGCGGCGAGGTTGTATTCCTCAGCCGTCATCCAAACGAACACCATCAAATTGCGCTTGAAACTGCGGGAGATCGCCCGCCATCACGGGTGCAGCAACTCTCTTTTCGCCTACCATCGCTTGGCGATCTGCGTAAAATGACGGCGCGGCTTGAGGCCGAAGAAGAGGCCACTGGCCTTTATCAGATCAACCATTGCAATGCTTGGTCGGTCTATTGCTACGACCCCGAAGACAACCGGGTCGAGGTCTTTGTCGACACCCCCTATTACGTCAAGCAGCCTTGCTTGCATGACCTCGATCTCTCGATGACAAATGACGAGATCATGCGCGCCACCGAAGAGCTTTTTGGCGACGAGCCCACCTTCAAACTCCGCTCCGAATGGTCGAGCGAGCTGGAAAAGAAAATCCACGCCTAATGTAATAAACGTGCCTGGTACACTTATTTTGAGGTAGGGAGGTTTTTGGTAATGAGGGTTAGAGCCAGACATATGATGCTGGCTCCGAGCAGCACGAATATTGCGGATTGATTGCCGAGCCAGGCCAGCAAGCCGGTTGGCTGGGCGCCGACGATATCGCTAAGGATCGGTAATTCCTGGGCGAGCCAACCTGGCCAGGTATCGTTTAGCAGCCAAAAGCGCAATTGCAGGACCAGCGTTAGTGCAGCACTTGCGGCCGTCAACACAGCGCCCCAGAGCAGCGTTTGTTGCAGACGAATAAGAAAATAGAAGGCAACGCCGGAAACCACGATCCAAATGATCGCAATCCGGATTGCACCCGCACCGCCGATGATGTCTGCCCAGGCAGCCCAAATTCCAAGCGCAAAACTGGCGACAACTGCGAGATACCAGAGCGGGCCTTTGACGTCGGATCCGGTGCCCAGCCGCCAGCCGGGCCGCTTCCAGAAATCAAATATCGAGAAACCACCGCGGCGCTGATAAAATTCGTCAGGCAAGTCTTTGTCCGATTGATCCACCATAATTTTCGCTAACGCGCATCCAGCGCATCGAAGGCGTCTTTGGTATGTTGCGCAACCTCGGTGATCGCGACAGCGGTCTCATCAATCACCTTACCCATGGTAATAAATGCGTGGATCATGCCGTCATGGCATTTATAGATCACCGGCACACCGGCTTCTGCCAAGCGGTCGGCATAGGCTTTGCCTTCATCTCGCAAAGGATCATAGCCCGCGGTCATAATATAAGCCGGTGGCATGCCGGAGAGATCTTCAATCAAAATTGGCGACGCCCGCCAATCCTCACGGTCCGCTTCACTATTGAGATATTGTGCGTGATACCACAGCTGCGCCTCTTTGGTCAGCAGATAATTTTCACCAAAATCGGCCTGTGATTGGGTCGTAAAATTCATATTGGTAGAGGGATATATCAGAGCCTGAAAAACCACCGCATTCCCCTGATCCAGTGCCATTTTGGCGCAAACCGTCGATAAGGTGCCGCCCGCACTATCGCCGGCAACGGCAATGCGTTCAGGATTTATTTTGAGCCCGCCTGCCCCTTTAAGTGCCCACTCAACAACGGCAAAGCAATCCTCAACCGCAGCCGGAAACTTGGCTTCGGGTGCAAGGCGATAATCGACGTTCAAGACTGCAAAACAGCCTTCATTGGCAAGCCCTCGGCAAACGACATCGTGGGTATTGCGGTTACCGACAACCCAGCCGCCACCATGAAAATAAATCATCACCGGCAAAATATCGCTCTCAGCACTCCCTGCCGGGCGGTAATAACGCATCGGGATCGGGCCCGCCGGGCCATCAACATAGATATCGGCAGCAAAGGCAACCTCTGGCGGCTCAGGCGTCACGGCACCCCGCGTATCGATATAGAACTGCCGGGCATCTTCAGGGCTCATTTCATGGGCCTGCGGGCTTCCTTCGGCTTCAGCCTTGGCGACCGCGTCAATGACGGTTTGAACTTGGGGGTCGATGCTCATTGAAAAAGTATCCTCTAAATGAACCTATCGAATAAAGGTAAAACGCGACTTTGTGAAGCCCGTTTCAAGAAGTATTCATTGATGTATCGGAACCAATCCTATATGGAAGGCCTTTATTTTGGGCAAATTTAAATGAAACGCCCATTTCGAACGACTCTACTATGAACTCTAAGGGAAGAAACTATGTCAGATCAAATCCGTGCTTCGCACATTCTTGTTAGCCATGCCGACGCTCCACAAGCAAATACTCAACTTTCTGCCGAAGACGCGATGAAGCAGATTGAAGCGCTTAAAACTCAAATCGACGGTGGTACACCGTTTGAACAAGTCGCCAGCGAAAACTCCGATTGCCCGTCGTCTCGTCAGGGCGGTGATCTTGGTAGTTTTGGTCGGGGCGCTATGGTCCCTGAATTTGATCAAGCTGCATTTGATCTCGACGTCGGCGCGCTCAGCGGTGTCGTCGAGACGGCTTTCGGTTATCACCTGATTTACCGCACCGAATAGTATTAAGAAATATCAGAGAAAGCCGAGATCAGTTTGGATCTCGGTTTTTTTTGGTTTTTTTTGTGTTTAATCCGTGAAAAAGGACAGCTCAGCAGCCAGTTCTTCGTCATTCATCGGATAGTCAAAACCGTTCCGGGGATTAATCAAATCGCCATTTGAAATACCGGCGAGTTTAGATTGTAGATCGGTCGCCAAGCGCATCGGCAAGCCAGCCTTCCAAGCCATCGCCATAACCCCCTTTGCGCTGCGGGTTTTAACAATTTTTTCGATTACCGCCAGCGACAACTCAGATCTGATGGCCAAGGCCGAACGCACGAACTGACGATCGCCGGTTTTTAACGCAGATTCGATATCCTTTGCTTCAAGTTTGCCCTCGCGCTTTAAACGCTTTGCCGCCGCCAAGGCAATATCGATATTGTCGGAATTAATCTGAATCGGATTGCCATCACCTTCGCCGCCATTTTCCACAAGATTTGGTTCTGCTTTTCCAATCCGGAGATGCACTTCTTTTTTCACCCGCTTGAGCGTTGCTGCATCCAAATCTCGGCGACCTTCGAGGATGGTCAAATATTTATCGGCGACAAATTCCGCAAGCCGCAAAGCAACACTTGCTGGAAGTTGCGGGCGACGCACCAGAGGGCCTTGCCACATTTCGATATTGCGTGATCGATCAACCAGTAAATCAAGCGTCTCTTCTCTAATTTGGGCAGATTCATTATTTAGCAATACGGTTATCGCCTCTTTGGAATCCGTATCGACAATGGCATCAGCCACGCCAGGAGAAACAGCATGGCGTCTGGAAATCGCACTTAACGCCTTACTTTCCAGCAGGTTACTGATGATATGGAGTAAATCTTCATCGGTCAGAACGGGGGAGTTTTCAAGTACTGGGACAGAAACCAAAAGCTCATCATCTTGGGCCAATTGACGGATGACGCTCACTGGCGCATCGGCGACATCTTTTAACGTGTCGGACAGAATTTGCCTGATTTTGGGAACTTGATCCCGAGCCAAATCCTCGAGAATTCCAACCGTCAAGTGGCGGATGTCTTCGCGTTCCATTGAATTGAGGTTAGGGGCCAGGCGGGCAATCTTATTTGCCAGACAGCTTCTAACTTCAATATCATCATCTTTGGCCAATACGGCATCGGCCTGGCGGGGGGCGGCTTCATTTTTAGCAATTTCGCATCTGACAATCGGATCTGGATCTTCAGCCAAGAAATAAAGGATCTCCGGCCTCACATCGATCCGCTCAGCAAGCTCCTTTCGTACTTCTGGATTTTGATCAGAAGCGAGTTCTTTGGCTTGGCCATAGGTTAAGGCCGAACTGCCCTGGCCAAAGAGATTTTTGATGCGATTGAATATTGCCGACATGGTACGACTGAATTCCTAGAAATCTTGTTTCAGGCATACATATGGGAATTAAGTCGTAATTTTCCATAGGTAAGAACCGCAAAATAGGGTTTATTTTGCGCAACCTATTGCGCCAAGTGATGCAATATCCCAAATTACTTAGATTAGGAGAAAATACCGATCTGAAACGGTAATTTGGCCCCCTCCTTAGCCGTTTGAATTTCAGGAAAAACATAAGGATTTCAATGCGCTCTCTAGCCGCCGACGCTCCTGAGGATCAATCTGGCCTGAAGGGCTCTCGTAATGACTTGCGGACTCTCAGGACATTGATGCCTTATCTTTGGCCTAAAAATGCACTCGAGATGAGAGTCAGAGTCGTTATCGCCGTCCTATTTCTTGCTGTGGCCAAGGGCATTAATGTCGGCGTGCCAATCCTCTATAAATTGGCCGTCGACGCTATTTCCAGCAATTCAGCGGCCCTTATCGTTGTGCCGGTCGGTATTCTTATTGCCTATGGTTTGGCGCGCACCATGTCATTAGCTTTTGGCGAATTTCGCGATGCTATCTTTGCCAAGGTTGCTCAGCGGGCCATTCGTGAGGCAGGCTTAAAGACATTCCGCCATCTCCACAAATTAGCCATGCGCTTTCACCTGGATCGCCAGACCGGCGGCCTAAGCCGCGCCGTCGAGCGTGGCACCAAAGGCATCGATTTTCTGCTCAATTTTATGCTGTTCAATGTGCTGCCGACATTACTGGAGATACTTTTGGTCTGCGCCATTATGTGGGGGCTGTTTAACGTCTGGTATGCCCTGGTTACCTTCGTCACCGTTGGTACGTATATTTTCTGGACCATCGCGGTTACCGATTGGCGACTTAAATATCGCCGCCAAATGAATAAAATGGACGGCGAAGCAAACACCAAGGCCATCGACTCGCTGCTCAATTATGAGACGGTCAAATATTTCGGCAATGAAGAACATGAAGCCGGGCGTTTCGATGAGGCCCTTCGATCCTACGAAGCTTCTGCCGTCAAAAGTAAAGTTTCGCTATCAATGTTGAATGTTGGTCAAGGAGCAGTCATTTCCATCGGCATGACAGCTCTGATGATCATGGCGGGCTTTGGCGTCAAAAACGGCACCATGACCTTGGGTGATTTCGTGCTGGTCAACAGCTACCTCATCCAGCTTTTTCTGCCGTTGAATTTTTTAGGCTTTGTCTACCGCGAGATAAAGCAATCGCTCACCGATATGGATGAAATGTTCAGTCTTCTGGAACGCGAGACCGAGATTGAAGATCATGCTGAGGCGCCTGCCCTCACCTTAACCGGCGGCGAAGTGACGTTCGAGAATGTCTCGTTTCACTATCAGCCGGAACGCCCGATCCTCAAAGATGTCTCCTTGACCGTAAAACCGGGCCAAACCGTTGCGATCGTCGGCCCCTCGGGCGCTGGAAAATCGACCATCTCCCGCCTACTCTATCGTTTTTACGACGTTACCAAGGGGCGTATTTTGATCGATGGGCAGGATATTCGTGAGGTCAAACAGGATTCTGTGCGGGCTGCCATCGGCATTGTACCGCAAGATACGGTGCTGTTTAACGACACCATTTATTACAACATTTCCTATGGGCGGCCGAGCGCCTCGCCAAGCGAGATCGAAGAGGCTGCGCGCCTCGCCTCAATCCATGATTTCATTACCGAATTGCCTGATGGCTATAATGCCCGGGTCGGTGAGCGCGGTCTCAAACTATCGGGCGGCGAGAAACAGCGGGTCGCGATTGCCCGAACGATCTTAAAAGGCCCGGAAATTCTGATTTTTGACGAAGCGACCTCGGCGCTTGATACCCATACGGAAAAAGAGATCCAACAATCCCTGCGCGAGGTTGCCGCAGACCGAACTGCGCTGGTCATCGCGCACCGGCTGTCAACGGTGATCGAGGCGGATGAAATAATTGTCTTGGAGAAAGGCAGCATCGTCGAGCGCGGCACCCATGCTGAACTGCTGGAGAAAGCCGGCACCTATGCCGGCATGTGGGCGCGTCAACAGGAAGCTGAAAAAGCCAAAGAAACCCTGGCCCGAAATTTGGATGAGGACGAACTGCTCGTCACCGCCGAAACCGCCGCGGAATAGTTAATAACTGACAGTTAGTAAATTAATTTGGCAATGAAATCAGTTAGTTAGATTTTTTGATTTGTGTTTTGCGGTTAAGGGCCATTTGGATGGCGCTTTCGACTTCGCCGGGGGACATTTTGGCTTTTAGGCTATCTAGGATCGCAGTCGGCACGGCAATTCCGGAGCGCCGGGCGATTTCGAGCCACATTAGGGCGCGGCCATTGTCTTTGAGGACGCCTTTGCCCTGCATATAAAGAAAGGCCAAATTGACCTGCGCCGGGGCAATCCCCGCATTGGCTGCCCATTGATAAAGCGCACTGGCCTTGGCGAAGTTTTTCTCAACGCCCAATCCGCGCTCATACATCAAGCCAAGATTATAAGCCGCAGCCACCGAGCCCTTATCTTTGGCGCGTTCAAACCATTTGGCTGCCTGGGCGAGATCTTTGCTTAAGCCTTTGCCGGCATAATACAGCTCGCCCAAGCGGAATTGTGCCGCCGCGTTGCCTTGAACGGCAGCTTTGGCGTACCACTTTGCAGCAGCCACGATATCGGGATCACCACCAAGGCCAGCCTCCAATTTTTGCGCAAGAAGATATTGCGAAGCCGCATCACCACTTATCGCAGCGCGTTCCAACCAGCCCGGCGACTGACTATAATTTGGTGGTGGCGGCATTTCGGAAAATGCACTGGAGCCAATTAGAATACCAAGCGCAAAAACGAGGCTAGAAATATATTTCTTCATCCAATCCTCAATAAAAAAACCCGATACAACTATGCATCGGGCTTATCATAACTGGCAGAATGAGATACCGCCATATTTTAAAACATCAAAATTATTCTTGTAGCTTCTCCGCGATTGTCTTAGACGCTGATTTTGGCTTGCTCACGTCTGGGCTGGGCGGTACCGGCTCGGTAATTTTCATGCTTTTAAGCTCAGCCGCCGTCTCCTCATCCAAAATCGTGTGATAGGTTGTAGGCAAGGGCTTACCAAAACCGACCGTGCGCAAAATGCCACGCACGCGAACGCGAGGCTTAGCCACCGGCTCAGGATCTTTCACCCATTTTTCAACACTTTCCGTCGGCGCTTGCAGCTCCGGCACCTCTACGGGATCGGGCTCATCACTCCGGGACGGATGGGGGCCGTAATAATTCACCAATCTTTGTTTATGGTATGCTGCGGCTCATCAAAACATTGCACAGCCGCTAAGCTTTTATAGCAATAGACCGGCTTATGGTCGTAGACCGCTTCTTCATAAGCATCCACATAACCACAACCGCTTAACAACACGCCCAAGCCAGCAATTTTTAGTGCTTTATGCATTCTACTTTCTCCTAGTTCAAACCCCGCCTAGTAGAGAAGACGGCAATTTGGAGGATCAAGAATGCCAAAGAGTCGTGAAAATCAGGTTAACACTTAAAACATAAAAAAACGGCGCTACCGAAGCAGCGCCGCTTTAAATAACCCTTTGATATAAGGTCTTTATTCCGGTCTTTATTCCGGTCCGGGCAAATCACCAAGCGGCTTATGATTAAGCTGCTCGGCGCGCTCCAAATGGATCAGGACAGCATGACCGGCTTTATCCGGATCATTTTCGCGTTCTTTCGGATGCATGGTTGTCCACACTTTTTCGCGTACGTCGCCGTCTTCTTTATGAACTTCGGCTGTGCCATAAAACCGGGCAATGCCGCCGGCTGGGAGGAGGCCATTGCCACCTCTGGCACCGAATTCAGAATTACGGAAGTAGACAGTCATTTTGCTGCCATCACTACCTGATTCTGCCGTTGTTCCACCGCCGCGATTCCAAATCGCCAAAGTGTTTTCGTCATAGACAACCACACTGCCGCGAGGGCTGATTTGCGCATAACCATCAGGAAGCGCTATGCCAACTAAGCAGACGTTTTTTGGAAAAGCAGTATTAATGCCGTCGACCAACCAATCTGGAACTAAACCCATTTTAATATTTCCCCATTTGTTTCTGTTGTTAAAAAATGTGATGTGTTTTTATACAATCTCAATTTAGATAACGCACGCTCTTATGTATTCACATCTACGACAACACGACCTTTGACTTTACCTGCCAAAATATCATCGGCATAGCCACCTATATCGCTTAAACCGACAATCGTCGCCGCATCGCCGAGCTTATCTTGAGGCAATTCTTTCGACAATCGATCCCAAGCAACAACGCGGCGCTCGGTCGGACACATAACGGAATCGATGCCTAATAAATTGACGCCTCTGATGACAAACGGCACGACTGTGGTCTCTAGTTTAGCCGATGCTGCCAGGCCAACCGCGGCCACGCTCGCATGATATTTCATCGCTGTCAGTAAATTCGCCAAAATCGGCCCACCAACATTATCGATCGCCGCTGCCCAGCGCTCCTTACCGAGTGGGCCTTTCGGCGCCTCTTCAAGCTCTTCCCGGCTGATGATGCTGACGGCGCCCAAAGATTTGAGATAGTCGGCTGTTTCCGCACGTCCCGTCGAAGCTGCCACTTGATAGCCAAGATTAGCCAGGATCGCCGTCGCAATGGAGCCGACGCCACCCGCTGCACCGGTGATCAAAACTTCACCGTCGCTATCTGGCGTGAGACCATGATCTTCCAAGGTCATGATCGCCAGCATGGCGGCATAGCCTGCCGTGCCGATGGCCATTGCTTGTTCATTTGAAATATTGTCCGGCAGTTTAACCAATTGGCTCGATTGCACGCGGGCCTTTTGCGCATAGCCGCCCCAGCACACCTCGCCGAACCGCCAACCGTTAAGCACAACCCGGTCACCCGCAGCAAAATCAGCGCTGTCTGAGCTTTCGATCACGCCCGAACAATCAACGCCCGGCACATGCGGGTAGTTGCGCACCAAGCCGCCGAGGCCCTTGAGCACAAGGCCATCTTTATAATTAAGCGTGGAGTAGTCGACAGCGACAACAACATCGCCTTCCGGCAAATCATCAAGCCCGACACTTTGGACGGCAGAAGTTACGCCATCGTCATCCTTGTTCAAAACCAGGGCATTAAATGTATCGGCCATCTTCTATCCTTCCTAACTTAATTTTTTAATTTCCAATTGAGGGTTTCACCCGCTCTAAAGGGGTGAACGGAACTTCCATCCGGCACCGCAATCGTGCCCGGCACCCGCCAATTTTCCTTGACCAAAGTGACCGAGCCTTCATTGGCATCCATGCCATAAAAAGCGGGGCCGTGCAAAGAGGCGAAGCCTTCGAGTCGATCCAGCGCGTTTTCTTCATCAAACACCTGGGTGTAGAGCTCGAGCGCATTGGCGGCGGTGAAAATCCCAGCGCAGCCACAAGCGGCTTCCTTATCGTCAATCGGGTGCGGCGCAGTGTCGGTGCCTAAAAAGAAGCAGCTGTCACCTGAGGTTGCCGCCTCCCGAAGGGCCAGGCGATGAACTTCCCGCTTGGCAATCGGTAGGCAATAACGATGCGGGCGAATGCCGCCGGCAAAAATATCATTTCGGCTGATCATTAAATGATGCGCGGTAATCGTTGCCGCCATTTGTCCCTTATGGGCACGGACAAATTTAACCGCGTCTTTGGTTGTCACGTGCTCCATGACGATTTTGAGCGTCGGAAACTCTTCGATCAATGGGGTCAGCACCTGATCAATATAGACGGCTTCGCGGTCAAAAATATCAACCGCCGGATCGGTCACTTCACCATGCAGCAAGAGCGGCATCCCCATCTCCTGCATTTTAGCAAAAACCGGCTCGAGCCGCGTGATATCGGTCACGCCATGCGCTGAATTCGTCGTCGCATTAGCGGGATAGAGCTTGGCAGCCGCAAAGACGCCATCGGCATAACCGTTTTGGATATCATTCACCGCTGTATCATCTGTCAGATAACACGTCATCAGCGGGATAAAATTCTCAGCTGCTTTTTCATCCGGCAGGGCTTGCAGGATCCGCCGGCGATAGTCAGCCGCCATGGCAGGCGTCGTCACCGGTGCCGCGAGATTGGGCATGACAATCGCCCGGCCAAACTGGCGGGCCGTAAAGGGCAGCACGGCTTCCAACATGGCGTCGTCCCGGAGGTGGACATGCCAGTCATCTGGGCGGCGGATCGTGATTTCAGTCATGAATACAAGTTTTTCCCAAATTTGCTCGCTTCTTATAGCTTGAAAAATGAAACATGTAAAAAAGCCAATTGACTAAAAAGCTAATTAGTTTAGGCTTAAACTAATTAAGAAATAAAGTAACGCTTGGGAGACCAAATTGGATATTGCCGTTATTGGCGGCGGGCATGGCTGTTACGCTGCAGCCGTTAGCCTCACCGAGCAAGGTCATAGTGTTAGATTGTGGCGCCGGGATGCGGCGGCGTTCGGCTCTGTCCGCGACTCCAAAACCATTAAAGTCACTGATCACAAAGGCACGCGGGATGTTGCAATCGCGGTTGTGACGGATGATTTGGCAGCCGCCATGAAAGATGCAGAGCTCGTCGTTTTGCCATTGCCTTGTCATACGCATACTTCTCTCGCCCCCCAACTCGCGCCGCTCTGGCAAGAAGGTCAAGTTGGCTACCTGCCGCCCGGCACGTTCGGCGGCTATATTTATGCCAAAGCGGCCGTGGAGGCCGGCAATACGGCCAACATCGCTTTTGGGGAAACCGGCACCCTACCCTATCTCGCCCGCAAACATGGTGAGGATAATGTCCGGATCAGCGTTTACGCGACCCGCCTGCCGACCGGGATCTATCCTCTCAAAGATGCCGATCGTGCCTTTTCTATTATTAAGCAAGCCTATCCAGCAGCCGAACAAATCACCGATTTGCTTGACGGCGCGTTGATGAATGCCGGACCGATCATCCATCCGCCGTTGATAATTCTAAACGCCGGACCGCTTGAACATTTCGATGTCTGGGATATTCACAACGAGGGCACGCAGCCCTCGATCCGCAGTGTAACAAATGCCTTGGATCAGGAACGCATTGATCTCAGGGAAGCGCTCGGCTATGGCGCACCACATTTTCCACTCAAAAATCACTATGACGATGCGTCGGAAGAATGGATGTATGGCAATTCGTCGCATGAGATGTTGACCGATAGCGGTGACTGGCGGGAGGATATTGACCTCCATACCCATCGTTATATGCGCGAAGACACGGCCTTGGGCCTGGCGTTTTATGTTTCTCTCGGTCGTTGGATCGGTCAAGCCATGACGATTTCAGAGGGCCTGCTGGCCATCGGTTCAGCCATCACCGGCGATGCGCTTTATGACTCTGGCCGCTCACTCGAAAGCTTGGGGCTTGCAGATCTTAGCCCGGGTGAGATGCGCCAAATGCTGGCAGAGGGAATTTCAACTTGAGTTCTTCTCCCAAGATTGTCGCCTTAGGGGCCGGGCGTATGGGGCGTGGCATTGCACAAGTGTTTGCCTATGCCGGCCACGACGTCACAATTTTGGACTTTAAAGACCGCAGCGCAGAAGACTCGGAGAAACTCCTCGACCTGGGCAAAGCCGAGATCAAAGAAAATCTCGACTTCCTGGTTTCTCTCGACGTTTTGGACGCGGCGAAGATCCCTGCCATCCTTAACCGAATTCACGGAGTTGCCCTAACGGAGGCCGCAGATGTTTTGGGCGACGCGGATTATATTTTTGAAGGCGTGCCCGAACTGTTGGATTATAAAGAGGATGCGATTAAACGCGCCAGTGCCTTGGCCTCTGACGAGGCCGTTATCGCGTCGACAACATCAACGATGCTGGTAACAGAATTGGCCGGCTTTAGTAGCCATCCGGAAAACTTCCTTAACGCGCATTTCCTTAATCCGGCTTATCTCATCCCGCTTGTTGAGGTGAGCCCGAGCGAGCAAACGGATAAAGCCAAACTGAACGCATTTGTAGCGCTTTTAGAATCCATCGGCAAAACGCCCGTAATTTGCAAAGCCTCACCCGGCTATATCATTCCCCGCTTTCAATCGCTCATTATGAACGAGGCGGTGCGCATGATTGAAGAGGGAGTAGCCACCGCCGAAGACATCGACAAAGCCGTTCGCACCGGGTTTGGAATCCGCTATGCCACCATGGGTCCGGTTGAATTTATCGATTGGGGTGGCGTCGATATTTTGCACTACGCCAGTGCTTATCTGTCTGAGAATTTGGGCGAGCGTTACAAAGCACCAGACATTGTTGCTAAAAAAATTGCCGACGGTCATCTCGGCATGAATCACGGTCAGGGTTTTTACGACTTTGATAATATGGATGTCGAAGCTTACAAACGGGAGAAGCTATCCACTTTCATCGCCTTATTGAAGCATCTCGAACTGATGCCCATGGAAGCTTAACGAAAGTCAATTATATTGTATGGTATACGAACTAATAACTATGCGATAAACTAAGGAACGAATTAAGGAATTATAACATTAACAGGATCACCAACTTTAATATCCTCAAACTGGGAGACTAAATATGACTATTAGAACGACTATTCTGGCAACTGCCGCAGCATCACTTGCTGTGCTGAGCCTCAATGCAGCTCCGGCTGTATCCAAAGAAGTTACCATCCGCGGCGCCAGCTGCTTCCCCATCGGCAGCCCTCCAGGCCGCCCTTTTGAAGCCGTTGTGAAAAAAATCAATGCCGCCGGCGCAGGCGTCATTAAAGTTAAAATGATTGGCGGCGCGCCAGCAATTGGTAGCCATTTAACTCTAACTCAAAAGATGTCCAAAGGCGCTTATGACCTTGTTGGTTGCACTGAATCGTATTTTGGCAACGTTATGCCCGAATCACCGGTCTTACGTCTATCAACAAAGAGTTATCATGAATTACGTCAAAACGGTGGCATTGCCTACGTTGAAAAACTGTTGAATAAGAAAAATATTCACTATGTCGCACGTCATTGGGATTTTGGCCCGTTCCACTTGTTTCTCAGTAAACCCATCACTAAGCCTGACCTAAAAGGTCTCCATCTTCGAGTGTCACCTGTTTACACAACCTTCTTTAGATCTTTGGGTGCAACAACTCAGTCATCATCAATGCCACAAATTTATACTTTGATGGAAAATGGTACGGTTCAAGGCTATGGCTGGCCGGGTTCTGGTTGGGTGCCACCATGGATAAAAGTTACTAAATTCCAAGTCAATCCAGGTTTCTATGCCTCATCGCTCCATACCCTGATCAATTTGAAAACTTGGAAGAAATTAAGCCCACAGGCACAAGCTGTGATCACGAAAGTAGGTATGGAAGCCGAAAAATCACGCGAGCCTGGCAGCCCTGGAATTATGGCAGGCATCAACAAAGAAACCTCTTTTCGCACCGGTAAAGGCATGAAAATTATTGAATTTAAAGGTGCTGATCGTAAAAAGTGGCTAGATGCTGCTTATGGTGCAGGTTGGAAAGAAGTACTCAAACGCAGTCCAAAACACGGCGCTGCTTTGATGAAGCTTTTCAAATAGTATTCTAACGATCTATCGGAATGGGAGTGTGGCTTTAAATGCGACATTCCCATTTCGTATTTTTCCATAGGTTAAAAATCAGTAGCAAGGCCCCCCATGCAGTCTTCAATTGATACATTTGAAATCGCTTTCAATCGGCTCACTACGTTCCTCATTGGGCTCGTCGCCCTATCAATCGGATTGATCGCCATTTTAATTCCGTTCAATCTTCTCATAATCAAACTCGGATATGGCGGCATTTGGTGGCTCTTTGAAGGCATTGAATATGCGCTTTATTTTGGTGTGTTTGCGGGTGCTCCTTGGGTTCTTCAACAAGGTGCCCATGTACAAGTTGATGTTGTCACGGCAAATTTACCAAAAAATGCGGCCGCAAAACTTGATACCGTGATTAATTTGCTCGGTGCCGCCATTTGTATTTTGCTCGCCGTTTATGGCTCTCGTTCTGGTATTGCTGAATACATAGATCAGACCCTACCTGACAAGGATGTACAGGTCGCAAATTGGATCATTGTTAGTTTCTTTGCCCTATCCTTCACAATGTTAGCCACCGAGTTTTTACTCCGACTACGCAAAAATCGCGTCTTCAAACTGGCAGCGGAAGATCACGTATCTGAGGCGGGATTCTAGTCATGGAATTAGAATGGTATCTCGCTCTTATTCTCATGCTTGGCACGGTTTGCACAGCCATGTTTATTGGCCTGCCCGTCGCTCTTGCTTTTTTCGCCGCCAATG
Organism: Rhodospirillaceae bacterium; assembly: GCA_018649725.1. Lineage (GTDB taxonomy): Bacteria > Pseudomonadota > Alphaproteobacteria > Rhodospirillales > UBA2165 > TMED23. The sequence goes on along the minus strand of JABIHH010000062.1, from coordinate 7,554 downwards.
TCGTTGGCACATTCCTCTTCATAAGTGGCGATATCGGCCTCGTGATGATGCCAATGGAATTTAACAGTGCCATTACCATTACTCTCGCCCCGGTCGCGCTGTTTTTGTTGATGGGCGAAATTCTTCTTCACACCGGCGTCGCGTTTAAAGCGATTGGGGCAATTGATCGGATGATTTCCAAATTGCCTGGCCGCCTCTCCGTGGTCTCAATTGTTGGTGGCACCGTATTCTCCTCACTATCAGGCTCAACAATTGCCAATACAGCGATCCTAGGCTCGGTCCTTTTGCCGGACATGATCAAGCGCGGCTATAAACCGTCCATTGCGATGGGGCCGATTATGGCGGTCGGTGGCATTGCGATGTTGATCCCGCCTTCTGCTTTGGCTGTGTTGCTGGCAAGTATCGCGGAACAGTCCGTGGCCCAACTCTTGATCGCCGGCATCATCCCGGGTGTTTTGATGGCCGGGCTGTTTTTTGCCTATGTCATCGGCCGCTGCATCCTGGATCCGACCTTGGCCCCAAGCTATGATCCGGATGAAAGCTATCTCAAAGATCCAGTTACTTTTTCTATTAATATTGGCGGAAAGAGTTATTTAAACGCCGCCTACGATGGCGGTATGAAACGCATAATTAACCGCGTGCTTCCGTTTATTCTCTATATATTTCCGTTGTTCATTATCTTTGTCGTCGTCGTTGGCTCGATCTTTTTCAAAATCGCTGCCCCAACTGAAGCGGCAGCCCTTGGCTGCATCGCCGCTTTGGGAGCCTGCTATTTCTTCAAGCTGTTCAAGAATATCATTAAAATTTCCGGCATTGATGGTGCCGATTTTAATTGGCGGCAGATTTGGAAGTCTTTAATGGAGACCGCCAAAGTCAATACCATGATCTTGTTTATTATCACCGGCTCATTGGTGTTCAGCCAAGCACTTTCAAATTCCGGTGCCACAGACGGGTTGCTGCAGGCCGTGTCTTCCTGGAAGCTCAACCAACTTCAGATCGTTATCATCATGGTTGTTGTTTTGCTTTTCCTAGGCGCCTTTATGGATCAGGTCAGCATGTTGCTGCTCACCTTGCCCTTCTTCCTGCTGGGCACCCAGTCTTTCCAAGTGGTCTTCCAAATCGACGTAATTTGGCTGATGGTCTTGATGCTGATCACCATGGAGATCAGCTTATTGACACCGCCCTTTGGCCTTCTGCTCTATGTCATGAAAGGCATCGCGCCGTTTAACGTTACGATCGGAGCCGTCATCAAATCAGCGCTTCCTTTTATCGCCATCGAAGTTGCTGTCTTGGCTCTGTTGATCGCTATTCCCGAGGTCGCAACCTGGCTACCAAGCATGGTGAAATAGCCCCCAACCGAAGAGACTAAATAAATGACGAATTCCGCCCCCTTTCGCGCCGATCAAGTCGGCAGCTTGCTTCGCCCCGCTGAAATTTTAGATGCAAGAGAGCACCGCGAAAATGGCGAGATATCCGATGCTGAGCTCAGAAAAATTGAAGATGAGTGCATTCGTGACATCGTTCAGATGCAAGAAGGCGTTGGGCTCAAATCCATTACCGATGGTGAGTTTCGCCGCTATAGTTTCACTCATGATTTCATCAACAAAATTGAAGGCGTTAACTTCGAAAAAAATCCCGACTTCAAGCCGGGCGGTGCGACGGATGCCAAACAGCAATGGCAGTTGCCGCCCTTCCGCGCCATCGTCAGCGAGCGCATGGTGCGGCCCAGCGAAGGTATTGAAGTTGAAAACTTTCGTTTTTTAAAGTCGGTTGTTAATGAGACCGCGAAAATTTGCCTCCCCTCACCAACCATGCTGCATTTCAGAGGCGGCCGTGGTGCCATCAGTGAGACAGCCTATCCTGACATGGCGGATTTCTATGAAGACCTCGCCCGTATTTTTCGAGAAGAAGTTCTGGCCCTCGCCGAAGCGGGTTGTCGCTATTTGCAATTCGATGACACCAACCTCGCTTATCTTTGCGATGAAAATATGCGCGAAGGCGTGCGCCAATTGGGCGAAGATCCGAACACTTTACCGGCAACTTATGCCAAGCTCATCAGTGACGCGGTCAGAGGCCGGCCCGCTGACATGAAAATCTGCATCCACCTTTGCCGCGGCAATGCGTTCAGTGCCGGCTTTGCCGGCGGTGGCTATGAGCCGGTTGCTGACATCATGTTCAACCAAACCGACGTCGATGGCTTTTTCCTGGAATATGACGACGAACGCTCCGGCGGTTTTGAGCCGCTCCGCTTTGTCCCTAAAGACAAAAAAATTGTCCTTGGCCTAGTGTCTTCAAAAAACGGTGAACTTGAAGAGATCGATCAGTTAAAAGCGCGCGTCGATCAGGCGGCTGAGTTCATCTCGCCAGACCAACTCTGCCTCTCCCCCCAATGCGGCTTTTCCAGCAGCACGACTGGCAAAAACATCATCGGCCCTGAAGAACAAGCCGACAAACTCCGCCTCGTCGTCGAGGCAGCGGAAACTATTTGGGGCTAGAAATTAACCCTAGATCAATGCCTTAATCGCTGCTTCCCAGCTATCAGGATCGAAGCCACGCGGGCCGCGGTCGCCAGAATAGGCGATCTTGCCGTCTGCATCGACGACAAAGAGCCGCATCGGTAGCGAGATGTATTTTTCTTCAACATCGTTATCCATGCTGTCGATCAGCATCGGCATTTGCAAATCGAACTTAATCTGACAGGCCGAGGCCGCCGCTGTCCGTTCGTCATCCGTTGTTGGATCTGGGAAAACGATATCTTCTTCGAGATTGTCATGCACCTGCCAGCCATCACTTGGATGGGCTTCACGGGTATAAATGCAGAGGAATTCGACTTGATCTTTGTAAGTGTTGAACATTTGGTTCAGACGCACGGTCTGACGCCGGAAAGGAGGTCAGGTGTAGGACCCAAACATGAGAGCAACGGGTTTACCCCGCAGATTTGAGAGCTTGACCGTCTCGCCGGTACGCTGGCGGTCCGGGTCCAACACATCAATTTCGAAATCAGGAGCGTCATCGCCTGGTTGCGGCACTTTTACCTGACGTGCCGCCTGTTCTTCCCGCATCGCATCAAATTGCGCTTCATCGATAACCGAAATCTCAAGCCAAGATTTTTTACGCTCTTCCGGCGTCATTTGAACGTCTGCCATTTATGATTTTCCTTCTTTAGATCTCTAGAATTCTTATTGCGCCAGTCTAACCAAAATTACCACCACCGCAACAAACTGGATCATATGCAGGATTACGCTGGACCGGTGGACGGCCTTAAACTTAGCGTCGTTACTTTCTTCCCGGGCTTTGTTCGCCATCGGCACGATCACCCGGGCGGCAAATAAGAAGCCAGCTGCAACAGCCAGCATGGTGCCAACTTCAACTTCGTAGGATTGCCCCGGTATCAGCAATAGAGCCGGCAAGATCGAAATGACCGCATTGGTCCGATAATAGACCGGGAAGACCTGGCGCAAAAACTTGGACGCATCTTCGCGGTCGACAAATTTAAAAACCATTGGTGTAAACAAAAACGCAAAATACGCCATGCCGCCGAACTGTAACGCAACGGCGATCAGCGCCAAAACATGTAGATTTAACCACTCAAACATCTTTAACCTGTTCCCTATATTGATTGAAGCCGTGTTATAGCGCTTCTCGTTCAATTCAGCAAAAATGAATTTCCCAGCAGTATTTTCGCTGATATCGTCCACTACTAAATAAGTGGGGGAAAATGCATGACCAAGCAAAACACAATTCCGACAGTGGACGAACTCGTTGCCCGGGCGACGGCCATGATTCCGGATCTGAGAGCGAGATCGCAGGAGACGGAAGAGCTTAAATGCCTGCCAAAAGCAACGGTCGACGAATTTAAAGGTAATGAATTTTTCCGGGTTTGCATGCCCAAAAAATATGGCGGCTTTGAGATGGACTGGGATGTGCTGTGCCGCTTGGTGATGGAAGTTGCCAAAGGCTGCGCGTCTTCTGCCTGGGTGCTGGCCGTCTTTGCCGAGCATGCTAATACGATAGCAGGGTTTTCAGACCAGGCTCAGGCCGAGGTTTGGGCTGATGGACCGGATGTTGCGATCTCTTCCGGCGGCAATACTGGCACCAAAGAATCCATCGCCAAAAAAAACATACTCACACCGACCAAGGGTGGTTATCTGCTCAACGGTTGGTCGACATTTTCATCCGGATGCGACCATGCCACATGGGTGACAAATATAAGCACGCTTGAGGGCGAAAAGGGCGCCATGCAAATCCTAACCCCGATCACGCCCGATCAAATCATTCACAACTGGGACACCTTTGCCTTGATCGGCACCGGCAGTAAATTTGTCGAGTTTAAAGATTGCTTCATCCCCGACCACCGCGCCATTCCCGCCCAGGATGGGCTCGATGGTACCACACCGGGCGCAAAGCTCTACGATAACCCGATCTTTCGCCTGCCGCGCCTCGCCATCGCGCCCTACTCTTTGGTCTCGGTAAGCATTGGCACTGCCGCCGGTGTTGTTGAAGAATTTATCGAGGCGATGGATACCCGGGTTAATCGCTTCGACAATAAGATATCACAATTTCAAAGCATCCAAATGCGGGTCGCGGAATCAGCTGCCGATGCCTTTGCCGCCGAATCCGTCATGTTCAGAAACATTAAATTGATGACAGATATTTTGGCGAGCGGCGAGAAAGTGCCTGATCTCATCCGCTTGCAAGGCAAGCGCGATATGGCTTATTGCAACAAACTCAGCCAGGCCGCCGTAGACCGCCTGTTCGCCGCCTGGGGTGGTAACGGACTCTATATGTCCAACCGCATCCAACAAGCGCTGCGCGACGTCAAAGCCGCCGGCGCGCACCATCAAACCAATTGGGATATATATCTAACAGCCTACGGCCGCGTTGCTCTTGGATTGGATGCGGGGCCGGTCCGGTTTTAGAAAACCAAAATTCCGCAACCTTCCTGTATTCTGACTTCCGCCAGATTGGCGCCAATATATAAGCACAGAGAGCAGAGAGTTATTTGAAAGGTTGTGTACGGAAAACCACTGATTTAGGTATGAGTTAAAATCCAATTTTGGCGACTGGCGGACGACCAGAAAGCGAAAAATCAATCAACTCGAAACAATGGAACGACCTGTTGACACTCAAATATGGTCAGCAAGTCGTTCCCGAAATATTATTTCAAATTGGTTTTTAGAAAACCACCAAATGCTGCCCAGGACTGAGTATCTGCAACCTTCCTGTAACGTGGCGATCCAATTACGGTAAAGGCATGAGGTGCGCCGGAATATACCTGCATTTCATAGCTTACGCCGGTGGCTTCGAGTTCCTTTGACAACTGCGCTACCTGATCCATGGAAATTGCTTTATCCGCACCGCCATGGGCGATGAGGATCGGAGCTGTGGATTTTGGATAGCTTTGTCCCTTTGGTGTTTTCAGGCCACCGTGAAAAGTTGCATAACCAGCAACGTTCGTTGCCTTTCCAGAACGCGCCAATTCCAGTACAGCAGCGCCGCCGAAGCAGTACCCCATGATTATGGCTTTACCTTTAAAAGATTTTCGAGCTTCTGAGAGACCCGCAAGGATTAACCGACGCATTTTTGCACGATCTTTGTACAGCTTTCCCGTTTCAGCTTTCTTCGCACCTGTTTCAACGGGACGATTGCCTTTTCCATAAAGATCGACAGCAAAGGCGTTGTACCCCATTGCGGCCAGCATTTCTGCCCGTTTTTCTTCATAGCTGGTCAGGCCATCCCAATCATGAATGACAAGGACGGTTCCTTTAGCCGGTCCTTTGGCTGTGGCGCTATACCCTTCGTAATCGGAACCATTAGACGAATAAGTCACTTTTTGTCCCGCTTGAACGCTGAGTGGCAACAACAAAACCGCACCGGCAATCAATAAAGTTTTAATGTGATAGTTTTTCATAATTTAATATTTCCCCATTTGTAGATGAATTAAATTTTTAGATGAATATCTATAATGCAGATGATTATGAATTTCATCTAAAAATTAGTTTTATTACAATTTTTTAATTTTCATCAATATTTGACGGAACGGTAGGGTCAGCCCAGGCAATCAAACACATCACCTTCGGCGGCAAGCCCTTGGATGTGACGGCGGTGCCAGAGGGCATAGAATAACAGCACCCAGGCGGCCTGGCCGTCTCGTTTGTCGTGGGAGCCTTCGAGTATGGCAAATAATTTCTCGACGTTGGAGGGGTCACAAATTTCCTTGATGCTCTCTTGCGCGGCGACCAGTTTACCAAGCTCGCTGCCACGTCGGCCCATCCACTCAGCTACCGGAACTGTGAAACCTTTTTTCCGATCGAAAGCGCGAGCTTCCGGCAATTTCTGATCGAGCCAGACCCGCAGTAAATATTTCCCAACCCGGCCCCGCACTTTGAGTTTGTCAGGGAGAAGCATCGCAACCTCGGCAACTTTGCGGTCGAGCAACGGGGTCCGCCCCTCGACGCCATGCGCCATCAAGCAGCGATCGAGCTTAATCAGCAGATCATGGGGCAGCCAATCGGCACAATCGACAGCTTGAGCTATTTGTAGTTTCGTACGCTTCGAGTTGGTTTCGCGTTGCCAGATTTGCTCAAAGCTGTCGCGCCAGTTTTCTGTCTGATCACGCAATAAATCCGAGCCATGAAAGACCCCCTTGGAGCGCATCTTGCGCCCGCCTAAATACCACGGGCGCATTTGCTTGCGGTAGCGACCGTAGCCAGCGAACAGCTCATCACCCCCCTCGCCGCTCAAGACGACCTTGAGCCCAGCCTTGCTCACAGCCTGGCCCAATTTATAAGTTGGTAGTATTGCGTAATCAGCTGCCGGATCATCCATTACCGCGGCAATCTCGGGCAACAGCGCCCAAAAATCATCTTCAGAAAACTCAAGCTCGTGAAAATTCGCCCCGGCTGCATCTGCGACAGCTTTCGCATGGGCGCGCTCATCAGCCACAGACGTGCCGGAAAAGCCAGCCGTGAAGGCTTCAACCGGCTGCTCATTTAATTCGCGCATACAGGCGAGCACGACAGAGGAGTCGACCCCGCCCGACAAAAACATACCGTAAGGCACGTCTGATCGTTGATGCACCATAACGCTATCCATCAATGCTTCATCGAGTTTCTCGAGCGCTTCTTTTTCGCTCCATTTTTCCGGTGCTTTTCTGGACAGAGCGGGATGATGCAGACTATGGCTCACCTGCCCACCATCCAGCGTTAGGGTCTGACCCGGATCAACCCGCTTTATCTCTTCAAAAATCGTATCTCTGCCGGTGGTAAATTGCAGCTGCAACAGCTCCTGGCGTTTATTTTCATTGAGGCTTCTGGAAGCCAGGCCAGCATCTAACAACGCGCCTGCCTCCGAGGCGAATGCGACACCTCCTTCGAACTCGGTATAATAGAGCGGCTTAATGCCGAAGGGGTCCCGCGCCAATTGAATATGGTGGTTATGCGGATCGGCAATGGCAACAGCATACATGCCGCGCAAGCCTTGCGTGAAAGCCGTGCCGTTCAACTCATACATTAAAAGCGGGGACTCAGAATCCGACTTGGTTAGAAAATTTTT